>CAUQEW010000079.1:0-2504 GCA_963517115.1 uncultured Lachnospiraceae bacterium | reverse complement strand
ATGGAGTCATTGTTGAAAAGAATGCCTGGTACATCAAACCAGAGTTTAAAAAGTTTTCTAATAAATATGGGGATTACGTTTCCAATACGATGTTGGCTTTAACAGATAATAAAGATCAAGGACAGGAAATTGATCCTAAAGCTGTTATAAAGAATTTCCAAAACTTACCAAACAGGTATTACTTTGGGGCAGATGGTCGTCGAGTAACAAATTTACCAGAAATGACTACCTATTCAGAGATTAAAAAAGTTGGAAATGATGTCTATCTAGAAAATCCAGGTGCACGACTTTTTCTTGGAGCTACCAGCTTCACAATCAATAATAATAAACTATATCACTTAGATGGTGCTAATGGCAAACTCAAAACAGGTTATTTTGCATTGATTGATGATAGACCAAGCTATCATCACTATCATATTCTTGTTTATGCAGACCAATCTGGTGAAATTCTTAAAATGAAACGATTGCCAACAGGAATTTCAGATTATCTTAATAAAGAAATTGACGGTTTCTACGGTCAAACTGTTAAAATCGATAGTAAGACAGGAAATGTTTCTGTTGTGAAATAAACTATTTCACATAGTAAAACGAAAAAGCGAACAGCTTTGTATACTAGGAAGTCATGTTCATTTCGCTATAGAATAGGAGGAAATGGCTATGAAAAAATCTAAACTACTTACACTTGGTTTGCTTGCAGGTGCTGGTCTGCTTTTGTCAATCAATCAAGCACAGGCTGCAGATACTTGGGTTAAAAATGGCGCTGACTGGAATCTTTCTCAAGATGGAAGCTTAGCTAAAAATAAATGGGTACAAAATGCTGGCTCTTGGTATCACTTCGATGGTTCTGGTAAAATGCAGACAGGCTGGCTCAAAGACGGCAATACCTGGTATTCACTAGCAGATAGTGGTGCTATGCGTACTGGCTGGTACAAGGAAGGTAGCACATGGTATTCACTAGCAAATAGTGGCGCTATGCGTACTGGTTGGTACAAAGAAGGGGCTACTTGGTACTATCTTCATTTTAGTGGTTCTATGATGACAGGTTGGGTGTTCATAGATAGTAATTGGTATTATTTTGAACAATCAGGTGCAATGGCCTCTGATAGAGTTGTAAATTCTAGTGATGGCACAGGCTATATTCTCAGCAAGGATGGCCATATGTTCACTTTACAAAATAGCCCTTATAAACATGGTGACATTGTTCGTTTAGGCGATGGATATGAATATCTGATTAAAGCAAAATTTGACGGAAATAACTTTACTGATGTTATCGTGGATAAAAACACTTGGTATATCAAACCTGAAATCAAGAAGTTTTCCGACAAATATGGGGATGAAGTTTCAAATACAATCTTAGCTTTAGTAGATAATAAAGAAGAAGGACAAGAAATTGATCCTAAAGCTGTTATTCGTAATTTCCAAAATCTACCAGGTCGATATTACTTTGGAGCAGATGGTCGTAGAGTATTACCACTTCCAGAGATGACAACTAGATCAGAAATCAAAAAAGTTGGCAATGATCTTTATCTAGAAGACCCAGGTGTACGACTTCGATTGGATAACTTCACAATCAATAACAATAAACTATACTATTTAGATAATGGACAAGGTAAGCTCAAAACAGGTTACTTTGTACTGATTGATGATGGTATGGCTACAACCCACCATCACTTACTTGTATATGCAGACCAATCTGGAGAAGTTCTTAAGATGAAACGCTTGCCATCAAGATTTTCAGATTATTTTGACAAAGAAATCGATGGTTTCTATGGTCAAAAAATTAAGATTACACAGCCAAATAAGTATGAATATTACAAGGTTCTTGTGGTAAAATAAATAGATAAGCAATCTTCACAACGAATATAAAAAATAAAACGTGCAAATCATTTTCAAGAGGCTTTAGATTTCTTGTATTTTAAAAGAAACTAAGGCCTTTTGTAGATGTATCGTTTTTCAGAAAGTATGAAAAACTAGAGAGTTGTATCGGGGAGATAAATATTATTTCGCTTAAATAAATTAGGAGTCGTTTTATTCTATGATTATTTTAGAATTCTTAGTTTCTGTGCTATATATTCTGTTGGTAGTCGTTTCAACCATGGTGCCTACTATTTATTTGGGCGCTCAAATTTCCCCAGAATTTTATAAAAAACGTTATTGGATCATTGTATTTTTAATTAGTTTATCCACTCGTCAAACATTTGGAGAATTATTTCATATAGGAATCCTTCTCTTCTTTTACTGTATTTTTTTACTCGTATTGCATAAGAGAAAAGTAGAAGCTCTTTTTCTTTCTCTATATCTTTTTCTCTTCTTTCAAAGTATTCGTTATTTATTTGTGACAATCTGGCTTCGTATATTATCTGGTGAGAGCTGGTTGTTTTTAGATGAGTTTTCGACGCTATATATATCTATATTTGATTTATTATCAATATTTCTATGTTGTAAAATTATGAAGCGTTGGTCTTTGGATTTGGATTTATTTTTTTCAGATGCTTTCAAAACCC
>CAUQEW010000078.1:0-2543 GCA_963517115.1 uncultured Lachnospiraceae bacterium | reverse complement strand
TGACCATTTGCTTATATTTACCGTAAGACTGGACTAAATGCTCACGATAAGCCACGTCCTCTGAATTATCTAATTGAGCGACCTTAATCTGATCTTCTGGCGGTAAACCGGCTGGCATACTGAAAGGAAAAATAAATTCATTGTCGGGTAATGTTCGTAAGGTGACTTCATGAATTGCCGAGAGCCAACGTAATGTATCCTCTAATTTTTTCATAGGCGGAGTCACCAGTTCCAACTGACTTTCCGCAAAATCTGTTTGAATATAAGGGTGAAAGCAACGATTACCAAAGGCTTTCGGATGTGGTGTTGTCACAATTGAGCCATTAACATATACACGTTGACTTTCCTTCTCTATGCCGAAAGAGCCCTGTTGAAATAAGAGTTCTAAATGATGTTGTTTAATAATTTGCTGAATATTCATATCTGTCCTTATTAGAAATTTCTACCAGACATTATGGAGAAAAATCAACGTGGGGAGAAGTAAGAAAATAGAATGGAATATGAAATTTTGATATAAGAAAATCTATCTAATGAGGATACTAAGCTGGTGAAAATTGCGGTTATTCTAGCGTAATTACCACTTCATGGGAAATAATCATCGCTTTGTTTTCATCCCTATTCCCTCTATAATATGTGCCCTCAATTATGTGACAAACTGGATAGATTATGACCAAACAAAATAACCGCTACGACGAACTTAAATACTACTCAAAACCCTTTTCTTATACGAGCATTGCGCTTTTGGAAGGGAATGCAACATTATGGGGATTAACACCACCAGCACTCAAAGGTGCTAAAGTATTAGAATTAGGTTCTTCTTTTGGTGGAAACTTAATTTCTCAAGCGGTTTATTATCCAGATACGGAATTTGTCGGCATTGATTTAGCAGATAGTCAAATTACTCAAGGTAATGAAATTATTCAATCAATGGGATTAACAAACATTCGTTTAGAAACAAAAAATATTCTCGATATTACGCCTGAATTTGGCATGTTTGACTACATCATCGTGCATGGTATTTATTCTTGGGTACCTGATAATGTCAAAAATAAAATACTTGAGGTTTGTCGTGAGAATTTAACGCCAAATGGTATTGCTTATATTTCTTACAACACCTATCCCGGTTGGAAAAGCCGAGAAGTTGCACGTGATATTATGCTCTATGCCAATAAATACACTCAGAATTTACCGCTCTCTGAGCAAACTCGTCGTGGCAAAGCGGTTGTTCAATTATTCTCAGATGCAATTAAATCGATTGAGTCTGAAAAAAACAATAACAAGAGCAGAATTGAAAACTTTGATAATATTCAAACTAAAGATGAACATTATGTTGCCCATGAATATCTTGAATATCACAACCATCCTCTCTATTTGAATCAATTTGTTGATAGCCTACATCAACATCAATTAGCTTATATTGGCGATACAGATTTTCAACTTTCATATATTTCTTGGATGCCACAACATTTACGTGACATGATCAATCAATTATCAGAAAACGATTATGTCGTACAAGAACAATGTATTGATTATCTTTACGATGTAGGATTTAGAAGAAGTTTACTATGCCATGCTCATTTACAAGATAAAATTAATCGCACCGAGAATATAGATATAAGTTTATTGGATAAATTAACCTTCATTAATCAAGGTAGAGAAAATAATCTAGGTAATATATTCAATAATCAAGACGTTGCAAAATTACTTGGACACTTTATCTATCAAGTAGATAGTTTTACAATTAAATCATTAACCGATTATGTATCTAACAACAAAAGTTTTGAAAATATCACTGAACAGGAAATTTACTCTTCCGTATTGTTAGCAATTATCTTAGGTTATATAAACGTCTATCTCACACCATATCCAATATATGAATTTGAAGAAAACAAAACTTATGTACCAAAACGGTTCACTCAATATATGCAAACTATGGTAGATGGAGCAGATCAATATATCGGATTAGGCAATATGTATAATGGAGGCATTGAAAATTTAAACGAACTTCAACTTTATATGATGTCTCAAATGGAAAAACCAACAACTAAAATTGTTCTAGAAACCTCGCTCAAAAAATACCTAATTCAAAATAGGTATAAAGATATGAATAACAATGAAAAACTCATTGATGAAGAATATGATTTTTCAAGATTATTCGATATTATTTGTCATGAATTATCAATGCGTGGTTACATCCAACCAGCCACACTATAAACAAAATTCAAAGTAATCAATCTATTGAAGGAGAGCTAACCGCTCTCCTTTTTCTTTGCTAAAAGAAAATTTGAGAATTATTTGCATTTAAATAAATTTATAAATATAATAAAGGCTATTCAAACTTAACTAAAACATTCATTCTCATAAAACAAGGAGTTTTCAATGACATTCAAATCTTTCAAAATTGCGACACTCGCTGCCGCGCTTACATTCTCAGCAAGTAGCTTTGCCGATATTACCGTTTACAACGGCCAGCACAAAGAAGGTTCTAAAGCTGTTGCTGATGCATTTACAAAAGCAACGGGCATTAAAGTGACCTTAAACAG
>CAUQEW010000077.1:0-2720 GCA_963517115.1 uncultured Lachnospiraceae bacterium | reverse complement strand
TAGACTGGCTTTTCCTATTATAAAATAACTTAGTTATTCATCTTTTCGCTTTTCTGTCATCAGAGACAAGGGGGTACATATCAATACAATACTTGCTCCTACAATAAATACATTATCAAATGCCCTGCTTAACTGCTCATTTTTTTCTTTGACAATTACTTTAAGAGCAGATGATAATTCATCCTTTTGAGCTAATAATTTAATCGCTGTACCAACTTTAGCTTGTCCTCCAGATATAGTTTTCAAACTAGTTGATAACTGTGGGACACTTGAACTAACAGTTTCAACTCCATTGATTAATAACTGATTTGCATCATAAATCTTTCTATAATTACTCCCCTTTTTAGGTTCTGGAAGATTATCTGTTTTTTGAGCAGCTATTTTGATTGCCTCAACCATATTACTTTGTTTGGTTGAAATACTATTATTTTTCTTAGTCGTATCGAAAGTTTTTGAAATCTCCTTCTTAGCAACTTTTTTTACGTCTGTTGATAAAACCCGTTTTTCAATTTGGTTATACGCTGTTTCCTTAATTTGTGTTTTAGCAATATTGACATTACTATTTAAAATGGTAACGAGGAGAGCCATACCAATGGCTTGCCCAATATATCTAGAAGCATTAACGATACCTGACCCAATTCCAGCCTTATTAACTGGTAAATATTTTACTGATGATGTTAAGGACATTGCCATAAATCCTAGTCCTAAACCAATAATCACATTGCAACAAACAATCATACTTTGTGAGGTATTATACTCAACAAGACTAAGCATAAATAAGCCACCTGCTGTAATAACCAATCCGATACTAATAAGTAATCTTGCACTTATTTTTTGGTACATCCTAGTTGCTAACGGCATACCTACTACGATAGCTAAAGAGGTAGGAATAATAAGATATGCCGAATGCAAAGCAGAATAGTTACGAACATTTTGCAAGAAATAGTTTAAGATCAATGAAGGTACGATAATCGCAAATCCAAAAATCATATAAATAAGACTTGAAGATGTAAATGTACTTTCCTTGAATAAATTTAAGTCAATGATAGGTGATTTTACTCTTCCTTCGGTTAAACAAAGAAAAAATAGGCCTACAACACTAATAATAAAACTAGCTATGATGGTTTGTGATGCCCAACCATACTCGTGACCTTCTAATAAACCAAATATAAGTCCACCTAAAGTACAAGTAAGAAAAATAATACCTAGCCAGTCCATATTCTTTGAAATTTTTAAATCATATGATTCTTTTGTCCCTACTAGGATCTTCAAGAATGCAAAGATAGCGATTGGAACATTAATACCAAAAATCCAATGATATGTTGTCCAATGGACAATTAAACCACCAATTACTGGTCCCCCAGCTGCAGCTAAGGCACTGAAGGTCCCCATAATAGCAGTAATACGGCTGGTATTCTCTTTCCCAAGTAGTTCAATTCCCATGGGGAGAACAATTGGAGTTAATATGGCACCTCCAATTCCTTGGAAGAACCGAAAAATAATTAAGAGTAATAAAGAATCAGCCACCATACATGCGAATGAGAAGATGCCAAATATGACTACACCAATTAGCATAACCAATTTTCTACCGTAGATATCAGCGAGTTTTGAAACAGTAATAATAAATACAGACATTGCTAAAACATAGATTGTTGCTACCCAACTTGTATCAGTCAATCCTGTATGTAAGTCTTCCATAATATTTGGTAGGGCGATATTAACAATCGTGGCATCTAAAGCTCCCATAAAGAGTGCTAAAACTAGACCTATAAATCCTAGAATTTTTCTTGATTTTGTCATTAAATTCTATTCCCTTCATTAATTATTTTGTTAAATGATTAATGATGCATCAATTATCTTCGCGAACATAAAACAGTCTTTTTTAACTTTTATAATTCACATAAAAAGAATATAATAATACCCATAAATTGACCATGACAACATCAAACAATATGTTTAATTAAGGAAAAAATGACAAAGAAAAGAAAGACTAATAGCGTTACTAACCTCAAGTCTGCTTTGATAGACCTCCTACTTGAAATGGAGTACTCAAAAATAACCATTGGAAATATAACTCAGAGAGCAAATGTTAGTAGGGGAACATTTTATCAACATTTTCTTGATAAGGATGATTTAGCATACTCTATCGGAACAGAGACGATGCAAAGATTTTGGGAGATTTTAGCTCAAGGAAATTTAGATAAAGAGGACATGCTTTTAAAGGCTCTACTATTAATAAAAAATGACTATAAACATTTTAAAGCAATTTCAAAAGCACCTCACGTTCAATTTAAAGATAAGGTTCAACAACTTATTTGTGATCTTATAAATAACAACCCAGCTATTAGAGAAAAGATCAAGAAAAAGACGAAGATTTCAGATGAAATTGTGATAAAAGCCTTCTCTACATCTTTTGAAACCATTATCTCATCCTGGATTGATAATGATTTATCGGAAAGTCCCGAAAAAGTTGTAGATAATATCATTAAAATTGAACAGCTATTTTGGAAATAATAAAAAATATAGAAAAAAGGATAAAAATCCATAGTCTTCAAACGGTGTGAGGCTATACTGAGACTTTACGCCGTGATAAAAACGCCTGAAAGATTGGGATTTCAGGCGTTCGGAATTTTTGAGACTTAGGCTCAAAAATTAGCCATGGAACTTCGAAGAAGTTCGCTGGCGTCCGCTATCACCTAAGGAAAGTCTCAAGTAAAAGC
>CAUQEW010000076.1:0-3451 GCA_963517115.1 uncultured Lachnospiraceae bacterium | reverse complement strand
GAATAATTCCATCCCTTTATAGTATAAATTGCTAATCTTTCTAACAAGCATTCTAAAACGTCTGTTAAAAGTTTCTCATTAACACTGCTTCCTGTGCTTTCTATTCCTTCTCGATGGTAGTAGATTTCTTTATGAATATATGCAATTTTGTTTGATCTAAAAAACAATTTATAATTTGTTCGAGAGTCTTCTATCACTTTACCTTTAGGAAATCTAATATTATTAAACAATTCCTTCTTAAACAAAATTCCCCAACTCGTTATGTATATATAACCATTTAATTCCAATTTGGGAAGTTCCATGATAAGTTCTTCACCAGTATAATTCTTTTCATAGTAATCGTCCCAAATATGAACATAATAGTTTCTATCACTCTCATTATAGATGATGTAATGTGAGACAACAGTATCTGCATCATTCCGAATAGCTGCTTGATATAAATCTTCCACATAAGTTAAACTTAACCAATCATCCGAATCTACAAAGGTTAGATACTTGCCATTTGATTTTTCAATACCATAATTTCGTGCATCAGATTGTCCTCCGTTTTCTTTTTCAAAATATCGGAATCTACTATCTCTAGCAACATATTCTTGGCAAATCTCACCAGATGAATCTGGTGAACCATCATTTATCAATAAAACTTCTATATTTGAATAAGTTTGGTGTTCAATACTATCCAAACACATTCGAAGATAATTTTCTACATTATAAACTGGAACTACAATACTAATTAGTTCTCCACCATTTTCTACTTCAATCTCTTTAACTTCATCTGACAAAAATGGATATTGTCCTTGTTCAGCCAATTCTAATTTTTCACGTACTTTCTTCGCCTCATCAATATAATCATGTTCTTCCAATTGCTCCAATATTCTCTTTAATACATAGCGATACATATTAAAGCAAAGACTGATATCAATCCCTTCTAAATCTTTAGTTGATTTTATTCGTTCTTCCAAAGCATCAATATGATCAAGATGCTTTACAGAAAATACACTTGACAAACCTTCATTATTATCACGGTAAACATATGAATCTCCGTTAAAGGCATATATGCGTTCCGCATTCAAGTATAGTTTCCACATGACAAACTGATTTTCTGCATATCGCCCCAAAGGGAAGCGTAACTCCTTAAATAGTGTTCGCTTAAATAATTTACCACAAGCTGTTGAAAAATTAAAAAACTGAATATCAAGCATAGAATCTAAAAATTGAATTGCCTGAGTACTTGTAAATGACACCAAGGAATCTCTTTTAAAGTGGTCCTTATAGAAATAAAAATCAGAACCATCAAAACGACTATATCCCCCTATCATAATATCTGCATTACTTAAAGTAGTAGCTATATAAAGTTTTTCTAGATAGTCTTCAAAGAGAAAATCATCTGCATCGAGAAATGTAACATAGTCTCCTCGAGCTAAATCTAATCCAGAATTTCTCGCATCAGATACACCACCATTTTCTTTTTCAAAATATTTGAAACGGCTATCTAATCTTGCATACTCTTGACAAATAAATCCTGAATTATCTGTCGAGCCATCATTTACTAGAACCACTTCAAAATTTGTAAAGGTCTGTCCCAAAACACTGTCCAAACATTGTCGAAGATAAGGTTCTGCATTGTACACTGGTATTATGATGCTTACCTGCGTTTCTCTCATATTACTCCCTCTCACTATCTAGTTCTCATCCTGAGAAATCAATAATAAATTTTCCTTTATATGGCGATATGTTTCTGTATCTTCCATACCCCAAATCATTCGCATATTATATTCCGTAATTTTCAAAAAGGTTATATAACGATCAAAATGCTTCGTCACATCATATCCCATAATGGCTAAAAGAGCTAAACGTTCTGCTACATGATTTAGTTGAGCAGTGACTAAAGGATAAATCCTACTCTTCGTTATTCCAGAGTCATTTTCTCTATAAATATATGTGTCTTTGTGAGCATATACAATTTTATCTACTTGAGTATAAATTTTATAGATTAATGCAACATCCTCACCTATAACACCTTTGGGAAAGCGTAAAAATGAAAAGACACTTCTCTTGTACAATTTTCCCCATATAGTAGAAAATGACAAATCATTTCTTTCAAGAATAGCTAGATTATCTAGTAATTCTTTTGAACTATATTTTTTTTCATAGTACTCTCCAAATGTATGAAGATAGAAAGTAGCAGTAGAGGTCTGATAATTAGCATAGTTTACGATAGAGATGTCTACATTATTGCTTACTAATGCAGTATAAAGAACATTCAGATGTAATTTATCTAAAAAATCATCCGAATCAACAAAAGTAAGATATTTTCCTTGTGCCTGTTCAATTCCATAATTTCGAGCATCCGAAAGACCACCATTTTCTTTTTCAAAATACCGAATACGTGAATCTTTTTCAGCGTATTCTTGACAAATTAGACCTGAGTTATCTGTCGAACCATCATTTACCAAAATAACTTCATAATCGCTAAAAGTCTGCTCTAAAATACTATCCAAACATTGTTTAAGATACTCTTCAACGTTATAAACCGGCACAATAACACTAATTAATTGATTTTCCATATCTTACTCTCTAATATTTTTTAAAAATAGGTATTCTCCCTTATCAGCATATTCCACTTTTTCTCGTAACTCCGCTTCTTCTTTAATAAAGCCCTTCCCTTCCAACATAGAAAGATTTCTCTTCAAAGCAAATTTATACTGATTAAATGCCAATTCCATAGGATAATCTAATTCTGGCATTTTCATTAAGGTATGAATACGTTCTTCAATCGCTTCAATAAAATCCAAGTGAGATAGACTATAATTTTGCGTCAATCCCTTGTAATTCACCCTATAGGAATATACATCTGACTGATAACGAACAATCACTTTACTTGCAAGATATAATTTCCACATGATAAATTGATCTTCTGCATATTTTCCTTTAGGAAAACGGATTGTCTCAAACAAATTCTTTTTAAATAACTTACCCCATACAGCCGAATAACGAAGGAATGGGTAATCTTCCATACTATCCATACCTTCAATAGCCTCTTTTGCTGATATACGAGATAACATTTCCCCATCTTTATCTGAATTGTACAAATAAAACATTCCTTCTTTGAAGTGGCAAAATGATCCTACTACCATATCAGCATTCGTCAAAGCACTAGCATAGTACAAGTTTTCGATACTTTTTTCGAACATAAAGTCGTCTGGATCACAAAAAAAGATATAATCTCCACTAGCACAATCCAAACCTACATTACGTGCATCCGACTGTCCACCGTTTTCCTTATCAATATAGATAAAACGCGAATCATCTTTTGTCAACTCTTTTGCAATCTTTATACTGTCATCTGGACTACCATCATTCACAATAATAACTTCTAAATTCCTATAGGTTTGCGATAAAATATTATGAATACAATGTTCTATATATGCTTCAACATTATAGACAGGGA
>CAUQEW010000075.1:0-4133 GCA_963517115.1 uncultured Lachnospiraceae bacterium | reverse complement strand
TGATAATTGCTTCCAGCCAAGTAATGGCAATAGAAAAGAAGTAAAGTACGAGGTGCTTCTTGGGAACAAATCTTCTCAGCATAAAGAGTTGACCTCCTTATCGACATACATGTAATCAGTTTTAAAGTCATTATACTCCTTTTTATTAAATACTTCATATAAAAATGTAAATTTATGGAAGATATATAATTAAATGAAAATGCCGTAATGTAACGGATTGAATACAAAAAGCGAACAAAACAGAATTCATTGTTTCGACTCGCTTTTCGCATTATTATTATCATTATTATCTAGATTTTTCTTGTAGCTCTGATAACATTTAGTCTGAGCAGGTACACTAATAGCTGATGGAATAAAATGTATACTTTAGATTATTTCCAAGCACCACTGCCATCTACATAGTAGCCGTCTGGTGTGTATGTGTTACGCAACATGCTACCAGATGAAGCCAGATAGTACCACTTACCATTGTCTTTGACCCATCCTGTTGCCATTGAACCTGAGTTCTTTAGATAATACCAAGAACCACTATCTTTCACCCAGCCTGTTGCCATTGAACCTGAATTCTTTAGATAATACCAAGAACCATTATCTTTCAACCAACCTGTTGCCATTGAACCTGAGTCCTTTAGGTAATACCAAGAACCATTATCATACAACCAATCAGATGAGATCATGGCTCCGGATGACTTAAAGGCATACCAGCTGCCACCTTGGTGTAGCCATGTTTGATTAAACATAACCCCTTCATCATCCATAAAGTACCAGCTTCCCTGATCCTTGATCCAAGCATCTTTAACTAGCTGGCCTTGTTTTTGATAGTACCAGTTTTGTTTAGATTTTAGCCAGCTTTCTGCTTTTATAATTGGATAAAGTTCTTGGAAAACTCCCCCACTCTTATAGGAATGACTGATGGTTTCTGGTTTTGCAAGTTTTAACTCACCATTGTCATAATCTGCCCAAGCATAGACCTTTTGACCATTAACAGTTTCTGGTAAGGTAGCAGTGTAAGTCTTGGTTTGATAATCCCATTTGGCATCAAGGTAGGTGTATTGATCATTTGATTCTTCAATACGGTAGTAACCACTCTTTCCACCATTATATACGTCATCTACCACTTTAGTAGACCAGGTCTTTACTTCATTTCCACTCTTGGCTTCTACCTTGATATCTCCTCTATAGCCATATGGAACATAGAAATTCAGGTAACGTCCTTCTTCACCGATATTGGATCTATCCACTTCTTGAGCTAGAAAATTGACAGTCTGGTCTTGGCCATCTAAAGTAACTTTCCACTCGATTTTCTCAGTTGTTGGCAAATCCAAGACTTTAATATCTATGTCATGACCATTGTTAAATCGAAGGATTTTGTCATCTTGATACACAACTCCTCCTTTAACACGCCAAACTTCTTTCAGTTCGAAGGCCTTTACCGAATGAGGAAAAGCTAGTAAAGCTAAGCCTGCCAATGACAAACTAAATAGTGTGATTTTTTGTGATACTTTCATTTTCTTAACTCCTTATTTTTGGAATAAAACAAATTGACTGTTTTCTGGATAAACTGATACATGTTGCTGCTTATTACTTCTTGATATAACTTCAAGAACCTGACTGTAAGAATATTGATAGAGTTCATCCAAAGTAACTCTTCCATTATTATTGACATCAGCCACAGGCGAAATCTTTATATTTTGAAGAGGATTCCAGCCTGTTCCCATTGCCCAGTATCTTGTGGCAAGACTCCCACCTCCATATGTACTATACGATTCTTCCTCCTGCCAAGAGGCACATAATACGAGGAATTTAGAATCAAGCATTTCGCCATTCTTGCTTGCTACATCTCCTGTTGAAAATCCTGCCAAAAATTCTTGTTCATCAAATACTTCTTCAGACTTAGAGACGGCCTTTTCATCTGATTTACCTGCATTTATAATTGTTCCTGAATAGCAACAATCCAGCATAACAACAAACTTACCATTGTATTGTTTCAAAATGGACGCCAATTCCCAACCAGAAAATGCTAGACCATCACTACCAATATAGATTCTTCCGTCTCTTCCTCCATGACAAGTAAAGTAAAGATAGTTCACATCACTTTCGCTAGAAGATTCAAAAAGTTCTTGCATTTTTGCAATAATATCGGACTTAGTTCTATCTGGGAAACGAACAACTTCACTAAAGTTTTGGTTACTAAATACATTTTCCATTGCATTAACATCTGCTATAGGTACTGCTGGAGTAGATGTTTCACCAAGAACTAAAGCTCGACGATTGATATTTTGATTTTCCCCACTATTAGCAAAGAAATAGGTATCATCTCCGATATTATGCCAACCAACTTGCATATCACCACTACTAGATAAATAATATTGTTTACCTTCGATAGTCTGTAGACCTGTTTGCATGACACCACTAGTATTTAAATAATACCAGCTACCAGAAACCAAACACCATCCAGTTTTCATAGCACCACTATCATCTAGATAATACCAGTTTCCAGATTCTTTAATCCAACCTGTCTTCATCCAACCTTCACTATCAAAATAGTACCAGGTACCATTTATTTTTTCCCATCCATTTGTAGTATAAGAACCATCAGAATGCTTATACCACCAACGGCTACCAGATTTTATCCAACTTCCACTTGACTTACTATAAGTCGCTTGAGAGGATGATTCTTGAGCAGAAACTGGATTATTTGCTGACAGAGATGCTACTAAGCTTAATAAAGCAACTGTAGATAATAAAACTTTTTTCATGATATTATTACCTTTTCTATTTTATTTTTGATATAATCATATCATAAATAAAATATAGAGTTGTATTTTTTGCAGAAATGGAAGAGGAATATTATGGAAAATTTCGGAGCAGTTTTAAAAGATATTCGTATTTCAAAAAATTTTCGTCTTAAAGATTTATCATGTAAAGAAATTAGTGAGTCAACTATTTCTCGTTTCGAAAATGGCGTTACAAAATTATCTATTGATCATTTTTATACTCTGTTAAATCGTCTTGGAATATCATTTTCGGAATTTGAAGAATTAGTTCATTGTTACTATTCCAAAAAAGAATGTCTTTTTGAAGAATTAGAACATGCTGTAAATTCTTCAGATATATTTTTACTTCAAGAATTAGTGGATAAAATAGAGTTAAAACAAAAGCAAGAAAAAAGTTTATGCAATTATCACATAAAATTGATTGCTGAACAACAGATTAACCGTCTTGCAAACCTTCCTTATAACTCATCTAAATGCAATGAATTAATAAAATATCTGCTTTCTGTAGATACTTGGATGGAGTATGAACTGAAAATTTTTTATAATTCGGTTTTTTTTATGAATACTAAAACCATTAGCTTACTATATAGAGTAGTAATCAAGAAAACACGACATTTTCTAAAAACGGAAACG
Organism: uncultured Lachnospiraceae bacterium; assembly: GCA_963517115.1. GTDB lineage: Bacteria > Bacillota > Clostridia > Lachnospirales > Lachnospiraceae > Anaerocolumna. The sequence goes on along the minus strand of CAUQEW010000075.1, from coordinate 723 downwards.
GGAACTCACAGGGTAATTCCTTTATATTTATTTAATTTAGAATTGCTATTAAAAAATAATTTGTTAGACAAGGCTCAATTTTTTATAGATGATTTAGAAAATTTACTGACTAGACAAGGATATTATTTTGAAAAGAATTATTTACTTTTTTTAAAAGGTATTTATCTCATGAAAACTAATCAAGTAGAGTTAGGGAAAAAAGAATGTTCTAAAGCTATGAGAATATGTAAGGAATATAATGATAGTGACACAATAGAGAAATTAAACAAGACCTTTAAATCAGATTTTATCATTTAACAGTTAGAAGGATTTGTTTTAAAAAAATAAAGTTAGACAGAAAATGAGATAAAAGAAAAAGGATAGCCTCTCTGCGATGAGATGTTATCCTTTTTGAATTCTAAAACTATTGCAAATTAACCTTATTTCTCAAAATATAGTAGGTTCCGAGATAAAAGATAGCTATGAAAATGAGTTCTTCAACAATGCCTATGCTTGCTCCCATATAGAAATTATCATTAAATCCTGCAAGTGAATTAATATAGAAGTTAGTACTGGTATTGAAGGAGACTTCAATAAATCCAATGACGATTTGGATACCAATGTAGGCTGCAACAGCAAGTGCGGTACGGTATTCGTTGAAAAGCTGTCCAATGGAAATAGCCAAGTAGATGCAGAGGATCCCTGAAATTGTACTAAGCAGGAAGGATAAGACAGTAAGACCAA
>CAUQEW010000074.1:0-4343 GCA_963517115.1 uncultured Lachnospiraceae bacterium | reverse complement strand
CACCATTAGGGCTAATTAACCCCGTAGTATATCCACAATTTCCATAAAGACGGGCTATCGGTTTTAGGGTATGCCTATCCCATAAAGTCACTCCGGTATAGCTGCTTCTTTTACTGCTATCAGGATTTACTGGATTGATCGTCAAATTTGTCTCTACCACAGGATAAGGTGATGTTGTACATGTTTCAGTCGCTGATAAAAAATAATCCTTAGTCATTGATAAAGTTAGAGGAAAAGGGATTCCTCCATCGGTATAAACAGGCACAAGATCTTCTCCATATCCCTTATAAAGCTGCCCGTTATCTTCCATATTGGAGGAAAGATAAAATTGTTTATCTGCTGACATAATATGCGTTTTCACTTGGAAGTGTCGGAAGTTAGTTACTTCTTTACCCTCTACATTTTGGATATGTACAATATTTTTACTGTCCTGCCACATAAATTCATGACTATCGGGAATAAACGATGCACTAAAAGCATTAGCATTTCGGGCAAGTATTGTCTTTTCCTTTCTATCAACATCCCATAACACCAACTGACCAATAGGTTTATGTCGATCGGCATCTTCCGCAGCATGAGCACTAATGACATAACGGCCATCGGTTGAAACACTCAAAGAAAGTACAGGGGCTGTGCTAATGTATTTATATATACCAAATAAAATAACAAATAGAATTGTGGTTAGTACAATAACGCGGATTTTTAAGCTCCTACTCATTTTTTATATCTCCCAAAATTTGATTTCTCATTTATCCATTCATCAATTATTCTGCCTTTATAGCTTTCTTTATAAATATCAGGGAATACTTTTTGAGTATCTAATGCTTTCCATTCCCACTCTCGCATTGCCGAGTGGGAAATAAAATAGTTACTTTGATCCCAAAACCAAAATTTTTTATTTTTTCCGCTCTCGTTAGCCTTTCTAGTGTTATCTGCGATAAATTTATCAAATAATTCTTTTTTATGGTATTCTGGTAATGGTTTATCATCCTTACCCATAATGCTCAAAACTGACAACCTATTTCCCTGATGCCCTAACGCAGGGCGCACCCACATATCCTTAATATAAACCGTCCAATTGTTAAACACCTGGTAAGTCAGCACATCAACAATATGTTTAAAATACTCATCATCAGGACGAAAACGACGATAATGGCTCCAAGGTTTCAAATAGTTTAATGGCTTCTTTAAATCAGAGGATACATCATTGGCTTCTTCCATCAGTAATTTTTCAATCTTCTGTTTTATTTCCCGTCCTTTCACTGTGTTTTCTATATTGTTATATTCCGCAATGTCGTCCTGGTTTAGGCTTCCCCGATGTATTAGGACGTTCCGTCGGAGTTGTTCTATATTTTCATAATACTCACCAATTAAATTTAACTTATAGTAATAATCTTTTAAGGCTCCAGTGGTGTTTGCTAGAGAGGAATATTTCATCGGATAAGCCCCACCAATTAAACCTGTATATTCCTTATCTCCACCACGACTATCACCATCCAACACTCCATCTTCTTGTGAATACAATACGCGAAGATATTTCACTGTTTTATGTGCATAAGGAAATAGTTCCATTGCCACCGGATTTTTCACGCGAGTATATGTGTCAGTGATTGCATTATCAGCGACAGCGGCTTCCCACATAATCAGATTATCAATTTTCTCATTATAGACCCCGTCAAAATCACCTAAAATATTCAATGCACTTAATGCAACTCGGGCACCTAATGAATGAGTAATAATATTAACTTTAATGCCTTCATTAAATAACTCTATCAATACCTTTGCGAGCTCTCGCCCTGCTTCGTTAGCATACATTTCCGCTCTGAAAAACACCATGGAAGGATCAACGCTACCAGACCAAGTCACTCCAATAATTCGGTGATATTTATCCCAATCAGTAAAAGGATCATCATAATTTAATTTACCAGATGCAGCTAAATTCAAATAATATTCAACATGTGGAAACCAACCTAAAGCTTTATGACCATTAACTTTTAAATCTACCTCATCGTAAATGTGCTTAACATAAATATTGTCATCCTCTTTCGCTTGCTCAAGGAGTGTATTTATCGCCAATTGACCAATCGCCTTGTTATCATAATGCAAATAAGGTCGCTGAACCTGATCGGAGGGTGGTAAGTTTGAATATTCTGGAAGCTCGCCAAAATCTTCCGATTGTGGAAATTTTCCAATATGTCCAAGTGAAACATTGTAGCCATGAATAAACAAAGTAGCGGTGCTACCATCCTTTTTAATCTGTTCAAGTTGTTTTGTAGATAATCTCGTCTCACTATTTTGACGAAAACGCAAATTCAATAAAATCGGTGGGGGAAGATAGATTGCCTTCACTTCTTTTGCATTTACCGAAACAAACACTTTTAGTGGTTTAGCAAGTTGTAATCGCGGGTCTTTAGTTTTTTCATCATTTGCTTTGATAAGTACATAGCCGTCTGAATCATTAAAAAATGCTTGTTCATCTTTATCAGTAAGCTGTCTGCCGTCTTTTTTATGACGGTCGTATTTTGGTGCGGTATCAGGACCTCTCATTAATTGCCAGGAAATCAGACCGCACTTTACGCTCAAATGGTGACTATCTCCATTTTTATCAATTTCACCGTAAGAAACCCCACCATCTTGGTCATAAACTTTGACCATAATTCCTGCAGGTAAAGGACGATCAAGTGTATCTTTATGATGAATAATGATATTAGTACGACAAGCTGCAGTGCCCATCTTGGTTGATTCAGAACGGTGGGCTTCTTCGAATTGATGATAGAATGGTTGTGTAGTGGTATTAGCCATGTAAATTTGCTCCCAATTTATTACGGATAATATTTTTATTTTCTAGAACGCTTATCCGTTGTTTTATAAGGTATCGTTTTTTTTGTTCAGTGATGTCACTTTGTAAAATTTGATTAATTTTCTTTTCTGGATCTAATCTGTCAATCACATTACCATAGGCTAAACTTAGCAAGGTTAGCAGGCCAATATCAATAGTTTGATACAAAGCATGAGTTTTGCAAAGACGATAACAATGTTGAACGACTTTTTCAATGGTCTCTCTTTCATAGTAATCGTTTAGAATAGGTGTGGTTTCTAGCAGTTCATTGACTAAATCTGTTAGCAGAGAAGCATTTCTTTCATCGACAATGACATTCATCTCAAACCTATCAAACTGCTTCTTAGCTGGTGTTATTTTAGCAAACTCCATTGTTGGCGCATAATGCACAACATGATGGCCTTTAGGTAAACTAATTGAGTCTATTAACCCGCCTCCCCAAAACGTTGCGAGCTTTTTAGGGTAATACATTAAACGGTCAAAATAGTCTTCCAATACTGTCGGGTCATAAAAGCGAAAATAGAGCAAGCGTCCGTCATAGGTTGGCATGTAGATAAATTTTCTGAAATGGTGTAACAGCTCATCAAATTTGGCATGAGAGCGAAAGAAAAAGCCAAACGGCTTATTCCATTGCTGAAACCCGTCTTCTTGCTCTTTTCCTTTTGGGCTTTCACTGCACAGTTCTTCAACAAAAGGATGATTTTCCGGTAAGTGCAACAAATAAGGCGCAGTTCTTTTTCTCTTTTCTCCTTCTTCACCTTTAAATAAACAAGCGTAATGAATATCATCCAACTCAAAACGCTGTGGAAACCAAAAGCTCACTTCGGCATTAATAATGGCATAACATTGGCCGGCGGAATTATCTTCCGGCCATAGATAATGCTTAATGGTGTCAGGAATAGGTTGAAATAAGAAAGGTGTACGTTCATCTTCTCGTCTTATCGGGAATTCGGTTTTAGTTAAACAGGCTATTGTGCTTTTTTCATTTTCTCGATATTGGTTAGGATTGAAAATGATAACCGGATGCTGTTCCGATAACTCTTGCGCTGTTGTTTTTAATTGCGCAATTAATGTTTCATCGGCATGGCGTTGAAAATAGGTATTAAGGGGTAGGGGAAGAAAAGAATACTGTAATCGAATTTGGTTCTGTTGTTGGTAAACTGTAATGTGATTTTTGGCGATTTCGGCACTAGCGGCATAAATTAAGATAATAATATCTTCTTGTTCGTTATTGGAGAGTTGGTGAGCATTGACGGCATAGATTAGATTTTCATGTGGCATGGAATTCTCCTTGGTTAGAGGACAAATATTATAGGGATTTTAGAGTTAAAAGCTAACCTATTAATTAATCACCGTAATTATACTATCTATGTATTCCCTTTCTTTTATTGCTTTCATAGTCACTAGAACTTAGCCCTAACTATCTTTCAGAAATGCCAGATCATACCCAAAAAACAGTATAAATTAGGGAAAACTTAAAATAGATATACATAATTTCATACTA
>CAUQEW010000073.1:0-4935 GCA_963517115.1 uncultured Lachnospiraceae bacterium | reverse complement strand
CGTCTCAATCGATTGGTTTACTTCTGAAAGTGATACTTTTTCATGAGTAGACATTCTGTTCTCCCCTTTCTACTGTAAATAATTTTCATTGTATGTAAATCTTCTGAAAACAAGTCATATCCATATAAAAAACAGTACCTATTATAGCACTCACGCACTCATCGTGCAATGTGAGATGTTACAGTTCATCAAACTGCTGTCTTTCCTCCTAGCAAATAAACTGAAATCAGGAAACAAAAAATGGAAATAAACTCTAAAAGCTTACTTCCATTCTAAGACATTTATATTATTTGTACCATGCTCTGCTTAAAACGATTGTCGTCTGACAAGAGTTGTAGAAACCTCTACAGATTTTCTTTTATCTCCATTGATAATCGCAAGAACTCCATCAATCATTTCTTTTGCTAACTGACTATAATCTGGAGAAATGGTTGATAATGCAGGTGTATAATATTGTGCTATTGGAATATTGTCAAACCCTACAATAGCTAATTGGTTAGGAATCGAGATTCCTTTTTCGTAACACGCACGAATAATCCCTTGGACTTTTTCATCCCCAGAGACAAATATAATATCCGGTATATTCGTACCTGTTAAATTATCCATCGCATAATGATACACAGATTCAATCGTAGCTAATCCATAAACAACTTCTAAAGCAATTTCATACTTTTTCTCTTTTACAAAGGTACGAGCACCCTTCTCACGATCTTTATTGACAAGTGACTCTCCACCCATTAGTAGCCACATGTCACGAAGCCCTTTATCAGCAACGGCTCCCATCAAATCGTACATTGCTTGGAAATCATTATTCGAAACATAAATAACACCTTCTGTCTGTGATTCCCCAAACACAATAAAAGGCATATTATTTTTCTTTAAATATTGAATTCTACTATCATCTTTACCTTCATAAAAGACAATAACTCCATCGACTAAACTTCCAGTACTTGAAATAATAGAATCCTTAATTGAATCCCCTTCACCAAAATACTCGACGATTGCATTGACTCCCATTTCTTTACAAGTTTGTAAAACCTTATCCAATAGTGTCTGGAACCAGATTAATGGGAACGACTCCATCTTCTTGACTGAAATGAGAATATTCGTTGTTTCTTTCTTAGTCAGATTTTGTGCATACGCATTTGGAATATAAGACAGTTCATCAATTACCTTCATCACAGACTGGTAAGTTTCTGATCTAACTCCATCACCACCATTGATAACACGGGAAACAGTCTTTGGAGAGACCCCTGAAATGCGCGCAATATCATAAATTGTATATTTTTTCTTTCCCTTTTCCATTTCTACTCCTCAAATATGCTTTTCTTAATTATAATTCATAAAAGATATCTAAGCCAAAAAAATATATATTTATATTCTTGTAGAAACAATTATCTCTTCTTTCCATTTATCTATGTTAAATAAAATATTTTCTTCTTTAAATCCTAATTTTTCAAGCTTTCTCTTTGCTATTACTTGAATCGCAGAATATAAAAATGGACGGCCAAACAATTCAATCCTCTCCGATTCTTCCTGATGATTTGCCTCTCGGATTATTTGAATAATGTATTGTATATAATAATCAATGATGGGAACTAATTTTTCTCTAGTTAACACATTTAAAAGCAGTTGTTCATTTGATAAACGGAATGCCCATACCATATCACATAGATTGTAAAGTGTATAAATACGATATTCTTCTTTTAAACAATTTTCGTTATAACATTGAATTTTTCCATTTTCAATATCTATTTTATATATTTTCATCCCTTAACACACCTTCAATCATCCTCTTTTAGAATAATTATTCATCACTAAATAATTACAATTTCAAAAAGGGCAAGATTTCTTGCCCTTAATTCATATCAACTAATCTCTTCAACATAAATGACGCCTGGAAGATTAGAAAGTTCTTCCATAAGTCGAAGATGTTCAAAGCTTCCAGCTAATTCTAACGTTACAAAAGAAGCAATTTTCTTTTCTGGCACATCGAAATACTGGATTCGACTTTGATTAACTTCTCCAAATGCTGTCCTTGAATCAGTAATTCGAATTCGATTTTCTGCACAATAGACTAATACACGATTATAGGCTTCTGTAGAATTTACTACAATATAAAGCTCCATCACCTTTGATCTTTTCTGTAGATACATCTTTAACGGTTGAAACATGGATATCACGCCCCAAATAGAAACGGCTGCTAAAATTGCTCCCTGATAAAAGCCGACTCCAATTGCGAGTCCTATTCCTGCAGAGCCCCAAATACCAGCGGCTGTGGTTAGTCCTGTAACCTTTTTCTTTTCTGTGACAAGGATCGTCCCTGCCCCTAAGAAACCAACTCCAGAAACAACCTGTGCTCCTAATCTGGTCGGATCTCCTGTCCCAAACTTATAAGAAACAAATTCATTAGTCATCATGATTAAACATGCCGCAACACAAACGACACTATGCGTTCTAATTCCTGCTGGTTGCGATTTACTACCTCGCTCCATGCCGATAACCATTCCGGCTATCAAAGACAATGCAATTCGGATAAAAATATCTGTATTCGTTAATTCAATACCTGATGTAACCATAATTATTTTCTAGTTGTTTTGCCACGTCTTTGTGTGAAGTAAAGTACTGCTGAAGAAATAATCATCAATACAATTGTATATACAAAGACAAGTGCTTGTGCATTTGATGTTGCTGTTTCATCACCAGCTGAACGGATAGTAATACCTAAAGGTTGAGCTAATGGATGATACAAGAATACAGATAAGTCGAAGTCTGTTAATAGAGAGTTAAAGTTAAGCGCAATAACTGAAAGTACTACCGGTAAAATAAACGGAATAATAACCTTCATCATTGTATAAAACGGAGACGCCCCCATACTACGAGCTGCATCTTCCATCTCATCATCAACACTAAACAAAATAGCACGAACCATACGATAAGAGAATGGAATCTTCACAATAATATATCCAATTAATAGAATTACTAGCGTTCCTACTAAAATGAAATTAAATACAAGTGGTTGTGGTTGATTAAATGTAAATAGCAAACTAATTGCTAATAAAGTACTTGGTAATAACCAAGGTAATAACGCACCATATTCAAATAAGAAGTCAAAGCGAGCTTTATGTTTACGAACCACACGTGCAAATACAACAGCAAGAACTGTCGCAGTGATAGCAGCAAGAATAGCATATACAAAGCTGACTAAGAATGGTGAGAACGCAACACTATTACTGAAGAACTGATGATAGTTTTCTAGAGTAAAGTTAGCTAATGACAAGTTACCTGTTTGAATCGCCACTGGATCAGTGAATGAGTACAAGACAATGAAAATCAAAGGTAACATGAACACTACGAATAAAGCGTATGCCACGATATGCGCAATGATATTCCATGGTTTTGAAGTAATCTTTTGTTTTTTCAAAGGTGCTTTTGTTTTAGAAATTGAAATATAATTTCCACCTTTTTCAATCTTATTCATGATACTTAATAAGATTGTTGTTGCAATCCCTAGGACAATCGCAAGTAACGCAGCAAGGTCACGAGAGTTCCCCATCCCTGCAAAAGTGATAATCATCGGGTTAATTGTTTGGAATTGTTTACCCCCTACAATCATTGGAGCCGCAACTGCTGATAGCCCGCTTAAGAAAATCATAATTGTTAAGGCAAATAATGTTGGCGTTAATGTTGGTAAAACAATTTTTCTGAATACGGTAAATGGTTTTGCTCCCATATTACGCGCTGCTTCAATAGTATGATAATCGACACCACGAATGGTATTTGTTAAGAACAATGTATGGTTGGCTGTACCTGAGAAGGTCATAATGAATAATACAGCACCATATCCCACAAACCAGTTTGGATCAAGGTTTGGTAGGAAGTTTTGAAGAATTCTTGTAATCATTCCATAAGGGCCGTATACGAATTTATACCCTGTTGCAAGAACCACACCACCATAAATTAAAGATGTCATATATCCAAGTTTTAAGATCTTGGCACCTTTAATATCGAAGTATTCTGTGAACAACACACAAAGAAGACCGACTACGTTAACTGTAATAATTAACGAGAATGCTAGTTTAAAACTGTTCATAATACTTTGAATTGCACGTGGTGATTTAAGTACACGATTAACAGCATCTAGCGTAAATTGTCCATCTTTGACAAACACACCTAATACCAAATCAATATTTGGATAAATAATAAACGTTACGAGGAACCAGATAAGGCCCAAACGAATGACCCAATCTTTCCAATTTAACTTATGACGCATGTTATACCTCCTTAATATTGCACAACATCTGACGGCGTAATATAAAGTTCCACATTTTCCCCAGCAGATTTAATTGCAAATTGACTATCAATGCGTGTAACGTTAACAACCTGATGGTCTGACACTTGAACAGTGTAACGCACAGTTACACCAGAAAATTCTGTATCAATAATTGTTCCTTTTAGAACAATATCGTCTTCTGTTTCACGTCTGAAACGAATTTTTTCTAAACGAATATATCCTTTTTTATCTTCTAAAGGAATGTTTGGATTGCTTTCTAAAATCTCATGAACTGTTTCTTCAGAAAGGACGTTAATATCTCCGATAAAGTCACAAACAAATTCTGTTTTAGATTGATGGTAAATTTCAGGAGGTGTTCCCACTTGTTCGATGAAACCATTGTTAAATACAGCAATTCTATCTGATAATGTCAATGCCTCTTCTTGGTCGTGTGTAACATACAATGTTGTAATTCCTAAATCTTTTTGTAGACGTTTCAATTCTTTTCTTAAGTCTACACGTAACTTAGCATCCAAGTTAGAGAGCGGTTCATCAAGACAGAGAATTTTTGGTTCTAATACTAATGCACGGGCTAGCGCCACACGTTGTTGTTGCCCTCCGGATAATTCAGATACATTACGTTGCAATTGTTGGTCAGAAAT
>CAUQEW010000072.1:0-5202 GCA_963517115.1 uncultured Lachnospiraceae bacterium | reverse complement strand
AGGTGCTGAATGACCAGTCCGCTTCGGTGGGGAATAACCGTTCTTTAGATGTGACGGGGAATGAGGATAACACTATTGGAGGAAACCGTACAGTTGATGTTACGGGAACCCAAACAAGTACTATCGGAAAAGGAAGAACAATTACTGTTAGTGAAGGAAAAGATGTTAAAAATGTTGATTCTGGTGATTTAGAAGAAACTATTAGTGGAGCACGTAATAGCGATTCTAAAACAGTCAAATTTAATGCTAGTGAAAAAATTGAGTTGATCCTTGCAGAAAATGTCTATATCAAGATGGATAAAACTCAAATTGAGTTAAAATTTGGTGATTCGACAATTACTATAAGTGAGGGTGATATTTTATTATCATCCAGTCATATAGGGTTGAATGATGATAAATAAGTATGGGAGAGGGATGGTGTTTTATTTTAATCGAGGAAGTCTTGAGATAGGTAACGATTGGCAAGATAAAAGTATCATTTTGCTGACTAACGAGTTTGGGCAAAGCATTTCTATTTCTTACGACAAGCTTCCGTTTGGCATGAGTTTTTCCGAGTTCTGTGAGCGAGAAATTACTTCACTTGGTAAACAATTAACGGATTATAAAGAAGTATCAAGAGAAATTGGTGAGTTGGATAACCGTCCTTGTGTTTTCACGGAGTATTCCTGGCATTCGCCGCAGGGAAAACTGCAGCAGATTACGGCGATTGTGGATATGGCGGATAAATTTCCGCTGATGATTACGCTGACGAGTGTTGTTGCGCTCACGAGTAAGCAAAAGGAAATTTTGTTAGATATTGTACGTAGTTTTAAAGCAAGGGTGGGTTAAATGTCGGTCTCAACAGCGCAAACCGCGCCTGTGGTGTCTCCTTCCGGCGGATTGGCGCAAAACGCTTTAGCCGGCGTAAATGCGGTTTTTTCATCGGCCGTTGTCTATGTTACGAATATCGTTCCTAACGGAAAAACAGTAAAACAGGAATTTTCGGAGTTAGTCACGGGGCTTAGTTCGGGTGATTGGGAAACGAGGGTTCGTGCGGTTTTAAAATACGGTCGTGGGCAAACTGCCAATGTTGCCGTAATGGGAATCGGGGCGGTGAGTACATATGCCAAGGGAGGGTTATCCGCTTTAGGGACATTCGGCGCCGTGCTTGGTGGCGGATTAATCGGAGGTTTTGCCGGTGCGTATGTCGGTACCTGGGGAGGAGACTGGCTGGCGGAGAATGTATTTCATTGGAATAAAACAGATATTAATAGTGATAAACCGGTTTGCAAAGGTGATATTATCTCTCACCAGCGGAAAGATATGGCCTTATGGGGGCTTGCCCTCGGGGTTTTGGCGGGCGCGGCGATTTTATTTTTTGGTGCGATGACCTTTGGATTCGGTTTATTGGCGGGATTTGTTGCGGGCGCTATTATTGCCGGAGCGCATGCAATGTCGCAATACGGAGAGGAAAAAGGGGAAATAAAAGAAGGTTCGCCTGATGTGACGTTTGAAGGGCGACCTGTTGCCAGAATGGGCGATAGAGTAGAATGTGATGACCATTCACCTGAAGAGTTTATTGCGGAAGGTGTAAAAACGGTGACGGTGAACGGCAGATTACTTGCGAAGGTCGGCTGTCGAACGACCTGTGACGGAAATCTGGACAGAAAAACGGAAACGACTATCGGAGTGGATAAGGCTACGGCGACAGATCCGGAAAATTATCCGATTCGGGAAAGTACCAGTTTATTGGCGGAGTTTGCCGCAACAGCGTCGATATATTTTCCTTGGGATAAACTGTTTGGTAAGATTAAAGGACGGTTTTTTGAGACTAATAAAGTGGATACTTCGGTAATTAATAAAGAATCACTTAGTAAAGATGTTCCAGAATCTGTTTCTCGTCAAGACAATAACTTCTCTTCTCAACAAAACCATAAAGGAAAACCTAAGGCCTATATAAATGAGAATGGTGATTTAGTTCCACCTAATCCTGATGGTAAAGGGTCAATCCAAAGTCATATAAGAGGAGGTCAATCGGAGGATTCACCATATATTTCAACAACAGATTCAAGTGTATCTAGCTCACCAAAAGATTATGGAGATAATAAAATAACTATTGATACCCAGAGATTACAGCGAGATATAGACTCAGGAAAAGTAAAAGATGTTGAAATTATTACAAATAAAGAGGTACAAGAGCATCTACAGAATAAAGTTGAAGAGGCTCAAACGAGATACAATAATAACCCTAGCTTTAAAAATGAAAGTAAGTTAAAAAGAGCACAGATGGATCTAGATAATGCGACTAGAGATGGTGAAGTTCTTATTAAGGGAATAGTCCCTAAAGAATATATTACCGTGGTAAATAATTAAGGATAAAATTAATGAATAAACAAAAAATAGAGTACCTGCTTTATAGCATACCAGATGATATAAGCTATACGACGATGCCGGAAGAACTTGATATAGAAGATATACCGCAAGAGAGGATAGAGGGATTGATTGAATTGCTATCTGACAAAGATGAGTCCTTGAAATTTGATTCTGCTCGCCTGCTCACTTACTGGGGCATTGACGAAGGCTTTAATGCCCTAGTTAGGATGTTTGATGAAGGTAAAACGAAGGGATTTATTGAACACCGCTTGCATGGTTATGATGATACTGAACAACATATTTTATCTGCGTTCATTGGCTACTGGGCATCTAAGATGGATCAAAGTAAGCAAGACGGCGAGGAGGCGCGCCATAGAATTTTCCCTTATATAGTCAAAATTATCCAGAAAGCATCAACAGAATATTTTTCTATAAGTGAATTATTTTGGTTAGTTACGAAGTATCATTTTGTAGAATATGTCCCGATGATTAAAGAATATTTGCAGTATATTATTGATTACCCTAATAAACAATACTGGAAAATTCACGATGCTATAAAATTATTATTAGAAATAGAACCACAGTTTATTCATGATTTGCTGGAAAAAGAACATAAAAAATTAGCGGATTTTGGGTTATAAGAAAGGAGTTTATGGATAAAATATTTTTTTATAAAGTCGCTGAACAATATGGTGAGTTTTCGAATTTTGCTCCTTATGGTTTTTATATTGATAACAAGTATTGGAAAACGGCAGAACACTATTTTCAAGCGAAAAAGTTTTTAATTCCTGAATTGCAAGAAAATATAAGAAATATTGTTTCACCAATGAAAGCTGCATTGGAGGGGAGAAATAGGAATAATCCGCTTCGTGCAGATTGGGAATTGGTTAAAGATGATATTATGAGACTAGCAGTTTTGGAAAAGTTCAAACAAAACCCAGAGATTGCTAAACTTCTCATATCAACTGGTGAGAAGTTGATTTTTGAACATACAGCTAATGATTTTTATTGGGGAGATGGTCTTGGAAGTGGTAAAAATATGCTGGGAATTATCTTGATGGAAACTAGAGAAATAATAAAAAGTATGCATGAATTAAAATAACTTTAAGTGATGTATTCGTTGAAAATTGAAGTTATGAATGAAAAAGAAGCATTGGAAATTATTTCTAAAGAAAATTTGTCTGTAAATTGGTTCGGTGAGCATGCGCAGAAACCCTTTGAAATGGTTATTAGATTATCTGAAGCGGGAGGTTATCAAGTTTACGGAACTGATGAAAGAGCTAACTTGTGGGGAGTTATAAAAGAATTTACCTCACTTGAATATACATTGGATAATCTAATTTATAAAGCTAGGTTCTGAATTTTATTTAGAAGTAAAAATTCGTATTTCTGTATATCTTTTAATTTAAATATTTTTATGAATTATTACTTTCCAGATAAAACAACAAGCATACTTAAACGTCACAACCCCCTGCTAAGCATTACAACCGCAGGGGAGCCTATTGATGTGGCGACGGGCGACTATTTACAACAATGGCAACTCATTGATTTAACCAATAGCCTTTTGCCGCTAAAATTTACCCGCGTTTATCGTTCGACCGCTGAGGTTCACGGTCATTTAGGGCAAAAATGGTCGGATGACTGGTCTCAGTGTCTTCTCCTTCAATCGGATTCTATTGTTTTCACGGATAACGAAGGGGTTCAATATACATTTTATGTTCCCGGAGAGACCGTTTTCGCCACGCATTTACATGCGCCCAACTATGTTCTCTATGGACGTCGGAACCATTCTCTGTATCTCTTCGACCGTAAAACACAACTTACCTATGTTTTTGACAGTATTTCCGTTCAGCCGCATGAAACGCGCTATTTAACCTGGATAACGGACTATTTCGGCAACTACATTCACCTGGATTACGATGAAAATGGATTAAGCAAAGTGACACACAGTGACGGTTGTTACTTACGTGTTCAAAGTAAAGATTGGCTGATACATGAAATAGAGTATTTTGACGGACAAGTGAATCAGCAGCTGTTACGTTGTAAATATAACGACCGAGGACAACTGGTTTATTGTCATAGCCATCAGTTCGGTGAAACTTTCCATGATTATGATGAAAATGGCTATATGGTATCATGGCGTGATACACATATGACGCAGACTGATGTGGTTTATGACGAACAAGGTCGAGTGATTTCCACGCAGGCGTCGGGGGGCTATTATGCTGACTGTTTTACTTATGATGAAGTCAACTGTTGTACCACTTATTATGACGCGGAAGGAGGAATCAGTCGTTATTGGTATAACGACAATGGTTTGGTGATAAAAGAGGAAGATGTGCTCGGTCGGATTAAGAGGACGGAATGGGATTTAAGCCTGAAGCTGTCGGAGACAGATGCCTTAGGCAGAACATTATCCTACCGCTACAATGACTATGGTGAGCTAACCGAGGTCATTTTGCCGAATGAAGAGAAGCTGCAATACCGTTATGATGAAAGAGGGTTACTGAGCGAGCGAATTTTAGTACAAGGAGAACGTTGGTGCTATGAATATGATGAGAGAGGGGCTTTATCTAAGCTGACGTCACCTTACGGATTAACTTGGAATTATCAATATGATGATAGGGGTCGGTTAATTCGTCTAGATTATCCCGATGAAACTTATGAAAGTTATGAATATAGTGAGAAAACTCATCTGCTTATTGGACGACGAAATAGTCATGGAGAGTTGACTGGTTTTGTTAGAGATTTATTTGGAAGAGTTACTCAACTAACTCTATTAGATAACAGTCAATACTATTATGAATACAGTCAATCGCATGCCAATCCAGATGGTAGTTTAACCAAGCT
>CAUQEW010000071.1:0-5784 GCA_963517115.1 uncultured Lachnospiraceae bacterium | reverse complement strand
AAATAATCACTAAAAAGTTTCAGCCCAATAATTACTTGTAGGAGGTGAGATTATATTGTGCTGAAATACTCTTTTATTATTATAATTTTTACACTATAATTATAGTTAGAAAGGAAGAGAAATGTTTGATTATAGAGCACTAGTTATTTTGATGACTTTGATGGATCATTGTGAGTTATCATTATATGAATTATCTGTTAAGGTGAGCTTACCTATAAAGGAAGTCAAAGAAGGAATAGATTATTTAGTGCCTTATCTAGCTAATAAAGGGATAGTGCTGGATAAAAAACAAGGTCGCTATAGTTTATCAAATCGTACGAAGCAGTCTTTAACAGATATTATTAAATCGGATGAATTGGTTTTACCAAAGTCGACTCGCTTAGCATTAATCTATCTTTACACTTTTTGCCGATTAGATTTTATATCGAATAACCATTACCAAGACTTTTTGAAAGTAAGTAAGAATACAGCCTTATCTGATATTCAATCATTAAGAAAGATTATGTTAGATAATGATTTGGAGCTAGGGTACAGTAGAGCAAAAGGTTATACTTTACACGGTTCAGAGTGGAATAAGCACCGTTTAGCTTTTCAAATGGTTAGTGAGTTGCTGGAATCCTCCATAGGGATTTGGGGGTTGGATTATGTTTTATCCAGTTGGGGGTATTCATTAACTTATGATTTGATTGATCAGGTGGTTAAAGATTATTATGAAAAGCTACAGATAGTACCTATTGTTAATCAATTAAAAGTTTGCCTTTTCGGTTTAGTATTCATTATATGTAGGTATCAAAGGGATGTTGAAAGAGTATATCTTTCAGAGACATTAGTATCTCCTATTATTCAAGATATAACGACTATTTTATTGGATACAGTGGTTGATTTGGGAATTATAGATACGGCGTTTTCTGAGGATGATTATCGCTATATCACAGTTTTATTATCAAGTTGCTTTGAAGGTGAGGTAGATGTTGCTCCGGTTTACTTTAATCAATTAACAGAGGCTATTATAAGTAGAATGGAAGATATTTCTTTGTTACATTTTAAACAAAGGGAAGTATTGAGAGAAAATCTTCGCCGCCACCTTATACCGGCTTACTATAGATTAAAGTTCGGCCTACCTAGTTCAAATGAATATGTGTTGCATGTTAAAGAACATTATCCTGATTTATTTGAACTAGTAAAAGATTCTTTGACTCCCTTGATGGACGCTATTGACAAGCCTATACCTGATAGTGAAACAGCATATTTTGTTATCCATTTTGGAGGCTATTTAAAGAAAGCAGATACTTTGCCTCAAAAATGTTATAAAGCAGCAATTATCTGTCCTAATGGGATTAGTTCTTCATTGATGTTAAAAGAAAATCTATTGGCATTATTTCCTCAAATTGAGTTTATAGGAACCTCAAAGATTGATGATTTACAGGCGAAAACTAGTAGTGACTATGATATGGTTTTTTCTACTATAAAGGTGGATACAGAGAAGCCAAATTATCTAGTTTCTGTTATGATGACGGAAGAACAAACAACGCAGTTAGTTGAATTGGTATCAAAAGATTTCCCAGATACAGGTTATCGAGATATTGAGCTTAATCAGATAATTAGCATAGTAAGACGATATAGTGTAATCACACAAGAATTAGAGTTAAAATTAGCATTAAAGAGGTATCTCTATCAAGAAATGAACAGAAAGGAAGTGTTACCATTGTTAGAAGAATTAATTACAAAAGAAACTTATCAGGTTAGTTCGGAAAAATTAGGATGGAAGGAGGCAATTCGTTTAGCAGCTAAACCACTTTTGGATCAAGATAAGATAACTGAGAACTACCCTGAGGCAATGATTCAAAAAGTAGAAGAGTTTGGGCCTTTTATTAATTTAGGGAAGGGAGTAGCAATTCCTCACGCTCGCCCAGATGAAGGTGTGAATGAAATAGGAATGTCAATGTTAGTTTTGGAAGAACCGATTTATTTATTGGACAATCCAGAACAAGAGGTAAGATTGTTGATTTGTATTGCAGCCATTGATAATGAGAGTCATTTAAAGGCTTTGTCACATTTAACAACAATTTTAAGAGATAAAAATCATGTTCAAGCTTTAATTTCATCAAAAAATTATGATGACATTAAAATGATAATTAAACAGGAGGACTAGATAATGTTAAAAATTGGTACAGCTTGTGGTTCAGGATTAGGTTCAAGTTTTATGGTACAGATGAATATTGAATCTGTATTGAGTGATTTGAATGTTTCAGATGTAGAAGTTGAACACTATGATTTAGGTGGAGCAGATCCAAATGCTGCTGATATTTGGATTGTTGGTCGTGATCTAGCTGATTCAGCTAGTCATCTTGGAGATGTTCGTATCTTAAATAGTATTATTGATATGGATGAACTACGAGAATTAATTACTAAACTTTGTGAAGAAAAAGGACTTATTTAGGAGGCTAGCGTCATGATGAAGTTCATATTGGATATTGTTAGTACACCAGCTATTTTAGTAGCTTTAATTGCAATCTTAGGATTAGTTCTTCAGAAGAAGAAATTACCTGATATTATTAAAGGTGGAATTAAGACTTTTGTTGGTTTCTTAGTTGTATCTGGTGGTGCAGGAATTGTACAAAATTCTTTAAATCCATTTGGTACCATGTTTGAGCATGCTTTTCATTTATCTGGAGTTGTTCCGAATAATGAAGCAATTGTAGCTGTAGCTTTAACAACATATGGCTCGGCTACTGCAATGATTATGTTTGCAGGTATGGTATTCAATATTTTAATCGCTCGTTTTACTCGATTCAAATATATCTTTTTAACAGGGCACCATACTCTATATATGGCGTGTATGATTGCGGTCATTTTATCAGTTGCTGGTTTTACAAGTTTGCCTCTTATCTTACTAGGAGGATTAGCACTCGGTATTATTATGAGTATTTCCCCAGCATTTGTACAAAAATATATGGTTCAATTAACTGGAAATGACAAGGTGGCTTTAGGTCATTTCAGTTCTTTGGGATATTGGTTGAGTGGTTTTACTGGTAGCCTTATCGGTGACAAATCAAAATCAACAGAGGACATTAAATTTCCAAAGAGTTTAGCTTTTTTACGTGATAGTACTGTTAGTATTACTTTATCCATGGCAGTTATTTACATTATTGTAGCTATCTTTGCAGGGTCAGAATATATAGAAAAAGAAATCAGTAGTGGTACAAGTGGTCTAGTTTATGCTTTACAATTAGCAGGTCAATTTGCAGCAGGGGTATTTGTTATTTTAGCAGGTGTTCGTCTTATTTTGGGTGAAATTGTTCCAGCCTTTAAAGGTATTTCAGAGCGTCTTGTACCTAATTCAAAACCTGCTTTGGATTGTCCGATTGTTTATACTTATGCACCCAATGCAGTTCTAATTGGATTTATCTCTAGTTTTGTTGGTGGTTTAGTAAGTATGGCAATTATGATTGCTTCAGGAACGGTTGTCATCTTACCAGGCGTTGTGCCTCATTTCTTCTGTGGAGCGACTGCAGGTGTTATTGGGAATGCATCTGGTGGTGTTCGTGGAGCTACTATTGGAGCATTTTTACAAGGTATTTTAATTAGTTTTCTTCCAGTCTTTTTAATGCCAGTTTTGGGAGGACTTGGTTTCCAAGGATCAACTTTCTCAGATGCAGATTTTGGTCTATCAGGAATTATTTTAGGAATGTTGAATCAGTTTGGTTCACAAGCAGGCATTGTCATTGGTCTTGTTCTTATTTTGGTAGTTATGTTTGGAGTATCCTTTATTAAAAAGCCATCTGCAAAGGAGGAATAAGGGATGATTTCAAGTGAAAATAGAGAAGATGAGTTAAGAAAATTTGCAACAAAAATCCGATTAAATACTCTTAGAACATTGAATCATCTTGGATTTGGCCATTATGGAGGGAGTCTGTCTATAGTAGAAGTTTTAGCAGTGCTTTATGGTGAAATAATGCCGATGACTCCAGAAATATTTGCATCACGAGATAGGGATTATTTTGTTTTATCCAAGGGACATGCTGGACCAGCTTTGTACAGCACACTCTATTTGAATGGTTTCTTTGACAAAGAATTCTTATATTCTTTAAATACAAATGGAACCAAATTACCGTCTCATCCTGATAGAAATCTAACGCCGGGCATAGATATGACAACTGGCTCTTTAGGACAGGGAATTAGTGTTGCAACCGGACTGGCATATGGTCAGAAAATAAGAAAAAATCCCTTTTATACCTATGCTATTGTTGGGGATGGTGAGTTAAATGAGGGACAATGTTGGGAGGCTATACAGTTTGCTTCTCATCAACAGTTATCTAATTTAATTGTATTTGTAGACGATAACAAAAAACAATTAGATGGTTTTACAAAGGATATTTGTAATCCAGGTGATTTTGTAGAAAAATTCTCAGCATTTGGATTTGAATCCATTAGGGTCAATGGTTCAGATATTAGAGAAATTTATGAAGGGATTATCCAATTAAAACAGTCAAATAATTCATCCCCTAAGTGTATTGTATTAGACACTATAAAAGGTCAAGGAGTTCGAGAGCTGGAAGAAATGAAATCCAATCATCATCTTCGCCCTACTGTAGAGGAGAGACAAATGTTAACTTCAGTTGTAGAAAGATTAAGTCAGGAATTGGAGGAAACAGAATGATGAGAAGTACGAAAGAATTACGACATGTGTATAGAGATTTCCTTCTAGAGGCTAACCAAAGTTATTCTGATATAGTAGTTTTAGAAGCAGACTTGTCAAGTTCGATGGCTACTAATAATCTTGAAAAGGACTTTGGAGACCGTTATGTGAATGTTGGAATCATGGAAGCAGAAATGGTCGGGCTTGCAGCAGGTTTATCTATTCAGGGGTTTAGACCTTATCTTCATACATTTGGCCCTTTTGCTTCACGAAGAGTATTTGATCAATTATTTATTTCTCTTGGATACGCACAATTGGATGCCACTGTGATTGGATCAGATGCAGGAGTAACGGCAGAAATGAATGGTGGGACACATATGCCATTTGAAGAAATTGGATTGTTACGTTTAATTCCTAAATCAATCATTTTCGAAGTAACTGATGATATCCAATTTCGTGAAATCTTGAACCAGACATTAGACTTAAAAGGATTAAAATATATTCGAACAATTAGAAAAGCTCCAGAACCTGTATATCAAGGTGGAGAAGATTTTTCTAAAGGCTACATTGAGTTAAGACACGGTGAAGATGTTGTAATAGTTGCTTCTGGCATAATGGTTGCTCCAAGTATTCGAGTTGCGGATGAACTGTCTAAATTAGGTTATTCAGTAGGTGTGATAGATTTATTTAGAATCAAACCGATACCAGAACAGATAAAAACAATGTTAAGTGGAAAAACTATATTTACTGTAGAAAACCACAATCAGATAGGTGGAATTGGCAGTGCTTTATGTGAATTATTCTCTGATGATGGAATAACAAAAATTCATCGGATGGGTGTTCAAGAAAGATTCGGTCAAGTAGGGAAAATGGATTATCTTCTTAATGAGTATGGTTTGAGTGAATCGAATATAAAAGAGAAAGTTTTAGAGTTTTATAATGCAAGATAGATGTTAAATACACTTATCTGAAAGAACTTATGTAAAAATTACATTACATTACGTTATTTAAAGCAAGCGGATTAAAAAGCATATTCTGGTTATCAGAAAGTGCACTAATCCGCTTTGTTATTTTTAATTTTAAATATTTCATATTTATATAGAATTTTCTGAAAATTCAAGAATTTTCTTCTGTTCATTGCTTTT
>CAUQEW010000070.1:0-6266 GCA_963517115.1 uncultured Lachnospiraceae bacterium | reverse complement strand
TGAATGGCTTACGATACCTGTACCGTGCATATGTATTCATAATTACTGTTATGAAGGGCTTACGACACCGTACCCGTTCATACATATTTATAATTACTGTTATGAAGGAATTTGACAACGAAACAACTTTTATATTTAATTCTAACTTTAGAAAGGGAAATTCTTATGAGAAAATCAATTCACAAATATTTTCAAATTGGCGTAGTTGCTTTTATGGCTTACCCTGATATGTTAAGAGGATGTTCCGAAAATACTCAGACGTATATAAAAAAAATTGCCACGGATGATTACTTTGATGCCATTGAAGTTAACTGGATTAATGATCCGCTGCAGCGGACTCAGGCCGCAAATTTATTAGCTTCTTCCCACCTTACTGTATTATATGGTGCACAGCCTCGTCTTCTGACAACCGGGTTAAATCCTAACGATTTGGATGAAGATAGGCGAAAAGAAGCTGAGGATACATTATTAGCGGCTATTGATGAAGCAGTTCAATTAGGTGCAAAAGGAATTGCCTTCTTATCCGGTAAATGGAAAGAAGAAACAAAAGCAGAATCTTATCGTCAGCTTATAAAAACTACAGAAAATTTATGTGCTTACGCTAAAACAAAAAATATGGTTGTAGAATTAGAAGTGTTTGATTATGATATTGCTAAATCTTCCTTAATTGGACCTGCTGTCTTGGCAGCACAATTTGCAGGTGACATTCGCACGAAATATAATAATTTCGGACTTTTAATTGATTTATCCCATATTCCTATGTGCCATGAATCCAGCCAATTTGTAGTACGCACCTTACGACCATTCATAACCCATTTGCATATCGGTAATACAGTAATCAGTAATAATGATGACGAAGGATATGGTGACGAACATCAAAGGTTCGGTTTCCCAAATGGAAGCAATAATACAAATGAAGTATTGGAATTCTTACAAGTGCTAAAGGAAGAAGGATTCTTCAATGCAAAAGACCCTTACGTATTATCATTTGAAGTAAAACCTTGGAAGGATGAAGATTCCGATATTGTACTTGCCAATGCGAAACGAGTTCTGAATCGAGCATGGGCACTATTAGAAGATTAGATAATGGAGGTAATATATGAAAATAGTAATATTAGATGGATATACAGAAAATCCAGGTGATTTGTCTTGGGATGGAATGGAATCATTAGGGGATTTAACCGTTTATGACCGTACCGCTTCCAGTGAAATTATTAAAAGAATTGGTGATGCCCAAATTGTAATTACCAATAAGACACCATTGTCTGCTGAAACTTTTCAGGCTTGCCCTAATATAAAGTATGTTGGTGTGCTTGCCACCGGTTATAATGTAGTAGATACGTTAAGTGCCAAAAGTAAGGGTATCGCCGTTACAAATATTCCGACTTATGGAACCACTGCAGTAGCTCAATATGTTTTTGCACTATTATTAGAAATCTGCCATCATGTAGGACTTCATAATGATGCAGTGAAGCAAGGGGATTGGAGTAATTGTCCGGATTTCAGTTTCTGGAATCGCCCATTAATCGAATTAGTAGGAAAAACCTTAGGTATTATCGGATTTGGACGTATTGGTCAGGCAACTGCTCGAATTGCACTTGCATTTGGTATGAAAGTAGTTGCATATGACACCATGCAGGCAAACACGATTCCGGATGTATCCATAGTTTCACTGGACGAACTACTTAAGTCTTCGGATGTTATATCCTTGCATTGCCCACTTTTTCCTTCTACAGAAGGAATTATCAACAGAAATTCCATCAAGAAGATGAAAGATGGTGTTATTCTTATCAATACCTCAAGAGGTCCTCTTATTATAGAAGAAGATCTAAAAGCAGCCCTAGACAGTGGCAAAATACTTGGAGCTGGTTTGGATGTAGTTTCCACAGAACCGATTCGCTCAGATAATTTACTACTTACCTGCGAAAACTGTTTGATAACGCCACATATTGCCTGGGCTCCAAAAGAAAGCCGTCAACGACTTATGGATATAGCAGTAGATAATTTAAAGGCTTTCCTCAACGGAAATACAATAAACATTGTAAATAAATAAGAAGCAAAAGTGCCAAAGAATTTTTTCTTTGGCACTTTTGTTTTAGCATTATATTTTATTATTACAAATTACCTTTTCATAAAATTTATACTTTCTCTGCGCTGCGGTAACTATGCTATCTTAATTCAAATACCTTTCTCAGTTGTTCTATCTGTTCCATACTTAAATTTACTTTTGGTGAATTTACATCCGAAGTATCCTTGTTTTCCACAATTAATACTCTTCCCAATTTATCCAAGGTGTGGGTATGCCAAACACCACGTTTTACATTATAAAGCTGTAACGGTTCCATGGCGATGCCATCAACTTCATGGATGGCATCACCTTTTCCCCCAACGAATAATGTACAGTTGCCTTCTAGCAGAACAAATACTTCGTCTGTTTCATCGTGTTTTTGCATGGTCTTAAGATTCTGTACTTCAAGTTCCTCACAATATTTTAAAATTGCCACGCGCCAACTTTCATAATCAATCATAGGTTTGTAGCCTTCACCTTCATAGGTTGTAATATCAATGTATTCTTTATTCATAATAAGATCCCCCTTTACTCTGTAACTTCACTAATTTTTGTAATTTCATCTTCGCAGGCAATCTCCCGAATTACTGCTGCCAGTTCGGTTTTTTTAGGAATAGCTGCTGTATATAATATTCTAAAGCTATTATCTTTAAGAACAACTCCATCGGGTTCATCAATAAATTCAATATTACGTATATAAATGCCGTGCTTCTCAAAGATTCCCTCTACATTGTTCATGCCCCTTTTTTTATTTGAAAATACAATTTCCAACACTATAGTATTTCGTTTTGCAACTATCTTCTGTACCATTCTAAGTACAACTAAAGTAAGCATAGCACCAATAAAACTAAAAACTGAAATTGCATAGTAACCCATGCCTATTGCCAGACCGACACAAGCAACAAACCAAAGTGTAGCTGCTGTGGTTAATCCTTTGATGGCATCTTTTTTTTGTAAAATTGTTCCTGCACCCAGAAAACCTATTCCACTAATAACAGCGGCTCCCATACGTCCAACATCGGTTTTAATAACATCTGACACATCCGAATTCATTTGTATCATCAATACTGCATCTTGGATCATCTGAATCTGTATCATGGAAACAACAGCCGCTCCCATGCAAACCATAATATGGGTTTTAATACCTGCAGGACGGTGATGTTTTTCTCTTTCTAATCCCACCACATAACCAATTAAAATTGCCAATCCCAACCGGATTGGAATATCATACAATTCCATACGCTCATTTCTCCACTCTATACTACTTTTATCCTAATTCTACTGAAATAATATGCTTAGATTCTGCATCCAATGCTATGATATCACTTCTCTTAATAATTTCAATACCCGATTTCAGCTCATATAATTTACCATCAATCGTGATACTGGTGATTTTATATGCTCCATATTCCATAGAAGCTTTATTACAATATTGTATTCTGAGTTTTCTGTTAGCAAAAACTAATTCAGCTGAAGCCTGATGATTGATGTCAAACTGCTCTAAAGTTAATTTAGGTTCTAAACGAAGATCACCATAACTACCCTTTACTCCAAACATTTCTGTTAAAACAGTAAGTAATAACCAGCTGGCCGATCCGGTTAAATAATGATATAACCCTCTGCCATTATCCCCTAAATATTCCGGGATACCTGGATATATTTTGCTTTTTTCAAAATCACTGCAATGACTATAAAGACTATTAATAACCTTATATCCTTCTTTTACAAAACCTCGCTGATATAGGGCGTTGCCATACATAATAGCCATATGAGAGAATACAGCACCATTTTCCTTATGACCATAAGCAAATCCAAACATTCTACCAAGATCTGTTTTTATCTCATTAAAATTAGTATTTAACTTATAACCACCCACGGATGAATCATAAAGGTAAGCATCTGCCGAAGATACAATTTGCTTCACTTGATCTTCTGATGCAGTATTTGACATTATGGCAAACACCTGACTAGTTAGCATCATTCGAGTACCCAGTTCATTATCACCTTCTACTCGTCTTCCGTTATTGTCATAATATCCATTATACCAAGAATGTCCCTCTCCATTGGTAATCCATTCTGTCTCTCTAATGTGATTTCTCACCCAATCTGCTTTATTCTTCAGGTTCTGAGCTAGTTTCTCACAGGATATTTCTATTCGCTCGCCACTTATGTTGTGTCTGCAAGTATTACAATATTTATTTAATAATTCCTGCTTTTGCTTGATATCCTCATATAAATTATTATCTTCTGTCAGAAGTATTCCCATCTCCTTGGCAAAAGAGACTTTCTTTATTCCCATCCGATCTAAGGTTAAAATTAGTTCAGCCATTTGTTCTAGATTGCTACCATAGATAGCAGTAAAAGCAACACTTTCACCACGATCCTTTGCCATATCTAAGGCATCATTCCAATCTGCTCCACGGAGTCTAATATGATTATGTTCTCCCACATCATAAAATGCGGTAAGGTGTTGTAATAGCATATGTTCTAATATACTACCTTTATACTCTTCTCCATTAACTGTCTTCAGACGATTGCCATCTTCCGGTTTCCATAATGTATCTTTTTCTTCTCCTCTAACTGCTTGTGGGTCTTTAAAATATGAGTTTTCCTTTAATAAGAGACTCACATCTCCACTTTGCATAATATAAAGGTTTGTGGTAAGAAATGGCCAAGCGCCATGATCCATCCACACTCGTGTTATATTATTCCGGTCAGCAATAAATTCACCCTGCTTTGTTCCAATAATGGTAGCATTGGTTCCATCCATACGAACACCACTGAAATTATCAAATAACATCTCTCTAACACCCTCAGGATTCATAAGGAGTAGTGCAAGACAATCCTGCCATAAATCTCTCCAGCCTCTTCCGCCTTTTCCATAATCATGATGAGGTAAGAAAGAGCAGCCATAGATTCTTCGAAGTATTGGTTGAAAATTAACCCATAACATCCAAGCATCAAAATCTTTAGAACCTGATGTATAAGATATATTTATTTTTTCTTTCCAATATAATTTCGTAGCTTCAAAAGAATCTTTATAAGCTTTTTCTGAAAGAAATTTGACTGCCGAAGCTTCTAAGCTTTCTTTCGATGAGCCAAAACCCATTACTATTATGTATGTCTTCTCTTCTAATGGTGATAAAGTAACAGTCTGGAATTGAATGCCACCCAAAGCTTCATAACCATTCAGGCAAGTTCCCGCTTTTACCGGATTACTTGTTTTATCATGAATCGCTTTGGGATTCTCAAAGGAACCTCCCTCACCGATAAAATCTTCCACGCAAGGATAGAATCCATTTGGTGATTCTCCTTCGCTGGTTCCACCAAATACACCATAAACAACTGCATTCTTTTGGTGCCCTCTTTCATCAAAGGTTAAGGTTGGGTCTAAAACCACACCATTTTTCGTTGTCTCAATCCGGTGAAGTAAGGATGTAACGTGTCTATGATCTCTAATATTATCTGCAGACCTTCCATAGATAGGAATTGCTGCTGTAGGTAATACTTCCATTGGCTCTCTACCTATATTTTTAATTGTCACAATCATTAATTCTACCAATTCATCTGTGTGTGGAACAAAAGAAGTTATCTCAGAAACAATCCCATATTGCTTTGAAATCCTCGTAACCTTCTGCCACATGATTCCTGCTTCTAAGGCAGTCTCTTCCTTAAACTCTGTAAATAATTCAGCCTGTTGTTTTGCAGATCTTCCTGTGGCTGACCAACTTCCTCGTCCTTTTATATGGCACCAGAAGTTTCTAGAGGATTTGTTGTTGTGTAAGTCTTCACTACTAACAGGTGCAAGTAGAAATGTATTCTGTCCCATCTTGCAATCCCCACCAAAAGTTGGCGTAACACTGCTCATCACTCCGCTTTCATTGGCAATTGGAAAATAAAGATAACTTGTAAGTTCCGGGTTATTAAGCCGAAAGGTTCCCTGTTCATCAATATAGTTGTATCTATTCATATGTATTACTTCTCCTTAATTTTATAATAATGGTTCGGGTGTCATAAGCCTTCGTAACTTAAATTATGAATAGCGATGCATGGTTGGAGTGTCATAAGTCCCTCATAACTGAAATTATGAATAGCGGTACATGGTTCGGGTGTATAAGCCCTTCGTAACTTAAATTATGAATTGCGGTACATGGTTCGGGTGTATAAGCCCTTCGTAACTTAAATTATGAATTGCGGT
>CAUQEW010000069.1:0-6990 GCA_963517115.1 uncultured Lachnospiraceae bacterium | reverse complement strand
GCTAGTCTATAAAAATGAAGATAACTCATTGTAAATTAAAGAAATCTATACAAAACAAGCTCCTTGAATTTTTTGTATTAGAAGTAACAGCCCGAGTAGCGGCTGATTTACTCGGTATCCAAGCCAATTCAGCGATTTTGTTTTACCGAAAAATTCGTGAAGTCATTAGCTATCATTTAGCCCTTGAAGCCGATGAGATTTTTGATGGTCAAATTGAGCTTGATGAAAGCTATTTTAGCGGTCATCGTAAAGAAAAATGAGGTCGAGGCACAGCAGGAAAAGTTGCTGTATTCGGTTTGTTAAAGCGACAAGGAAACGTATTTACGGTGGTGGTAGAAAATACCAGAACAGAGACATTAATGCCTGTTATTGTGAGGAAAAAGTACACTGTACTTTGGAGCCTCTTCAGTGTGTAAATAATCATTGAGGATTAAGTTGGTCTGCATCAAGTTTTCAACCTGTCGTGGATGATGAAAACTTATGTTTAACCAGTGAAAAACCACATTGTCTTTATTGTGGGCGTGGCAGATGGTATTTCCAATAGCAATCGATCTGAAAAAGCGAGCAAGTTGGCTATGCAAGTATTAAGCCAAATGGAAAGTATAAACCGTCAAACGATCTACGATTTACAATCCAGTTTATCTGAAGAATTAGCCGAGGATTATTTTGGCTCAGCAACCACTTTTGTGGCGGCTGAGATTGATCAAACAACCCGTAAAGCCAACATTCTCAGCGTAGGCGATAGCCGTGCTTATTTAATTGACGCCCAAGGAAACTGGCAACAAATCACTCAAGAGCATTCTATTCTTTCTGAATTATTGGACGATTATCCCCGATAAATGGCAAAATCGAAATAAAGAGAATGGACATATTTTTGCCAATCATTTGAACCGTGAGTTTACACCTAATGCTGATAAAACGATGGTGCTTTGTGACGATACGACCTATCTTAAAGTCAATGGGATTTAGTGCTATTTAGCGGTGGTGATTAATCTCTGCAACCGCCAAGTGGTGGGTTGGAAGCTGAGCCATCATCATGACAGCGACTTGGTTGTAGATGCTTTGCATCACGCAATGCTGAATGTCAAAAAGACGGCGAAAATGATTTTCCATTCAGACCAAGGCAGCATTTATGGTAGCAAGGTATTTTGCAAAACGGTGCAAGACTATGGTTTAACCCAAATAAATAATCTATCGGGGACAGTTGAATTAGTTGAGTACACACTTCATAACTATACTTGGGAGTATATCGGAGAAGTTCTATTTGCTGATGCAAGAACGGTAAGGAGGTCGCATAAAAAGGTACTTAAAACGATGAAAGTTCCAGAAAATCCGATTAGTATTACAAATAGTTCTTGAGGATTTTAGATGTCTGATAAAAAGGATAGATGATGCTTGTAACGTCATTCTATAAACTTATATGTTCCATGACACAAGTATGTATATAAAAGAAACTAACATTAATTACAATAATATTAGATGACAAGATTATCCAGAAGCATTTTTGATATCTAACGAAATAAGACTTGTCAAGAAGAACAATTAGTGATACAAATAACGAATCAAAATAATTTGATGTGAGAGCTTTTATGAACAGAGATTTAGTAAAAACTGCAAAGATATTTAAAGCCTTTTCAGTGGCGATTCGCCTAGAGATATTAGATTTATTAAAAAATGGGGAAAAATGTGCCTGTGTTTTACTAGAAAAACTAGATTTAACACAATCAGGCTTGTCATACCATATGAAAATATTGATAGAGTCAGGAATTGTTACAGCAAGAGAAGAAGGCAAGTGGGTTTACTACACGATATCTGAACAAGGAAGACAAAAAATAATACAGATGTTTTTATCATCTACAGCAAGAAATTAGTTACCCTTAAGGGTAACTAAAAAAATACTTATCACATCAAAAAAAATTGATGTATTAATAATGTTTAATTCAAAAAATTGAAGAAAAGGGGTAAAAAATGAAAAGAATGTCAATTTATGAACCAGCTATGTGTTGTGATACAGGTGTTTGCGGAGTTAATGTCGATCCTGAACTCGTACGTATTTCAACAGTAATTAACAACTTGAAGAAAAATGGTATCACTATTGAAAGATACAATTTATCAAGTGAGCCAATGGCATTTGTCAATAATAACAAGGTAAAAGATGTTTTGGATAAAAATGGAATCGATAGGCTGCCATTAATCCTTGTGGATGACGATATAGTCATAGAAGGCAGATATCCAAAGAATGAAGAAATAATGGAACTTTTACAAATCTCTAAAGATTATCTTGAAAGTAGTCACCAAAATGGCTGTTGTTCTTCAGGTAATGATTCTTGCTGTAGTGAAGATGAAGAACCAAATCAAGGGTGCTGTGGAAATAATAGCTCTTGTTGCTAAGGGGGAATTTATTATGAAGGAATTTAATCTTGCAGATATTAAATTAACTAAATATCTATTTTTCACAGGCAAGGGAGGGGTTGGTAAAACATCTACAGCTTGTGCAACAGCAGTGGCTTTAGCAGATGAAGGAAAGAAAGTACTACTTATTAGTACAGACCCTGCTTCAAATCTTCAAGATGTTTTTGAAACAGAATTAGACGGTAAAGCAAAGCCAATTAAAGGAGTAGATAATTTAGAAGTAATCAATCTAGATCCATTAGAAGCGGCACATAACTATAAAGAAAGTGTAGTTGGACCTTTTAGAGGCAAATTGCCTGATTCTGTTATTGAGAATATGGAAGAACAGCTATCTGGATCTTGTACAGTAGAGATTGCTGCCTTTAATGAGTTTTCTAATTTCATTACAAATTCTAAGCTCAATACGGACTATAACCATATTATATTTGATACAGCACCTACAGGTCATACTCTTAGAATGTTGCAGCTTCCTTCTGCTTGGACTGATTTTATCAGTGAAAGTACGCATGGAGCATCCTGTTTAGGACAGTTATCAGGATTAGATTCTAAAAAAGAAACCTATAAAAAGGCAGTTGAAAATTTATCAGATAAGAGTTTAACAACCCTAGTATTAGTTACAAGGCCTGATAAAACACCACTTAATGAGGTAGCCAGAGCATCAAAGGAGCTATCTGAGATTGGAATAAAAAATCAAATATTAGTGATTAATGGTGTCTTAGAACATTATGATGATGACTTATCTGAAAGTATATTTAACAAACAAAAGTTAGCCCTTGAAAATATGCCAGAGATGTTAACTGAGTTTGATACCTATACAATTGCCTTGAGATCATACAACATTACTGGAATTGACTCTATAAGAAATCTCCTTAAAAAAGATCAAATAAATGAACAAAAAGTGGAAGTAAAAGGCAAACTCTTTAATTTAGATGATGTTGTTAGTGATCTTGTAAAAAATAATAGAAAAGTAATCTTTACTATGGGCAAGGGCGGTGTAGGAAAGACTACTATTGCATCTTCTGTTGCCCTCAAACTAAGCAAACTTGGTAAAAAGGTACACCTGGCTACAACAGATCCCGCTGACCATATTAAATTTATGATAGATAGTTCAAGTGGAATATCTATGAGTCATATTGATGAAAAAGAAGAATTAAAAAAATATCAAGATGAAGTACTTGGAAATGCAAGAAAAACAATGAGTGAGGATGATGTAGCTTACATTGAGGAAGATTTAAGATCACCATGTACACAGGAAATAGCTGTATTTAGAGCTTTTGCAGAGCTCGTGGAAAAAGCAGACGATGAAATAGTGGTGATTGATACTGCTCCTACGGGTCATACCTTGTTATTATTAGACTCAACTTTAAGTTATCATCAAGAAGTTCAAAGAACACAAGGACAGGTACCTGAATCTGTAAAAAACTTGTTACCTAGATTAAGGGGAGAGGAAACAGAAGTATTAATCGTTAGCTTGGCGGAGGCTACCCCATTTTATGAGGCATATCGATTAGAAGAAGATCTAACAAGGGCATCAATTCATACAAATTGGTGGATTGTTAATTCATCCTTGTATAAAGCAAATCCTAGTAACAAGATGTTATCTGCTAAAGCAAATGAAGAAGTTAAGTGGATTAACAAGATATTAGATCATACTTCAGGAAAACTAGCCATCATTGAATGGACAAAAGAAGACCTTTGTAGTGATAAACTTTATCAGATATAGAAAGAAAAAATGATGAAGAGTTTATAAAAACCATTAAGGAGATTGAAAGTAAGGTTCATAAATTAATTGAGAAAGTTGAGGATATTTAGGAATGAAGAAAATAAATGGAATTGGTTTTTTTGAGAAAAACCTGACTTTTTGGGTGTTAATTTGTATGGTAATAGGCATATTTATTGGGAAATATTTTCCTGCTATTCCAGATTGGTTAGGAAAATTTGAGTTCTACAACGTGTCTATACCAACAACAATTTTACTTTGGATAATGATTTATCCAATGATGTTGAAAATTGATTTTAAGAGTATAAAAGACATAGGAAAAAATCCTAAAGGTCTATTTATTACATGGTTTATAAATTGGATCATTAAGCCACTCACCATGTATTTAATCGCTTCCTTATTTTTCTTTATTATTTATAAAGGATTTATTAATAAGGAATTGGCATCAGAATATTTAGCTGGGGCGGTTTTACTCGGAGCTGCACCATGTACCGCAATGGTATTTGTATGGAGCAAGTTAACAAGAGGTGATAGTGGTTATACCTTAGTACAGGTAGCGAGTAACGACTTAATTATTTTGATTGCATATATACCAATTGTAAGCTTCTTATTAAAGGTTGGAGATATAAATATTCCATGGGGAACACTTTTATTGTCCATTGTATTATTTATTGTTGTTCCTCTTATTTTAAGCATGGTAACTAGAAGTATAATCATTAAAAATAAAGGGGAAGGCTACCTAAATAAAACGTTTATTCCTGCATTTGATAAATACACTATGATGGGATTATTGTTAACGTTGATTATAATATTTTCATTTCAAGGACAGAAGATATTGGATCAGCCACTAAATATTATCCTTATTGCAATTCCTTTGATAATTCAAACTTTGTTTATATTTGCAATAACATTTTTCATGGCATATTTAGCAAAGCTACCATATTCAATTGCAGCACCATGTGGCATGATTGGTGCATCTAACTTTTTTGAGCTGTCTGTTGCAGTTTCTATATCTCTATTTGGGTTAGTATCAGGAGCTACGCTAACAACTGTAGTAGGTGTTCTGGTTGAGGTTCCTGTTATGTTAGCCTTGGTAAAGTTTGCCAATTCTATGGAAAATAAATTTAATCGTTGAATATGAGTTAAAACTGCTAACAACAATCAAGTAGTGTTAATTTACAAAATGCTAGATCAGATATATGTCCTAGAATGTCCATCTATAGTCTGTGGTACTATATAATCAGCAAGAAATATAATATAAGCCTTGGAGGGAAACCTTCAGGGCTTTTCTTATACCCATTAGGAGGTGGAAGTGTAGTGGTACACTAATCCCACTGTCCTCAATAGGTGGAAAACTATCCTCAACAAGAGGATTTTACAATGAAAAGAGCAAGACGTTTTTCAGCCCCAAAATTTAAGATGCAGAACATTTCTCAATATAATCTCCCCACATTTGCATAATATCCCTTCTTTTCTCCAAATAATTAGCATGATTATAAGCTAGGCTAACTTGACTTCCTGTTTTATGTGCTAGACAAGCTTCAGCATGCTCATGTTGAACGCCTTGTTCTGCTAAAAAAGTTCTAGCCAATCCCCTTAATCCGTGTGCAGTCTGTTTATCTTTGTAACCCATCCTTTTTAGTGCCATATTAACAGTAGATGAACTCATTGTTTTCTTTAAATCACTTCTATGAGTAAACAAATATTTATTATGACCCGTCATTGGTCTTAGCTGTTCTATCAAAGCCATTACTTGAGATGATAATGGTACTGTATGTGGAAACCTCACTTTCATTCTTTCAGCAGGAATAGTCCATTCTTTTTTATCAAAATCAAATTCACTCCATGAAGCATTACTTGCTTCATTAGGTCTAACCATTGTTAATAATTGAAATAAGATTAATAATTGAGTTTTCTTTTCAATCTTAGCACTATGTATTGATTTTATAAGGGTAGGAATTTCTTCAATACTTATTCTAGGGTTATTTCTTTGACGAACAGACTTGAATGTAGAGCTAATTTTTAGGCAAGTATTACTTTCAATTAACCCACTATTAACCGCAAAATTTAAGATTTCATTTAGATGACCGCATAGTCTATGAACCATATCTGGAGATCCATTTTCCTCCACTTTCTTTAACATTTGGACTACTAAAGAAGGCTTAATTTCTTTAATAGAATATCGACCTATCAAAGGAAAAAGATGAAGCTCTAAGTTTCGCCAATATTTATTGATCGTTTTCTCTTCAACTTCTGAACTTTTTTTCTCTTTCCAAAGTTCTGCAACTTTCTCAAAGGAACTTTGAGTATCCATAAGCTGCTTTCTTTCTAGTTCTTCTCTATGTTTTTTAGGATCAATTTGTTGAGCTAATAATTTACGACAATCATCTCTTAACATTCTAGCTTCAGCTAAGCTAACTATCGGATATGTACCTAGCCCTAAATTAGTCCTTGTACCAAGAATAGGTCGTATATAATTAAATAGCCATAATTTAGAGCCGTTAGGCTTAATTCTTAATAAAAGCCCATAACCATCACATAAGCTATACTCTTTTTCTTTTGGCTTAGCTTTTTTTATCTCCGTATCTGTTAAGGGAGTTGTTCTTCTTGCCATTAGATACCTCCAAAATGAAGTAACACTAAAAACTTTATAAATTTATTTTATAAATCATAAAGTTATAATTAATTTAGTAACACTATATAATCCTATCATAGCATGGTGTTACTATTAGTGTTACTAGAATTTGTGGATTTGGTTGGTTTCTATCGGACTTGTTAGAACAACAAAAAAGCCTTGATATGCTATATATCAAGGCTTTATCGGACTATATCATACTATATAAAATTAGAATTTGGTG
>CAUQEW010000068.1:0-7282 GCA_963517115.1 uncultured Lachnospiraceae bacterium | reverse complement strand
TTTATATGTCATACCCATGTGCTCCCGAAACTTTGTAGAGCAGTAATACGGTGAATAACCAACATATGATGACATATCTTGCAGGCTTGGATTTTCCGATATGTTATTTTCTACCCACTTTGCCATTGTTTCTATTGTTTGTATGGACATTTGCTTCACTCCTTTCTCCAGTATATCAATTATCACAGACAATTACATGATATAAGTTGCACATATACGATAAGGTGCTGTTGCACAATTCA
Organism: uncultured Lachnospiraceae bacterium; assembly: GCA_963517115.1. Taxonomy (GTDB): domain Bacteria; phylum Bacillota; class Clostridia; order Lachnospirales; family Lachnospiraceae; genus Anaerocolumna. The sequence goes on along the minus strand of CAUQEW010000068.1, from coordinate 7,040 downwards.
TGCCTATTACTTTAAATACATCTAGCATCTTCATGTCCCTGAGCCTCCTATTAGTCCTATTTATCACTTTCTTTACTTACTAATCAATTTCCTCTACAGATTGGAATTTGTTGTTTTGTATTATATTTGTTTTGTACAATTTTCCTTTACACAAATCGGAAAGAAATACTCAACCTGTTTATAACCTAAAAGATTTGTAATATCAGGACCGGTGACATGCCACATAGTTTCGTGTCCTGGTCGTTCGTCTAGCGCAAAGTTGTCATGTTTTGAAATCCAATCCTTAATGCCATTATATGCCCGCAAAGCCTCGTTGTAATCAAAGTCAGGCACAATTGCAGTCGCATACATACCACCCTCAAAATCCACAAATTTGAAGCCACTCGTATCCGCCTCCGTAACCCAATTCTCAACAGCATACCACCAAACAGGACCGTTATTTCCCTTATCCCACCACATAAAGTCTCTTGGGAAAAAACGGTCTTTTCTCTTTACATCAAGCTTTCCCCACATTTTATCAAATTTATAATGATTGTTGCCCTGTTTCACACCAGAAGTCACCATTTTGCACGCAGGCAATTCAACGACTCTTATATCCGGCTTTTTTTCGAGCTTTTTGGTCACTTCAACTAAACGGCCAATATTAGATGGTTTGCCGATATAATCAACCTTTGTTAGATGATCTTCAACCTCTTTAGCCTTGTCAAACAGCAGCTTAATATCGGATGAATCATTGAAATCTATTCGTTCAATTTCACGGATAAATTCTAATACGATTTCTTTTAACTCATTTAAAAGCGCAACTTCATCATCAATATTTTGCACTTTTTTACCGAGAACTTCTAAAACTACATCCGAGCCTGATGCGTTGAAAATACGCTGAATGTCTTTTATGCTGATGTTAAGCTTTCTTAATATCAATATTTGTTCAAGCCTTTTTATGGTGGTTTCGTCATACAGCCGATACGCGTAATCGTCACTCCTCACACTGTGTATCAGTCCCATATCTTCGTAATAACGAAGCGTCCGAGCTGTTATGTCATATTTAAAGGTTATCTCTTGGATTTTAATCATATTTTCCATAATTTCTTTCCCCCTGTCCGTTTCTACACTTTCAAAATTATTGGTATGCACAAAGTATAACTGATTCCCCAAAGGAAGAGTCAAGAAGAAAACAAAAAAAATATAAATACTCTGAAGTTCAAAACTACTCGGCAAATTCTGATTTGTCTGTTAATTTACACAATTTATTACTTCATAAATATAATAGGCAGTTCATTACTCTCCTATTTAGATTTAAATTACTAAAATATGTATTTCTAATAATCAGATATATTCAATCTAAACCACACAATCATTAAATCATAAACATTATGGGAAGTTCACATGACTTCTTAATTATCTTATAATCTTACTTACAGGTCAAATCATGTATCATTATATATTCTTCCTCGTTTTCATCAACAATTCGAAAACCAACATTCAAGTACATTTTAACAGCATAATTATCTTTTTGCACAGCTAATGAAGTTTTAGAATATCCCATTTGTTTAAGATGTGCTACCATCTTTTTCATCATTTCTGTTCCAATTCCATTACCTCTGAATTTCTTATAAAGCGAAATTGCGAACTCTGGTGTAGCATCATCAATACTACCATAGCCACTAATATTTCTAACCCACACTGCACCAATAATTTTTCCCTGAACTTCTGCACAAAAACAATAATCGTCCTTTTCATTTCCAAAGTTTTGTATATATACTTTTAGTTCTGGTTTTTCAATTATTGATTTCGGTAATAAATTCACTTCATCACGTTGAAATATGGCTTCATACAAAAAATCATTGAGAAGCGGATATTCAAAAGATTTCATTTTTCTTATATCGTATTCCATATAATACTCCTAATTTTATAATTTAATAGTCGGTTTTTGTTCCACACATACTAAACGCCTCATCAAATTTCTTTTTAGCTATAATCCGCATATCCTATATAAAGTTTCAATACAAGGCGATTTGTATTCTATATATTTATCAATATCTTCTGGAAACAACCTTGCTGCTTCCTCTTTGACCTGACTATACTCTTTGACTGCGTCTTGATTACTCCTCAGATAGTTTCTAAATGTAATATGCCTTATGTATCCATCGGAATTCTGTGGACATACATAGAGATGATGTTGTTGCAAATGTTCTTTATCAAAATATTTAAAAGCCTCTCTATCTTTTATTCCTAAATCACCCTCGTGAATATAACCGATTAACTCCAATTTTTCTTTCACTATTTCAAACACAGAGTAGTTTTTGATAACTATATCAATATCAATAATTGGTTTTGCCGAAAGACCTTCTACCGAAGTACTTCCTATGTGTTCTATTCCTAATACTGTATCTCCAAGCGTTTTCAATAATTCTTCCATGATTCTTTCAAAGTTCAATTTCCAACTCTTATCATAAGGCAATACAATAACATGTTTTTTTCTCATACATCAATCTCCATAAATTCCTATTTTACTAAATGTTATGTAAATAAACTTAATGGGAAGTCTAAGTTGCCCAACAGATTGGAATTTACTTTACGACTACTAAACAGTGATAATCTAATTCACTGATATAAAACTTTTTCAATCGCTCAACAGTCAGATCACTTAATTTGCATTGCGTTTTCTTCATGTTTGTTGGTAACTCTTCGCCACCCAGCCAAACACTCCACAATTCAAGTTCTGATGCTATTTTCATATGATTTTGAATATATTTGAGTACTACATCAACAGTATAATCTGAGTAATTCCATTGCAGCTCAGTGCAAAATTGCTTTGATGTTCCAATGTCGTCGTAGTACTCCTCTTTGTTTATAGAATAGATGTTAGGATACTCAAATTTGGTCTCATCAGCACAAAACATAATTACATCCGGCTCATCTTTATCAAAATCATCGTCAAACAAGTCTAACTGGACTTCTATCCCCAGTTCCAAAGCCTGATTCACAGATAGTAGCCTAACGTATGGGTTTGACTGTTCTACTAAAACAGTATCACTTGCAAAATAATTCAGTCTGCTCATTTGTATTCCTCACAAATTCTAATTTGTCTACTTTATTCTTTATATTTCCATAACCTTCTTAAACATAATGAGAAGCCACATTAACTTCTCAGTTTGCTCATACTGTACGAATATGGTTAAGAACCTTCCGGCTCATTATAAGCATACCAATCTGATTCCGGCAGCCCCAACTCTCGCAAAATGCCATTAAGGTAGCCAATGTTATACATGATATGCCTTATTTGCCCAAGAATCACATCCGTATAAGTATACTGTGGATCGTTGATAAAAACCGAAGTACTTAATTTTTCATCATTCAGATTATCAAAGATGCAAGTAGTTTTCGTTTGAATTGCATCAAGATACTCTAGCATTTTGTCTTGTGAAATAAACAATCCTTCATAGCTGTCTGCATACAAGTCAGTGCTATAGGCATCATCAAAAATCATTGTACGCCACTCACTGCTATCATACCTTTCGCGCATCCAGAAATCAATAAAATAAACATAATGATAGACTTGCTGCCAAAAGGGTACCTCGTTATAAGAAGCAGCCCAGATTTTCTTTGGGCAAACTCTTACAAGAACACGCGCCATGTGCAATGTGGAGTCAAACTGTTTTCGCATAGCCTCTGTAATCAATCTTTTCATTATAACCCCTTCCTTTATATAAAATAATCCGCAACTCAAATATAAATGCCTATAAATCCGTCATAAAATAGGAATTTGTTTCAGTTCTCTTAACTTATTATATAATTAAATCGAAATTTACAAGGTTCTCGTTATTCTTATTTTCTGCGCCAACAAATGGTATGAGTCCATCACTTTTTACACCTCAAGAAATATTGAATCATAGCCACAGCATCAAGTTTTTCTATTTTTTCTATTTCAAAATAATTTTGCAGCATATCCTCAAATTCTTGAGACAGCAAATCAAATTTATCCGGTCTCCCCATATGCTCCTCTATTAGCATCATAAGTCGACGCATTGGACTTTCAATGTTAGGAATATCAAGAACGAATTTTCCGTAAGGTTTTATTATTCGATGCACTTCAATGATTGCTTTTGCAACAAATTCTCTTTCAAAGTACTCAAGCACTCCAATACATGCTCCAATGTCAAAATGGTTAGCATAAAAGGGCGTTTTATGAATACTTCCACAATATAATAAGCCAATAGGTAATTTCTTCCGTGCAGCAAACTCATTAAGTAGCTGAATAGTTTTGATGCTTATATCAACTCCATGATAGGTTGAGGGCCATTCATCATACCCCCGAAACATCAAGTTCAGACAACACCCAAGATCAATAAATTTCGTATTTGTATTGGGCGATAAATAATCTCTAATTTCTTTACGTCCACTATCTGAATCCAAACCTTCCATCCTAGCTTTCAGAAATATTGGATAATCAGGATCATTTATAATATGCTCTGGTAAATCTTTGTATAAATCAATACCCCTCTTCCCAAACTCGATAGAATTATCATAAGATTTTGCAACCAATTCCAACTGGTTTTTCATTTATTTGTAAGCCCCTTCTCTTTGTAATTCCCATTTATATACTTCAACACTTAAAAGTAAGTATATTTGCATGAACTCAAGCGTATATCAATATGCAGAAAGAATAAATACTTTAACGTTTTTGTAATCCTATAATTTCATCTACGGCCTGTTCCCAATACTTTTCAGGGATATCAGGCCATACGCATTCACCATTTTCATCTTTGCATAAGTTCATGGCTCTTGTTAGAATTTCACCATGAGACGTATGTCCTTCACGCAGGGTATGCTCAGTAATCAGACTCCAGTAAGGTGCATGTTCATCGAGCTTAACTTCATGCATATCATTTATTACTCTATTAGCATTATACTCCAAACTGATAAATTCCTCAGACCACATACCATCATTTCCATGTAATATTAAGAATTGAGTCTTACCTTCACTAAAAAGAGGCATCCCAATAGATCCAGGATTTAAAACACATTTGTCATTATGAACAATCTTCCGCTGTACATGGGTATGGCCGCATAGTATGACTGGTGTATTCACACGGTTCATGATATCAATAGTTCTAACGTTATCTGGCAATAGTTTTTCACTTACTTTATAAGGTGAGCCGTGACAAATAATGATTGCTGGCATATTATCTATAACTATCTCCTGTGCTGGTTGCAACTGTGCGAAAAACGCCAAATCTCTGTCGGTGAGTGAATTGTATGCATATAGTAGTGCTCCAGTGGTAGAATTTTTGTCTTTCCAACCTTTTTCTCCATCGGCACGGTATTTTAGCCAATACTCTTCTTTATTGCCCTTGATAAAATAACATTGATATCCATTACTCAAATCATATAATATCTGCATCGTTCTTTCAGGGTATGCTAATTCGCCAATATAATCACCTAAAAAGAAAAAATTACTAATACCTTGTGAAAATGCATATTTTAGGCAACGTTCTAATGCAATATAATTACCATGAATATCAGATAAGACTGCTATATCCATATTAACCTGCTTTCGTTCTATTTTAGTTTCATTAAGATATGTATTTTATTTATTTTGTTCCATATGAAATGAACATTGGTGGTATTGACAATACCATTAGATTATCTTTTTCCTTCTTGACAAATTCATTAATTTCTTTTTCACATTGGAATTGCAAATGAGCTTCTTCTACTGTGACTCCACGTTTGTTTAGAGCTTGAACATAATCATCTTCGTCCCCTATTTCGCGCCCCCAGCCATCTGCCAAAAATGTCTGCAACTGTCTATTATATTCAATTTTATCTGCATAAGGATTCGCAAATCTGACACAATCATTCATTCGTATATTTGTATTTTTCAATCCAGCCTTTTGCATCATTGCCGGTATTTTCATCCCTATACATTTATCAGTACCCTGTTCTGATTTTTCTCTCTTCCATAATTTTGATAATAAACCCAAGTTACAATAGCCATCAATATCAAGTCCATCAATATACATAGCAGCATTTCCCACATTCCAATTTGTCTCAATGCAGATAACCAACCCGCCATCTAGCGTAGCATTTATCATTTTATCTAAAATATATTCTGGTCTTGTAATATGCATTAGAAATGCTTGACAAACAACCAAGTCATATTGCTCAGATATTATGTCTGTCATCAAATCACAATTAATAAATTCCGTTTTATATGATGTTTTTGAGAATATATTTATTGCTTCTACTAATAACTTTGTTCCACTATCAAAACCAGTGTAACTGCTTCCCTCCGGTAACAATGGCAAGAGTACACTTCCCAAGAACCCATTACCACAGCCAAAATCCGCAACTTTAATTGGCTTATTAATATGCCAAACATTTTTTACCAGAAATTCTATATAATCTAAATTAAACCATGATTTCCTAGATTCATTTAAATATTCTAGTTTTGTATTCCAGTCAATTTCACTCATAATTACTCCTCTACGAAAAGATATCGTTATAATTCTATTAACAGTATGATGCATATTCGGAATATATCTTTAGATGATATTTCGTCTGTCCGGAAACAATACACTAATAATATTTTTGTTCCAAGGCTAACTACTTAATTGACCCAACATCTAATTTCCATTATATACCACACGTTTAGGCTTAGCAATTATATTATTCTTTTTTCTACAGCAAGATACATCTGCTTGAAAATAAAGTATCTCTTTTGGTTTATATTGACATTTCCAAATTTAGTGAATATAATCAAATTAATTAAACAAGATGATGAAGCAAGTAAGACATTAGCGAAAGTTACAGAGAGCTGGAATAGCTGAGAACCAGTACAAATAGCTAATGTTCTGAAAATCCCTTCTGATTGGCAGCTCGAACTCTCATCTCTTAGTAGAAGCTGACGTTTTTCCAACGTTATACGGAACGCATATGATAGTATGTCGTAAATAATGATGATAAAATATTACTCTCGTCAAATTTGATATGCTCCCTTTTAGGTAGACAGTTAAAATAATAAAACTGTCTACCTAGGA
>CAUQEW010000067.1:0-7642 GCA_963517115.1 uncultured Lachnospiraceae bacterium | reverse complement strand
TACCTATATCAGTATCAAAACGACCCTAAGGGTGTTGATAATTATTTTAAAGTGCAACTCCATTTACAGGGTAATGAATGTAGAAATATCTCCAGATGATTACCGTCAATTACTACTATTTTATCCAATATGTTACGGTAAAAAGTATCATCCCATATTTCACCACTAACTAGTTCGTCGATGGCCGCCCTAATATCCTTTATTAAGTGTAATTGAGTATCCTGAAGTTTCTTTTTGTGTTCAATCTCCTGCTCTCTGTTAAGTTCATTTTCTTGCGATATTTGTTCCTTTAGTTCTTTTTCCATATCGTCTAATTTTATGAGATATTTTTGATTGAGATGTTGATAATCGGATTTACTAATCTCTTTTGATAGATACAATTCTACTAATTCCAGTTTTTTATCGGTTAAACGGTTTATTTGATTTTGCAGTTTGTTTCTACCGTCACTATGGTCTTCTATGCTAACGATGTCTTTTATAATCCGGATCAAATTACCAGGTATGTCTTGATTCTCAATCTGTAAATTTCTTACTACCTGCTGCATAAGAAGTTTTAAATCTGTTTCTTTCATGCGTTGTCCATTACAGCCAACCTTTTTACCCAAATTATCTTGATGTATCAGGCCATGATTGACGGCTTCATAACACTTCCATGTCTTATATATAGTTCCATCCCTACGATTTTTAACCCTTGAAACATAAGAACAGCCGCAATTTCCACACTTTATTTTACCGGAAAAACAGTAACGGTTACTGTGCTTTACTTTTTGTTCTTTTGTGGGAGAACGACGCTCTAATTCACTTTTTGTACGTTCAAATAGCTCTTGGCTAATAATAGGTTCATGATGATTTCTAAGAATAACAAATTCCTCTTCGCCAAAATTGAATTTCTTCTCATGATTTAGATAATTGGGGGTATAGGTTTTCTTCTGAATCAGATCACCTGTATATTTTTCATTTTTAAGTATTCGTAGTATTACTACATTTGACCACTTTTTCATATGATTGACGGTGGGTATACCAGCCTCCTGTAATTCACGTGCAATTACGTGGGTTCCTTTCCCTTCATTGGTGAATTTATGAAATATCATTTGTATAATTTCTGCACCCTTTGGATTAATATAGAGTTTACCATTTTTCACATCATACCCAACCATATCACGTCCAAAAACTATGCCTTGCTCCATACGTCTCTTTTGGCCCCATTTTACACGTTCAGAAGTTTTCCTACTTTCCTCTTGAGCAATAGATGACATTATTGTGAGACGTAATTCTGCATCTGAATCAAGAGTATTAATGTTATCATTCATAAAAATAATGCCAATTCCCAGCTCTTTTAGTTTACGAGTATAAAATATACTGTCTAATGTATTTCTGGCAAAACGGCTTATCTCCTTCGTAATAATAAGATCAAATTCATGATTTTCTGCATCTAAAATCATTTTATTGAATGCGTATCGTTTTTTTGTACTGGTTCCTGTAATCCCTTCATCAACATACACTTCGGTAAGTTCCCAACACGAATTACGACTTATGTAATCACGGAAAAAATCTTTTTGACTTTCCAGAGAGTTAATCTGGTCCTCTTTATCTGTGGACACCCTGCAATAGGCGGCAACTTTCTGCATCGTATGCTTCTCCTTTCCTTCCTTCCTTTCTGCTGCTAATTTTCTCTACACAGAGATTAAATTGTAATTGTGTAAGCAACTTTTGTTCAAGTAGGGACAGTAAAATTGCAGTTTCATAATTTACGATAAAATTTCTGCTCTTATCGGTGTCCATATTCAGAGATTCTTTTTTCACTTCAACCATCGTATTTTGCTTTTTCTTAATAATAATCTCCTCCTTATATCAAGCTTTACAGTAAGTGAGAAGTAACGTCAGTCATTAACGTTTTATTCAAAAAATACCAAGCAGACATTTCTGCTTGGTATTAGTTTATTAAGTATAGGTTGTATTTAATAACTGAGTATCTCATTCTGATTGAGAGATACGATTACTCATTCAACAATTTCAAGACTTGCTTCTTCACTTATTAAATCAAATACTAACCGATTACCTTCATGGAGCTTATATCTTGCAAAACAATAATGTTGTTCTTGAATGTTTCTTGACATTTCCCCACGATTAGGAGCCAAAAGTTTATGAGAAAATCCACCACTTTTCGTGTAAGCTTGTTCTGTTTTGGATATTGTTTGTATTTTATTGCTTAGTTGTATATTTAATAAATATCTTCCCTGTCTTAAACATATCTCCTTCTTATTGCAAGTAACAATATTAACTCCCAAATAGGTAGCCAATCGATATTCTATTCCCTTATAATGAATTACACAAATGCATCCTTTAAAATCAAATCCTAGAAAAGGAATTTCAGCTATAGAAACTACAATAGAGCATTTATCGGTTATAAAACTATTACACTGCAACCAAAAATAAGTTTTTGGAAAAGAGCGACCCCAATCCTTTTCCATATAACCTAATCCATTCACAAAGTTAACAGTAATCCCATTTTGAATTAAATTTCCTTTCACTCTATGATTCATACTAATAATTTCATGATTGCATTCCATACGTGGAAATATTCGAAATAATCCCATAATTGGATATCGAATTGGAGTTAATTCCCCATATCTTAGAATTCCCTTTAAGCTGATATCTTTTGTCTCAATATTAACCTTAATACCTTTTTTACAGAAAATATTCTCCCCTATTTTGATAAATAGTTTGTCCTTAGCAAAGATGCAGTCTGACACTTTGTAGTGAATGCAATAAGAATTCTCATTAGAAATAATCTGAATAAATGCATATTTTCGTCCATCATTTTTAATGTTTATTCCAGGAATCAATACTATGATTTGATCATCCTTTTGATGTTTAAAATACCAGCCTTCAAAAAATGTTTTTCTCTGATTAGAACTATAAAAATTACTCATTCTCAATATCCTCCATTGCAGGGTTATCAATTAATTTTCCTGTATAGTCAAACCGTGATCCATGGCAAGGACAATCCCAGGATAATTCATCCTGATTCCATTCTAATTTGCAACCTAAATGAGTACATTTGGTGGACACCATAAAGACTTTACCCTGTAGGTTCTTGTATACGCCAATTTTATGTCCTTCATAGTCAATGGTTCCACCACAGCCGTTTTCTATCTGTTCTAAATGTGCACTTGGAATCTTGAAATTTTCTAAAATCAAACTAGTCGCAACATGTTTTCCTTCATTTAATAAATTTTTCATAGATGCATTTACTTGGAACCTCTGTGGTGAAAATACCTCCTCATAAGGGGACTTGTTACTAACAATCAAATCGCTCAATAACATGGCTGATACCATGGAACTAGTCATTCCCCATTTTTTAAAACCTGTGGCAACATATAGGCTTGGCGTAGAAGCTGCATACAATCCAATATAAGGTATGTCATCCAGCGGCATGCAATCCTGTGCGGACCAATGGCATACTTCGCTACTTTCAGGATAATATTCGTTCATTGCTTTCCTTAATTTTTCATAACGTCCACCATTGATATTTTCACCGGTACGATGACTTCCTCCTCCAAGTATTAGCAGGTCTTTATAATTACGGAAGGAATACCCCTGATCACTTTCATCTATATACATGCCATCCAATTTCGATGCATTTTTAAGAGCCAATACATAGGATCTCTCCTGATGCAGCCTTAGAAAATAATATCCGGGAATATTGATAAAAGGATAGTGAGTTGCTACAACTATTGCTCTTGCAGAAACCTTTCCATTCTCTGTAATTATCGTATGATTATCAATGTCCTTTACCATTGTATGTTCATATATCTTCAAGGGTTTTGTAATCACATTAAGAAACTCTAAAGGATTAAATTGTGCCTGTCCATTAAATTTAACCGCTCCCTTCACATCAAATGGCAGAGTTGTTTTCGTAGTAAATTCAGCATCGATTCCCAGATTCTTAGCAGCATCCACTTCCTTTTCTATCTTAGTAACGTCTTTACGAGTATAAACATATGCAGGTAGTTTTTCGTAATGGCAGTCTATACTTTGCTCTTCAATCATTTTGTTATACATTTGCATAGCCTCAAGATTGGCTTTGGCATATTGATAAGCCTTTTCTTTACCAAATTTGTTAATTAACTTATCATAAATCAAATCATGTTGTAATGTAATTTTTGCAGTCGTATTCTCCGTTTGCCCACTGGCAATTTCATTGCCTTCTAAAACGATTACTTCTACACCTTTTTGCTGCAGTAATGAAGCTGTCAATAGTCCTGCCATACCTGCACCTACGATAACAACATCCGCTTTCATATCTTGATTCAGTTTCTCTCTTTGGGAAAATGAACAATCTTTTTTCCAGATAGATTCCATCTTAACTCCATTCTGCCTCTTTAAATAGGCTTTAAATTAACATTAACTCATTTCTTATTATCTCAGTATAAGGATTTCCCAAATATATTCTTAATAAACGATTCAAAAAAATTCTTAACCCTATTTACATACTTGTATCATGAAGAATGCTGTAAAAGTCCCTTTTTAGGATGTCAACAACCCAATTTAGGCTGTGCAATGAATAGCGGCGCATCTATATTCATTTTGTCTACCTTGCCTTCCTGCGGCATGTCCTTTGTAGAGCCTCAAAGATATGAAAAACATCGCAGTGGCTCTGTTTTTCACTGAGTCTCTAGTCGGACATAAACAGCCTTGTCAGCCGGACTACGACAAAACGAATATAGATGCACCGCTATTCATAATTTCAGTTATGAAAGACTTATGACACCCTAACCGTGTATCTATACTCATATCCAAGTCTTGGGAAAGGGATTTTTCAGCATTCCTCGTAAAAAGACCATATTCTCATTTAATATTCGAATAGTCAAAATATTGACTTAATACAAATGGTTATGTATACTTATCCTCGAGTTAAATTTAAACTTGAAAACTAAATCATGACTAATATAAAATATATTGATTGGAGTTAATATGGATATCACAATACATACCTTTTTAATCGTTTGCCCTTTGGTTTTTCTTGCAGGCTTAGTCGACTCTATTGCAGGCGGAGGCGGTCTAATTTCTCTCCCCGCTTACTTTCTATCGGGTATCCCTCCACATTTTGCAATTGGTACTAATAAATTGTCTTCATGTATCGGTACACTTGTCTCTGCAGCAAGATACAGTAAGAACAAGTTGGTGGATTGGGGCCTTGCCGTACCTTCTATTATAATGGCTTTGATTGGTTCTGCCATTGGCGCTAATCTATCGCTTTTAGTTAACGAAAATATAATGAAATATATCCTTCTATTTATCTTACCCGTCGTAGCTTTTTATGTACTTAGAGGCAAATCCTTTATAGATAAACCGGATGTAAAACCAATCTCAAGAAAGAATGCTTACCTAATAGTTAGCCTAGCTTCCTTTATCATTGGCGCTTACGATGGCTTTTATGGTCCAGGTACCGGAACCTTTTTAATTCTTGTCTACACAGGGTTTGCAAAAATGGACGTTACTACTGCTTCAGGTAACACAAAATTAGTTAACCTAGCTTCAAACATTGCTGCTCTTGTAACATTTCTTCTAAATGGTAAGATTGTCTTTACTCTAGGCATCATAGCCGCCCTCTTTAGCGTTGCCGGTAATTACATCGGTTCCGGCCTAGTACTAAAAAATGGTCATAAAATTATACGCCCCATCATACTAGTTGTACTCACTCTACTTTTCATAAAAGTAATCACTGGCTGAGATTTGGATTTGGGGGAGTCGGGATGGTCTTAGGGTATAAATCCTAATTTAGACGTTCGACAACAGGTGGCTTTGCGGGTATATATTAATAGAGTTTTTACTTGCTATGACACATTCTGTCAATTGTACGCTTTGAGATAGACAACAAGGACAGTTGTCTTCTCAAAGCGTACAATTGACAGAATATGTCTCCGCAAAGTAAAAACTCTTTATTAATATATACCTGCAAATCCACCTGTTGATGTAATTATAGAAGAATTTATACCCTAAGATCATTCCGGCTCCGCCAAATCTATGTTGGTGTGTACTATTAAAAGATAAAGGCTAGGTTATGCATAGATATGATGAAAATGATATTTACGGAATATCTGTCATAATATGTTAAATCTATAAAGGAAAAGTGTATTTATTGATAAGTTTGGCTTTCGCTGGGGCATAATGACGGAACTGATGGCGAAGTAGATTCCAATTTGCGGGGGTATTAAGCATTTGATCTTGTATTTTTAGTATCCGCCGGGTCAGATTTGGTGGTTGCCGGGTGGTGCGCTTGTGCTTTATATTCTACAATAACCTAAATTAACAGGCGGAGATGTAGGGATATATTAATAAAGCGTTTTTCGTTTGTGGAGACGCTTTCTGTCAATCGTACGATTAGAGAGAACAGCTGACTTTGCTGTTCTCACAAAGCGAACGATTAACAGAAAGTGTCATGAGCAAAAATGGTATAAAAAACAATACCATGAAAAACTCTATTAATATATCCCTACATCCCCACCTGTTATCAAAGACTACCTTAGAATTTAAAGCACAAGCGCACCACCCGGCAACCACCAAATCTAGTTAAGCACGGAAGCCTCTTCCAATGATTTCACTGGTATTGGTAATAAGGACGAAGGCTTCAGGCTCTGTTTCTTTAATAAATCTTCTTAATTGAACAGCTTGTCCACGATTTACTACCGTTAGTATAACCTTTCGTTCTTTATCCGAAAAGGCACCTTTAGCATCACAAATCGTAGCACTCCGATGGAGTGAATTCATAATGAAATCGCTTATTGGTTTCGAGTCTTCACAAATAATAGTAAGGTACTTGTGTAGATTCAAACTTTCAATAACGGTATCAACTACTGCTGATTTGAGAATCAATCCTAATAATGAGAGCAAACCCGTTTGTATATTGAATACAAGAAATGCAGAAAGTGTTAACAATAAATCTGTTAGGAATAAAGAACGGCCTATATCAAGGTTTGTATACTTTTTTAATAACATTGCAATAATATCGGTTCCACCCGTTGATGCGCCAATATTAAATAACATTGCCGATCCTAGGGCAGGAAGTGCTACGGCAAATGCTAACTCTAGCATGGGCTCTGTTGTCATTGGTTCACTCATAGGAAAAACCACTTCTAAGACTCTTAAGGCCAAAGATAATAATATACTTCCATAGGCCGTTTTATTACCAAAACTTTTCCCCAAGAACATATATCCTACTACTAATAATACTAAATTAATTACCAAAACTATTGTGCCTGAACTTACCGAATCACCAAATAAACTGCTAAGAACTATTGCTATGCCAGTTACTCCTCCAATAGCAAAATTATTAGGGAACTTAAAAAAGTATACACCTGCAACTACCAGTAACACCCCTACTGTAATAATGATATACTCGTTTATTTTTTTCCAAAAATCACTTTGATTATTCATTCCATCCTCCTTGTACAACAAATCTTTCCATCTTTTTCTTACACATATTATGATTGGAACTTATATAAAAGTCAAGGGCATCAATAGAATGTAAAAATTGAATGATATAGAATGAGGAACTTGAAATATATAGAATACAGAACTTGAAATATATAGAATGTAGAACTTGAAATGACATTTTTGATACCGATATACCTATATC
>CAUQEW010000066.1:0-8614 GCA_963517115.1 uncultured Lachnospiraceae bacterium | reverse complement strand
TTATGAAGGACTTATGACACCCTAACCGCGCATATATATTCATGTATTCAGTTATGAAGGACTTAGGACACCCTAACCGTGCATATATATTCATGTATTCAGTTATGAAGGACTTATGATACCCTAACCATACACCTCTATTCATAATTTCAGATATGATAGATTTATGACATCCTAGCCCTTAACTAATATTTATATCAACTATATTTCATATAAAAATCTCCGATAAACTACAAGGAATTTTATTATCCTTTGTGATTTATTGGGGATTTTTTAGTTAACGGGTTATATAAAGAAACATATTGTATTCCTTTAATAAAAATAGTCGTGAAAACAGTCGACCGATTCTTCGCAATTAGGTTTGAATATGGAAATTATTTACTGTATAATACATACGAAAGATGTATCAATCTCTGAAAATTATATAGGAATGGTTGGTAGAATGTGATGCGATATAATAAAATACAGTTTGTTAGAAATATGAAATTGTTTTTACTCGGTATCTTTGTGATTGGAATAAGCAGTATAGGTGTAAATTATACGGCCTTGGCAAGTAGCAATCTAATAGTAACAAATGAAACCATAAATAATATAGATTTTAATTTTGAATCGGAGTATGAAGATGATTTTAAAGTTAAATTCCATAATAATACGGTTAATAAGCAAGAAACATCCGAGGAATTGGAAGCTACTATAGATAATTCGGAAAAAATACTAAATATCACTGGAATGGAAGCTGTTGATAAAAGTGATCTATTAAGCGGAGAGAGAAGTATTCAGATAGATTATAGACTAGCAGCTACTGATTTGGATAATGGAGTATTACTAGTAGGAGGGGAAGTATACGATTTGGGAATAATACCTTTTGTACTTTCCAAAGACGAACCTTACTGGAAAATATGTAATCAGAATGGAAGTTGGGGAATTGGAGTACCGGAGATAGGGATACCAAAGGTTGTGTATGAATTATTACCAGATAGTTTAGGAGAATTACATGGGTATAATACCTTTACATCATATGAAGATGGTGTTGTAAAAGGAACTTTAACGATAAAGCAGTTAGTACCTGATAAGAATACTTCTCCTAAAATTAATCTAACCGGCTTAAAATTATCTGATGAGTTGAATTTAGAAATTGTGGCAAATGAGCTAAGCTCGAGTACACTGGTTATAATGGCAAATTATAATTTCGTTGTTCCTTTCGCATTAGAGGTAAAGGGTAAAGCTACGCTAATAATGTATGCTACTGTTAATCATGATATATCAGGTACGATAAAAGATGAATAATGATTATTCATGTGTTCATAGAGTTATTAATATGGTTTTATAGAGTATCTCACCTAAATCTACGTTAAGATACTCTATTTTTATGTGTTTTGGAATAAAGTGAAATAATTAATAGGAAGGTAGACTATAATAATATAAGTTATAAAAAGCACTAAAAGATTTAAAACCAAATTAATTCATAGTAAACATATATGAAATATAATAACTTACTATTGACAAATGGTTTTTACTATGCTAAATTGAATATAAGAAATAACATACTAAAAAACATTATAAATTTATAACCTATAAAATTTTAAAAAGGAGATTAATATCATGGGAAAAATTGCAAAGAGTATTACAGACCTAATAGGAAAGACACCATTACTAGAATTAACAAATTATGAGGAAGCAAATGAAGTAAAAGCACATATTGTAGCAAAACTGGAATATTTTAATCCAGCAGGAAGCGTTAAGGATAGAATTGCGAAAGCAATGATTGACGATGCTGAAGCAAAAGGAATTCTAAAACCGGGCGCAACAATTATTGAGCCTACCAGTGGAAATACTGGAATTGGCCTAGCTTCCGTAGCAGCTGCAAGAGGATATAAAATCATTCTTACTATGCCAGAGACTATGAGTATTGAACGTAGAAATCTTTTAAAAGCATACGGTGCTGAACTTGTGCTAACAGAAGGCGCTAAGGGTATGAACGGTGCGATTGCTAGAGCAGAAGAATTGGCAAAAGAAACTCCTAATTCATTTATTCCAGGACAATTTGTTAACGGAGCAAATCCAGATGTCCATAGAGCCACAACCGGTCCTGAGATTTGGGAAGATACAGATGGTGAGGTTGATATTTTTGTAGCAGGAATTGGAACAGGCGGAACTATTACCGGTGTTGGTGAATTCCTAAAGAGCAAGAATCCAAATGTAAAAATAATTGCTGTTGAGCCTTTTAGTTCTCCTGTATTATCAAAAGGAACTGCAGGCCCACATAAGATACAAGGAATTGGTGCAGGTTTTGTTCCAAAAGTTCTTAATACAACGGTTTATGATGAGATTATTACTGTTGAAAATGAAGATGCATTCGCAACTGGTAAGGCCATTGCGAAACACGAAGGACTTCTAGTAGGAATATCTTCTGGAGCAGCTACATGGGCAGCAACACAGATCGCAAAACGACCAGAAAACGAAGGTAAAACAATAGTTGTTTTACTTCCAGATACAGGTGAAAGATATTTATCCACACCATTATTTGCAGATTAATAAAAAGACCATTGTATAATGTATAAATAATTATATATAAAGATATAAGTGATTGTAACCCAATAAGGCCTTAACGATTTATATTTGTTTAAAGTATAAATTGTTAAGGCCTTATTGGGTTAATGTATAGTTCAAGTTGCGAAGAATATTTTGACCATTACGCGATTGATTTTAAACAACCTAGTAATGGCCAAATTCATAGATATTTAGATTTTCATTGTATAAGCAGATTAACAATACTACTATTTTGCAATAGCGAATTCTTTTATAAAAGTTTGTGCTGCATTAATACCATTAACAATTGCTGTAGATGAAATAGTTGCGCCAGATACACCATCAATAGGAGTTCCTTCAACCGAGGTGATTTCATCGGTAGCAGTTTCATCAGAAGTAGTAGTTTCATCAGAAGTAATAGTTTCATCAATAGAGGCTTCTTCTACAGTATTTTCGTTGGCAGCACCAGTTGAGGAAGATGCTTGAATGAGACAATCTTTCAGTAAATCAATAAAACCATTTACAGAGATGCTAACACCTGTAACAGAGTCTGTATTACCATTTCCGTCCATAACAATCCCATCAGCAGATTGATTTTTAATAACATATTCGGCTAATGCAGTTGCTTGCTCCTGCCAAGTCAGACCATCTTTTGTCATAACATAAAGACCGTCAGCGGATAAAACACTTTTCAGCTCACCGGCGTCATTAAAAGCATCCCATATGACTTCTACAATCCTACTATCTTTAATGGTAATGGAAACAGTATTGATAAAGCCCTTATCATCATACTCTTTTGTTTCGGAAATATATGTACCATCAATCCATGTTGAACCAGAGGAATCTTCTGTAGTTTCATCTTCCACGGTATCTTCCGTAGAAGTATCTGTATCTTCTTCCTTCATACCCTTTAAAGATACTGGTGCAGCAATGCCTACAAATTGACTTAGAAATTCATCTCCAAGAAGCTTTGCACTAAAATCTGCTGATTCATTCTGTTCATTAATAGAAAGGGAAGTAATCGTATCACCCGTTTTGTCAAAAGATACATCCATCAGAATTTTACCATTATATCCGTTGGCAGCAACTGTAACAGTATATCCGTTAACGATACCATTATCAGCTAAAATTTTTGAAGCAGATTGGATAACAGTATCGCCAATATTTTCATAACCAGTAATATCAATCGTACTATCTTCCACAGTAACTGTTTCATCTGGTGTTGTATTTTCGCCATTGGATTTTGTTGAAAATTTGATTCCTATCATTATAATTATAGATAGAATAACAACAACCAAGGCAATAATTCCAATAATTTTTTTGTTATTTTTCATTCCATACTCCTATCTGCCACTTTAGCAAGTCAGTCTACTAGGTTATCCAGTTAATTCATTTTATCATATTATGGAAGTGCAGTAAAGAGTTTCATAAGAATAGGTTCATTGGGTTTCTTTTGATTCTTTACTTTCATATTTTTGTTTCTTGACAGTTTGCATTAGTTTCTATAGAATAGCAGATATTATATGTAAAAGTTAAAGGAGGCAAAAGCGTGCATAGACATGAGAACAATAAATTTTACTTATTAATATCATCAGTATTATTGAGTTTATTATTACTAACTGGATGTAATACTATTAATAATATAGCAGATAATAGTTCTGGGGAACCAATCTCTAAGGATGCTTTTAAGCTAAACACAATTGTAACAATAACCTTATATGATTCACAGGAGGAAAGCATATTAGATGGTGCCTTAGCAATCTGTGACAAATATGAACAGCTCTATAGCAGGACGTTAGAAACCAGTGAACTTTATCAATTAAATCATGGCGAATTGCCTAAAGAGAATGATAATAAGAACAGCTTTTTGGTTTCTGATGAATTGGCGGACCTATTAGATTATGGGTTATATTATAGTAAACTTTCACAGGGAGTCTTTGATATTACGATTGCACCAATCACATCACTATGGGATTTTACAGCCGCTGAACCAGTTGTTCCGGATAAGGAAATAATTGAGGAGGCATTACCCCATGTAGGTTATCAAGATATGGCATTAGATGGAAACACAGTGACCTGGGGCAAAGAGCAAATGAGCATAGATCTCGGTGCAATAGCAAAAGGATATATTGCCGATCGAATTAAAGATTACCTGCTTGGACAAGGTGTAAAAAGTGCTATGATAAATCTAGGTGGAAATGTACTGACTGTAGGGGAAAAGCCTAATGGAAAACCCTTCAAGGTTGGAATTCAGAAACCCTTTGCGGATAGAAATGAAATTGTTGCTACTATGGACATAACAGATTTGTCAGTGGTATCTTCCGGTGTATACGAACGTTATTTTATAAAGGACGATATCCTATACCACCATATAATTGACCCTGCAACAGGATTTCCCTATCAAAATGGGCTTATTTCTGTTACAATAGTTTCACCAAAGTCAGTAGATGGGGATGGACTTAGTACAACTTGTTTTGCACTGGGTCTGAGTAAAGGTATGGAATTGATTGAAAGTTTAGAGGATACTTACGCGATCTTTATAACAGAGGATTATAAAATGCATTATACGGAAGGATTTTTTGAACATATCACAGTAACAGAAGTGGAGTAATCGCTTTCTCATCCTACTGATTATTAGAAAAGAGGATATTTGATGAAAACTGAAAAACGAGTTGGGGATTCTATAACAGAACAAATACAGATACTGATGCCTCAACATATTAATGGTTCGGGAAGATTGTTTGGTGGAAAATTAGTAGAGTGGATTGATATTGTAGGCGGTGTAGTTGCAAGAAGGCATTCAGAATGCAATGTAATTACTGCTGCTATAGACAACCTTCAATTCAAAGAGGGTGCATATATGAATGATACACTGGTGCTGATTGGAAGAATAACTTTTGTAGGAAACAGTTCCATGGAAATTCGTGTGGATACCTATGTAGAAGATTTGAAAGGAATGCGTAAACCAATAAACCGGGCTTATATGGTTTTTGTTGCTTTAGATGATAATGGAGAGCCAACTAGAGTTCCTAGACTTATCACTGAAACAGAATCAGAAAGAGCAGAGTGGGAAGGTGCACTAAAACGCAATGATTTACGTAAAACAAGGAGAGCTGAGGGTTATTAGAAATGGAAAATAAAAAAGAGCATTATGGGTTACTAACTGCTACAACCATGATTATTGGTATCGTAATTGGTTCAGGTATATTTTTTAAAAGTGATGATGTATTATCATATACAGGTGGAAATGTAGGATTAGGTGTATTGGTGCTTTGTATCGGAGCATTTAGTATTATATTTGGAAGTCTGACGCTCACAGAACTTTCAATTCGGACTAAGAAAAATGGTGGATTTGTAGGCTACTATGAAGATTTTATATCTAAAGAGGTAGCTTGTGGCTTTGGCTGGTTTCAGACTTTTGTATATTATCCAACCTTGAATGCTGTTGTTTCTTGGGTTGCAGGTATTTATACCTGTTCATTATTTGGAATAAAGGCGACTCTTGAGATTCAGATTATGATAGGGTATGCTCTTATGTTGATTGTATATGCAGTCAATATATTATCCTTAAAACTTGGTGGTTACTTTCAGAATTTATCAACGATTATTAAATTGATACCTTTACTTGGAATTGCAGTATTAGGTGCTTTTTGGGGAGTGGCAAATCCTGAAATACCCGCGGGTATTGAACTTGTTTCCAAAAGTAATGTTGGTCTTGGATGGCTTGCTGCACTTGCACCAATCGCCTTTTCGTATGATGGTTGGATTATAGCGACAAGTATAACTAACGAGGTTAAAAACCCAAAAAAGAATATGCCACTTGCGCTTATCATAGGACCATTAGTAGTCTTAGCTGTTTACTTATTATATTTTGTAGGTATAACCAATATGCTGGGCACAGAATATATCATGTCAACCGGTAATGATGCTGTTAATAAAGCCGGTGAATTAATACTAGGAAATGATGGTGGTAAAGTCATATTAATATTCATCATTATTTCTATATTAGGTGTTGTTAATGGGATAACTCTCGGAAGTTTAAGAATGCCACAAGCACTTGCGAGTAAACATATGATCCCAAATGCGGAGAAAATTGATAAAATAAATCCTAGATTGCAATTGTCAGTACAGTCTTGCATAATTTCCTTCCTTCTTTCCTCTGTCTGGATGGTCATTCATTACATAACCCAAAAGAATGGATTGATTGGCGGCGGGGACGTAAGTGAAATAGCTATCGTGTTTAGTTATGTATGTTATACGATATTATATATTAAGGTTATGAAGATGAGAAAAGAAGGAATTGTAACCAGTTATTTTAAAGGTATCATTTGTCCGATATTTGGTATTATGGGTTCAGCAATTATGCTAGTAGGTGGACTGATATCAAATCCAATGTATGTTTTAAGATTTATTTTATTCTGTGTTGGGGTATGTTTGATTGGATTTTTATATTATCGTAGTAAAAAAGGACAAAATAGCAAGTAATATCAGATTAATTTATCATTTTTTTGATTTTACTTGACAACGCTATCATAAAACGATATGTTAAAAGTGTAGATACGAGAGACAACCTTATAAAAGAAAAGAGGGATGGTAGATGGATACTTTACAATTAGCACTTTCTCTAGAAATTGACTTACAAAAGTACTATTATGAGCAAGCAGAACGAAATAAAGAGAATAGTTTATATGTGGTTTTTTCCATGCTTGCTAAGGAAGAAGAAAATCATGCTAAAATCTTACAAAGTGAGGCGGACAAACTTACGCTTCCGGTACAAACAGATAATATTTTAGTGGAAGCAAGAAAACTCTTTAAGCAACTTGGTGATTTTAAAACAGATATCAAAGACCTTCCAAGTCAGCTGGATTCCTACAGAATGGCACTTGAAATGGAACAAAAAAGTTTAAAATTTTATACAAATTTGCATGATAACGCACCAGATGAGAAAGCTAAGATTACATTTCAATATTTACTAAAGCAAGAGGACATTCATTGTACGATCATGGAGGAACTTGTTAAAATAACAACAAGACCGGAAGAATGGGTTGAATCTGCTGAATTTGGGTTAAGAGAAGATTATTAACAGGAAAGGGCATATAAAACTGAGAATCGTTTTATATGCCCTTTATAAAGAAAGAAATAGAAATAACTGACTGATATATAATGTGGTAAAAGCTATCTATTATTTGAAAATTTTAATTCGTTCTTCAGTAGGTACAAATTCTTTATCACCTGCAGGTGCGGTTGGATTTCCAAAAGGCATTTGTGCAATTAAATGCCAATCTGGAGAGAGGTTGAATTTTTCTTTTACTTCCTCATCAATAAGAGGATTATAGTGTTGAAGAGTTGCTCCAAGACCTTCCGCTTCCAGTAAAGACCAGACAGCAAACTGAAGCATACCATTTGAATGTTGTGCCCATTCTAGAAATTTTTCTCTATATAATGGAAATTGATCTCCGAATCCATTCGTAACTGATGTATCATCAAAATAGAGTATAGTACCATACCCGGCTGCAAAACTATCGATTTTTGCCTGTGTGTCAGCAAAACTGTCAGCGGGTACAATTGCTTTTAGCGTATTCAATGCTATATCCCATAATTTCTTGTGATGTTCGCCAAATAAAAGGACAACACGGGAACTTTGACTATTGAATGCCGATGGAACATGTTGCACAGCATCTGTAACAAGACGAATTATTTCTTCATCGGGTAATGTAACTTGATCATTGATTGCATAGATAGAACGACGTTCTTTAATTGCTATATTTAAATCTTTTGCCATAGGGCTCACTCCTTACTGTTGATGTATTTTAGAACATATTAACACACTATATAAAATAAATCAATAATAAGTCAGAATTTATATAATTATAAATTCAATTGTACAACTACTTTCTAGGCTCAAAGGTGAAATAATTTATTAACTGCTAGCATACAATATAGAAACAAGTATAATAGGGGGATATCCTTTTGAAAGGCTATATAGAAGAACGGGCGGTGGAAATAGCTAACTACATAATTGATAATAATGCAACCGTAAGGCAGACAGCGAAACAGTTTGGGATTTCGAAATCAACTGTACATA
>CAUQEW010000065.1:0-10683 GCA_963517115.1 uncultured Lachnospiraceae bacterium | reverse complement strand
CATTCCCCCATGGTGATGGTAGCTTATGCAAATATGTTTCCATTATCTTGCTTATTTGTAAATAAAATATCAAGTTCATCACTAAAGTTGTAAACTATCTTGATTGTTTTATCTTGATAAACAAATATTTTATCAATCATCTCATCAATGATTTCTTTGTCAAGTGCTTCAACTTTACCGGTTTCAAGAAGCTTTATGATCCAAGGGGTATACAGCTTATTTTCGTTCAATTTTTGCAGTAAGTCATCTTTCTTCTTAATCAGTAGATTAACCTTTTTATCACAGTCATCCTTATACACTATGTAATCTTCTTTAGATAACAATTCATCACGGTAATCACTATATGATGCCTTTTTATTATTCGCAATTTTTACAATTTGGGACTCATAAAGATCAATAGTCTTTTTAATAGTTTCATTATTGATAAGTTGCGTACTATTTTGCTTATCCACTACCTTATTCAAGTCATTAACGGAGGAAATAATTGAATTCAAATCATTTAGGATAACTTTTTCAAGTACTTTATGGTTTATCCTATGTGAAGAGCAATGGCCTTTACCATAATTCTTATAAGTAGCACAAACATAATGAACCTGTCCTATATTAATGTTCTTTGATAAGGCTCTTCCACAATCACCGCATTTTAAAAATCCCGCAAAAACACTTACATTTTGCTTGAA
Organism: uncultured Lachnospiraceae bacterium; assembly: GCA_963517115.1. Lineage (GTDB taxonomy): Bacteria > Bacillota > Clostridia > Lachnospirales > Lachnospiraceae > Anaerocolumna. The sequence continues at coordinate 10,003 of CAUQEW010000065.1, read as the reverse complement.
ATCAATATCCCGTGTGTCACGTTTTAATGATTTTTGTACGCGTATCCATAATTCTCCATCAACAATAGCTGGATGAGTACCTGAGACAACGATCCATTCATCTTCAGGAAGATATCGTGCTTTTCCTTTCATTCGGCGTTTTGTTTTCCCTTGCACCATATCTCCATGATACATCTGGTTTTTAAGCGTCTTATCAATGGTTGAATATGTCCAGTAGTTAGTCGTAGCCATTTTATTACTGTTTCTGTAATTAAGGCCACTCTGCTTTTTATATTCACTAGGGCATAGTACCCCAGCTTCATTCAGTATATGTGCTATTCTAATCTTACCTATACCATCTGCGTATAAATCAAAAATTTTTCTAACAACATCAGCTGCATAATCATCAATAATTAACTTATGTTTATCCACAGAACTTCGTAAATACCCGTAACTTGTAAATGCACCCATGAACTGGCCGTCTCTTTGTTTGGTTTTAAAAGAGCTTTTTACCTTTTTAGAAATATCTAATGAATATTGTTGATTAAAAATATTTCTTATGGGTAACAGCATATCGTATGAGGATAGTAAACTGTCTATTTTTTCATTTATAGAAATAAATCTAATATCATTATCTACGAAATATTTTTCTATATAATTTCCAACGTTAATATAATCTCTTCCGAAGCGAGATAAATCCTTAACTACAACACAATTAACAAGTCCACTTTCAATATCCTGGATCATACGTTTAAAGGCTGGCCTTTCAAAATTAGTTCCAGTAAATCCATCGTCACAATAATCATCAAAAAGTGTTAAGTCTTGCTGCTCATCCACATATTTGCTTAACATCACACGTTGATTTGTTATAGAATTACTTTCTTCTTTATCACCATCTTCCCTAGATAATCTAATATAAATTGCTGCATTATAAAGTTTATTATTTGTTTCTAATTTACCCATTTTCACCTCATAGTTCTGCGTTTCGTTATATCACGCATCATGAAAAACTTCATTATATTACTTATAGCAAAATAGATTAACTAAACTTTATTTATTGAGTCTTTATTATTTTTACTGTGGTATCTTATAATACGTTCAATCAATTCGCTACAGGAAAATAAGCTTTTATATTCTCTAATAATTTTATAATGACAAGCCTCTTTCATTTTTTTCATATTATCCTCTGAATCCTTCTTTGTACTAACATTGTATGATTCAGCAACTTTATTCATGATTTGTTCATTACCTTTTGTAGTTCTTATTTATTTAACCTTAACATAGCAAAAAAAACCGAAAGTAATCTGGAAATATAACCAGAACTTTCGGATTTTTTAATTTAAGACACATTTTAATAAAGCTTAATAAGTTGATTTGTTAAATCGATATTTGCAATCCTTTGTAAGCGGATGGAGTCATTCCATATCTTTTTTTAAAAGCCCTCCCGAAATACCGGTAATCTTTAAAGCCGACGGAATAAGCTACCTGCTCTATTCTTAGATCAGGTATACTGATGAGTAATTGAGTTGCCTTCTCAAGTCGTACTGCATTGACATATTCCATAGGAGTAACGGATAAGTATCGCTTAAAAAATTGTATAAAATAATTAGGATGCAGATGAACAATGTCTGCCATTCCTTTTAAAGTTATGACCGATTGTAGGTTTTGTAAAACATATTCATTTATTTTAGCTATAAAATGATCCGAATTTTGCGGCATTAGCTTTTGCAGATTTATATGTTCCAAAAAAATCTTAAACAACTCAATGAGAATTGCTTTTTCTGATAAGATATCCAACAAATTCAATGAAGGATTCAAATTTATAAGACGGTCAAAGAGTGGTATAACTACATCCGTGGGTGGTGAACATTTTAACGTTTCCTTGCAATAAACAACCTTTTGTTCTCCGATAAATGTTAAATCAAAGTGACACCAGTATTTTAGTACAGGATTTAGCGGATCATGCTGGTAAGTATGTTTTGTATTTGCAGGAATCATGTATAATTCTCCAGGTTTGGGATAATAGGTATCTCCATGGATGATAATCGTTGCTTCTCCGTCCTGAAAGTAATAGAATTTGTAATAACCGTAAATACAGTCCGTCTCTCCCCAATCAGGTGCGCATACATTATAACCACGTAATAAACATTTCATCATTATCGTATCGAAAATATTCTTATTAAATAGTTTTACCTCATTTGTTCTACTCAATTTTTTACCCTCATTTTTAATTAGTCTGCATCATATTTCCTAAATTGATATTACAATAACATATTAATTTTGTCCACATAGATATTAAGATACGCCATTAATTTATTGGGACAATTTTATATAATTAATTATATAAAAGGTATTACAGGAGGTAATAAGTTATGAGTAATAAAGTTTCTGTCTACTTAAACAAGATTGATGATGTAATTCAAAAAGGACAATACAAGGATAATTGGGAATCACTTCATGATTATCCTGTTCCAAAATGGTATAAAAAGGCTAAGTTCGGTATTTTTATACACTGGGGTGCATACAGTGTACCTGCCTTTAGTAATGAATGGTATCCAAGGAATATGTATATCCAGGGAACAAAGGAATATGAACACCATATAAAAACCTATGGTGCACACAAAGATTTCAGTTATGCGGATTTCATTCCGATGTTTAAAGCAGAACATTTTAATGCAGAAGAATGGATGAAACTAATTAAAGCATCTGGTGCAAAATATGTTATGCCTGTCGCAGAACATCATGATGGTTTTCAAATGTATGACAGTATGCTCTCTGATTGGAATGCTGCTAAGATGGGACCTAAAAGAGATGTTTTAGGTGAACTGAAAGCTGCTGCCGAAAATGAAGACATTGTCTTCTGCGCTTCCAGCCATCGCGCGGAAAATTACTGGTTTTATGGAGGAGCCCGTCATTTTGATTCAGGATTACAGGATATGGAATTTAAAGAACCTTTTGGTTATGCACATCCTGATTATTCAAATGAAGAAGTGGTAAATACTCTTTCTCATGATATCTATTCTATTCCTGCCTCAAAAGAGCATTTGGAAAACTGGCTGGCAAGAACCTGTGAATTGGTAGATAAATATAAACCTAAAATTGTCTGGTTTGATTGGTGGATTCAAAATATTTCTTTTAAGCCATACTTGAAAAAGTTTGCTGCCTATTATTATAACCGAGCTATTGAGTGGGGTGAAGAAGTCGCCATTAATTATAAATTTGAAGCCTATGCATATCAAACGGCTGTTTTTGATATTGAGAGAGGCCAGCTTAAAAATATCCGCCCCAGACTATGGCAAACCGATACGGCCGTCGCAAAAAATTCATGGGGTTATACTGAAAACAATGATTTTAAAAATCCTGTTGATATTGTATGTGATATTATAGATATTGTCAGCAAAAACGGCTGTATGCTATTAAATATCGGACCTAAATCCGACGGAACAATTACCACGGAGGATAGGGAAGTACTGCTCTCCATAGGCAAATGGTTAAGTGTTAATGGAGAATCTATTTACGATACCACCTTCTGGCAAACTTATGGCGAAGGCCCTACAGAAGTAAAAGAAGGTGCGTTCACAGATGTAGATAAAGAACCCTACACCAGTGGCGACATCCGTTTTACCTATAAAGCACCTTATTTATATGCCAACGTATTAAGTTGGCCGAAGAATGGAGAAATTTCCATTCACTCACTTGGAGAAAAAGCATTTACTGGTGCTATTAATGATATCCAGATTCTTGGACTTGAAGCTCCTGTTACCTTCACCAGAAGCAAAGAAGTTTTATCTGTAAAGGTACCGTGCAATATCGATACAGTGTATCCGGTTTGTTTAAAATTTCTAATCGATTGACATATAGAAATGAATAAAGGAGATTATTATATGCTTGTAAAATGTACTTATTTAAAAAATGACAGTAATAAGCCACTGGTATACGGAGATGTGGAGCTTATCAATCCAAATCGTAAAAGGTTAAGATTAGAGGAGGAAAAAGAAGGTATACTCGCAGAAACAACTTTGGCTGGTTTTTGTGGAACTGATAATGAGCTTATGAAAATGGGTAAAAGAGGTCAGCTAAGTACAAAATTTCCAAAGGGTACAAACCGCCTTATTAATGGTCATGAGGGAATTGTATGGATACCATCAGAAAACCGTTTCGCTATCGTACTTATCCGAGGCGGTAATTCCTATGATCCAACCCGCTATATGGAAGATGAAGATTATTTTGAATACGGTTGTGATGGTGCGGATGGACTTTTTTCAGACATGAATTACTATAATCCAGATATGTTGTTAAAAATACCAGATAAATATATTGATGGGAATAGACTGCCCCTTTCCATTGCTAAGAAGCTGGTGTTCTCCGATCCTTATGCTTGTATGATTTTCCAGCTTGAGAGAATGGAAGACTTAGGGGAAGCACATATGTTTAGAGTTGAAATGGCGAAGAACCAATGCGACGAAGCTACTGCAAGAAAAATAGCGAAAGAAAACCTATTTAATAAAACAGTAATATTTGGTCTTGGTACTACTGGTTTGTTTGTAGCTGACTTAATTAAGAAGAAATACATAAATGCAAATATAGTCTTTGTAGCACGTTCAGAAGAAAACTCTCCTAAGGTACAGTTTGCCATTAAAAAAACAGGGGCGAAATATGTGCAGAGTAATTTTAATACAAATGAAGAGTTAGCTGAAGCGATAAAAGATGCTTCAGGTGGAACAGCTGGAGTATTTATTGGGGTTTCTGGTAATGAATTAGAGCACAAAATTGCCTTTGAATATAATGTTTTAGGTTGCAATGGTATCTATAACAGCTTTTCCTTAGGACCAAAGGTTGCTTATGATACAATGCCTTTTGGATTTAAAAATCACTTGATTTTTGCATCAATTAATTTTAGACAAGACCATATGGAAAAGGCTATTGAGTTGCTCTGTGAAAGTAATTATGATGAAATTGTTGAATTAATCGATAAAGATGAATTCACAAAAGATCCACTAGATGCTTATATAAATAAAATTTATTCAAAGGCAGCACCGCTTAAAACTGCTGTTATTTGGAATGAAAAATATATTAATAAGGAGAAATAAGTTATGAAAGCAGTTTTTATAAGTGAACCGAACAAAATTGAAGTGAAGGAAGTTCCTATGCCAGAAGTAAAACCAGGTGAGGCATTATTAAAAATTAAACATGTTGGAATATGCGGAGCTGATGTATCTAGCTATACAGGAAATCAACCCTTTACGACTTACCCTAGAATACCTGGGCATGAATTTTCGGCAGAAATCGTTGAAGTTCCAGATAATGATTTAGGATTAAAAAAAGGTATGATTGTTACTGCTAATCCATATTTTAATTGTGGTACTTGTTATTCTTGTAAGCGTGGCTTTGTTAATTGCTGTACAGATAATCAGACCATGGGTGTTCAAAGAGACGGTGCCTTTTGTGAATACGTTGCGATGCCAATTGAAAGAATTTACGATGGATTTGGCTTAAGTACGAAAGAGCTTGCTTTAATTGAACCATTTACTATAAGCCGTCATGCAGTTTCAAGAACACGCATAATGCCTGAAGATAAGGTTTTAGTTATAGGTGCCGGTCCTATAGGACTATTTGCCTTGATTTGTGCAAATCTCACTGGTGCAAAGGTATATGTTGCAGATATATTAGAAAAAAGACTTAATGTTGCAACAGAGTATGGTGCTGCTGGAGTAATAAATACATCAAAAACAAAGCTAAAAGAATTCACAGAAAGTATTACTGATAGAAATGGCTTTGATGTAGTTATTGAGGCTTGTGGACTTTCTCAAACCTTTTTAGACAGCATTGAAAATGTTTGTTTTGCTGGGAAGATTATTTTAATCGGAAATGGTAAAAAGGATACCACCTTTAATCATTCCATAATTTTGAAAAAAGAGCTTAATATTTTTGGTAGTAGGAACAGCTATAAAATGGATTTTGTTGATTTGATAAATATAGTAAAAAAAGGAAATATAGATTTAATGAAGATGATTAGCAATATTTATCCTATAGAAAAGGCAGATGAGGCTTTTAAGGCACTTGCGAACAACGATGGGAGTTTAGCAAAAATTCTAATTGAATTTTAGCAAAAAAAATGAAAATCCTATGAAGGTAAAACACAAAAATGAAGTTAATGAATATCTTATGAAATTTATATTTAAGGATGGTGTTACTCTTTGATTATTGATTCACATCTTCACCTTTGGGAAGAACAAAACGGTATGGTAAATGGACAAAAGGTATATGGTATTGGTGGTGGCATAAGTAATTTTGGCGGCGAGCTACGCCAAATGATGCCCCCTTATATGCTGAATAACAAAAATACTGTAGAAATACTTATGTCAAATATGGATTATGCAGGTGTATCTGGTGCTGTTGTGACACAAGAATATATTGATGGAAATCAAGATGAATATCTCATAAAGGCAAAGAAAAAGTACCCAGACAGATTAAGAATATGTAGTTTATACGAGGAAAATCAAGATTTTTTAACAGAGAACTTTGATGGTGTTAAAATATGTGCAGGTAGGCTAAAAAATCAAGATTTAACTACGTTAGCTGAAGTTTTTAAAAGAATTGAAAATGAAAACAATTTTTTATCCATTGATTTAGCAGATGGAGATTTACAAACCAGCAGTATGCAGGAAATGATAGAATATTGTCCTAATCTCAAAATTGCTATTGGTCATTTTGGTATGGTTACAACAAAAAATTGGCAAAAGCAAATTCAACTGGCACAAAATAATAATGTATATATAGAAAGTGGAGGAATTACGTGGCTCTATCATAGTGAGTTTTACCCATATAATAATGCAGTAAAGGCAATAAAAGAAGCAGCAGATATCTGCGGAATCGAAAAACTTATGTGGGGAAGTGATTATCCTCGTACAATGACTGCAATAACCTATAAAATGTCATTTGATTTTGTAATAAAATCAATTGAGCTTAGCGAAAAAGAGAAAGCTTTATTTTTAGGTGAAACAGCATATGAATTTTATAACTTTAAAAAACTTCCTCAATTAAACTATATTAAAAATATGGTTGAATAGGTACCCCTTAACAAAAAATATGCAGATAAACAAAACCGCAACAATTAAGTCTACATCAATTGCTGCGGTTTTTTACTTCCCCATACGGTAAATTTTCACAGAATTATTTATCTGTTTATCTATTTATCGGATGAAAACACAGTACTTTCCGCCCGCCGGCTAAGTCTTTCATTTCAGGCCTTGATTTTCTGCATTCATCAGTAGCATAAGGACAACGGGGAGCAAATTTGCAATAAGTAATAGCATACTCTTTGTCCTCTGTGTCCGGCATTACTAAATCCTGATTCCATTTCACTCCTACCCTTGGTACTGCATTCATCAGCAGATCTGTATACGGGTGTGCCGGATCGTCCATGATCTCTTTTGCCTGGCCATATTCTATCAGGCAGCCTCTATATAAAGTTGCAATATAATCTGATACATAATAAGCCGTCGAAAGATCATGCGTAACATAAATAAAAGATACATTGTATTTATCCTTCAGCTCTTTAAACAGATTTACAATATTCATTTTCATAGACGCATCAATAGCGGCAACCGGCTCATCAGCAATGATAATCTTTGGTCTGGTAATGAGTGCTCTGGCAATCGACACCCGTTGCAACTCACCACCGGAAAACTGGGCAGGGTATTTGTCCTTTACTACTTCGAGTGACATACCTACACTTTTTAGTGTATCATCAACTAACATTTCAGCTTCTTTATAATTTTTAGCAATTTTTAATCGAAGTGCGGTATTAAACAGGTAAGTATCCACTGTTTTACGCATCGAAAAAGATTCATAGGGATTCTGAAATATCGGCTGCACGTCCAACCTGAATTGAAAAGGATCGTACCCTTTATGATCTTTATAAGATCTACCGGAAAGCACTATATCACCCTGATCGGAGTCATGCAGACGCAGTATCATCTTACATAACGTAGTTTTGCCACAGCCAGACTCACCTACTATTGAAAGTATAACAGGCTTACCGGCATCGATATCAATACTGACATCATCCACAGCAACAAGTTTCTTTTTGCTGAGCATTCCACCAATCTGGAAAAATTTACTAACTTTTTTTATTTCAAGCAATTTTTCAGACATCTTAACCTCCAATCTGCCGAGACCCCGCGAATTTGGGCGCCAGCATAAACTTGCCGTTTGAAAAATTTTGATTTTTCAAACTATCTCCCTGTTCAGCAAATGACAGGCTGCGAAACGCCCCTGCTCCACTTCATGAAACTTCGGTACCGATTTCCTACATTCCCCGGTCGCTCTGGGACAGCGAGGTGCAAACCTACAACCGGGCGGCGGGTTTGTAAGTGCAGGAGGTCTTCCCGGTATGCCTGTTTTCTGACTCTTGTCACCTAACCGTGGGAGGGCGCCTACCAGCATTTGCGTATACGGATGGATCGGTTTTTCAAAGATATCTTCTGTTTTACCCAGCTCAACCATACTTCCGGAGTACATAATACCCATACGATCTGTTATCTGATAATGTACACCTATATCATGACTTACTATGACCATGGTGTTCTTTAACTGCTTTTGAAGAGACATGAGCATCATAAGTATACCCCGCTGCACTACAACGTCAAGAGCAGTAGTTGGTTCATCTGCCAGGACTACATTAGGCGACATAAACGTAGCCAATGCTATAATAACACGCTGCCTCATCCCTCCTGAAAGCTGGAAAGGATAAGCCTTAAGTAAATCAGGGGAGAGACTAAGCTCTTCCAGATAGTCTGCAACCCTCTTTAATGTCTGTTCTTTCGTTTCATTCTTTCTATCTTCTTTCGGAATAGAATCCAGAAACTGATTCTTTAGCGGAACGATCGGATTCAGTACACTCTGTGCTGCCTGCGGCACATAAGAAATATTATTCCACCAGGTCTTTCTGATCTGGCCTGGTTCAAATGAAAAGTCTTTTCCGTTTTTCTGTCCACTAAGTATCAGTTTACCTGAGTCAACAACCAGAGGAAACTCTATAATATCATACAGAGTTTTTAATAAAGTCGTCTTACCACAGCCAGATTCGCCTGCTATTCCAAAAATTTCATTATCAAATATTTCAAAATCCACATCGTTAATAATGTGAACAGGTCCGTCTATTGTTAAATACGAGGTGGATAAATGGTCTATTTTTATCATATTAACCTCTTTCCTGAATATCCAATTTTTAATTGGATATTCGTTAATCCGTAGTTGAAAAAACAGTCTTTTGTTTTTTCAACCTAACCTACAGGCCTGCGACTTGCTCGCAGGCCTAAATTCACGTATGAAAATTGTTTTGTATTTTCACACTATCTTCCTCTCTTCATTGATAAATAATCGTTATAACCTGTTATCAGGAGGAACAGTCCGATAAACAATACAGCCGTAGCTATGATCGGAGAGCCTATCCAGAACCACTGCTTCGTAAAGATAGCATTACGATCTCTTGCCCACTGAATCATATTTCCCAGAGAAATAAGATTTCCGGGTGACAGACCCAGAACAGCGAGACTCGATTCGGAAGCTATGGCAACCAGAGTAGCATTCATGAAGTTGGATAACGACCACGTAAGAGCATACGGAAGTATCTCTGTTATGACAACCTGAGCGGTACCTTCGCCCGAAAACCATGCCGTATGGATAAAATCCCGCTCACGCATGGAAAGAGCCATTGAACGGATCTGACGGCTCGGCCAGGCCCAGGCAAACATAGCAAGTACCAGTGCCATTACAAAAACTGTAGAAGATCCTTTCATAAATGAGGTCATCAATATAAGAATCGGAAGTGAAGGTATTATAATAAAAGTATCGGTTACAACTGTAAGTACCCGATCAAGCCAACCACCTGTGAATCCTGCCAAAAGACCTACAAACACACCTGCAACAGTACCTATTGTAGCCACAATAAGACCGATCAGGAGCGAATTATGTATCGACTCAATCAACAGCCACGTTACATCCTGTCCCATACTCGTAG
>CAUQEW010000064.1:0-11494 GCA_963517115.1 uncultured Lachnospiraceae bacterium | reverse complement strand
GTGGCTGCTTTTCTGTTTGCATTAGGCAAAAGCCTTGTAAAATGGTATAATTGACTAGATTATAGACTTGTTAGAAAGGGGATTTATGCAACACGTATTCATTATCGGAAGTCGCGGACTTCCAGCAAAATACGGTGGTTTTGAGACATTTGTAGATCAATTAGTCTCCAACCAAGTTTCATCCCAAATTAAATACCATGTTGCCTGCCTTTCTGATAAAAAGGCCTATGAGCATTTCGAATATAAAGGTGTAGATTGTTTCACGATTAAGGCACCTAAATTAGGACCTGCTCGCGTTATTGCCTATGATATGATGGCTATTAATTACGCTTTGAAGATAATCCGTGAGGAAAATATAAAAGAACCAATTTTCTATGTTTTGGGAAATACTATAGGTGCCTTTGTGGCTCCCTTTGCTGGTAAGATTCATAGAATTGGTGGTAAATTCTACATTAATCCAGATGGTTTGGAGTGGAAGCGAGCTAAGTGGCCCAAGCCAGTACAAGCTTATCTAAAGTATTCTGAGAAAGTAATGACAAGACATGCTGACTTGGTTATCTCGGATAATCCAGGAATTGAAACTTATATTCAAGATGCCTATCCGTGGTCTAAGACAACTTATATTGCTTATGGAACAGATTTATCACCAACAACACTAACAGATCAGGATGCTAAAGTTAGAGATACTTACAAGACATGGAATACTTACGAGAAAAACTATTATTTGATTCTTGGACGTTTTGTTCCAGAAAATAATTATGAAACGGCTATTCGTGAGTTTATGAGTTCCTCAACAAAACGTGATTTAATTATTATTTGTAATTATGAGGGCAATGCTTATTTTGAGGAATTGCGTTCCAAAACACAGTTTGATACGGATCCACGTGTGAAGTTTGTTGGAACAGTTTATGATCAAGACCTATTAAAATATATTCGCAAAGAAGCTTTTGCCTATATTCATGGTCACGAAGTTGGAGGAACCAACCCTGGCTTACTGGAAGCTATGGCACAAACTGATTTGAATTTAGTATTAGGTGTCTCATTTAACCGGTCAGTAGCTCAAGATACAGCTCGTTATTGGGAAAAAGATGAAGGCAATCTGTCGCATTTGATTGATCAAGTAGATGACGTTTTAGATTACTCTGAACTAGGTAGGTTAGCTAAGGAGAACATGAAACAGAACTTTACTTGGAAAAAAATTGTAGGTAAGTACGAGGAGCTATTTTTATCATGAAAGTAAATATCTTACTGTCAACCTACAATGGTGAGCAGTATTTAGCGGAACAAGTTAAGAGTATCCAAGAGCAAACCTATCAGGAGTGGGAACTTCTCATACGTGACGATGGTTCATCTGATGGAACAGTCGAACTTATTAAACAACTGGCTACACGAGATTCACGTATTCACTTTATTAATGAGAATCATATCGAGAATGTTGGTGTGATCAAAAGTTTCCATGCCCTACTTAAGCATGAGGAGGCAGACCTTTACTGTTTCAGTGACCAGGATGATTTTTGGCTTCCTGAAAAAATCTCACTTCAAGTGGCAGAAGCCAAAAAGTATTCTCAGGATAAACCTCTACTCATTTATACTGATTTAAAGGTAGTGGATGAAAATCTATCTGTCCTTCATGATAGTATGATCCGTACTCAGTCTGACCATGCCAATACTGAGCTGATTCAAGAGTTGACTGAAAATACAGTTACTGGTGGCGTTGCTATGATTAACCATGCTTTAGCGGAACTATGGACTGGTGAGGAAAAGCATGATTTACTGATGCATGACTGGTATCTAGGCTTGCTAGCTTCTGCCTTTGGTAACTTAGTCTATATTGATGAGCCAACTGAGCTCTATCGTCAACATAGTAGTAATGTCCTTGGAGCTCGAACTTTGCGAAAGCGGATGAAAAATTGGGTTAGACCCCATATCCTTTTTGCCAAATATTGGAGTCTTATCAAAGCTAGCCAAGATCAAGCTAGAAATTTGCTGGAACTCCCGTTAAGTTCACAGAATAAGGAAATCATTGAAAACTTTGTAACAATTATGGATGCTCCATTTAGAGAACGTTTAGCACGTATTCGAAAATACGGTTATCGAAAAAATAGAGCATTTCACACAATTGTGTTTACGACATTGATTCTTACAAAGTTTGCATATAGAGGAGAGAAAGATGTTAGACTTTTTTAGTCAGAAAAATCGTATTTTGTTACGAGAAATGGTTAAAACCGATTTCAAATTGCGCTATCAAGGTAGTTTAATCGGTCATTTGTGGTCTATTTTGAAACCACTTATGCTCTTTACAATTATGTACCTGGTATTTGTTCGCTTCTTACGTTTTGATGATGGCACACCACATTACGCCATTGGCCTCTTAATCGGTATGGTTACATGGAGTTTCTTTTCAGAAGCGACGAGTATGGGGATGATGTCAATTGTATCAAGGGGTGACTTGTTACGAAAATTGAATTTTTCAAAAGAAATTATTGTTATTTCATCAGTTGTTGGAGCTTCAATTAACTATGTGATTAACCTCCTTGTTGTCTTTGTTTTTGCCTTGGTAAACGGTGTTAATTTTTCATTAGGCTGGTTGACAGTTATTCCATTGTTTGCTGAACTCTTCCTTTTCTCAGCCGGTATTGCCTTTGTCTTAGCAACGCTCTTTGTTAAGTACCGTGATATTGGTCCGATTTGGGAAGTAGTGATGCAAGCTGGTATGTATGCGACACCTATTATCTATTCGTTGACATTTATTTTGCAACGTGGACAAGTTAAGATTGCAAAACTGATGATGTTGAATCCTTTAGCACAAATTATTCAGGACTTGCGACACTTTATTGTCTTCTCAGGTAGCTTGCGTGGTTGGGATTTAATTGGTCATAAAGCTATTGCTATTATTCCGTATTTCCTACCACTTGTTATCTTTGCTATTGGTTACTACATTTTCCATCATCAAGCTAAAAAATTCGCGGAGATTCTCTAATGACAGAAAAGAAAATTGCAGTTAAAGTGGACCATGTAAGTAAGTTTTTCAAATTACCGGTTGAGTCTACTCAAAGTCTTAGAACTGCCTTAGTAAATAGATTTAAAGGAATCAAAGGCTATAAAGAACAACATGTTTTGAAGGATATTGACTTCGAAGTTGAGGAAGGTGATTTCTTCGGAATTGTGGGACGAAATGGTTCAGGAAAGTCGACATTATTGAAGATTATTTCTCAAATTTATGTTCCTGAACAAGGGACGGTTACAGTAAATGGTAAAATGGTTTCATTTATTGAACTTGGTGTCGGATTTAATCCTGAATTAACTGGACGTGAGAATGTTTATATGAACGGAGCAATGCTTGGCTTTACGACAGCAGAAGTGGACGCCATGTATGATGAGATTGTTGAGTTCGCAGAACTTGAAGATTTCATGAACCAAAAACTCAAGAACTACTCGTCTGGTATGCAGGTCCGTTTGGCTTTCTCTGTGGCTATCAAGGCACAGGGGGATGTTCTTATCCTTGACGAGGTTCTTGCAGTAGGTGATGAGGCTTTCCAACGTAAGTGTAATGACTACTTTATGGAACGTAAGAAATCAGGGAAAACAACAATTCTTGTAACTCATGATATGGGGGCTGTTAAGAAGTACTGTAACAAGGCTATTTTAATTGAGGATGGATACATTAAAGCCAAAGGCGAGCCAAGAGACGTTGCCAATCAATATAGTTTTGACAATACAGAACAAGTAATCACTTCAGAACAATCAGGAATTGAAAGAAGTGCTTCGCTTGTGGAAAATCTGAAGCTATCACTGTTGTCTTCTAAGAGGGCTACACCAAATGAAGCAATTTCATTTGATTTGACGTATACCTTGCTAGAAGATGTGCCTACTTATATTGCTATCTCATTTACAGATATTGATCGTAATATTTGGATTTACAATGATAATACGATGGACAACTTAACAAGTGGCAAGGGTGATGTTAAAGTAAACTACCAGTGCTCACTAGCAGGGTTAAACGATATTAAGTTAAAACTCGAAATTACTGTAAGGGATGCGAATAACCAAGTTCTAGCCTTTCTTCCGGCTGATGAGATTCCAGTTATTGTTCTAAATAGGGATGATATTGATGAAGATGACGAGTCAGCCAAAGATTCTGCAACTGGTATTGTCCAAAGAAATGGGAAGTGGAGTTTTTCTTAAGAGAAAAAAGGGAAGTTTGAATGAAAGTATCGATTATTTGTACCAATTATAATAAGGGGGATTGGGTACGAGAGGCTATAGATAGCTTTCTCAATCAGAAAACAAATTTTGGTTTCGAGATTATTATCATTGATGATGCTTCGACAGATCATTCGTATGAGATTATTCAAGAATATCAAAATAAGTTTCCTGAAAAAGTTAGAACTTTTCGTAATGAAGTGAATCTTGGCATTACTAGAACTTGGAAAAAAGTCTGCCAAGAAGCTAAGGGTCAGTACATCGCGAGATGTGATAGTGATGATTTTTGGACGGACCCATTAAAACTTCAAAAGCAAGTTGATTTGCTAGATGCTTCAACAGATTCACTATGGTCAAATACCGAATTTGACATGGTAGACCTAGACGGAAATCTTATCCAAAAAGATGCTTTTGCTAATAAGGCACTCCCTTTAATTGATTCTTACGAAGAGATGCTTGTCATGAAAGGAATGACAATGGCTTCAACCTGGTTGGTTGATACCACTCTTATGCAAGATGTATCTGCTCAAATTAGCGATACAGCCGCAGACGATACATTTGAGTTGCAACTTGAATTATTCAAACGCACTAAAATTTCTTTTTTGAGTGATTCCACTACTGTATATCGTATGAATTTGGGATCTGATTCAAAACCTATGACATTGGAGACTGCTGAAAGGCGGTTCACAGGTATCTTAGATTCTCAAATTAAATATCTCAACAAATATCCAGATCAGGATATTCAAAGAATTTCACACTTAGCGCTTGTTAAGGATCGTGATTTGGATATCTTAGTTTTTAAAAAAGATTGTCAGATAGAAGACTTGAATTTGAAATTAAATCAAGTATCACAGATTTCTCATGACCAAAACGAGTATATTGAAGTTTTGAAAAAAGAGAAAGAAGAGTTACGTTCTAATTTGACTAGTGAGTTGAATCGTATACAAAGTCTATATGATGACTTACAAATCCAATATAACAGTGTTGTTGCTTCGAGAAGATGGACAATACCAACTAAAATTATTAATTTCTTTAGGAGAAGTAAATGAAACGTCTATTGCTTTATGTTCATTTCAATAAATATGATCATATTAGTCGACATGTATTTTATCAACTTGAACATATGAGACCGTTGTTTGATAAATTGGTTTTTATTTCAAATAGTCGTCTTAGTGAAAGTGAAGTACAGAAACTTCGTGATAAATACTTGATTGATGATTTTATCCAACGTGAGAATAAAGGTTACGATTTTGCTGCTTGGCATGATGGTATGGAATTTGTTGGATTTGATAACTTGAAACAGTATGATTCTGTCACTGTTATGAATGATACCTGTTTTGGTCCTCTATGGGATATGGCACCAATCTATGATAAATATGAATCAAATTCAAATATAGATTTTTGGGGTATGACTAATCATCAAGGAATCAAGGCTGGTGATATTTATATTCATGAACATTTGCAATCTTACTTTATTTCATTTAAAAAACGTTTAGTTGAATCTAGTGTTTTCCAAAAGTTCTGGAAATCAGTTGAGAGTTTCGATGATGTTCAAAAGGTAATCGATAATTATGAAACTCTTTATACCAAGAAGTTTATGGATGCTGGATTTAAGTATGAATCGATTCTTAATACGATTCCACTAAATGATCAGTTTTTCCATAGTAATTTTACAATTCATTATCCTCATGTTTTGCTTGATGCAGGGGTTCCGTTTATTAAGGTTAAGACATTTGATTTAACCCAGCATCTTGCTCCTTATTTGCTTAAGGAAATCGAGAATAGAACAGACTATCCGGTAGAATTCATTTTGTCTCACATGTCAGATATGAGTTTACCGACTCCACCCTACTTGCTTGACCGCAAGGTTATTAAGGAAAGCTCAAAGCCATATTCAGACAATAAAAAGATTGCTGTACATCTTCATACCTACTATGTTGACTTACTTGAAGACTTTTTAAAGCAATTTGAGAATTTTCACTTTACTTATGATCTCTTCCTAACAACGGATTCAGAAGAGAAGAAGGAAGAGATTCAGTCTATCCTTGATAAGAATGGAAAAGTAGCTCGAATCTTTATTACTGGGAATCGTGGACGTGATGTTATTCCAATGCTTAAGTTGAAAGATGAACTTTCTGCTTATGATTATATTGGACATTTCCATACGAAAAAATCACCAGAATACCCTTATTGGGTTGGAGATTCATGGCGAAATGAACTTTTCTCAATGTTAATTCAACCTGCTGATAATATTATTGCAAATCTAGAACGTGATGATAGGTTAGGGCTTGTAATTGCTGATATTCCAACTTTCTTCCGTTATACTAAAATTGTGGATCCTTGGAATGAGAATCGTTTTGCCGAAGGAATGAATGATTTATGGGAGCGTATGAATCTTGGTCGAGAAATTGACTTTGATAAGATGAATACTTTTATCATGAGTTATGGAACATTTATTTGGTTCAAGTATGATGCTTTAAAACCATTGTTTGACCTTGACTTACAAGATGAAGAGATTCCAGCAGAACCAATTCCTCAACATACCATTTTGCATTCAATTGAACGTATTCTAGTTTACCTTGCTTGGGCAAGACGTTATGATTATGCCATTGCAAAAAACGATATCTATATTACGCCTTTTGTAGATAATGTTGTGTTAAATATCCGACCAGATACTTTACCAAATACCTATATTAATTTTGATAATATCGGTGGTATAAAAGGTGCTCTCAAATATATTATTGTAGGTCCAGGGACCGCTGTGAAGTACATTTTGAGAAGAATAAAGAGAAAATTTAAATCTAATAATATGAAGGAGAAATTATGACAGAAAAAATTGCGGTGCTTTTACCAGCTTACAATGAAGAAGTGACTATCCAAAAGGTTATTGCAGATTTTCAGAAGGTACTTCCAAATGCGGATATTTATGTTTATGATAATAACTCTAAAGATAAAACTAATGAATTAGCAAGAGAAGCAGGGGCGATTGTCCGTTTTGAACCTAGACAGGGTAAGGGAAATGTAGTTCGATCTATGTTCCGTGAAATTGATGCTGATTACTATATTATGGTTGATGCTGATGACACTTATCCCGCAGATGAGGTAGAAAAACTTTTAGAGCCGTTACGTTCAGGTATGGCTGATATGACCATTGGTGATAGATTATCAAATGGTACTTATGCTGAAGAAAATAAACGAGGTTTTCATGGTTTCGGTAATAATTTAGTCAGACTTCTAGTGAATAAATTATATAAGGGTAATTATCAAGATATTATGACTGGTTACCGGGGCTTTAATCGACTTTTTGTTAAGACCTTTCCAGTTCTTTCCCCTGGCTTTGAAATTGAGACAGAGCTTTCTATTCACTCATTAGATAAACGTTTTAAATTGGTCGAGGTTCCGATTACCTATCAAGATAGACCAGAAGGCAGTGAATCTAAGTTAAATACTTTCTCAGATGGTTTTAAAGTTCTTAAAATGATTTTTAACCTTTTTAAAGATTATAAACCTCTTTTGTTCTTTAGCTTAGTTAGTCTTGTATTATTTATTTTAGGTCTATGTGTAGGAATTCCTGTAGTAACTGAATTTGCTAAAACAGGATTAATTGCTAAGATGCCATCAGCAATTCTAGCAACGGGGTTGATGATTCTTGCCGCTTTATCTTTTATTGCAGGGTTTATTCTAGATACACTAGTAAGACAAAATAGAATGCAGTATGAGTTGAAAATCTACGACTTTTATAAGGATTGATAGAATCTATTATGGAAACGATAAAAGATAATTTTTTTAGTAGAAAAGGTTATAGTAATGTTGTACTCACGATCATTCTGATGGTTACTCTACTTACGGGATTAGTGTCTATTACTTTGAGGAGCCCTATGGTGGGATTAGATGAAATGGGGCATTACGCAAGGAGTATTGAACTTTCAAATGGTAATTTACTTAGTTTACAGGATGGAAATCCTGCACTTGCTGGAGGAAAAATTTCAAATACACAATATGAATTTATAGAAAAAGCTAAGCAAGTTCAATCGGGTAATTCTACTAAGTATAAAGCGACGGATAAAGATTGGTATCATAAATTTTCTTCAATTCCTTTTACTAATCAGAAAAGGTTTTATGTGAATACAAATACTGTTCCCTATACACCTTTTTCTTACTTACCATATGTTTTTACAGCTTATTTGTCGAAAATTATTGGAATAAAGCCTGTTACAGAATATTTGTTAATGAGACTTATTGGTTTCTTAACCTATTTTCTTTTGTTTATATTAGCTATCAAAATTACACCAGTTGGGAAGTTTACTTTAGCATTTATTTCTACTATTCCGACTGTAATAGTTAGTTGGACTAATATTTCTGCCGATGGTTATATGGTTGCAATCTCAGCTTTATTCTTTGCTGTAATATTGAGAGTGGTTTATTCCTTAAAGCAAGGAAAAAACATTACTTTAAATGATGTACTAGCTGTCTCGATTGTAACGATATTATTATCAATGGGAAAAATTCCAATATTCTTATATTTATTTTTGCTATTACCGCTTGCGTTCTTACTTAAAAAAAGATCAAATTTTGAACATAAGGCATACTTTTATTTATTGCTTCTTTTTGGTCTTAGTTTTTTGGTAACTATATGGTGGGTACTGATTGTTAAGAACATTAATACAGGTGCTTATTTTGGTAGAAATGTAGATACGTTCAAGCAGTTGAGTTTTATCTTATCAGATATTCCAAGTTTTTTAACCTTACTTGTTCGTACATTATTGGGCTATAATTTTTTTGTATATACTATTGGGTATACGAATGATTTAGCTGTACATGCAATTCCAAAGTTGTTTACCTACTTGAGTGCTACAGCACTGGTATTATCAGTATTTGCTAAATACAATAGTCAAAACTATCTGAAAGCACCAAGAAATATTTATTTTAAGTTATTTGAGATTTCAAAATATTTAATTTCTTTTGCTTTTATTGTTTCGGTATTTATCATACTTTACTTACAGTTCTCAGAAATTGGTAGTCATACCATTGATGGAGTTCAAGAACGATATTTTATCCCAATTTACTTCATTTTATTAAGCATAATTCCTAAACGAAAAATATCATCTGGATTATACCTGACTATAATTTCGTTATTGGCAATTTTACCAGCGATTTCTTACTGGTTAATTCTTTTTAATCAACTCTAGAAATGGAAAATAATTTTATGAAAAAAGCTCGTAGTTTGGGGATATCTTTTATCAAGTGGCGTTACGTAATCGCTCTATTTGCTCTTATTTGTTCAGTAAGTCTGAATCTTAATGGTAGTTCAATTGCTAATTGGAATAACTTTGGTGTTAGAGAAACCGTGTCAGGTGTTCAGTCTGAAACAAAGACAGTTGACGATTATCAAGGCTTTCAAAAATTAAAGTTATGGGTTCCATCACTGTATCGTACGGATGATACTATCATAGGTAGTCCTAGACCAATCAGATCTGATGAATGGTTAGTCCAAACACCTTTTTACTTATCTCAGGTAAAAACAGGAAATCATTTTACAAATAAATCCTATCAAGTTACAGGTCAGAATATGATGCTTGCTTATAATGTTTCATCCTGGCATATTTCAACGATAGGGAAACCATTTAACTGGGGATTTCTTTTCTTAGGAGCCTCTAGAGGGTTATCTTGGTATTGGAGTTTTAAAATTATAGCAATGCTACTATTAGCTTATGAATTTGCTATGATTTTAACCTCTAGGCGTAAGCTATTATCAGCTGTATCAAGTTTTTGGATAACTTTCACACCAACAGTACAATGGTGGTTCATGCAACATCTTGGCGATGTGGTATTCTTTTCATTATTGATAATGGTGTCTATATATCATTATTTTAACTCTGAAAAGAAAGTGTTCAAAATATTAATGGCAATAAATTTGATAATTGCTCTTATTGGGTTCCCATTAATTATATATCCAGCATTCCAAGTCCCATTTGCTTATATTATTCTATTATTTACAGTAATACAGTTTTTCAAGGCATTAAGAAATAAAAAGGTTACACTATTTGATGTGATTGTGATTACATTAACTTTATTTGTTTCGCTTACGATAGATGCATTGACCATTTATCAGAGTTGGGATGCAATATCAGCAACTCTTCATACTGTATATCCGGGAAAAAGAATTTCTGTTGGTGGGGAATATACTTGGAAAAATTTAAGTGATTTCTTATTTAATATCGTTCTGCCATTTAAGGCTCCTCAAGTAAGTAACCAAGTTGAACTATCAAGTTCATTTAATTTCTTACTTTACATACTCCTAATCTTGCCTTTTGTTATTAAAAGGAAAGATATCAATAAAAACATCTTTGGGATTGTCTTAGTAGTTTATTCACTAATGCTGATGCTTTATAGTATAGTTGGTATACCAACCGTACTATCTAAATTAACATTGTTTAGCTATGTACCATTTTCTAGGTCGTGGCAATCGATGTCAGTAATTGCAGTTTTTGCTTCGATATGGTTTATATCTTTTATATGGGATAAATTAGAGAGAGTAAAGTTAACTAAAATTTTACCATCTTTATTCATTGTCACGATACTCTACTTATACAGAGGACTAACAGATGATATCTATAAGAATTATTTAGGAAGGTTTACATCCGTTATTTTAATTGTGATTATGTTAATTGCTTTTATTTGTATTCTTTATAGAAAAAAACGTGTATTCTATCCTATTATGTTAGTCATTATAACTGTGAGTGGATTGACTGTTAATCCACTCACACATGGCATAGGTGCTATTGAAAATAAATTACTATCTCATGAAGTTGAAAGCATTGTAGGAAAAAATCCTAATGCGATTTGGATGTCTGATTCTACAAATCTCTATCACTTTGTTCAAATGTTTGGTGCTAAAAGTATAGATGGTGTTAGATTTTATCCCGATAGACAACTTATGTCTAAAATTGATAAGCAAAATCAATATGAAGATGTATGGAATAGATATGCACACTTAAAATATTCATTAACGAACGAGAACACATCTATGACTACACCAGTTCCCGATAATGTAAATATTAACTTAAATATAAATGAGTTAAAAGACTTAAATATAAAATATATTTTGACAACTAGAGACTTAAATAAAGAATTTGGTTCGTCATTTACAGAGATTTATCAGGATAATGATAATAATAGAATCTTTGAATATTTGAATTAACTTCCCCCTCCCACTTACGAATAGGTAAGTAGGAGGTTTTTTTCTTATGTATAGTATTGTAGCTGAGGAGTCGGGGCTTTTGCCTCGTGA
>CAUQEW010000063.1:0-12553 GCA_963517115.1 uncultured Lachnospiraceae bacterium | reverse complement strand
GTGCAGTAATGCATGTAGCTGATTGTTACTAATAGGTCGAGGGCTTGACCTAAAAAGGTCTTTGTTCATAACGAGTAAAAGATACTCATTAGTAAAGTGTATAAACGGATGAAATCAATGTGTTAGTTAATGTCAAGTATTGGCCTGGTGGCTCAGTTGGTTAGAGCGCCGCCCTGTCACGGCGGAGGTCGAGGGTTCGAGTCCCTTCCGGGTCGTTTAGTTTAAATATGGGATCTTAGCTCAGCTGGGAGAGCATCTGCCTTACAAGCAGAGGGTCATAGGTTCGAGCCCTATAGGTCCCATTGAACTTTAATTACAAAACTGTATATGCCGACGTGGCTCAATTGGCAGAGCAGCTGACTTGTAATCAGCAGGTTATCGGTTCAAGTCCGATCGTCGGCTTTGAGTAAATCAAATGAATGAGCTCAAGTATTTTAATGAATACATAGATGATTAATCATCATCTTGTATATATATGGATGGGTTCCCGAGTGGCCAAAGGGGGCAGACTGTAAATCTGTTAGCTGCGCTTTCGAAGGTTCGAATCCTTCTCCATCCACTTGCTTTTATTAATGCATGATTCGAAAAAATAAAATAATGTCGCGGGGTGGAGCAGTCTGGAAGCTCGTCGGGCTCATAACCCGAAGGTCATAGGTTCAAATCCTGTCCCCGCAATTCGAAAACTGAATAAAGTTTTCGCAAACCTGACTTCGTGAAGCGAAGACAATGCCCAGATAGCTCAGTTGGTAGAGCAGAGGACTGAAAATCCTCGTGTCGCTGGTTCAATTCCGGCTCTGGGCACTTTTTATTGTAATGTTGGAATATCTATTTTATTTTAAATTACAGTAATATGGGATATTAGCTCAGTTGGTAGAGCACTTGACTTTTAATCAAGGTGTCCCGGGTTCGAATCCCGGATGTCTCATTCTATAAGTTATAAATTAGATCAAAGACTGTAAGGTCTTTTTTTTTGCAATAAAATAAATTGAAATATAAATTATTCTCGTTACAATGTAATACAAGAATAATTTTTAATTAGGACGTTGTTTAATGGATTATATAATGGTATAATGTCTTTGCGACTTTTCAGTCGTTGTAATTTCGTGCAATAGTTTAGGCTAATTAAAATTTATATGCTATCATTTTTTTATTGCAAATATCAGCAGATTATTGTATATATAAGTATAGAAAAAATTTTTAATTAGTTTGTAATTTCTAATATTAGGAAAATCTAAACTATTTAATGAAAGTATATACAGCTAATAATCCAACTAATTTAATCCAAGAGTTTATAACAAAGGGTTTTATTTAAAAGGATTCAATATATTAAAGGAGGAATTAAATATGAAATTTTTTATTGACACAGCTAATGTAGAGGATATTAAAAAGGCAAATGATACGGGCGTTATTTGTGGTGTAACAACCAACCCATCATTAATTGCAAAAGAAGGAAGAGATTTTGTAGAAGTTATTAAAGAAATAGCTGCTATCGTTGATGGACCAATTAGTGGTGAAGTTAAGGCCACAACTGTTGATGCAGCTGGAATGATTGCTGAAGGAAGAGAGATAGCTAAGATTCATCCTAATATGGTAGTTAAAATTCCTATGACGATAGAAGGTTTAAAAGCAACAAAGGTTCTTTCAAGTGAAGGTATTAAGACAAATGTAACATTGATATTTTCTGCTAATCAGGCATTACTTGCTGCGAGAGCTGGTGCAACCTATGTATCTCCTTTCTTAGGCCGCTTGGATGATATTTCTATGCCAGGTATTGAATTAGTAAAAACGATTGCTGAAATCTTCAATATCTATGGAATAGATACAGAAATTATTGCAGCAAGTGTACGTAATCCTATTCATGTTACTGATTGCGCATTAGCAGGTGCTGATATTGCAACTGTTCCATATAGTGTAATTGAACAATGCACAAAACATCCTTTGACGGATCAAGGTATAGAGAAATTTCAGAAGGATTATAAAGCAGTATTTGGGGAATAATTATTACAACTTATCTTAGGAGGAAATGCAATGAGTAACATTGATATAATGTCAGTTAATGCTATCAGAGTTCTATCTGCTGATGCGGTACAAAAGGCGAATTCAGGACATCCTGGTCTTCCATTGGGATCTGCTGCAATGGCTTATGAATTATGGGCAAAACATATGAACCATAATCCAAAGAATCCGAAATGGCCAAATAGAGATAGATTTGTTTTATCAGGTGGACATGGTTCTGCGTTATTATATTCACTATTACATTTATTCGGATACGGTGACTTATCTGTAGATGATTTAGCACAATTTAGACAATTAGATTCTTTGACACCAGGGCATCCAGAATACCACCATACAGTTGGAGTTGAAGCTACGACAGGTCCTCTTGGTGCTGGTATGGCAATGGCAGTCGGCATGGCTATGGCTGAAGAACATCTTGCTGCAAAGTTCAACAAAGATGGTTTTTCTGTAATGGATCACTACACCTACACACTTGGTGGTGACGGATGTATGATGGAAGGTATTTCATCAGAGGCTTTCTCTTTAGCTGGAACATTAGGTTTAAGTAAGTTAATCGTACTTTATGATTCAAATAAGATATCTATTGAAGGAAGTACCGATATCGCATTTACAGAAGATGTACAGAAACGTTTTGATGCTTATGGTTTCCAGACCTTAGTTGTAGAAGATGGTAATAACTTAGAAGAAATTGGTGCTGCCATAACGGCTGCAAAAGCTGACAAAACCAGACCTACTATGATTACTGTTAAAACTAAGATTGGCTTTGGTTGTCCTGCGAAAGAAGGAAAGGCAAGTGCCCATGGCGAACCTTTAGGAATAGATAATGTTACAGCATTAAAAGATAATTTAAATTGGCCATCTAAAGATCCATTTTATGTTCCAGATGAAGTTTATGCTAATTATAAGGCAATTGCAGATAAGAAGGCAGAAGTAGAAGCTGAATGGAATGCTATGTTTGCAAAATATTCTGAAGCATACCCAGATATGAAAGAACTTTGGGACAAGCAGAATGACTTAGATAGTGCAAAAGGCCTCATTGATGACGAAGAGTTTTGGGCATATGCTGATAAGCCAGAAGCAACAAGAAATCTTTCAGGAATGGTTATTAATAGAATCAAAGATTTAGTACCAGGTTTTATAGGTGGTTCTGCAGATCTTGCTCCATCTACTAAAACTTATATGAATAATGAAGGAGACTTCTCCAAAGAAAATTATGGAGGGCGTAATCTACATTTTGGTGTTAGAGAACTTGCGATGGCTGGAATCGGTAACGGTTTAGCACTTCATGGCGGATTAAGACCATTCGTATCTACTTTTTTTGTATTTAGCGATTATGTAAAACCAATGGCAAGACTTTCTGCATTAATGGGTCTTCCAATTACATTTGTATTAACACATGATAGCATTGGTGTTGGTGAAGATGGACCTACACATGAACCAATTGAGCAATTGGCTATGCTTCGTGCAATGCCTAATTTTACAGTATTTAGGCCTGCGGATGCAACAGAAACAATTGCTGCATGGTACTATGCAATTACAACAACAAAGACACCTACTGCATTGGTATTAACACGTCAGAATCTCCCTCAACTACCGGGTTCAAGTAAGGAAGCTTTAAAGGGTGGATATATCATAGACGACTCAACAAAAGAAGTTCCGGATGCAATTATTATGGCTAGTGGTTCTGAGGTTGAACTTGGTGTGAATGCAAAAGCTGAGTTAGCAAAAGAGGGCATTGATGTTCGAGTTGTAAGTATTCCATCAATGGATCTTTATGAAGCACAATCAGAAGAATACAAGGAAAGCGTTATGCCAAAGAATGTAAGAGCTAGAGTTGCTGTTGAAGCAGCAATAGATTTCGGTTGGGGCAAATATGTTGGACTTGATGGAGCATATGTTACAATGAAGGGCTTTGGTGCTTCTGCACCAGCTGGAGAATTATTTAAGAAATTTGGATTTACAACTGAGAATGTTATTGCAACAGTTAAGTCTGTTTTATAATCGAAAATTTACACTAGATTGAAACATTATCATTAATTAGGGATGGGACATAGGTTAATTTAACCTATGTCCCATTTTTCTAATTAAAATATAATATATAGTTATTGAAAAATATTGGTATAACCTATAAAATATAGATAAGACAAGAGGTTTGCCAATTGGTGCTGTTGTTCAGATGATGGGTAGGAGGAGTATAGAAATGTCTAAGATATTAATTATTGAGGATGAAAGCAAGATAGCAAGATTCGTAGAACTGGAATTGAAGTATGAGGGTTATGAAGTAGAAATTGCAGCGGATGGTAGATTGGGTCTAGATAAAGCTTTACATAATGCAATAGATTTAGTGCTTCTAGATATTATGCTACCTGGTTTAAGCGGAATTGAAGTATGTAGGAGAATTCGTATGGAGTCAGCAGTTCCTATTATTATGCTAACTGCGAAAGATGACGTTACGGATAAAGTAGTAGGGCTCGATATGGGTGCGGATGATTATATGACTAAACCATTTGCAATAGAAGAATTATTAGCAAGAATTAGGGTAGCATTAAACAGACGTACAAAATTATTACATGCCAAAGTGGATATTTTACAGATTGGTGAATTAAAGTTAAATATAACAAGTCACAGTGCTTATTATGGTGAAGAGGAACTGACACTAACAAAGAAAGAATATGAATTATTAGAATATCTGATACGAAACAAGAATATTGCTTTAACGAGAGAACAGTTGCTTAATAATGTGTGGGACTATGAGTACTTAGGAGACACCAATGTAGTAGACGTGTATATCCGCTATTTGAGACAAAAAATTGATGACAAATATGATATCCGGCTAATTAATACCGTAAGAGGGGTAGGTTATATCATTAAGGATGAAAAATAATCTGAAAGAAGTAGTAAGACAGCTGTTAATTAAACTCATTCTTCCATTTCGAAAGAAAAAGGAAGAATGGTTAGGAAATTTTCGTTTTTCTATTGCTTTTCGAATTTCACTTCATTACCTAAAGCTCCTATTAGTGAATGGTTTTGTGTTTATGGTTGTTTTTTCGTTACTTTATTATGGTGCGGAGTGGAGAAGCAGTGAAAAGAAATCTCAAGTTATAATAGAACATTATAAGGATTTACAAATGAAAGGATTACAAACAGAATCAGTAAATCCTTATTGTATTCAAGGAATATCGCTTAAAGTTATCGATAAAAATACAAGACAAGAAATCTATAATGATATAGTAATTGATATTTCTAAGGAAAAAAAGTTATTTAATCGAATATATTACGAAAATGGGCAGAAAAAACTGCACCCAATTATCATATTTTATGAGGAAAAAGAGTTTGAAATAAATTCAAGACTATATAAGGCGTCTTTTCAATATGATTTATCCGATAGTAGCGATAAATTACTCTGGCTTATTAGCATGATGACTATACTCTATATGATGTTGGTTTATATTATTATTAAACAGGGAAAGAAAAGTGATCAGATATTATTGCGTCCTATCTATGAGATGTCCGCTACAGCCAATCATCTTACAGTAAATAATCTTCATAGCCAGAGGTTAAATATTGAGGGTACAAAAAATGAGCTTAAGGATTTGGCAAATGTAATTAATAGTATGCTGGACCGTATAGAAATTTCTTATGAAAGTCAAAAACAATTTGTTTCTGATGCATCACATGAACTTCGTACACCTATTGCAGTAATTCAGGGATATGCTAACCTTTTGAATCGTTGGGGTACAAAGGATGAAGAAGTTTTATTAGAATCTATTGATGCAATTAATAATGAAGCTAAGTCAATGCAGGATTTAGTGGAGAAGCTTTTATTCTTATCAAGACATGATAAGAAAACCTTAAAATTAGATAAAATAAAATTTAACATGTGTGTTGTGGTCGAAGATATGATTAAAGAAACACGATTAGTAACATCGAATAGAGTCATTGAAAGTCCTGTTCTTGAAGATGTAGTTGTGTATGGGGATAAACAGTCTCTAAAACAAGCTATTCGTGTATTTATTGATAATGCAATTAAATATACAAAGGACGGAGATACCATAACAATCAATTGTGAAAATGATAATGGAGATTGTGTTATTACAGTGAAGGATACCGGCATTGGAATGACAAGAAAAGATGTTGATAATATATTTGAGCGTTTCTATCGCTCCGATCAGGTAAGAAGTGAGAAAATATATGGCCATGGCTTGGGATTATCCATAGCAAAGTTAATTATCCTAGGCCATACCGGTAAGATTAAAGTCCGCTCCCAATTTACTAAGGGGACAACCTTTACTATAACTTTCCCCAAAAGGTTCTAGTTGTAGAGATTTGGCGGAGCCTGGATTGTATTCTGGTATAAATTCTATTGGAGATGTTCGACAACAAGAGGCTTTGCAGGTATATATTAATCAAATTTTTCATGGTATTGTTTTTTATACCATTTTTGCTCATGACACTTTCAGCCAACTGTACGCTTTGAAAGGACAATAAATTGTCCTCTCCAATCGTACAGTTGACTGAAAGTGTCGACGCAAACGAAAAATTTGTTATTAATATATACCTGTGAAGCCTCATGTTGGATGAAGTTTTTGATAGAATTTAAACCAGAACACAATCCAGGCTCCGCCAAATCTGTATGGGTTAGAACTATTAAAAAAAAAGAATTAGACAAAAAGTAATAGATGGGAAATAGTGCAAGGGTTTACTTCCCTGTTACGCTCATAAGCAATCACGATCAAAAGTTGTAATCTTCTTGTTAGATAGCACTTTGTATAGATTAGTTTGTTTTATTTTCTTTATCCCAGAGATCATAAAATACTATTTCATTTATTGCTTTTAGATGTTTTTCACTTGGTGATTCGTCAGTATATCCGACTGGTAGGAGGTATAAGCAGGTTATATTCTTTGGTAACTGTAAGATTTTATCAGCTTCTGCTATATCCAAATAACCTACAAAGCAAGAAGTAAGTCCATGAGCAACGGCTGTAAGAAAAATGTGTTCACACGGTATCAAAGGTGTTGCATTTTCAAATAGGGTTGTTCTTGCTTTAGGGTCAGGATATTCACATAAATATTTTATGAAGTTTTTATTAAATCGGAGTTTGTTAACGATAAGACCAAAATCATCATCAGGCTGATTGGCTATATCCCAACTTAGATCTGCACAGCAGGCAAAAACAATGGGTGCTGTAGCTATCCACATTTGTTCACCGGCTGCTTTGGCTAGTTTCTCTTTTATCTCCTTATCTTTTACAACACCAAAATAATAGCCTTGTGAATTACCTGGAGATGGTGCTAATCTTGCTGCTTCAAGCATTTCATCAAGAATAATAGTTGGAATTGGTACATCTTTAAACTTACGAGAGGATCTTCTTGTTTTCATTATTTCAAATAGTTCCATTTTTACACTTTCCTTTCCTTGGTCGCTGCTTCACATATTAAGTATATTCGCAATATGGAGCTTCTTCGACATAACCATAAAAATCAATTGAATTAAATCAAGTTATAACATAAATTCCTTTTTAACACTTCTGTAGTAAACGTGTGATAACATGAAAAAAAGCTATGGAATTTTCCATAGCTTAATAATTTTTTGGATTATATGCATGGAAAAAAGTAATGAAAATCATAGTTTGAGTAAAGAAAATAAACTGTAATTAAACAGCTGCTATTTTCTTATTGAGTTATGATTTTATTCACCTTTTCCACGTCTCACTTATATTACCGATTATGCAATATCAAGCGTGCCGGATAACGTCACCTCTACATTTCAAATTATCACACTCACAGAGTATCATAGAAGGATAATATTGTCAACTTGAATTAGAATATCACTTTTGGTATCTATGAATAAGAATATTACCTTTGGTATCCTAATTATATTTGATGTATCATACTACTACATTTAACTGTGATAGTAAAAAAGTAGTAAAGTTTAATTGCAGATAAATTAAGAAACGATACAATAAGTTTTACTTGATAAGTAAGATCTAATAACTCTTTTAAAAAGAACGCTAGGAGAGAAAATAATAACGAATACCACAGTTATACTATAGCTTTAAATACACAATAAGCTATATATGTTCTTACACAAAAGTACTTCTTAAGCTATCATTTTAAAAGTTTTTTATGCTTTTGACTTTATAAGTGAAAGCCCATACAGATTTGGAGGTCGCCGGGTGCTTTGGTGCTGGTGCTTTAAATTCTATCAATAATCTATATTAACAGAAGGGGATGCAGGGAAATAATAAAAAAAAGTTTTTCGTTTGCGGAGACACTATCTGCCAAGAGTACGATTAGAGAGGACAAATGCCTTTATTGTCCTATCAAAGCGCACTCTTGGCAGATAGTGTCATAGCAACTGAAAAACTTTCTTATTATATCCCTGCATCCCCTTCTGTTATCAAAGACTAAATTAGAATTTAAAACATCAGCACCAGTACCAAGCACCCGGCGGCCACCAAATCTAGATTGAGAGATTTTTGAATTGAGCCATATATAAATCGTAGTACATGCCTTTTTTGGCTAATAGTTCTTGGGCGTTTCCTTCTTCTTGGATTCCACCGGCATCTATTACAAAGATACGATCTGCTTTTTGTATGGTTGATAAGCGATGGGCGATAACGAAGGAAGTTCTACCTTTTAGCAGGACTTCTATGCCTTGTTGTACCAACAGTTCTGTATGAGTATCAATACTTGAGGTGGCTTCATCCAAAATCAAAATCTTAGGCATGGATACCATGGTTCTTGCAAAAGCTAAAAGTTGACGTTGACCAATGGATAAGCCATTACCTCGTTCTTTTAATACGGTATCATATCCTTTATCCAGCTTAATAATGAAATCATGAGCATTTACGGCTTTAGCTGCTGCGATTAATTCTTCGTCGGTAGCATCCAATTTACCATAGCGCAGGTTATCTTTAATTGTACCAGAGAATAAGAAGTTATCCTGAGTCATGACTCCCATTTGTTGTCTAAGACTTTCAATAGATACATCTTTCACATTATAATTATCGATATAAATACTACCCTTTTGAATGTCATAGAAACGACTGATAAGATTCACAATTGTGGATTTACCTGCACCAGTTGGTCCAACTAATGCAATGGTTTCTCCTGCATTTACTCTGAAACTGACATCCGTTAATATTTGAGTATCTTTATCATAGGCAAAAGAAACGTGATCAAACTCTAAGTCACCCTTTATTTCAGGAAGATCAATTACCTGAGTTCCATCCGTAATTTCCGGTGGAGTATCAAGTATTTCAAAGATACGTTCAGCACCTGATATATTTGTTATTAATTGATTATAAAAATTGCTAAGATTCAGAATTGGGTGCCAAAACATAGAAATATAAGCACCAAATGCAATTAAAGTACCAACAGGAACTAAATCACGTCCAATCATTTTTACTCCCACATAATAAAGGGATACGGTCCCAAGACCCCAGCAAAAATCAATAACAGGGCCAAAGGCATCATTTAAAACAACCGCTTTTACAAAAGAGTCTCTGTGCTCTTCCAGTAATTCATCAAAGGCACCTTCGGTTTCTTTTTCCGCGGTAAAGCTTTGAATAATTCGCATGCCGGATAAATCTTCATGAATAAATGCGTTTAGATTAGAACTCTTCTTACGATGAATCTGCCATCTGACATGAGAATAAACTTGTATTAACCATAGGCAGATAATTAATATAGGCAAGCTTATCATGGCTGCTAAGGCTAGTTTATAGTTTTTTATGACCATAATACCAACAACTGCACAAATGGTTATAAAGTCGGGGATTAAAGTGGTTACACTGTTAGACAATACGTCCTTAAGTGAATTAACATCCCCAATAATACGTGCTAATATTTTACCGGTAGGCCGGCTATCAAAAAAACTGAAGCTTAGTTTTTGAATATGAGTGTAAAGATTTTGACGCACTGTTAATAAAACGTTATTTGATATTTTCGCCATTATATACATTCTCAGTTTTACGAGTAGTATAAATGTAATATTTAAAACAATAGCAAAGATACCAAGTTTAATTAATCCATTCATGTCTCCATTAGCAATATAGACATCGATAGCCCGTTCTACGATTAATGGGTTAATTAAACTAATAATAACTGTAAAAGTCATAATAAATAATACTAAGATAATTTCTTTTTTATAAAATAGCATATATCTAAACAATCTAAGAAGTGTTTTGATTTTGCTGGAATTGATGCTTTTCTCATCATCACGGATAGAATTTACAGACATTCACTTACCTCCTTACTTGTTGGTGTAATATCTCTTAAGTAATCACTATACTGAGCTTTATAAGTCATATAATATGGACCCTTCCCCTGCATTAATTCATCATGGGTACCGCGTTCTACGATAGAACCCTCCTCCAGAATTATAATTTCATCTGCATTTCGCACTGCGGAAATTCTATGGGCTATAATAATTTTTGTGGTATCATTTAGCTCACTAAGCGACTTTTGAATCATATGCTCGGTTTCCATATCTAGAGCTGAGGTTGAGTCATCGAGTATTAAGATAGGCGTCTTTTTTGCAAGTGCGCGAGCAATACTTATTCTTTGTTTTTGCCCGCCGGATAAACCAACGCCACGTTCTCCGATGATGGTCTCATATTGTTTATCCATCTGCTCAATGAAATCTTTGGCTTGAGCATTCGTTACCGCATGAAGAACTTCTTTGTCATTAAGAATAGCCTTCTTACCAAGCTTAATATTCTCGCTTACAGTGTCAGAGAAAAGAAATACATCCTGCATAACTAGGGATATACTGCTTCGAAGCTCTTTTAGTGTTAAATCTTTGATATTTATACCATCTAACTTTATTTCACCATCGTTCATATCATAAAATCTTTGTAATAGGTTTATAATAGAGGATTTACCGGCACCGGTTGCACCCATAATTCCGATAGTTTTGCCTGCTTCAAGCTGAAAACTAACATCGGTCAGTATTTGCTTGTCACCCTGTGTATAGGATACATGGTTAAATTCTATATTACCTTTAACTTCATTTAGAATGATTGGTGAAATAGATTCCGTTATAACCGGCGATTCCGCATAAATTTTCTGTAGTTTTTTGTTGGAAGCGAAGGCGGAAGCAAGGTCATTACTTAACCAACCAAGCATCTCCATTGGCCAAACAATATTATTGGAATATTCTACGAAAGCTCCTAAGGTACCGAGAGTTATTTCTTTCTTAATAACCATGAAGCCACCAAAGGTGATAATTAAAACGGGTAGCAGTTTTGTGATAAACTGAAACAAGGGATTGTATTTGATGAATACTTTTGATTGTTTCATATTCAACTCATAATATCTTTTATTATGAGACAAAAATTTATTAATTTCAAACTTCTCTCTTGCAAATGCTTTAACGGTTCTGACACCGGCAAGGTTTTCTTGTGCTACTGTATTTAGTACAGCATTTTCCTCACTGATATCCTCATAAACACTACCAAGGCTTTTCTCCATAAAGATAGCAATACAGGCTACAATAGGCATTGCTATCAAAGGAATAATAGTAAGTTTCGGACTTAGTTTAAGCATGCAAAAGAGTACAATTGATGTATGGATTAGTACTTCGATGATTAACATACCTATAAAACCAACAGCACTCCAAATTTTATCAACATCATCCTTCACACGGGACATCAACTCACCGGTATTTGTTTTATCGAAAAATTGTATGGATAAACTTTGAATGTGATGAAATAAAGTCCTTCTTATATCACAAGCAATTTTTGAACTGACTAAATCAAAAATCAATTCCTTTAAGTACCCGAAGATGCATCGTCCAATACCAATTAACAAAATGACTAATAATAATTTTGTTAAGATACTCATATTACCACCTACAATAACATCATCTATGATGCGCTTCGTAATTAGTGGTGACAACATATCTAATGTTATGCTTATTATCATACAAATAATTGCAAAAACATAAGCATACCAAAACTTGAATATGTAACTTGATATTTTTTTCATAAATTCCTCCCCCTTTAAATTCAATGTCTGTACATTAAATTTAAAATAAACATAAAAATTTAAATAATTTAGGCTATATCAGTAAAGTTTACCGTATTTTAGACAAAAAATAAGCCGTGGTAAGATACCACGGCAATTAAAGTCAATCTCATATAAATGAATCCATTCAATACAAAGCAAAATGCTATGCATGGTTTAAAGTCATCTAAAGGGGTAAACCTATTGTTGAGGTAATCTTACATAATGGTCTTAATGTAATGTGGAAACGGGCGTTAATTAAATTCATCATGGTTTTTACCTCTCTTTCTTAATAGTCTTTCAACATTATATCACATTAGTAAATTTTGTCAACCAATTTTATCATTAAATATTAAAAATTATCAATAAGAAAGAAAGATTAATATTTTATTAAGAATAACATTGTTCAAGAATTATTCATATTTATATGATATAATGAACACGGAATGAGGAATTGCAAGCTTGCTTGCAGATTCCGATTGGAGTAACAAGATCATGAACACGCTTTCTGTTCATGATATAATGA
>CAUQEW010000062.1:0-12698 GCA_963517115.1 uncultured Lachnospiraceae bacterium | reverse complement strand
ATAATTTTTCAAATTTTTCTATCATTTCTTATTGACAATTCTTAGCTGGACTATTGTTTAAATTCAATAATAGTGAATGGTTTACCGTCCATACTAGCCAACACAACAGTATAAGTATCTTTATCATTATTTACCATTGGGACAATAATATCACCTAATACAGCAGACATTCTATATTCTGCTCTCATTTGTTTGATTCGAAATCCAGAGGGCAAAAATTCTTCAGCCATTTTTATATATTGCCCATTATTTACATGATTATTGGTATCGATATTAGAACGGATAACGGAGAAACCTTCTAATGCAGTAAGATTGTCCGGAACAACAATTTTGCGGGGGGCATATTCCATATCAAACTTTTCTTCCGAAATATAATCCCTGATATCAGATTCGGTAACCTTTACAGGGCGATAACTCTCAGTATCCATAAAAACCCATATGGAATTGGCAACCGCTGCAACTTGATCTTTGGAATCTTTAATCATAAAATTACGGTAACCATACATATTTTTAAAATCATAGGCCCATGTAGATATAGTAATCTCTTCTCCTAAGGTAGGAAATCGATTCACAATAATCTGCCAGGCATTCATTAACCATACACGTTTATTTGCTTCTAGATATTCAAGGCCCTTTCCAATGTCTTCTGATTGAAAGGTACTGCAATCTTGAAAATAATTTATGATAGAGTATAAATCCATTTGCTTATCTTTATCAACTTCACTGTATCTAACTCGACTATTAAAACTATACATCGATTTACTCCTTTTGTTCATTTAACCTTTATTATAGCATTATTTACCTGAATTAGATACTTTTTTTTGTAAATTAGTAATTTCAAAAAAATTAATTATTTCAAAAAACTAATGAAATCCTTGTACGATTAGTATATAATTGAATTATCACGGAAAAATAAGTAA
Organism: uncultured Lachnospiraceae bacterium; assembly: GCA_963517115.1. GTDB lineage: Bacteria > Bacillota > Clostridia > Lachnospirales > Lachnospiraceae > Anaerocolumna. The sequence goes on along the minus strand of CAUQEW010000062.1, from coordinate 11,778 downwards.
CGGAGGTAATAACATGAAGAAAATTATTAGTACAACGAAAGCACCAGCTGCAATTGGACCTTACTCACAGGCAGTTGAAATAAACAACATGGTTTATACATCAGGTGTTATTCCAATTAATCCTGAAGATGGTTCGTTAGTAACCGGTGATATAAAAGAGCAGGCAGACCGTGTATTAAAGAGCCTATCTGCTTTGTTAGAGGACAGTGGTACAAGTATGGATAAAGTAATTAAAACTACGGTGTTTATTAAGAATATGGGGGATTTTGCAACAATGAATGAGATATATGCACAGTATTTCACTCAGAATTGTCCTGCTCGGTCCTGTGTAGAAGTGGCAAGATTACCAAAGGATGTTCTTATTGAAATTGAAGCGATAGCATATAAATAAAAGCCTATAAGCATACTAGAATTTTAGGACATAGTCTGATATAATGTTATCGTTATAAGACTTGTTGTGTTAGAGGCATTGGTAATACAGATTGATATAACTTAGGTCATTTTGTATTTGAAAGGATGGGTTTGATTGGACTCGATTGATTATTATAATAAGTACGCTAATTTATACTTTGAGAGTACGGTAGAATTAAATATGGAAGAAACTTTAGATAAATTTATGGGATATCTGCCCGAAGATGCCGAAGTACTGGATTTAGGCTGTGGATCCGGAAGGGACAGCTTATATTTTATAGAACATGGCATTGATGTAACTGCCATAGATGGTTCGAAAGAGCTCTGCGAATTAGCATCCATACACATTGGTCAGGATGTGCTTCCTATGCAATTCTCTGAACTGGATTTTCATGAGGTATTTGATGGAGTTTGGGCATGTGCTTCCTTACTACATATTACACCGAACGAACTTGAAGAAGTATTAGAAAAAGTAGTTGCTTGCCTAAAACCGGGTGGCGTACTATATATGTCCTTCAAACATGGAGAGTTTTCAGGATTTCGTAACGGCCGATATTTTAATGATTATAAAACGAAGACAATGAAAGATCTTATTTCAAAGCTGGAAGAATTAGAATTAATTGAAATTTGGAAAAGTCCGGATACAAGAACGGAACGGGGAGATGAGGTTTGGTTAAATATTTTAGCCAAGAAAATAAATGATGAAAAGCAGGAGTAAGGGTCTATGAATAGAATAAAATCAGTGAATAGAGTGTTTTTAGCAACAGTATTTATTTCCCTTTTAGGAATGTATATAAATGGTTGGGTAAGTGGGTATACCGATAATTATTTTGTGATACTACTTATATCTCAAATTTTACTGGTTATCCCGTCTGTTGCATATCTAATCTATAATAAAATCAATATTGCAAAAGCAATACGTTTTAACAAAATCAGAATATCCAATGTAATATTAATTATAGTTTTTTCTTATCTCATTACACCACTTATGAATTTTATTAATGCATTATCAATGTTGTATGTGGTAAATGACACGGCCGATATTATGAGTAATATTATCGAGAATAATGGTTTGTTACTAAGCCTGTTTATGGTAGCATTAATTCCGTGTATATTAGAAGAAACTGTTTATCGAGGCATATTTTATAATGAATACAGGAAAATAAGTCCGTGGAAGGGAATCCTTCTTAGTGCATTCCTGTTTGGCGTTATGCATGGTAATCTGAATCAATTTTCCTATGCATTTGCAATGGGAATCACATTTGCACTTCTAATTGAAGCTACTAATTCTATACTAGCTACCATGATTGTTCATTTCTTCATTAATGGTTCTTCAATTATAGTGCTGGCATTATATCCAAAACTTTTAGCATTACTCGAAGCACTGTATGGGCCAGAAATGTTTAACGCAGAAGAATTGATGGATGCAGTCAATGGTGGAGTAGAGTCAATGGATTTAACCTATATTCTGCAAAGTTATGGAATAATAGCAATTATCGGAACTATATTAGCATTTATCGTATATAAGACAATCGCTAAAAACTCCGGTAGATGGGAACATGTAAAAGGTATCTTTCGAAGAACTTCATCAATAGAAGGACCAATCAGAATGACTACGAATTCTTCCATGGATGAATCTCTGGATTTGTCTATTGAATCACCTAGGGATTTATCCTTAGATATCAATAATGATAATATTCCAGTTAAGAATAAACAACGTTTACTAACTTTAAGTTTAGCAATTGGTATCTTAATAGGCATCGCTCTTATGATATCAAATGAGTATTATGCAAATCAGATTCAAGACGAACCGTTGGAAGAGATTGTAAATTCCGTCGTATTCCATTGGAATCAATGGATCAAATAATAGTACAAATAATAGTATAAATAAAAAACACGTTAAATTTCTAGACATAATGAAATTTAACGTGTTTTTATAATTTAGAGTTTTTATAATTTAGAGTTTTTATATTTGACATGTTTTTAATAATTAACATATTTTTTATAATTGATGTCCTATATATGGCGCAAACGCCAAAAGCCCCAATAATTTAAATTATGAATATCGCTGTAAATACAATCGTTTTGTCGTAAACCGTCTGACAAGGCTGTTTATGTCCGACTAGAGACTCAATGAAAAACAGAGCTACTGCGATGTTTTTCATATCTTTGAGGCTCTACAAAGGACATGCCGCCGGAAGGAAAGGTAGACAAAATGATTGTATATATAGCGATATTCATTTCTCAACCTAAATTGGCTTTTGTCACCAACCCATATATTTATATTTTAATATCTAATGACTGACCCAGATTCGGTTGAACGGATTGTTCCATCATTTTGGTAAAATTATCGCCCATTACTTCTATTGAATCTAGACTTTTACTGAGCAAAGCTGTGCTTATATTAGTCATCGTTTGAGACTGACTAAGTATCATAGATGTCATTGCAATGTCCATGTGAATTCCTCCTTGAATAAGAATGATACTAATTGGTATAATATACAAGATTACTTTATTCTATTGTAGCATATAACCCTGTAAAATGGTATAATTATTTTATGAGTGGCAGTAGAAAACCTCAATGCAGATATGGAAGAACTATGAAAGTGTGATTGGGGTGACAGTCATTTTTATAACTTGTGTTTAAAACAGAATGGAGGATATAGATAGTATGGATAAAATTTATGATTTAATAATTATAGGATCCGGTCCGGCTGGTTTAGCAGCTGCGATATATGCCGGAAGAGCAGAGCTAGATACAATTATTATAGAGAAAGCGCCAATGAGTGGTGGTCAGATAATTAACACCTATGAAGTAGACAATTATCCCGGAATTCCAGACATCAGTGGTTTTGATCTTAGTACGAAGTTCAGAGAACATTGCGATAAATTAAATATGAACTTCATAACAGGTGAGGTTACCGGATTTGCAGTAAAGAACGGAATTAAAACGATAACCCTTGAAGATGGTGTCACTTATCAAGCGAAAACAGTAATTATTGCTGCTGGTGCGAATCCTCGTAAACTAGGGGTAAAGGGTGAAGAAAAACTATCCGGCATGGGTGTATCCTATTGTGCTACTTGCGATGGAGCGTTTTTTAGAAATCAAGTAACTGCTGTAGTGGGTGGTGGCGATGTTGCTGTAGAAGATGCCATCTTTTTAGCTAGATTATGCAAAAAGGTATATGTAATACATCGTAGAAATGAATTTAGGGCAGTTAAAAGTTATAGTACCAAATTAATGTCCTTAGAAAATGTAGAAATCATTTGGGATAGTGTTGTAGAACAGATTTTTGGTGAAGATCAAGTAAATCAGATACAAATTAAGAACCTTAAAACGGAAGAGATAAAAACCCTTGATGTGGGTGGTGTTTTTGTTGCCGTTGGTAATATCCCTAACTCTGAAGTATATAAGGAAATCGTGGCTATGGATGGGAGCGGATACATTATTGCGAGTGAGAATGGAGAGACCAATATACCTGGTGTTTTTGCCGCTGGCGATATTCGTACAAAAGAATTAAGACAAATTATTACGGCAGCTTCTGATGGTGCTAATTCCATTACAGCAGTAGAAAGATATCTAAATAGTCTATAATTATCACTATTGTAAGAAAACGAGAAAGAAAATTGTTGAAATTAGTGAAAATGGATAAAAAAACCACCGAATTTGGCTTGCTAACGGTTGACAGAGACGGTTTTGTCTGATATAATGACCTCAGGAAATTTAATAATTTTGTAACATTTATAATGAAATCGAAACATATGATACAGATTATATGGATATCATTCATATTGTAAACTTACAGGAGGTCTATTGACATATGATAAAAGCTACCACCATGAAAACATCCTTATGCGTTGCTGCATTATTCCTATCACTAAGTGCTGGTGTTAAGGTACAGGCAGAAACAACTATTAGTACATCAGATACCGGAGTTGCAGGAATTGCTTCAGCACTAGATACTTATTATGAAGTTATTCCACAGCAAGAAATCGGTGCAGCGGAAGTATTTATAGAATCCTTACAAGTGGCGGCTATGACAGAAGTCGTATCACCATATGCTGCTCTTGGTATATCAACAGCAGGTGATTATGTTAACATTCGAAAGGAACCCAATACCGAAAGTGAAGTTGTCGGTAAACTGTATGAGGGTTGTGCTACAGATATATTAGAGACAGATGGAGATTGGGTGAAGATTCACTCAGGTGACGTAGACGGATATATTAATAAAGACTTTCTAGCAATTGGTGAAGAAGCAGAATCATTGATTGATAAGTATGCTTCCAAGTATGCTACCGTAGTGAATACGGAGACACTCAGGGTAAGAGAAGAACAAAACATAGATTCAGCAACAACAACTTTAATACCAGAAGGTGAACGTTATCTAATCGTGAAAGAATATGATGATTGGGTAGAGATTCAGATTGATGATGGAGATACCGATGAAGGTGGAGAGACTGGATTTGTATCAAAAGAATACATAAATATTGATGTAGAGTTTGAATATGCTATTTCAATTGAAGAAGAGCAAGCCAAAATAGCAGCAGAAGAAGCCGCAAAACAGGCTGAGATTGAACGATTAGAAAAATTAGCTCAAGAACAAGAAGAAGATAGAAAAGCAGAAGAGGCAGAAAAAGCGGCAGCACAGTCAGCGGCAACAAATTCTTCTAACAATAATTCATCATCAAATAATAATAACTCATCAAATAATAATAGCTCTTCAAACAATAATTCATCCAGCTCAAGCAAATCTGGCTCAGGGCAGGAAATTGCAGACTATGCTGTAAAATTTGTTGGAAATCCTTATGTTTGGGGTGGCACAAGCTTAACTGGAGGTGCAGACTGTTCTGGATTTGTACAAGCCTTATATTCTCATTTTGGAAGAGGAATACCAAGAACTTCAGGAGAACAATCAGGTGGTGCAGGTTACGAAGTGAATTTAAGCGATCGCCAACCGGGAGATTTAATCTTCTATCGCAATAGTGGTGGTTCAGTAAACCATGTTGCAATGTATATCGGCAATAATAAAGTAGTTCATGCAAGTAATGCAAGAGAAGGCATAAAGATATCCAGCTATAATTACCGTGATCCATATAAAATCAGAAGAATATTCTAATAATAACAAGAAAATCTTAACCCAATAAGGTTTTTACAAAGATATCGGGGTGTAGTCCTAACTACACCCCGATATTTTTATTATTACACATTACTTATTTATTACTCATTACCTATTACTTAAACTTATTACTTATTGTTATTACTTATTGCTAATTGTTATTACTTATTATTATCATTGTCGAAAATACATCGCTGAGTCGATAATTATATATTTATGGCTCTACTAATTTGATTAAGCTAAATTAATATCCTGCTCGAATGCAACACGGCATTGAAAAAGTCTCATCATAACCTTAGCATGAATAAAGGGGTATCTATCATTCATTTTGCGTCGTCCGGCTGACAAGGCTGTTTATGTCCGACTAGAGACTCAATGAAAAACAGAGCATCCGCGATGTTTTTCATATCTTTGAGGCTCTACAAAGGACATGCCGCCGGAAGGCAAGGCAGCAAAATAAATGATAGAAACCCCTTTATTCATTCAACCCCCAATTGAGACTTTTCAATGCCCAATAAACTTATTTGAATTACACATTCAATAAGGCACTTCTGGCTAAATAGTATAAATGTTTTAAAAATTATTTAAATTTCATCAAATAGTGTGTTATTTTTAATTGCGGAGAAAATTGGTACAAAGTCTCTTGACAAATATTCCGGTATACAATGTGCACAAAAGGATAGTGAAAAATTTGATAGGGGGGTAAAGGACCATAACTGCCTGTACAACTATCCAAAAGTTATCCACATTCTAAAAAGCCTATTTTATACGGAAAAGAAGTTATGCACAGAGTTATCCACATTATCCACAATTTTTATCTACGGGTGTGGTGTGGAAAAGAACTGTCAAGCACGAATATTTGTTTTGTGAGTAATGATAATGTGGACTGAAAAAAAGGAATTTAGGACTATCTATCGTACTACCTTTATTGTCAAATAAATAAGAAATATGATACTGAATTATGTGAAATCAAAGAAATAAATGCAATAATAAATAGTATTATCAAAAATATTAGGATAATATGTAATAATTAGGCTCATTAGCATAGAGATAACGGATACTTCAAACTAAAGGAAATAACTTGTCACAAATGTCCGCATGTGGTATAATACATACATAGAATTTATTAAAACAAAGTAAAAAGGAGTTGATCATTATGCGTTATATAATTAGCGGCAAAAACATTGATGTGACAGAGGGTCTTAAGACTGCTGTTTACGAGAAGATAGGTAAATTAGAAAGATATTTTACTCCTGAAACTGAAATTCATGTAACTATGAGCGTTGAAAAGGAAAGACAGAAGATTGAAGTCACCATTCCTATGAAGGGAAGTATGGTACGTGGTGAGCAAATAAGTAATGATATGTATGTTTCAATTGATTTAGTTGAAGAAGTAATTGAACGTCAATTAAGAAAATATAAGAACAAGTTAATAGAACAAAAACAGGCTGCAGCTAGTTTGAATCAGGCATTCATGGATGATGATTATGCAGAAGATGATTCGATTAAAATTATTAGAACTAAGAAATTTGCTATTAAGCCTATGGATCCAGAAGAAGCGTGTGTACAGATGGAATTGCTAGGACATAATTTCTTTGTATACCGTAATGGAGAAACAGATGAAGTGAATGTAGTTTATAAACGTAAGGGTAATACCTATGGTTTAATTGAACCTGAAAATTAAACAATGTAACTTAGGGGCTGTTTCGACAGCCTCTTTTTTACATTTATAGGACTTCCAGAAGAAAAGTATTGATTAGTATCTGCTTAAATGATACAATGTAGGCTGAAATGCTTAGTATACAGCCGATGGAAGGAAACTTCTAGATAACGGATGAATTTGAATATTACAGGAGTGATAAGATTATGGGTTTTCTAAATAAGATATTTGGTACACACAGTGAAAGAGAATTAAAAATGGTGATTCCAATTGTAGATAAAATTGAAGCCCTTGAGTCTACAATAGAAAAACTATCAGATGAAGAACTTAAGAATAAAACAAATGAATTTAGAAATAGAATAAAAAATGGTGAAACATTAGATGACTTGCTGGTTGAAGCTTATGCAGTGGTGAGAGAAGCAGCAAAAAGAGTATTAGGAATGAGACATTATCGCGTACAGCTTATGGGCGGTGTAATCCTGCATCAAGGCAGAATTACAGAAATGCGTACCGGTGAAGGAAAAACATTAGTATCTACCCTTCCAGCATATCTGAATGCATTAGAAGATAAGGGCGTTCATATTGTAACAGTTAATGACTATTTGGCTAAGCGTGATGCTGAATGGATGGGACAAATCCATGAGTTTTTAGGCCTTAAAGTAGGCGTTATTCTTAATAGTATGGATAACGAAGAGAGAAGAGCTGCTTATAATTGTGATATTACCTATGCAACAAACAATGAATTAGGATTTGATTATTTAAGAGATAACATGGTTATCTATAAAGAACAGCTAGTTCAGAGAAGTCTGCATTATGCTATTATCGATGAGGTTGACTCTGTATTAATTGATGAAGCTAGAACTCCGCTTATTATATCAGGTCAAAGTGGTAAGTCAACAAAACTTTATGAAGCTTGTGATATACTTGCAAGACAATTAGTTCGTGGTAAAGAAAGTGCTGAATTAACAAAGATGGCTGCCATCATGAAGGAAGAGATTGAAGAAGAAGGCGACTTCGTTGTTAACGAAAAGGATAAGAATGTAAATCTGACTGCAGAAGGTGTAATTAAAGTTGAAGACTTCTTCAAGATTGAGAACCTTGCAGATCCTGAACATCTTGAGATTCAACATAATATAATATTAGCGTTACGCGCTCATAATTTAATGTTTAGAGATAAAGACTATGTAGTAAAAGATGACGAAGTATTGATTGTTGATGAGTTTACCGGACGTATTATGCCAGGTAGACGTTATTCAGATGGACTTCATCAGGCAATAGAAGCCAAAGAAAAGGTAAAAGTTAAGAGAGAAAGTAAGACCTTAGCAACCATTACCTTCCAGAACTTCTTTAATAAATATGAGAAGAAGTGTGGTATGACAGGAACAGCCCTAACAGAAGAAAAGGAATTTAGAGATATATACGGAATGGATGTTGTTGAGGTACCTACGAATGTAGCGGTAACCCGTATTGATCAACAAGATGCTGTTTATAAGACAAGAAAAGAAAAGTTGAATGCCGTTATTAACGAGATAATCGAATCTCATAAGAAAGGGCAGCCGGTTCTTGTTGGTACGATTACCATTGAAGCTTCAGAAGAGATTAGTGATCTGCTGAAGAAGAGAAATATTCCTCATAAAGTCTTGAATGCGAAATTCCATGAGTTGGAAGCTGAAATAATTGCTGATGCCGGTCAATATGGAGTAGTTACCATTGCAACAAACATGGCAGGCCGTGGTACCGATATTAAACTTGGTGAAGGGGTAGTAGCAGCAGGTGGACTTAAGATAATTGGTACCGAGCGCCATGAATCCAGACGTATCGATAATCAGTTAAGAGGACGTTCCGGACGTCAGGGTGATCCTGGTGAATCTCGTTTTTACATTTGCTTAGAAGATGATTTAATGCGTTTATTCGGTTCCGAAAGACTAATGAGTATGTTTAACTCCCTAGGTTTGCCGGATGGCGAGCAGATAGAACACAAGATGTTAAGTAGCGCAATTGAGAAAGCGCAGAAGAAGATTGAGAATAATAACTATGGTATCAGAAAGAATCTGTTAGAGTATGATCAGGTAAATAACGATCAAAGAGAGATTATCTATGCAGAGAGAAGAAGAGTTCTTGACGGCGAAAGTATGAGAGACTCTATCTATAAGATGATTACTGAGATTGTAGAAGGTTCTGTAAGTACTTGCATTAGTGATGACCAAGCACCAGAAGATTGGGATCTTAACGAACTGAATAATATATTATTACCAATTATTCCACTTCCACCAATCACTTTAGATAGTGAGCAATTAAAGAACGCGAAGAAAAATGCTCTTATGCAGCAATTGAAGGAAGATGCAGTGAATCTTTACGAAGCAAAAGAAGCTGAATTCCCAGAAAAAGAGCATCTAAGAGAGCTAGAACGTGTTCTCTTACTAAAAGTCATTGATAGAAAATGGATGGATCATATTGATGATATGGACCAGCTTCGTCAGGGTATTGGCTTACAGGCATATGGACAAAAAGATCCTTTAGTTGAATTTAAATTTATGGGATTTGAAATGTTTGATGAGATGACTGAAGCAATCAGCGAAGATACCATAAAAGCATTAATGCATGTTAGAATTGAGCAGAATGTGGAAAGAGAACAAGTTGCCAAAGTAACTGGTACGAATAAAGATGATAGTGTACAACAAGGACCAGTTAAGAGAGTTGGAAAGAAGATCCAACCAAATGATCCATGCCCTTGTGGAAGCGGTCAAAAATATAAATTCTGTCATGGTAAAAGTTAAATATAGCAAAACATTTGACAGGAGCTATGTTAAATAGCAAAAGGTTATTTATGAAAGAGGTGAGATTTGTGGTTGAATTAGATCAATTTAAATATACACTTGGTACCTATGAAAAGCCATTAATTGAAGTGGGGGATTCACTTTGACCTAGCTAATAAGCAGGAAAGAGTGACCATGATAGAGCGTATCATGATTGAACCAAATTTCTGGGATTCAACTGAAAAATCTCAGGGATATGTGAAAGAATTGAAGAATTTAAAAGATGTTATAGCAGAATATCAATCTCTGAAACAAGAATTTGAGGATATTGGGATTCTTATTGAGATGGGGTATGAAGAGAATGATGAATCTCTTATTCCTGAGATTTCTGAAGCATTAAGCAAATTCATCGAAGATCTGGATGAATTAAGATTAGAGACTTTATTATCCGGAGAATATGACAAGTATGATGCAATATTAACCTTACATGCCGGTGCCGGTGGAACAGAAAGCTGCGATTGGGCTAATATGCTCTGTCGGATGTATCAGAAGTGGGCAGATAAGAAGGGGTTTACAACAGAGATTTTAGATTTCTTAGATGGTGAGGAAGCAGGTTATAAATCCGTTACCATGCAGATAAACGGACTCAACGCTTTTGGACATCTCAAGTCAGAACGTGGTGTACATCGATTAGTACGAATCTCTCCTTTTAATGCAGCAGGTAAGAGACAAACGTCATTTGTATCTTGTGATGTCATGCCGGATATTGAAGAGGATACCGGTATTGTTATTGATGAAACTGATTTAAGAATAGATACCTATCATTCAAGCGGTGCAGGCGGTCAGCATGTAAATAAGACATCTTCTGCAATCAGAATTACTCATTTACCAACAGGAATTGTAGTTCAATGTCAAAATGAACGTTCTCAATTTCAAAATAAAGATAAAGCCATGCAGATGCTGAAAGCGAAACTGTATTTATTAAAACAGCAGGAAAATGAAGAAAAAGTATCCGGTATTCGTGGTGAAGTGAAAGAAATTGGTTGGGGTAATCAGATTAGATCTTATGTAATGCAACCTTATACCTTAGTAAAGGATCACAGAACAAATGCAGAGGTTGGCAATGCTATTAGTGTTCTAGATGGTAATCTGGATCCATTTATTAATGCATATCTGAAATGGAATAGTCTTAAGAATATGAATGAAGCACAGAATGAAAACCAATGATAAATCTTAGTGAAGTTTAATTAAGGAGGGGTAGTAAGGATGGAGATAAAAAAAGAAGCACAAAGAAATCAAATTAAGCAAGTAATCTTTGCCTTGGGAGAGGAAGAATACGGACTAGATATTATGTTAGTTAATGCGATTGAAAAGCATACCGACATGGTGCGAATTCCTAATGCACCGGAATATGTACGAGGAATCATCAACCTACGTGGTGATGTAATCCCTGTATTCAGCCTGCGCAAAAAATTTGGCTTAGAAGAGAAAGAAATAGATGAGGATTCAAAATTAATCGTTACCAAATCTAATAATATCCTGATGGCTTATGAAGTGGATGCGGTAAAGGAAATTATAGAAATATCTCATGAGAATATCAGTGATACACCGGTTATTATTAAAAACAATAATACGGAGTATATTAAATGTGTGGCTAATATAAACGGGAGAATGATTCTTTTATTAGACCATAATGGAATATTGTCTTCTACGGAAAAAGAGAATATTGAAAATCTTATGGTTAACCAATAAAAAAAAGATTGTCTCATATTAGTTTTATGATATGCTCCCTTCTAGGTAGACAAGTGAAATAATAAAAACTTGTCACTTAGGA
>CAUQEW010000061.1:0-13636 GCA_963517115.1 uncultured Lachnospiraceae bacterium | reverse complement strand
ACAAACAATAATCTGACTATAAACACTTTTAATTAGCGAGTTTTGCAATTATCTATTAAAATTTATTAATCGCCCGAATGGGAGGAGGATTATAGGAAACTATAATAGTAGTCACTTGCCGAACGAAGTGAGGTTTTTTTATGGGAATATATCTATAATAACTGTTCTTATCTTGAAAGTACAGAATTCATTTCATAGTTAAGAAGTGGGGTGGGTTAGAGGAATAAGTGGGAGGATAAATCCTTTAATTATAAGAGATTCAGGACTTTTGAATAGGAAAAACACAGAAACTATATAAGGGTTATTTAATAGCACAACAACCGTTATCTGTTACTATGATTTTAGATATTTCTAGGATAATTACATATTATCTAACAGGCTAAATGTTACATTTATTGATAGATATGTAATAACTATATACAAGATTTGAATATGAGGTGTATATTACACTGAACATGCATATTTATAATGGTTTTTATGAATTTTCAAGAATAATTATCCATAAAAATCAACCAGTACACAAAGTAATTTTCTTTATTTTTAACTTGAAAGTAGGTACTTCGCCAGAAAATTAAATATTTCACAAAAAATAGATATTGACTTCTTGAAACCACTTCATAATCAACCACTCCTTTCGAATTTACTTACAAATAGGTATAAAAAAGAGAGCATATCAACTACTTACTCTCTAGGACGATAAAGTTTCCTAATATAATACCGTCTGCTAGTAAACTAGAAATTTAATTTCATATTATATGACTGGGCACCTCCCAAAATATATATAATTTTTTCTCCTATAAAGGAATTTCTAAAAAAAGCTGTGTAAAAACTGTGTAGTACTTGCTTTTTCTCTTCTTATGGTTTATAGTATACTTTGCTGAAACCCTCACAAACACTGGGTTTGACGAAAATACTATCGTGTGTTCGTAACCTTCCACACGTAAAACAAAACTAAAGGAGAATTGAATATGAGAAATAAGAAAACTCTGTTTATCACCCAAGCTGCCTTAATTGCAGCTCTTTATGTCGTATTGGTTTATGTCTTTAAGCCAATCAGCTTTTCCTACATTCAAGTAAGAATAGCCGAAGCACTAACCATACTACCTTACTTTACTCCAGTTGCTATTCCGGGGATTACCATTGGGTGTTTCTTAGGTAATCTACTGACAGGTTCTGATATGTTGGATGTAGTATTCGGAAGCCTTGCAACCTTAATTGGGGCATTGGGTTCTTACAAATTGCGGAAGCACAAATTTCTAGTTCCCCTTCCACCCATCCTTGCAAATACTATCGTGATACCTTGGGTGTTACGATTTGCTTATGGAGAAGCATTACCAATTCCTTTTATGATGTTAACAGTAGGAATTGGCGAAGTACTTTCCTGTGGTGTATTAGGCATATTATTATTATATGGATTGGATAAATATAAAGGAATAATTTTTCAAACAAACAATAATAGTAGTAAGGTGAATAAATCAATAAAGTAAAGTTAAGCTGTGATTTATCATATCTAACTTAGAGATATTCATAAACTTAAGAAAGATAAAAAATCAATTAAGCCACAGTTATCACTTATCTGATAACTGCGGCTTAATCTTTATTACAATATGAATATTACTATTATAGTTCGCAGTTGTTCACCGTACGAGGGAAAGGTATAACGTCTCTGATATTACCCATACCGGTTAAGTACATAACGCAGCGTTCAAAACCTAGTCCAAAACCTGCATGTCTTGCGGAACCGTATTTTCTAAGATCCAAGTAGAAGGAATAATCCTCTTCTTTTAATTCCAGTTCGTTCATTCTGGCAACTAACTTATCATAGTTGTCCTCTCTTTGACTTCCACCGATAATCTCTCCAATTCCTGGTACCAAGAGATCCATCGCAGCAACTGTCTTATTGTCGTCATTTAATTTCATATAAAAAGCCTTGATATCCTTAGGATAATCTGTTACAAATAATGGTTTCTTATAGATTTCTTCTGTCAGATATCTTTCGTGCTCTGTTTGTAAATCACAACCCCAGCTTACTTTATATTCGAAATTATCATTATTTTTCTCTAATATTTCTATCGCTTCGGTATAAGTAACATGTCCAAAATCAGCTTTAGCGACAAGCTCTAATCTCTCGAGTAAGCCCTTATCTACAAACTGATTGAAGAAGTTCATTTCTTCCGGTGCATTCTCTAATACATAGTGGATAATGTACTTAATCATGCCCTCAGCTAGTATCATATCATCCTTTAAATCAGCAAAGGCAATCTCTGGTTCAATCATCCAGAATTCAGCAGCGTGACGAGTAGTATTGGAATTCTCCGCACGGAAGGTTGGTCCAAAGGTATAGATATTACGGAATGCCATGGCATAGGTCTCGCCATTTAATTGTCCGCTTACAGTTAAGCTTGTTTCTTTACCAAAGAAATCTTCTGTGTAATCAATCGCACCCTCCTGGGTTTTGGGAAGCTTGTCCATATCCAAGGTAGTAACTCGAAACATTTCTCCGGCACCTTCTGCATCACTTCCTGTAATCAGTGGAGTGTGTACATATACAAAATTTCTGTCTTGAAAATACTGATGTATAGCATAAGCAATTAAGGAACGCACACGAAATACAGCTTGGAAGGTATTCGTTCTTGGCCTTAGATGTGCAATGGTTCTTAAATACTCTAAACTATGCCTTTTCTTCTGAAGCGGATAGTCAGCAGTAGAATTACCCTCAATCTCAATTAAATGTGCTTGAATTTCAAAAGGTTGTTTTGCTTCTGGTGTTGCAACCAAATCTCCTTCAATTACGATGGCAGCACCAACGTTTAGTTTTGATATATCTGCAAAATTCTCAAGTTTGTCGCTATATACGATCTGAAGTGTCTCAAAAAAAGTTCCATCATTCAAAACAACAAAGCCGAAGGTTTTAGAATCACGTATACTTCTAACCCAACCTCCTACCGTGACTTTCTTACCAATATAATTTTCTTTATCTCTGTACAGTTCTCGAATTGTGATTAGTTCCATGTAATTGACTCCTTTGTCTATTTTTATATCTTTTCTTATTATATCACATCATTATACGATTACAACTGTATTTTATTCGTGATTATCTCCCAGAAAGCCCAATATAGACTGAAAATGTATATCGATGTATATATATTCGTTTTGTCTACCTTACCCTCAAGCAGTATATTTCTTACAAGCCTCTAAACGTGAGAAAAAGCTCGTACTGCTCACTTTTTCACAGAGTCTTGACGAAATATAAGCACTGCTTTCAGCCGGCCTACGACAAAACGATTATATATACATCAATATACATAATATAGTTTATGATGGCTTTCTGGGTGATAATCATTCCTGGGTATATCTTAATTTAACACACTTGGATAATTGCAAAACCACACCAGAATATCCCTTTTTACTACATAAATACCCTTTGACAACACTATTATTCCATGATAGAATTACATCAAACATTGTTAAATTTACAACAATCTTTATTGGGAGGTAACTATATGGTAATCACTATATGTATTGGAAGTTCATGTCACTTAAAGGGTTCTAGAGAAATTGTTCATTCACTAGAGCATCTTATTACATTAAATAAAGTTGAAGATAAAGTTGAATTAACCGGCTCTTTCTGCATTGGACAATGTGTAAAGGGTGTTTGTGTTAAAATAAATGATGA
The DNA here is from genome assembly GCA_963517115.1 of uncultured Lachnospiraceae bacterium. Lineage (GTDB taxonomy): Bacteria > Bacillota > Clostridia > Lachnospirales > Lachnospiraceae > Anaerocolumna. Next base: position 9,960 of record CAUQEW010000061.1, on the reverse strand, counting down.
CCTTTTTTCTCTTAAACCGGACGATACAGAGAGATTTTTTAAGGAGGAAGTCCTGGGGAGGCTAGCCTAATGAATGTAATCGGATTTAAAGAAGCAAAATGCAGGAACTGTTATAAATGTGTCCGAATCTGTGAAGTAAAGGCCATTACCGTAAAGAATGAGCAGGCGCAGATTATGAATGACAAGTGTATCCTATGCGGCCATTGTCTGGAAGCATGTCCACAGAATGCTAAATCTTTCATTAGTGACCTAGACAAAGTAAAAGGATATTTAAGAGATGGAATTCCGACGATAATCTCCATTGCGCCTTCTTACCTCGGCGTTTTAAAGTACAAAACTCCGGGGCAGGTCATAACTGCCTTATTAAAATTAGGTTTCTATATGGTGAGAGAAACTGCAGAAGGTGCAGCTTTTGTTACAGAAGAATATGAGAAACTCTTGACAACAGGCAATATGGAGAATATAATCACAACTTGTTGCCCAAGTGTAAATGACCTAATTGAAATCTATTATCCAAGCCTAACCAAATATATGGCTCCCGTTGTTTCTCCTATGATTGCTCATGGTCAGTTAATTCGCAAAGAATTTGGAAACAACGTTAAAATAGTATTCTTGGGACCATGTATTGCCAAAAAACGTGAAGCAGAAAGTGATCCAAGAACTTTGGGTTATATTGATGCTGTAATTAATTTTTCTGAAGTAGAACATTGGTTAACAGAAGAAAATATAGACGTATTTCAACAAGAGGATACTCCGCCTCAGAACCCTGACCCTATGGTCAACCGATTATATCCAATTAGCAGCGGTGTTCTTTCCTCTGTTGTCGCTTCTAAGAAGTTACCAGATCACTACAGAAAATTTTATGTGCACGGCATAAAGAATTGCATCGAATTATTAGAAAGTATGGAAAAAGGCGAAGTGTCCGGCTGCTTTATTGAAACCGATATGTGTAATGGCGGCTGCATTAAGGGACCTGCTATGGAGTGTGATTCCATTTCCCGTTTTAAAGTAAAATTGGATATGGAAGAATCTATACCTAAACTTCCATTAGAAGATGTTAGTTTCTTCGACAGAGCACAGGATATCTCCTTTTATAAAAACTTTTTTGACCGTTCACCAAAAGATCCACTTCCTACGATCGAACAAGTAAATAACATATTGCGTAAGATTGGTAAAACAAAACCAGAGGATGAATTAAATTGCGGGGCCTGTGGTTATTCCAGTTGTCGTGAAAAAGCGGTTGCTGTATATCAAGGAAAAGCAGAACTTACTATGTGCATTCCTTATATGCATGAAAAAGCACAATCCATGGCTAATGTTGTACTTGAAACTACACCCAACGTTATCATTTTAGTGGATTCGGAAATGAAGATTGTAGAATTTAGCGGAGCAGCTGAACTATATTTTCATATATCCAGAGCGAAAGCCAAAGAAATGTATCTATATGAATTAATTGATACTTCGGATTTTGAAGAAGTACTTGCAACTCACCAAGCTATTATGGGTAAAAAGATTGAATACACCGATAAGGGTTTAACTACTCTTCAAAATATTGTCTATGTTCATGAGCAAAATGCTGTCTTAGGTATCTTCCAAGATGTTACGAACGAAGAAGAAAATAACAAAAAAGCCTACAAGGTGAAAGTTGACACTATAGAGATGGCGCAAAAAGTAATTGATAAGCAGATGTTGGTTGCACAACAAATTGCTGGATTGTTAGGAGAAACTACCGCTGAAACTAAGGTAACTCTGACCAAACTCCGGGATACAATACTATATGATGGTATAGAACAACCTCCAAAAAAATCCTAGTAATTTTAATTCTCAATGACTTAAAATGATTTCCATTCTAAACCGATTTACTTTGAGAATAATTTTACAATGAGAAAGGCTTGGTGTAAATATGAATATAAGTATTGATGCTTCCTATAAAAGTTTAAACAAGCATCATGAAGAATTGTGCGGTGATAAGGTTGAAATATTAAAAACCGATGATGCTGATATAATGATTTTAGCAGATGGTATGGGAAGTGGTGTAAAGGCTAATATTTTAGCAACTTTAACTTCTAAGATTTTAGGAACTATGTTCTTAAATGGTGCCGGAATAGATGAATGTGTAGAGACCATTGCCAAGACCCTTCCTGTCTGTCAGGTAAGGCAGGTTGCGTATTCTACTTTCAGTATATTACAAATATTTCACAACGGAGAAGCCTACCTGGTAGAATTCGACAATCCTAGCTGTGTGTTCATCCGAAACGGCAAACTTTTAAAGATACCCTTTCATGAAAGAATGATTGAAAATAAAACGATTCGAGAATATCGATTTCAAGTGCAGCTCAATGACTGCTTTATCTTAATGAGTGATGGTGTGATTCATGCTGGTGTCGGACAGATCCTTAACTTTGGCTGGACCTGGACTAGTATGGCAGAATATGCACTTGTTGCAACCAATGCTACTCTCTCTGCCTCCAGACTTGCAGCTATGCTCACAAAAGCTTGTGACGACTTATATATGCAAGTTCCAGGCGATGATACTACTGTTGCTATTGCCAGAATCATCAATTCAAAGGTGGTCAACTTATTTACCGGTCCTCCTTCTAGCAAAGAAAATGATCCCTTCCTGATACAAGATTTTATGAAAGATCAGTCTAAACGAATCATATGCGGAGGCACAAGTGCCAATATTGCTTCACGAGTTCTGAATAAGGCCTTGCGCACCAATTTAAATTATACTGACCCTACCCTTCCCCCAGTTGCACAGATGGATGATATCGATTTAGTAACAGAAGGCGTCTTAACTTTATCCAGAGCCTTAGTTTTAATGAAGCATTATGTAGAGGGTAATATTAATGAAACCTTTTTTGAAGAATTAGATAAAGATAACGGTGGTTCAAAAATAGCAAAATTAATTATTGAAGATTGTACTGTTTTGCACATGTTTGTAGGCAAAGCAATTAATGAAGCTCATCAGAATCCAGGTCTTCCCTTTGATCTAAGTATTCGTATGAATCTCGTGGAGCAAATGAAGGATACCGTATTAAAAATGGGTAAAGAAGTAACTGTAAAATATTATTAACAAGATATGATTATAGCTAGAATACGCTATACATTTTTAAGGAGTAAAACATGCTAGGAATAAATACAAATATTGATAACATAAAACAAGAAGTTCTATATGAGGTAGCTAAGCTTGCTTTTAGTAATGAGCTAGATGCAAAAAAAGAAACTCTTCCTTATGACTTGATACCTGGTCCACAGGCTAATTTTCGATGCTGTGTCTATAAGGAAAGAGAAATTATACGCCAGAGAATACGTTTAGCAGAAGGAAAATCTCCGTCTGCTAATTTAGATACAAAAAATATAGTTCAAGTAATTAACTCTGCCTGTGAAGGCTGTCCGATTACACGATTTGTTGTAACGGATAACTGTCAAAAATGTATGGGAAAACGATGTCAGGCAGCCTGCCATTTTGGTGCAATTACTATGCTTAGAGACCGCGCATACATAGATTCCTCTTTGTGTAAAGAATGTGGTAAATGTTCAGAAGCCTGTCCTTATAATGCAATAGCAGATCTGATGCGTCCTTGTAAGAGAAGCTGTCCAGTTGATGCTATTACCATGGATGTTAATAATATAGTTGAAATCAATGAAGAGAAGTGCATTAATTGTGGTGCCTGCATTAAAGATTGCCCCTTTGGTGCTATTTCAGATCGTTCCTTTATGGTGGATGTAATTCGTCTTATGCAGCAATCTAATTCTCCAGTCTACGCTATGTTAGCTCCAGCATGGGAAGGTCAGTTTGGTGCACATGTTTCAGTAGGCAGTATGGCAGAAGCAATGAAAGAATTGGGCTTTTACGGTGTGTATGAAGTTGCGCTAGGTGCTGATTTAGTAGCTACCAGCGAGGCTGAAGAATGGGCAGATGCTCATCATGATGGCAAAAAAATGACTACCTCTTGTTGTCCAGCATTTGTTAATATGATCCGAAAACATTTTCCTCAGTTAACAGATAATATGTCAACTACAGTCTCTCCTATGACTGCAACTGCAAGATTAATCAAAGCAATGGATCCCAATGCTATCTGTGTATTCATTGGACCATGTATTGCAAAAAAGGCTGAAGTTTTAGATACATTATCCTTACATGGTGCTGATTACGCCTTAACATTAGATGAACTCTATGCTATGTTCCGTGCAATGGATATTGAACCAAAAACCTTTGGTGGTAATATACAGCAAGGTAGTATTTATGGAAAGAAATTCTGCGTGTCCGGTGGTGTTACTGCATCTGTCATCCAATCTTTAAAGGAAAGTAATGAGGATACCAATCTCTCCGTAAAAGCTTGTAATGGTGCCATAGAATGTAAAAAAGCTCTAATGCTTATGAAGGTTGGTAAACTTCCGGAAGATTTCTTAGAAGGTATGATCTGTGAAGGTGGCTGTTCTAATGGTCCGGGAAGTATCTTAACCGGCAGAGTCGCCAATACAAACCGTGATAAGTTGTTTGCTCAAGCAGATAATCGTGCCATTCATGAGAATCTGAAAGCATATGAACAATATGAATTTTCAATGCATAGAAAATAATATTATTTATGATTAGCGTTATATTAAATTTACTAACTAATTTCATAGATATAAAAAAGGGGGTTGTTACACTTTAGAATTCGTGTAGCAGTCCCCTTGTTTATGTTATTGTTTATATTTCATTGATTAATTCTAAAATTGTTGAATTGAAAAATTCTCTTGCAGTTTCAGGAGTTACATTGTATTTCTGTCCTCCAACTGACACTGAAACACCACTATTTTGGCATTGTTTCATGCAGAATGCACCCTTAAATTCAATCTTCTCGTGCAAAAAATTTTCTTCAATCTGTTGTTGGAATACTTGGATAACATTGTACGAGCCTTTTAGATGACAAGCACTCCCGATGCAAACACTTAGCTCCAGCATATCAATTGCCCTCCTTTGCAGCATTATAGTTAACATGCAGCAGTTCATGTACCCGTCCTTTGAGTATGCCGTTATAAAGTGGCATCATTAATGGATTTTCCTCAGAACGCTTGATATTGCACAGCTTGTCAGCAGAATATAGTCCTTTTCCTCTGTTCTCTTTCGCAGACTCAATTGCAAAAGGTTGTCCTGCACCACTAACGCATCCACCCGGGCAGGCCATAACTTCAACAAAATCATAATGCTCACCGGATTTGATTCTTTCAATTAAATCGCTTGCATTTTTAAGCCCGCTCACGATTGCAATCTTTACTTCTTTTTCACCAAACATAATGCTTGTTTCCTTCACACCCTTCATACCACGTATACCTTGATAGGAAATAGACATAAGGCCAGTTTTTGTTTTGTCGGAAGATACTCTACGAAGAACTGCCTCTGTCACACCACCTGTGACACCAAATATAACACCTGCTCCTGTCATTGTTCCAAAAGGCATATCCACAGCTTCCGGTTCAAGGTCAGCAAATATAATTCCTGATTCTTTGATCATTTGTATCAGTTCTTGTGTTGTAATAACAAAATCCACATTCGGTGTACCATCTAGCTTGAACTCATCCCGTGCTGCTTCAAACTTCTTTGCTGTGCAAGGCATGATAGCTATATGAACAGCTTTTCTAGAAGATGTGCTATTCTGTTCTCTAATCACCGATGCAAACATTTCCATAGGAGAACGACAGGTTGATACATTTGGCAGTAGTTCCGGATAATTTTTCTCGCAATAATTTACCCATGCAGGACAGCAAGAAGTAAACAGCGGCATATCATGCTCTCCGCTTTCTAGCCTTTTCAGAAGTTCATTGGCTTCTTCCAAAACCGTCATGTCTGCACCTGTGCAAGTGTCATAAATCTCATCAACTCCCATGCGATGAAGTACTGCAACAATTTTTCCCATTGCATTTTCACCATCGGTAAGACCAAATTCTTTGCCAAGTGCAACCCGAACGGCTGGAGCAATTTGAACAGTAACTTTTGTATTTTTATCGTCAAGTAACTTCCATACTTTTCTAAAATCATTTTTTACCACAATTGCTCCCGTAGGACACACAGCAGCACATTGTCCACAACCTACACAAGGAGATTCAGCAATTGGTATATCAAAAGCAGTACTGATTGTCATATTAGAACCTCTATGTGCAAAATCGATAGCTCCAACATTCTGAACCTCGTTACACATTCTTACGCAGTCACCACATAAGATACATTTATTTGCATCACGTGTAATACAAAGAGAAGAATCATCAACTTTTGGTTTTTCAGCTGTATTTGGAAAACGAACCCCCTCGATATTAAAACGCATTGCCAAATCTTGAAGTTTACATGTTCCGTTGTTGTTGCAGGTCGTACAATCGCGACAATGATTAGCAAGAAGTAATTCTAGTATCATTTTACGATATTTGCGTAGTCTTTCAGTATTCGTTTTAATCTCCATACCGGCTTTTGGTGGTGTTGAGCAGGCAGCATCTAAACTACCCCATTGGTTTTCCACCATACACATACGACAGGCACCATAAACTGAGAGCTCTGAATGATAGCAGAAGGTAGGTAACTTGATACCAACTTTACGAATTAATTCAAGAAGGTTCTTTTCTTCACCTATTTCAACAGGTATTCCGTCAATCGTCATAAATTCTTTGTTTTCCATAGTTTTAAACCTCCTTAATTGCATGGAATGGACAAGTACTGATACAAGCCCCACATTTAATACATTTTGTTTGATCAATTAGAAACGGTTCTTTTACTTTGCCTGTAATTGCACCAACTGGACAAGCTTTCGAACATTTCGAGCAACCCTTACAGAGTGAAGGATCAATCTGAATAGTTTTTAGCTTTTGACAGTTTCCTGCAGGACAACGTTTTTCATAGATATGAGCTTCATATTCATCACGGAAGCTTTTGATCGTGCTGACAACAGGATATGCCGCTGTTTTTCCAAGACCGCAGAGAGCTGTAGCAGAAATCATATCGGCAAGTTCTAACAACAGTTCAATATCTCCATCTTCACCCTTGCCTTCAACTATACGCTCAAGAATTGCAAGCATCCTTTTTGTTCCCTCACGACATGGAACACATTTTCCACAGGATTCGTTTTGTGTAAAGTTCATAAAGAAACGTGCTACCTCAACCATACAAGTGTCGCTATCCATAACAACTAAACCACCAGACCCAATCATGGCTCCCGCTTTCTTAAGTGAATCAAAATCAAGTGGTAAATCAAGATCTTCTTTTGTAAGACATCCTCCAGAAGGTCCTCCGATTTGTACTGCCTTAAATTCGGTACCGTTACGCATGCCCCCACCGATATCAAATATAACTTCACGAAGAGGCGTTCCCATTGGCACTTCAATCAGACCTGTGTTCTCAATATTACCGGTCAGAGCAAAAGCTTTCGTACCTGGGCTTTTTTCTGGACCAATTCCTTTATACCACTGTGAACCGTTACTGATAATCAATGCAACATTAGCAAAGGTTTCTACATTATTAAGTACTGTAGGCATGTCAAATAAACCATGTTCTACTGTTCTAGGTGGCTTTACTCTTGGCATACCACGTTTTCCTTCAATAGAAGCTGTAAGTGCACTACCTTCACCGCAGACAAACGCACCTGCACCTCGACTGATGTGAAGGTGAAAATGAAAGCCCGTACCAAGTATGTTATCACCTAAAAGACCATATTCAGTTGCCTGTGCAATTGCCATTTTCAATCGGCTAACTGCCATTGGATATTCTGCACGAACATAGATGTAGCCTTCCGAAGCACCGCAAGCAAGGCCTGCAATCATCATGCCTTCCAACATTCTGTGGGGATCACCTTCCATGATACTCCTGTCCATAAATGCACCTGGATCACCTTCATCGCCATTACAAACTATATATTTTTGTTCCGTTTTCTGGCGTTTTACTTGTGACCATTTACGGCCGGTTGGGAATCCACCGCCCCCTCTGCCTCGAAGATTAGATTCTGTAATCTCATGGATAATATCATCTGTACTCATGTCAAATAGCGCTTTTTCAAAGGCTAAATAACCACCTATTCCTATGTATTCTTTAATAGAGGTAGCATCTATATGTCCGCAATGTTCAAGAACATGACGGGTTTGTTTCTTATAAAAAGGAATCTCATTTTGTTTCTTATAGATTGTATCTCCCTTTTGATATGCCAATCGTTCTATATGTTCTCCACCAAGGATTGTTTTTTCAATAATTTCCTCACAATCTGATAGTTGTACTTTTGTATAGAGAAATCCTTGGGGTTCGATTCTTAAAAGTGGTCCCAATTCACAAAATCCGTGACATCCGCTTTTCTTAATACCAACAGAATCCTCATGTGGTTCTACCTGTAGTTCCACAGAACAAGGAATGTTAGAATCCTTCATAAGAGATATCAATCGGTCAAATATTTCAAGAGATCCACTGGAAATACAACCTGTTCCAGCACAAACTAATATTCTTTTTTTCTCCATAGCAATTGATTTTTCATAAGTGCAACGAAGATTAATCAGTTCTTCTCGATTTTTAAGCATTTCACTGTTCCTCCTTTATTTTTTCCAAAAGAATGACTGCCTTGTCAGGCGTCATGGCTGGGTATACCTTGTCATTTATTGTTAACACCGGAGCAAGTCCACATGCACCCAGACAAGATACTGTTTCAACCGTAAAAAATAAATCATCAGTGGTTGCTTTCGTTTCAGAAAGCCCTAATTCTTCACGAAGTCTTTTAAGAATCGGAATTGATTTTCTAACATGACAGGCTGTTCCGTCACAGACTTTAATTACATATTTGCCCTTAGGTTTCAGAGAAAAGTTTTCATAAAAGGTTGCAATACTATATATTTTTGCTTGGCTGATCCCTATCTTTTCTGATAAATATGGGAAAATTTCTTTCGGAAGATAGCGATAATGTTCCTGTATGCTTTGCAAAATAGCAATAATCGCACTTGGCTTACATCCAATTTCATCAATAATCCCATCAACTTCCTTGAAATCAAATATTTCGTTCATATGTGTTTCCTCCATTTTAAAAATAAATCAGTTTTTATTTAGTTTTTCCGTAAGATGCTTGGATAGTACTGCCAGAGAGGATGCCACATTTTCATTCTGAACCAGTACATGATCTGGTACATTTAGATGTACATGAGCAAAATTTAAGATAGCAAGAACTCCACCTTCAATCAACGCATCACACACTCCTTGTGCTTCATTTTCTGGCACGGTAATAATTCCGAGCCTTATCTTCATTCTACTGCAAATATCTTTTATTTTATCAGTCGATAATACCTGCTTGCCGTTGATAGTCGTTCCGATAATAAACTCATCAACATCAAATGCTACAATAATATCTAAACCATATTCAGAGAAGCCTTTATATGACAGCAATGCACGACCAAAATTCCCAGCACCAACGATAACAGCACTCTCCGCGTTGTCATAGCCAAGATAATGCTCAAGGTCGCTAATCAATTCCTCTGTAATATATCCGATTTTCGGACGACCACCCGTACTGACAGATGCCAAATCTTTTCTTACCTGAACATCATTTAAATTCAGAGAACCGGCAATTGTTGTTGCAGAAATATTAGCAACTCCATCTTTCGGTAGGGATTTTAAATAATTCAAATACAGTGGCAAACGCTGTAATGATTGTGTAGATATGGGTTTAACTTCCATATATTATTCTCCTTCGCTAATAATTCATTCGATATTTGTTTATCGATATTATATTATCGATATGCTTTTTTGTCAATACAATTTTACACAAAATCCGAAGCCACTGAAAAAGTCTCCATTAGTTTCTGAATGAATAAAGCTTATATATATTCGTTTGGGCTACCTTGCCTTCCGGCGGCATGTCCTTTGTAGAGCTTCAAACATATAAAAAGCAGCACAACAGTGCTGCTTTTTACTGAATCTCTAGTCGGACATAAACAGCCTTGTCAGCCGGTCTACGCCCA
>CAUQEW010000060.1:0-15039 GCA_963517115.1 uncultured Lachnospiraceae bacterium | reverse complement strand
GAAGTGGAAAAAGGCAGGCAAAAGAAGTCTATTTATATGAGCCGATTGGTTCGGATGACTCTGATATAATAGGGCTAAATTATTTTTTTTCAGTATATTATAAAAAAATTTTAACAAATTCATACAAAAACCTAAAAAACATCGAAAAGTAACAGTAATAGTAAACACAAGGTTAAATATTGGTAAATAAAGTTGTTGCATTTTCTACTTTTATTCTATATAATATAACCTGCTTGTTACTATAACAGGTAGTTTGGCAGATTTAGAAAGGTTGGTGATGTTAGGGTTGGAAAAAAAGCTTACTTTGTATGGCTTTAACAACCTCACTAAAACTCTTAGCTTCAACATTTATGATGTTTGCTATGCAAAAAGTGAGAGAGAACAAAAGGATTATATTTCTTATATTGATGAACAATATAATTCAGAGAGATTAACAAAAATTTTATTAGATGTAACGAAGATGATTGGAGCCCATGTACTCAATATCTCAAAACAAGATTATGACCCACAAGGTGCATCTGTAAATGTATTGATAGCAGAGGGAGACCTTTCATCTACACTTATTGACGAATCCTGCAATCAAGGAAAATACACGATAGCACAAAGAGATAGCGTTCATGCTCATTTAGACAAGAGTCATGTTACGGTGCATACTTTTCCAGAGTATCATCCAGATAATTCTATTTCCACTTTCCGTGTAGATATTGATGTATCCACATGTGGTGAAATATCACCGCTAAATGCACTGGATTATCTTATTGGCAGTTTTGATTCTGATATTATTACAATTGATTATAGAGTTAGAGGTTTTACTAGAGATCTTGAGGGAAAGAAATTCTATATTGATCACAATATTACCTCTATACAAGATTATATTGATGATGTTACCTTGACAAAGTATGATGCAATTGATGTAAATGTATACCAATCAAATATTTTTCATACTAAAATGCTTATAAAAGAAATAGAGCTGCAAAACTATCTATTTAATTTAGATGTGTATGAATTACCACCAAAGCAAAGACTTGAAATAACAAGTAATCTTCGTAAAGAGATGATTGAGATATTTAGTGGCATGAATATATATTAATTTGTAACTATTCAGTTAGCTTAGCTTTGGATCCAGTAGTAGGAGTAAGAATATGAACATTAAGTTACAACAAAAAGCGCCTATTCATGAGGCGTTGGAAAGACATAAATTAAATCGAGTTGTTCCATTTGATGTACCTGGTCATAAGGGTGGCAGAGGCAATAAAGAATTAACTGATTTTTTAGGTGAGAGATGTTTAAAGGTTGACGTGAATTCTATGAAGCCATTGGACAACCTTTGTCATCCGGTTTCTGTCATTCGGGAGGCAGAAGAGATTGCAGCCGATGCTTTTGGCGCTAAATCAGCATTCTTTATGGTAAATGGAACAACAGCATCGGTACAAGGGATGATTATGTCCATTTGCAAATCAGGAGATAAGATTATAATGCCAAGAAATGTACATAGAAGTGCAATTAATGCACTAGTTGTATGTGGAGCTATACCGGTATATATTAACCCTGGTGTAAACAAAGATTTAGGAATACCACTTGGTATGTCAGTTTATGATGTAGAGAAAGCGATACTAGAAAATCCGGATGCAAAAGCGATTCTAGTAAATAATCCTACCTATTATGGGATATGCTCTAATTTAAGAGAGATTGTAAATATCGCTCATAAGAATAACATTAAAGTGCTTGTTGATGAAGCCCATGGTACCCATTTTTACTTTGGTGAGGACATGCCTATTTCGGCGATGGCTGCAGGTGCGGATATGGCGGCAGTAAGTATGCATAAAACAGGTGGTTCTCTTACTCAGAGTTCTTTTCTGCTTTGTGGGGAAGGAATCAATCCGGATCATGTAAGACAAGTAATTAATCTTACTCAAACCACCAGTGGCTCTTACCTTTTGTTGGTTTCTCTTGATATAGCAAGAAAAAATCTAAGTTTAAATGGTAAAGAGTTATTTAGAAAGACAGTAGAGTTTGCGGAATATGCAAGAGGAGAGATTAATGAACTCGGAGGCTATTATGCATTTTCAAAAGAGATTGTTGATGGGGATACGGTATATGATTTTGATCCAACCAAATTGTCAGTGCATACCAGAAATATTGGACTTGCCGGCATTGAAGTCTATGACTTATTAAGGGATGAATACGGAATCCAGATAGAATTCGGAGACATTAGTAATTTTCTTGCAATTGTTTCAGCCGGAGATAGAGCTTTTGAGATTGAGCGCTTGATTGCTTCACTTTCAGAAATTAAACGTTTATATGGAAAAGAAGATCCAACAGGTATGTTTGACCATGAGTATATCGACCCTGATGTTGCCTTAGCGCCACAAGAAGCCTTCTATAGTTCTAAAAAGTCGTTACCTATAAGGGAAAGCAAGGGAGAAATCTGTGGTGAGTTTGTAATGTGTTATCCTCCGGGAATACCAATCCTAGCACCAGGTGAAAGGATTACAGAAGATATCATTAATTATATTCTCTATGCTAAGGAAAAGGGATGTTTTCTAACAGGAACGGAAGACATGCTAGTGGAAAATATTAATGTTGTAATGCAAGGGAGGTAGAATTATGGATTTATGGTATACGGAACAACATACAGACAATGCACGTTTTTCTATCAAGATTGACAAACAATTAATAAGTGTTCAGAGTGAGTTTCAAAGAATTGATGTATTTGAATCACAGGAATTTGGTAGAATATTAACCTTAGATGGTTTCCTTATGGTTACCGAAAAAGATGAATTTATATATCACGATATGATAACGCACATTCCTATGGCAACAAATCCTAATATTAAGAAAGTGTTAGTGATTGGAGCAGGGGATGGTGGAGCAATCAGAGAGTTGCTTCGGTATAAGACAATTACCCATATTGATATGGTTGAAATAGATGAAGAAGTGGTGAAAGTTAGTAAGAAATATCTACCTTTTACAGCATGTGGACTTACAGATGAAAGAGTACACCTGCATTATGAGGACGGATTAAAATATGTTCGAGGTAAAGACGGGGAGTATGACTTAATCATTGTTGATTCTACAGACCCTTTTGGACCGGGAGAAGGATTGTTTACCAAAGAATTCTATGGAAACTGCTTTCATGCACTAAACGATGAGGGCATTCTGGTGAACCAACATGAAAGTGTATATTATGATTCCTATGCAGCGGCTATGAGACGAGCTCATCAGCGCTTGAAGGAATGTTTCACAATCGCTAAGGTTTATCAGGCTCATATACCTACTTATCCTTCTGGTCACTGGTTATTTGGATTTGCATCCAAAAAATATGATCCTATCAAGGATCTTGATGCAGATAAATGGAATCAGCTGGGATTAAAAACAAGATATTATAACACAGATTTACACATAGGAGCTTTTGCCATTCCCAATTATGTAAAGGAGCAATTAGATGATGAATAGTAATATTCAGAATAGAAATATTCACACCTTTATTGGTTGTGACAAAGAATATGCTGAAAGCAGTGTTGTTCTATTTGGGGCACCATTTGATAGTACGACTTCCTTTCGACCAGGCACCAGATTCGCTAGTGCAGCTATTCGTAATGAAAGCTTTGGTATTGAAACATATAGTCCTTATCTGGATAGAGATTTAACGGATAGTCAGATTTTTGATGGAGGGGACTTAGAATTAACATTTGGTAATCCTGCAAGAGCATTAGAAGACATAGAAGCTTATGCAACACAGGTAATAGCAGATGGAAAGATACCCTTTATGATTGGGGGAGAACATCTTGTGACCCTTGGAGCTGTTAGAGCAGCAGTAAAGACTTATGAAGAACTTACTATTCTTCACTTTGATGCCCATGCAGATTTACGAGATGACTATCTGGGAGAAACCTTATCCCATGCGTCAGTAATGAGAAGGTGCTGGGAATTAGTTGGAGACAATAAAATATATCAATTTGGCATAAGAAGTGGTGACAGAGAGGAATTTTATTGGGGAAGAGAGCATGTTACGACCAGTAAATTCACTTTTGAGGGTTTAGAAGATGTGATATCGGGATTAAAAGGAAGACCAGTCTATCTTACCATTGACTTGGATGTACTAGATCCAAGTGCATTTCCAGGTACTGGAACTCCAGAGGCTGGAGGAGTTACTTTTCTTGATCTACTTGAAGCAGTGAGAAAGATGAGTGGACTTAATATAGTTGGACTTGACATGAATGAATTGTCCCCAATCTATGATCAAAGCGGGGCGTCTACTGCCTTGGCTTGTAAATTAGTAAGAGAAATTCTATTAACTATAACATAAAACCTTAAAGGAGGTAATTTAAATGGGAAAAGCGTTAATAATTGGAGCTGGCGGTGTAGCTAGTGTAGTTGTGCATAAATGTTGTCAAAATTCGGAGGTATTCGAAGAAATCTGTATCGCAAGCAGAACTGTATCAAAATGTGATGCATTAAAAGATAAATTAGACGGTGGAAAGACTAAAATTTCTACGGCTCAAGTGGATGCAGATAATACGGATGAATTAATTACTCTAATCAATAATTTTAAACCAGATATTGTTATTAATGTAGCACTTCCTTATCAGGATTTAACTATTATGGATGCATGTCTTGCGACTAAAGTTGATTATGTGGATACCGCTAATTATGAGCCACTTGATACTGCAAAGTTTGAATATAAGTGGCAATGGGCATATAGAGAAAAATTCAAAGAAGCAGGTATTACTGCTTTACTTGGCAGTGGGTTTGATCCAGGAGTAACTGGTGTATTCTCAGCTTACGCTATGAAACATTATTTTGATGAAATTCATGAAATTGATATCTTAGATGCTAATGCAGGAGACCATGGATATCCTTTTGCAACCAACTTTAATCCTGAGATTAATATTCGTGAAATCACAGCGAATGGTAGCTATTTTGAAAATGGAAAATTCATTGAGACAGAACCTTTGTCCATTAAGAGAGTTTATGACTTCCCTGAAATAGGCGAAAAGGATATGTATTTGTTACATCACGAAGAAATGGAATCACTTGCTCTTAATATAAAAGGAATTAAAAAGATTCGTTTTTGGATGACCTTCTCAGAGCGTTACTTAACCCATCTTAAAGTTCTTGAGAATGTTGGAATGACTTCTATTGAAGCAATTGAGTATGAGGGTCAAAAAATAGTACCGTTGCAGTTCTTAAAAGCTGTTCTTCCAGATCCAGCTTCCCTTGGACCAAGAACAAAGGGTAAGACCAATATTGGATGTATCTATAAAGGAATAAAGGATGGTCAGCCAAAGACCTATTATGTATATAATGTTTGTGATCATGAGGAATGCTATAAAGAGGTTGGTTCTCAGGCAATATCCTATACCACTGGTGTACCAGCTATGATTGGTGCTATGATGGTTATGACCGGAAAGTGGAAAAATCCTGGAGTAAACAACATTGAAGAGTTTGATCCAGATCCATTTATGGAAGCACTAAATAAATACGGACTTCCTTGGAAAGAAAGCTTTGCTCCTGCATTAGTGAAGTAGAAAGATAAATGCATTTATAAATATGAAAGCCCAATTTAGGCTGTGAGATGAATATCACTGTATGGTTCGGGTGTCATAAGCCCAATTCAGGTGGTGAAATGAATAGCGGTACCTATATATTCATTTTGTCTACCTTGCCTTCCTACGGCATGTCCTTTATAGAGCCTCAAAGATATGAAAAACATCGCAGTAGCTCTGTTTTTCACTGAGTCTCTAGTCGGACATAAACAGCCTTGTCAGCCGGTTTACGACAAAACGAATATATAGGTACCGCTATTCATTAATTCAGTTTTGTAGGGCTTATGACATCAGAACCATACACTGATATTCATAATATAGTTTATTATGGGCTTTCTGGTGATTTAACTTTAATGCGTTTATCTGATTATAGAAAGAAAATATGTATGCAAAGACATGCAGATGATAGGAATGTGAGAAAGCACTTTAATTCCTTTGATAATATGTGTGCAAAGGCACGCAGGCGGTAGGAAGTGAATGAGAAGTACTTCACTTCCTTGATAAAATGTGTGCAAAGGCATGCAGACTGGAGGAAAATATGAATATTGATTTTACAGGGTTACCAACTCCTAGCTATGTAGTGGATGAGTCTTTGCTTAAAAAGAATCTGGAAACTTTAAGGTATGTATCGGATCAGACGGGGTGTCATATTCTTTTGGCGCAAAAGGCTTTTTCTATGTATTCTGTTTATCCATTGATTGGAGAGTATCTGCAGGGAACAACGGCAAGTTCGTTATTTGAGGCTAAGCTTGGAAGAGAAGAGATGAAGGGAGAGGTTCATATATTCTCCCCAGCATATAGAGATGATGAGATGACTGAGATTATTGAGGTCTGTGATCACATTGTGTTTAATTCTTTTTCTCAATGGAAAAAGTATAGAACTAAGGTGTTATCATTTGATAAGAAGATAGAATGTGGAATACGTATCAATCCGGAATATTCGGAGATAGAAACCGATATGTACAATCCTTGTTTTACAGGATCTAGATTAGGGGTTACCTTATCACAATTTGAACCGTCTGAACTAGAGGGAATTGATGGACTTCATTTTCATACTATGTGTGAACAGAATTCGGATGTATTGGAACGTACCATTAAGGTAATTGATGAAAAATTCGGTGCCTATATTGGCGAAATGAAGTGGATTAATTTTGGTGGTGGACACCATATTACCAGACCGGATTATGATTTAGATACTTTAATTCGCTCGATTCGTTTCATCAAAGATAAATATGGCGTAGAAGTTTATATTGAACCGGGTGAAGCAGTTGCACTAAATACGGGATACTTAGTTACCAGAGTACTTGATACTTTGAACAATGGTGTGGATTTGGCTATTTTAGATACATCAGCGGCCTGTCATATGCCGGATGTTCTTGAGATGCCGTATAGACCAGAAATTATTGGTGCTGGAAGAACGGGAGAACTTCCCTTTACTTATCGCTTAGGTGGGCCTACCTGCCTAGCAGGAGATGTAATTGGAGATTACTCATTTAAGGAACCGTTAAAAACGGGAGATATCCTTGTATTCTGTGATATGGCGCATTACACAATGGTAAAAAATAATACCTTTAACGGGGTGGGGTTACCTTCCATTGCTCTTTATAGCCCGGAGAAAGGCACAAAAATTATTAAACAATTTGGATATGAAGATTTTAAAATGCGATTATCATAAATATTTTTCCTGAAAGGCCGATATATTTAGTAGAAGGGGGAGCGTTATGATAATAAACAATTCTAATAACCTATTTACTCAATATTCGGTGCAAGAACGTAAGAACAATATAGGTAATACACTAAAAGAAAATGCGAATGATATGATTAAAAAATCACTTGAAGAAGCTTATGATTATTCAGAGGAAGAAAAACAGCAATTAAGCGCAAGTATATCTGCAAAATTAAAATCCGGTGCAAAGTTAACGCAGAAAGAATTAGCATATCTTCAGAAGTACGATCCTATGTTGTATGTGAAGATAAAGATGTTACAAAAGAAAAGAGAGATACTCGAGCAAAAATTAAAAAACTGCAAATCAAAAAAAGAAGTAGATGATATTATTAATGTTGAAATAAGCCTAATTCGAAAAAATGATCCGGACAAAGAATTAAAATTGAAATCAATTCTTGATACAGTAAAAGAGTTTAAAAAGACGGATCATTATAAAAGGCTTCCTGAAACAGAAAAAAAAGCAGACAAACAATAGTAAGCACGCTTTGGGAACTTTCTATTGTTATGAATAATAAAGTACGTATTGTCAACCGTAACGAAATGTATGGTTGACAATACGTACTTTTTGTGTTATCTTACTTATAAATTACAACAGTGCGCCGCTAAAGCGGCAGATTGGAGCAAATATGAGTGCAAAACAGCACGTATTAGCTGTTTTAGAAGAAAATAAAGGAGTTAGTGTTTCAGGTGCCAAACTGGCAGGGGAACTTTCGATTAGTAGAAATGCAGTCTGGAAAGCGATTAAAACACTTCAAGAGGAAGGATACTCCATTACAGCGGTGACCAATAAAGGATATTGTTTAGCTGATGACAATGATATTCTATCCGTTCAAAGTATTACACCATATTTAACAGGTTATAAGGATATTTTAAGACTGGAAGTTCAGCAATCGGTAACATCAACTAATATCTTGTTGAAGAAATTGGCAAGTTTGGGGGAAGCTGAAGGAAAGGTATTGATTGCGGAGGAACAGACTTGTGGACGAGGTCGTATGGGAAGAGATTTTTATTCTCCATCAAAAACAGGGATTTATATGAGCATTCTATTAAGACCAAAATTATCGATAGAGGATTCACTTTTTATTACTACTGCGGCTGCTGTTGCTGTTGCTCGTGCGATTGAAAAAATCACGAATTGTGAAGCTAAAATTAAGTGGGTAAACGATATTTTTTGTAATGGTAAAAAGGTGTGTGGTATTCTTACGGAAGCCGGTATTGATTTTGAAGGTGGAGGACTAGAATATGCGGTGCTTGGAATTGGGATTAATGTAGCAAATCCCGAGGGAGGATTCCCAACGGAACTTAAAGATGTAGCAACTTCAATAATCAGTGAAAAATTATATTCATCTAATGTTAGAAGCCAGATAACGGCTGAAACATTAAATAACTTTTGGCAATATTATGAGAATATTTCAGAAAAAACATTTCTTAAAGAGTACCGTGATCGTTCTTTAATAATTGGGAAAGAAATTATCGTTGTATCTGGTGATAAATCACAGCCGGCATTGGCCTTAGATATTGATGATAGAGCAAGATTGATCGTTAAATTTACAGATGGTGAGATTAAAACTTTATCGTCAGGTGAGGTCAGTATAAGGCCTTTATAGAAATATATTTTAAACATGGGAGAGCATTAATATGGTGAAAGAACTTGTTGAAGAGATAATAAGTGGATATAGAATCAAAAGAGGTCATGACCTAGATTTCTTACTGTCAACGGATCTGCTGGAATTGTGCGAGGGTGCAGATAAGATTAGGGAATATTATTGCGGAAATAAAGTGAATCTATGTACAATCATTAATGGTAGAAGTGGAAAATGTAGTGAAGATTGTAAATTTTGCGCTCAGTCAGGACATCACATTACTGGGATAGAAGAATATTCGTTTTTAGACGTGGATACTATATTAGAAGATTGTAAGAGGAATGAAGCAGAGGGTGTCCATCGTTATTCTATTGTAACTGCGGGCAGACTTATTCAGGGAGAGGATTTAAACCGAGCACTTGACGCTTATCAAAAAATGAGTGAGGAGTGTGACATAGAACTATGTGCTTCACATGGCCTTTTAACGGAAGAGGATTATATTGCATTAAAAGCAGCAGGTGTCAAACGATACCATGAGAATATTGAGACTTCAAAAAGAAATTTTGCAAATGTGTGTACGACACATACTTATGAGGATAAGATTCATTGTATTAAGCTGGCTAAAAAGGCAGGACTTGAGGTTTGCTCGGGCGGTATCATAGGTATGGGAGAGACATGGGAAGATAGAATTGACATGGCTATTAGTCTATCAGAATTAGGCATTCAGTCAATTCCAATTAATGCAATTATGCCGATAAAGGGAACGCCATTTGAATCGTTGCCAAGAGTTACGGAAGAGGACATGTTACGAACAGTTGCAATATTTCGTATGATTAATCCTGAAGCCGATATTAGACTGGCTGCAGGGCGCGCCACTATGGAAAAATCCGGAGAAAAGGCATTTCACTCAGGAGCCAATGCAACTATTACAGGAAATATGCTAACTACGTCGGGAAATAATATAAAGCAGGATATAGATATGTTAACAAAATCCGGTTTTGATTTATCAAAATAGATTACTATGCGTGCTAAAGCACGCAGATTGGAGTTAAAATGCATAATAAAATAAATACAAAAGAAATTACTTTAATGGGATTAATGACAGCAATTATTTGTATACTGGGACCGTTGTCTATCCCTATACCATTTAGTGTGGTTCCAATTTCGTTTACAAACTTAGCAATCTATTTTACTGTATTTATACTGGGCTGGAAAATGGGAACGATAAGTTATATGCTTTATCTTTTAATCGGATTAGTGGGTGTTCCTGTATTTTCTGGTTTTAGTGCAGGACCGGGAAAGTTGTTAGGACCTACTGGGGGATATTTGATTGGATTTATCCTGTTAACAATTATCTGTGGTATTTTTATTGAAAAGTTTGCAGGTAAAAAATACATGTATGTGATTGGAATGGTATTAGGACTTACAATTACATACGCACTGGGAACCATTTGGTTGGCATATCAATTAGATTTAACAATAAAAGAAGGACTATTTATGGGAGTAGTACCATACTTGTTCGGAGATGCGTTAAAAATTGCTGCTGCCGTGTTTGTTGGCCCTGTTTTAAGAAAGAATTTAGCAGGTATTTCATATAATTAATCTAATGTAAAACTAAAAATCCGAAACTTCTGGTGATATTTCCAGAATGTTTTCGGATTTTTTTGATATAAAAATTTATCAAGGCTTGACATGGAATATAGACAAGTAACTAAAAGTATATATAAATATATATACTTTTAGTTAGACAGGTGAGGCAGATGGATGAATATAAAATATATAAGGCAGCCATATATGTACGATTATCAAAAGAAGATGGTGATAAAGTTGAAAGCGATAGTATTGTAAATCAAAAGGAGCTTATTAAACATTATTTACATGATAAATATGACATCTGCATCTGTGAAGAAAGAATTGATGATGGATACAGCGGTGTGAATTTTGATCGACCTGCATTCAAGTTGATGCTAGAAGATATAAAAGACGGTAGGATTAACTGCGTTGTGGTAAAAGATTTATCAAGATTTGGGAGAAATTATATAGAGTCAGGAAGATATATTGAGAAAATATTTCCTGTACTTGGGGTAAGGTTTATCGCAATCAATGACAACTACGATAGTGCAGGTGAAAAAAATCAATCAGACAGTATTATTATTCCTTTTAAAAATTTAATGAATGATGAATATGCTAAGGATATTTCCATTAAGATAAGGAGTCACCTGGATATGAAACGTAAGAAGGGTGAGTTTATCGGTTCTTTTGCAACTTATGGCTATTTAAAATCCACTGTAGACAAAAATAAACTTGTAGTAGACCAATATGCTTCCAAAGTAGTACAAGACATCTACAAATGGAAATTAACAGGCATGAGCGGGCAGAGTATTGCAAATAAATTAAATGAGTTTGGAATATTATCGCCTATGGAATATAAAGAAAATATGGGATTGCATTATACTACTAGCTTCAAGACAAACTGTCAGGCCAAATGGACAGCTGTTTCTGTTGGTCGAATATTAAAGAATGAGATTTATATAGGTGTATTGGAGCAAGGAAAGGAAAGTACACCAAATTACAAAATAAAAACCAAATTTAAGAAACCAAAAGAAGATTGGATTCGAGTTGAGAATAATCATGAGCCAATTATATCAGTCACTGATTTTAATACGGTCAATCATTTATTAATAGCCGATACCAGAACGGCACCGAAAGAGAATTCGGTATATTTGTTTTCCGGTATTCTAAAATGTGGTGATTGTAATCAGAGTATGATAAGAAAAAATGTACCGTATGGTAAAAAAAAATATACCTATTATATATGTTCGTCAAATAAAGCGGATAACAGTTGCAGTAGTCATAGGATAAGTAATAAATATCTTGAAGATGCTGTTTTTCGCTCAATAAAGGCGCACATAGATTACCAAATTGATTTAGAAAAAATGAATGAATTGCTTCATGTCTTTCCAATGTATCAATCAGAAGTTGTAAAATTTCATACATGGATCGTTGCAAAGCAGGAAGAGATTAAGAAATATAAATTATTAAAGAGTCTATTATACGAAGATCTTAATACCGGAATAATTAATCAGGAAGAATATGATGATTTAAAGGAAATATATAATGCAAAATGTATTGATGCAGAAGCAGCTTTAGACGTATTAAATCATGAACTTAATAACATAAAATTAAGTAATATCGATCCTCCGTGGGTGGGAGAATTTAAGAAATACAAAGGGTTGAAAGCTTTAGATCGACAACTGGCGGTTACATTAATTGATTATATTAATGTTTTCGAAGACAAGAGAATAGATATTGTATTAAAATATCATGATATGTTTTAACATTCTTGGAGGCAAAATGGCTAGAACAAGTAGAAAGCAAGTACTACCTGCTACTGCAAATTCAATTAATATATTGACCAGAATATTTTATACAGGAATATATGCAAGATTATCAATAGCAGATAGAGGTAAGGATAATATGAATTCTATAGAAACACAGATAGAATTATTAAGGAACTATGTACAAAATAGGCCATATTTACAATTACATAAGGTTTATTGTGATAATGGTTCCTCAGGAATTAATTTCGAACGTCCAGAATGGAATAGATTGATAGAAGATGTTAAGTCCGGGAAGATAAATTGTATTATTGTGAAGGATTTGTCCAGATTAGGAAGAGATTATATCGAGGTAGGCAATTATATAGATAATATATTTCCATTATTAGGAGTACGGTTCATCGCAGTTAATGATAATTATGATAGTGATGATCTTAATTGTTGCAGAGAAAGTTTAAGAATCGCCTTAAAAAATTTAATAAATAGTTTCTATGCAAAAGATATTTCAAAAAAAGTGTCTACTTCTTCTAGTTTAAAACAAAGAAAAGGTGAATATCAAGGGGCACATCCACCATATGGTTACATATATTCATCAGAGGGTACTCATAAACTTATGGTAGACAAAGAAGCATCTTTGATTGTAAAACAAATTTTTGAATGGAGTCTAGAAGGATATACGGATAGTAAAATTGCCGGAATGCTAAATGATATGGGGATTGCCACGCCTAGAGAACATTATTATAAACTTGGATTAATTCATTCTGAAAGATATAGTGGGAATAAGCATTGGCAAGTCAGCGCTATTAAAAGAATCATAGAAAATCAAGTATATCTAGGATGTATGGTACGAGGAAAATCGAAAGAATCTCTTTATGATAATATTCCTCGTCATAAAATGCCCAAATCTGAATGGATTATTGTTCCCAATACACAGGAAGCAATTATCAATGAGGAATTGTATAGAAAAGTTCAATTTGTAAGGAATGAGCGGAAAAGAAATTGAAGACAGGGACGTGGAACTACAATGATAGAATAATAAGAGATAAAGGATACAGGTGTAGAATAATGTCAACGAATTCTCTCACAGTTGCAATATACATTCGATTATCGAAGGATGATGATATCGATCAGGAAAGCAATAGCATCAAAAATCAAAGATTACTAATAAAAAATTACCTTGCTAATCATAAAGAATTACAAAATCATGCAGTTGTGGAATATTGTGATGATGGTTATAGTGGAACGAACTTTGAACGTCCTGGAGTAACAGAACTTTTTAAGAATGTAAATGAAAATAAAATTGATTGCATTGTTGTAAAAGATTTTTCAAGGTTTGGAAGGAATTACCTCGAAGTGGGTAATTACTTAGAACAAATATTACCTAATATCGGGGTACGTTTTATATCAATCAACGATAACTTTGACAGCAAAGATAATGTCGGTTGTACCATTGGAATGGAGATGGTTGTAAAAAATCTAATCTATGATTATTACAGTAAAGATTTATCACAAAAAGTAATAGCTGTATTAAAGAAAAAAAAGGAAAGTGGTAAGTATTTAGGAGGAAGTGTCCCATACGGATATCAAAGGTCACCAATAGAAAAGGGAAAGATTATTATTGATGTTGAAGTTGCAGACATAGTCAGGAAAATATTCGAGTGGACAAACGAAGGTTATAGTAGATCAGATATAGCAAGAATTCTTAATGAAAATGAAATATCTACACCTGTAGTACATATCATGAAATCTAAAAAATCTCAGAATTTATGGAATCCAGATGAAAAGAAATATTATTGGACGGTTGATGCTGTTATACGAATATTAAAAAATCAAGTTTATCTTGGCAAAATAACAAACGGAAAATATAGAATGAAAGAGGTGGGAAGTAAACATGCTATCCTTCTTCCAAAAGAGGAGTGGGTTACCATAGAGAATACCCATGAGGCAATTATATCTAGAGAATTGTTTAATATTGCACAAGATACCTTTCGCTACAAAAAAAAAGCTTCAAATAGAAACATGCAAGAAAACATGCAAGAAAAGATGCAAGAGAACATGCAAGAAGAGATGCAAGAAAAGATAATAGATAAAAACGATAGATTCGAAGGTGAGCACGGAATATTATTCGGCAAGCTAAGATGTGGGTATTGTAAATATAAAATGGATTTAGTAAAAGGAAAAAAGGCATATTATAAATGTATTTCACCTAGATTTATTATGAATGCAAGATGTAGTAATGAACACGCAGTAGTAGGAGAACTTGAAGATATTATATTATTGTTGTTCAGTTCTCTGACAAAGTTGTTAATATCTAATGTAAATATGTGGGAAATAAATTTACAAAGGCGTTATATTGTAGGAAAATCACCAAATAAAAAGATAAAAGGCAAGTGGGATGAATTAAAACGGCTTAAACTGCAGGAAGCAAGGGTTTACGAAAAATATAGAAATTGTTCATTAGATTTAGAAGCATATATATCTAAAAAAGGAAGATATTTAGCACAAAAAAATGAAATCAACGAAACCATTAAGCAAAATGAAAGAGTAATAGAGAATCAAGAAGAGAAAAGTAATTATCGAATGAAGGAACACATTAAGGAATTGGTCAGTTTAATGGTAGAAACAATTTACTTTTATGATTCAAAACATATTGAAGTAGTATTTAATTTAAAGAATGAATTTGAAAAAAGGTGGAAGTTTTGATATAATAGTTATTGTAGGAAAAATATACAACAGTTGGAATGATAGAAAAACGAGTAAGAATTTTAGCCCTAACATATCAGCAGCAGACAAGGAAGGTCATGAAATAAATCTGCTGGATATAATAGAAAGTGCCGATGCTG
>CAUQEW010000059.1:0-15405 GCA_963517115.1 uncultured Lachnospiraceae bacterium | reverse complement strand
GTCTACGACAAAACGAATATATATGCACCGCTATTCATAATTTCAGTTATGAAGGACTTATGACACCCTAACCATTAATTATATTGTTTTAAATACCTGTGATATCACATAATTCGTTTTAACGAAATTGCCTATACTATCCATTAATGTTTTTTCATCCTGCATATCCATTGCAGTCAACATAAAATTAATAATATTATAATTTGTATCCTCATCTAATTTCATATTTTGATCAAGCTGGACGTTCACTCTCTCGGTTTCAATGGTTTGTCCATCTTCACTCTCTTCTGATATATAATATTCAATGATCTCATTGTAGAATACTATAAACTCCTTAATATAGATACCTAAATATACATTTTTCATCTCTTCGGCAATCAGCTCATCTGATCCATCTTTGCCTTCCATTCGATAGTGTATCACTACCTTGTGAGATGGATTTGCCTTATATTCTATATAAAATTTATTATTTAATTTTGGTGGAAGATCAATACAGGATTCAAATTTTACATAAAATGGCAACACAATATCTTTCTTCACAAATTTATGTATATTAAAATCAATCAGATTAATTTCGCTGTCCGTTAATATTTCCCGTCTCGAAAACTCTTTTAATAAAGCCAACATACAGACTTCATTTTCTTCATAAGTAACTTCTCTTTTCATAATGCTAATAAGATCCGGTTGAATCAACTTGTCCTTCACCAAATAACTATATGCACTATATGATAGAAATGCTTTAATTAACTTATGATTAAATCCTTTCTTATAATATTCCATAAATACTGATAAGGAGTTTACGATATAGCTTTCAGCAAAAAGCATTTGACCCAGTAACCGTTCCTCTAAATCCACAGTATCTATTTCAAAAGCAATTGCTGCTTCCCAAAGTTTAAACATTTCGCTGGTTGTACCAAAGAAATATTTAACCAAATACTTTAAGATAGCTTCATTATATTTGCCTGCCTTAAATATATAATAACAAAGATTTACTAATATTTCACTTCTATTATCCGCATCACTCATATTTTGTAAAACGTTTGAGCATAACTTAATTAAGCGGTTAACCGTAATGCCATCAAATCCAAATTCATCTAATGAAGTTAGGGCTTTATCATATAAATCACGTATGATAAATATTTCCACCATTTTGTTTCTATCTGTTTTGTTCATCCCACGAAGATTAATTTGATGTAAATAAGATTCTAACAGCTCACCTTCAAAATTATCATAGTAATAATAGATTAAATCTTGAATGTTTTTTTTGTAATATGCTTCACTTAATTGAGGTAATAGTATTATTCTTTTTCGTATCTCTATGGATTCCACATCGTATTTTTGATAATTCTGAACCTTTTCAGAGAGGTTTATCATAATGAAAGGGTGATTTGACTGTAACTTATAGCAAGTATTTATGTAGTCTTCCCAATGCATCAATTTATTTATTGTATAATCTATCGTTGTAATATAACGATTATCATATCCATCTACTAATAATATCTCTGCATTCTCTGTATAAATATCTACTTGCGCTACTCCATTCGCAAATGGAGTATACACTTCCTCTTGTACCTCCTTGTGAATAACAAAAACTCCCTTCATATTGGGATTGTTGCAATTGATGTCGTGCTTAAACATAATATAGGGTAGTTCGTTTGCTATTTCTGCTGTAAGTCCTTCTTGCGCAATTATTTCTTCATACAGAATAGAAAGATTTGAGCTGACATTATGTGCAGCAATTTCTTTTAATACAAATCGTTCAACGTGTTTATAGTAAGTTCTATATATAGTAGGAATGGTATCCTTGTTTTTTACAATATAAGCATAGAGATAGGCTCTTTTGCGATCGTTTAAATTACTGTTATATATGAAATACAAAAGGATTGGCTGTGGTAATGCAATATCCAGTTTCTCATCAATGGAATACATAAAGTATTCATGAAGTTCTGTAATTCTTAACTGTTCTTCCACGCCTAATTGATACCAATGGAAATACTGATTGCTCCTTTGATGTCCTTTGATTAGTAAACTGCAGATAGCTATTAAGGTATCTTTAACTTTGTATTTTTCATATAACAATGTCAGGCAATGATGGATCAACTTATGAAAATCCTTATTCTTACCGGCCAGGTAAGTGACCTGAATTGCTGTTTCTTCTGCGAGATAATCTTTTTTAATTCCCCAGTGTATTACCTGGAGTTCAAAATCCCCCAATTCATGAAGTAAAAAAGGCTCTTCATTAAAAATGGAAACTGCTTCAAAGTATAGAATTGGGCTACGACACCCCTCCTGATATTGTTTCTTTATATTTTCTAATTTTAGTATCTTATTATTATCATATTTCTTATCAATGTAAAGAAGAAACCAAAGCAATCTCCAATCAAAATATTCCCTATCGTAGTATCCGCTTATGGTCAACAGAGCCTTATTTATAGATTCCTCATCTTTTTGTAACAAAGCTAACAAATATAGATATCCACAGTAAATAACCACTGCAGATTCTCGAAGTTCTTCTGCCTTGCCTGCATATTCATCTAATAATCTCCTTGCCTGTATCTCCTCACCTGATATAATAAATAAATGTATTTGTAATAAATGATATCTCTCTTGATTTCTGACATCAATAGCACAAATGCTATCTAGTACAGCACTTGAATCTGTAACATATTCATTTAAAGATATACGGTTGCTTCTAAAATCCAGATAATTTTCTGTTAATTTTCTCTCATATAACTTAATATATCTAAAATTATCATCTCTCTTTGTTTCTGCTTTATTGCACCTGCAGGATACTTCAATAATAATGGATTGATGCGTCGTTTTGATATAAATTCTTCCATAATTATTGCCAGACCGCATTTTCTTAGGATCTAATACTAACTCTAGTGAGTATGCATTGCCTACGAAATTATCTGACCAAATTATTTTGTGCTCCAAAGAGATAAAGGGAGCATCGGTACTAACCCGTATCTCTGTATAACCCCAATTATCCTTTGTCAAAATCAGCTTGTCCATAAAGCTTTCTTGGCTAACTTGGTAACTTAGAATTGTTTTGCTTACTGTGATATTCATTTGTAGTTTTTTATGTACCGCAATTAGAAATTCTTCTAACGCTTGATTGGTAGATCTGCTTTTTAGTAAGTTATGATACAAAACATAAAATTTTGTCTCATAATGTAATATAAAGAGCCGGAATTCTTCTGATTTAAATATCTTTAAAGCTTCCGCCCAATCTGCTGTAGCTAAATTAGCAAAATTAAACAAATCCTTGATTTTACCTAAGGAAGAATTGAAATATGGTACCTCCGTATTAATTGTAAAAGGGATTTGTAGTTCACCACAATCACTGACTATACAGATTTCACCTTTCGTTGTTTCCCCCGCATTCATATTATCTGCTCTAAAACGATAGTTTATTACGTTATGATTTTCGGTAAAACGATCCTGTTCCAATTCTAATAATTTACTTGAAGAATAAAGTACACCTTTCATTGGTGTATTTTTATTGTTACTAATGGTAAAACTATCTGAATGGGTTTTACCGGCTTCTACTGTAATTAGAAGTTCTTCCTCAGATAGCAGAATATTAGGCGACTCATATTCAAATACTCCCTTAGACAACCGCTCCACTTTTTCTTTCACTCGTTTCACCCCAAGCATTCGTTTTTATTTTCTTTTTATTGCATTTTTTATCATTTCAATTATAATAATTATAACACTAATCGACTTAATTTAGCAATAGTAAGTGGATAACTGACAGTAAGGAAGGATCAAAGATAATGATAAAACCACAAGAACATTTTCACGGAAGCGATTTAGAAAAAATCGAATTGATATATGGAATAAAAAAAGAGAATATTACTAGTTTTGCAGCTAATGTCAATCCTCTTGGAATCTCGCCAAAACTACGTTCCACTCTGGCAGATAAGATAGATGCTATTACGGGTTATCCTGATAGGGAGTATACTTCACTTAGAAAATGCATTGCAACTTATGTGCATACAGATATGGAGCGTATTATCGTGGGTAATGGCTCAACTGAATTAATTTCTCTGTTTATTCAGATTATAAGTCCAAAGAAAGCCTTTATAATTGCCCCAACTTATTCAGAATATGAACGAGAATTATCCTTGGTAGGCGGTAAATCCTATTATTACCGTTTAGAGGAATCTTCTGACTTTAAGTTAGATGTAGAAAAACTGAATCAAGAATTATCCGATGAATATGACTTACTTATAATTTGTAATCCAAACAATCCTACTTCATCAGCCATAACTGTTTCTGATATGGAGAAAATTCTTAAGATCTGTACTCAAAAGAATATCCTTTGTTTAGTAGATGAGACTTACGTAGAATTCACGGAAGATGTCAGTCAGATAACCTCAATTCCATTGGCAGCCCAGTATGAGAATATCATAATACTACGCGGCATTTCTAAATTCTTTGCTGCTCCTGGTCTGCGATTAGGCTATGCTATCTGTGGAAATTCTACTTTAATTACTGAAGTGAATAAGAGAAAGAATCCTTGGACTATCAATACTCTTGCAGCCATTGCGGGAGAAATTATGTTCACCGATGAAGACTATATCAATCAAACAAGAATCCTGATTAAAGAAGAACGAAACAGAGTCTGCCAAATGTTACTCTCATGTAAAAATATAAAGGTATACCCCCCAACTGCTAATTTTGTTTTAATTAAGATATTAAAAGATGGGATTACTTCCGCTGACCTATTTGATGCAGCTATCCGAAAAGGATTAATGATAAGGGATTGTTCTACCTTTCCTTATTTGGATCAGAAATTCATACGTTTCTGTTTTATGTCGCCTGAGAAGAATACAGAATTGATGGAGCTGCTTGCAGATAAATTAAAATAAATTAGTACATTATTACTATGGGCTGACACTGACAAAATCTCTTTTGAGGTAGACAAAAGAATACAACTACATAAGGTTAAAAAAAGTTACATGCCTAATTACAGGCTGTAACTTTTAAAGTTATAATAATCTATTTAGTAAAATTGAACTTACCCTACAATAAAAAATCCTACTGCTGCAATTATATACACAGACATTAGTTTCAAACCTTCCATCCAATTCGTTTTTCCCGATTTTACAACTTGATTCGCAATTAATACACTTGCTCCAAATAAAAATAACTCAATTGGCTTAAATACGATACTCATTGGAGTGTATGCAAGGCTAATAAGAACGGATACTGGAATTACAAAAAGTGCAATCTGAAGACTTGAACCAACAGCAATTTCAATTGATATATCCAACTTATTTTTAAGAGCCATAATAACCGCTGTACTATGTTCAGCAGCATTACCTACAATTGGAATAAGGATGATACCAACAAACATCTCAGAGATACCTGCTGCTTTAGTCATTGGCTCTATGCTACTAACAAGTAATTCTGATTCAATAGCAATCAAAACAGTAGCAATTCCAAGTATTGTAATGCTAGTTGGAAGACTCCATTTACTATCAATATCTTCTGCATGTTCAACACCATAAAGATCTTTTTGTGTTTTAAAAGAATATATCATTCCAATAACATAAATTAAAAGTAGAATAATACTTGTAATTATACTAAAACTTTCATACTTTGAGGAAATAAGATTTTCTGGAACATTTGAGGTAAAAATTGCTGGTAATGATAACCCAATAACAGCAAATAATAACATGGTAGCTGTAAACGTACCTAATTGTGAATCATATTTCAATTCCTTATGTTTAATACCTCCTAGAAATATGCTACAACCTAAAACTAAAAGGATATTACCTAAAACAGAACCAGCAAGTGATGCTTTTACTACATCAAATAATCCGGCTCTAATAGCAAAATAACTGATAATAAGTTCCGTAGCATTACCAAAAGTAGCATTTAAAAAGCCTCCGAATTTTGGTCCAGTATAAGTTGCAATTTCTTCAGTTGCACTACCTAGAAATCCGGCTAATGGTACGATGGAAATACATGTTAAAAAAAACACTGTAGTTGCATTCCATTTCATAAAATGTCCCATAAAGGAAAGCGGAACACAGATTAATAAAATTTTCAGATACTTCATACATTTAACCTCGCCTTATTTGTTAATATTTTATATTAATAACCGTTACAAACAATAACCATAAAAAAATAGTAAGTTTATAGCGTTTTTTGCCAATATCGGGTATTATACTACGGTAATCAATCAATGTCTACAATAAATACTGACAAAAAAAAATTAATATTCTCTAATATATTCTCCCTTTTTTATTTTTCTATTTTTATTATTTAACATCTATCACTTTTAACAGTCAATGTCTTACCTTGTATAAAAAAACTCAAAAAAATAGAACAGACTCGAATGGAATAACTATAATACTCTGTAAAATTCCTATCGGTTCTATTCTATTTCAAAATATTCTTACTAATTTAAATTATCTTTTAATTATTTCGTCTCTACCAGGTCCATTTGATACAAGAGTAATCGGCACTTCAATTTCCTTCTCAATGAACTCAATGTATTTTTTACAATTCTCCGGAAGGTCATTGTAGTTCGCAATTCCACGAATTTCTTGTTTCCATCCCTGTAACACTTCATATACAGGCTTTGCTTTTGCTAATTTCACAGTAGTAGGGAAATCCTTTGTTACAACTCCATCTATCTCATAGCCCACACATATCTTAAGCTCATCCAGATAACCGAGTACATCGAGAACCGTTAATGCAACCTCTGTTGCACCCTGCATTCTGCAGCCATATCGGGTAGCCACTGCATCAAACCATCCCATACGTCTTGGTCTTCCTGTTGTAGCACCGAATTCGCCACCGTCACCACCACGTCTTCTTAATTCATCAGCTTCTTCACCGAAGATTTCACTCGTAAATTCACCGCCACCCACTGCGCTTGAATATGATTTTGCAACAGCAATGATATCCTTTATCTCATAAGCCGGAATACCTGCTCCGATCGCACCATAAGCTGCTAAGGTTGATGAAGATGTTACCATTGGATAGATTCCAAAATCAGGATCCTTAAGTGCTCCTAATTGACCTTCTAATAAGATATTCTTGCCTTCTTTTATTGCCTTGTGTAAGAATGAGGATACATCACATACATATGGCTCAACCATTTTTCTATAATCTATTAATAAATGAAAGATCTCATCCGGATTGAGGGCTGGTTTGTGATATAAATGTTCTAAAATAACGTTCTTCATCTCACAAACGCTGTTTACTTTATCTTTTAGTACTTCTTCATCAAAAAGTTCAGAAACTTGAAATCCTATTTTAGCGTATTTATCGGAATAGAAAGGTGCAATTCCTGACTTAGTGGAACCAAAGGATTTGCCGCCTAATCTTTCTTCTTCATATTGGTCAAAGAGAATATGGTATGGCATCATGATTTGTGCTCTATCGGATACTAAAATTTTAGGCATTGGTACCCCTCTATCAACGATAGATTTTATCTCATTGAACAGATATGGAATATTAAGTGCTACACCATTACCAATTACACTAGTAGTGTGATTATAAAATACACCTGATGGTAACAAGTGAAGAGCAAACTTACCATAGTCGTTAATGATTGTATGACCAGCATTACTTCCGCCTTGAAATCTTACGATGATGTCAGATTCCTGGCCTAACATGTCTGTAATCTTACCTTTACCTTCGTCGCCCCAGTTAGCGCCAACAATTGCTTTAACCATATCCAAATTCCTCCTACATTTTCTTTCTGTTTAATACATAATATTTTCTCTCTATAACTTAGTAATATTCCTTATAAAGTAATTAATTGGCACTGATACAAATAATGTTACATTGCCTTATTACTTTCTCATTATAGCTTACTTTTATACATAAGTAAAATCAATATTTATTATGTAATCCATAATATAGGCTTATGGATATGTTTATTATCTAAATATTTTTCTTCTACAATGAATTCAATCAAAAAACCTGCCGTTATTCATTCGCGGCAGGTTTTCATTTTATATTATGTTAATTATACATTAAATTTGCTCTTATTTATTAATTTGAAAACAGCTGTGTACAATATACTGTTCCGCTACTATCCTTATAAACACCAATACCTATCTGATTAAAGTTTCCATTCATAATATTCGCTCTATGACCAGGAGAATTCATCCATCCTGTCACTACTGCTTCGGGTGTATTATATCCATAGGCAAGATTTTCACCTGCTGCACGTACACTTATATTATATTCATCCAATACCGTAGACCAAGCAGAACCATTGGGTCTTGTGTGTGAGAATTGAACTTTAATTTCTTCTGCTCGTTTATTCGCTGGAGCGAGTAAGGTTTTTGACATTTTAAGTTCTTGAAGTCCACCCTTTACACGTTCTTGATTAACTAATTTTAATACTTGACTGGCAAAACTATCATCATATTGATTGGTTGATTCAACTTTTGGTGTTGCTGTAGGCTTTGGAGCGGCAGTAGGTTTTGGAGTTACTGCTGCCTTTGGTGTTGGTGTTACCGTAGCCTTTGGTGTTACTGTAGCTTTTGGTGTTACTGTAGCTTTTGGAGTTACTGTAGCTTTTGTTGCTGGGGTTGTTTCTTGGGATTTAAGTTCAGTAACTTTCTTTTTAGATCTTTTAGTAAGTATTTTTTCCCCATTAACAATTTTATAAGCTCTTACTGAATAGCAATAAGATTCATTGGCAGTGACACTATTATCTGCAAATTTACCTGTTTTTGTTGTGCCTATTAATTCAAATATGCCATCTTCTACGTTTGCTCGGTATACGTTATATCCATCAGCATCATCTACTTTATTAACGGAAAGATTCACTTTATCACTTGTACTTTTAGTTATAGTCAGCTTAGGTTTACAATCATTAAATGCTGTTTTAACGGCTAATTCAATTGGTATATTCTTAGCAGAGTTATGTAATAAACTGCTGTTATTAGAACCCAAATTTAAATTAGAGATGTTACCACCAAATAAACCTGCAATTTGTAAAGTTAATAAAGATGTTACAATAAGATTTCTCATTTTTGCCTCCTTTAAGCAATCATTATCAAGTTGCACCCTAAGGTTAACATAATAATTGTTCATTCTCAATAGTCAGATGATGGAAGCCCCTATTTGGTTCAATGATTTTACTATATTATGCCATAAAAATATTGGTATAATATCATATATCTTATTTTTTATTTAATAACCTTTACTTTTTCTATCAGTTTTAGTTTAACGGGTAGATATCAAGATAATCCTCTGAGTTACTGCTGTTTAGGCTCTTCTCATATTCTGTAGCAGTAATATCATCTCTATTTGCTAAGTATATTGTTTGGTAGTTCTCTTTTTCATAAGTATTAACGTAAAGATACTCTTTTTTGTAAATCTTAACATCATCAGAAGCAAATTTATCTCTCGTACTGTCCTCAAAAACATAATATTTTATGCCATCAAATATGATATCTGTAATAATGGGATCCCCTTCAATCGTATAAGAAATTCTTCTTATTAGCCCAATTATTCCAGCCTTTGTATTCTCTATAAAACTATTCAATCGTTCATTTGCTTCTACTTTATCAAGTGTCACTACAAAACAGTTGTCTTGTATTGCTGCTTCCACAGTATAATCATCCGGAATAGAACTTGTCGCAGGCCAGTTATTTTCAACCTTTTCCTTAATCTCTATATTATCTGCTCCAATCTGACTGGGATAGGATTCAGCAATAATTCCATTGTAACTGATCTCTACTATGTCACCCATGAGCACATCCAATTGAGATGTATCATAGCTGACATTTACCGGATCAAATTTGCGAAAACCTTTTCCTTCTTCCGTCACAAATACTGATAGGCTTTTACTTTCTTTGGATAAAACAATTGCTTCAAAAATGTATGCATCCGGAATATTCTCTTTTGAATCGGAGAATTCTTCTTCGGAATTAAGTGCCTTCCCTTTTCCAGAACAACCGGTACACAGTATCATTATTATAATTAATAAGAAAATTCGCTTCATAGCATTTCCACCTTTCGAATCCATTATAGAATAATAATTTGCATTATTACCTATCTCTTATCAATTAGACGCTAGATAAGATAAAAAGGTTCCAAAAAAAATGTACTAGCGTGTTGGAAAACACTGAAAAAGTCTCCCTAGCAGTTTAAGACATGAATAAAGCAGTATATATATTCATGTCAAGTCTCTCGTGGAGACTTTTTCAGTGGCTTAGCATAGTGTAGGGTTTTATAGGTTAATATCCTCTAATCTATTAAATAATTTATTATATATATCTAATTTCTCTTTATCTTTAATCCTGACTCCTGAATTATAAAAATCAATATTACCATGACCTTCATTTAGCATATTCATATTTTCCAACGTTCTATGTAAATTCTTCACGGTACCAATATTACCATCGATAATATTGGTATATGATGGTAATAGCCTGCGAAACATATCCTGATAAAAAGAGAAATGAGTACACCCTAATACTATAGTTTCATAATTATTTAGATCATATTGGAATAACTGTTCCCTAAGATAAGGTAATACGATTTGTTCCCTAAACTCCAATTTTTCAGCATATTGTACCAATCCCGGAAGTGGTAATAAATCGACAATATGTTCATTATCTAATTTATCAATTAGATTTCGTAGTTTTTCCTCTTTTAAGGTCAACGCCGTAGCTGTTACTAAAACACGTTTATTTGAATTTGTATTATTCTCTACGGCAGGTTTTACAGCAGGTTCCATACCTATGATAGGAATGCTATATTTAGATCTTAAATCTTCAATTGCTACACTAGTTGCGGTATTACAGGCAATAACGATTGCCTTTACTTGCTGTTGACTAATAAACTCTATGGCATTAAAAATATATTCTTTAACTTCCTCTTTCGGCTTTGGCCCATATGGGACATTTACTGTATCTGCATAATATAGATAATCTTCATTTGGTAACATTTTTAATGCATCATGTAATACAG
Source organism: uncultured Lachnospiraceae bacterium (assembly GCA_963517115.1). Classification (GTDB taxonomy): domain Bacteria; phylum Bacillota; class Clostridia; order Lachnospirales; family Lachnospiraceae; genus Anaerocolumna. The sequence goes on along the minus strand of CAUQEW010000059.1, from coordinate 4,446 downwards.
AAATACCTCCAACACCGGAATCAAACAAACCAATTTTCATTAGTATTCCTCCAACTGTTATCTAAAAAGTACCCCTCTGCGTGATTTAGTAGACATACACTATTCAAGTTCATTAATTAGTTGTGCTTCCAAATCCACCATTTCTTTTCTGTTCTACTTCATCATCTACCGTAATTCCATATTCGACAAATATTCCTTGCATGAATCCGGTGCCTGCTTCTATATCAACTGTCTTACCTTCGTTGGTGTCATTGGTTATTTTCGCAAAGATATGACCTTCATTATCAGAATTAAAATAATCACTATCAATAATTCCAACCGTATTATTCATCTGTAGACGAAATTTGAATCCAAGTCCACTACGGGGATAACACTTTAATACCCAGTTTTCATCGATTTCAGCTCGAATTCCTGTCGGAATCTTAATTGTTTCACTTGGCGCTAAGGAGATAGCTAAAGGGCTGTAGAAATCATATCCTGCAGATCCTGTGGTGGCACGTTTTGGTAACTTAATTTGTTCATATACTAATTTTGCAGTTTCTTGATTAAAATCCGAAAAAGTGTCTAGCCAATCTTTACTAAATTGTTCTAAACTTACTTTGTGAAATTTTGCAATTCGTTTCATTTTGATTTTCCTCTTCTTATTTCATCATATTCAAAAGCTCTTTTGCAGCTGTAGAAATTGGATTTTTATTACTTGTTATTATACATAGATTTCGTTCGGGTATCTGTTTTTGGAACTTCAATTCAAACAGTTCTCCACTTTCAATATACTTTTCTGCAAAGTTTCTTACTACTGATCCAATACCAAGATTACGTAAGGTAAATTGAACAATAATATCACTTGTCGCTAATTCGAACTCTGGCTCCAACACAACCCCATTGTTTTGCAGATATCCATCAATATAAGCTCTTGTACTGGTATGTCTTTCCAAACAAATAATTGGAAGTTTCTCTAAATCCAAATACTCTACGTTCTTATTCTTTAGATATTCAAATCGACTACCTGCTACAAATACATCCTTAATTGCCTGTACTTCAGTAATAAGAATCTCTGGTTTTGCCTGAAACGGAGCACTTACAACGCCAAAATCAATCTTTCCCTCATATAAATATTCTAAAGTATCCGGAGTGGGCGCATTCGTCACTGTAACTTTAATCTTAGGGTATTTCTCATGAAATACCTCCAGATAAGTTAACAAATAAAATTGAAGTGTCATGTCACTGGCACCTATCCGTATTTCTCCATTCTCCAAATCGATCATTTTCTTGAACTTTGATTCACCTAATAAAATACTTTCATATCCACGTGCAATGTAGGAATACAGCACTTCACCCTCCGGTGTAAGTTTTACACCCTTCTGAGTACGGATGAAGAGGCTGCTCCCCAGATTATTTTCTAATAGCTTAATACCTTGACTTACAGCAGGTTGAGAGATACATAGTTCCTCCGCTGCTCCTGTGAAACTTCCGTATTTGGTAACATAATAGAATATTTTATAATATTCCAGATTAATATTCATGTTTTCATCCCCTAGCTTCACAGCTTTAAACCCAGTTCTTCCACACGTCCGGTTGAAAGCCAATCGTTGCTTGCTTTCCATTCCTTACAATTGGTGTTTGAAACATTCCTGGATTCTCTAATAATTTTTCTTCTTTATCAGCATCGTCAGATAAATATTTTATGAAATTCTCTTCATACTCTTTTGATTTTTCATCCATAAGTACCTTCATACCACCAACTGAGGCCTTCACGCTTTTATATTCTCCCAGACTCATACCATATTTACGCAAATCAATGAGCTGGTATTTTATCTTTCTTTCTTTAAAATAGCGTTCCGCTTTCTTAGTATCAAAACACTTTGACTTTCCATATATTTGTATATTCATTCTTACTCCTATGCATTAAAATGTATTGCATATTCCAAAGCCATCCTAGGATACCGTTATAACCAACCATGTCTAACTATGAAAATCTTACATCCATTGATTCACATTACAAGTCTATCTTTGATATGATATCTTCATATCCTTTATTTTTCTCAAACCATTTGATTGCATAAGAACAAGTTAACACCGCTTTCTTATTCTCGTTCTTTAACTTCCCTGCAACCTCTTCCATTAACTTACCCGCTATTCCTTGTCCTCTTAGAGAATCGTCTACAAATGTATGATTAATATTAACCAACTGTTCCTTTATCTCAGGAAATGTCACTTCTGCTATTAACTTTCCTTCTTTATCTTCTAAATAAATACGATTACTTTCATTTTTAAATTCCATAAATTTCTCCAATCTGCCTTTTATTAGCGAACAAGTTATGATGATATTATTCTTTCTATTTTAAAAACATACGAACTAACTTTTCTTTCCTCTTGGTATACGGATGATACCTCATAGGCAAATCAATCCAATTTGCCTTTTTTACGATACTTTTTCTGTGACTGAAGGTATCAAAACTCTCCTTACCATGATAGCTTCCCATCCCACTTTGGCCTACACCACCAAATCCCATATGCGAAGTTGCTAAGTGAATAATGGTATCATTAATGCATCCACCACCAAAAGATATATTTTTTAATATATACTGTTCAATTTTTTTATCCGTTGTAAATAGATATAATGCTAATGGCTTGGGCTTACTATTCACATAGCCTGTTACTTCTTTGATACTGTTAAAGGTCAATATAGGAAGGATTGGTCCAAAAATTTCTTCTTGCATAATATTAGATTGAGGTGTAATGTTGTCAATAATTGTTGGTGTTATCTGACTATTGTTCTTACCTACACCTCCAACAAGAATATGCTCACCCTCAATTAATCCCATGATTCTGTGATAATGTTTCTCATTGATAATCTTTGGATAATCCGGATTCTCTAAAGGATCTTCCCCGAAAAATGCAGTAATATATTCCTTTAGATAAGTCACTACTTTATCCTTTACATCCTTGTGTACAAATAAGTAATCCGGTGCCACACAGGTTTGGCCTGAATTTAAGTATTTACCAAAAGCTATTCGTTTAGCCGCTAACTTTAAATTAGCTGTTTTGTCAATAATACAGGGGCTCTTCCCACCAAGTTCTAAACTTACCGGTGTTAAATGCCTAGAAGCTTTCTCCATTACCAGTTTACCAACCTCTACTCCCCCGGTGAAGAATATATAGTCAAATTTTTGCTCAAGCAACTCCTGATTCTCTTGTCTTCCTCCCTGAATGACTGTAATGTATTCCGGTGGGAAACACTTTTCTATTATGTCTGCAATTACTTGTGACGTGTGTGACGCATAAGCAGATGGCTTAACTATAACGCAGTTCCCAGCTGCTATGGCTCCAATAAGGGGTTCTATACTTAATTGGAACGGATAGTTCCATGGTGACATAACCAGTACAATACCATAGGGTTCTGATACAACAAAGCTTTGGGCTGCAAATTGTGCAATAGGTGTTCTTACCTTCTTATTCTTTGCCCAACCAGGAATATGTTTAATAAGAAACTTAATTTCATCTAACACCATACCAATTTCGGTCATGTAACTTTCGAATTCAGACTTGTTCAGATCTTTCCTCAGAGCACCTGTTATCATCTTTTCATTCGCTAAAATACCTGCCTTTAATTTTTTAAGTGCATTGATACGATAAGAAACTGATTTTGTAACACCTGTCGAAAAATACTTCCTTTGTTTTAGTACAATATCTTCCATAGTCATCTGAACTTCCTCCTTTTCATTACTATTTTAAAGTGAAATCCTTGTAATTGCAAGTATTTATCATTATTTCCTTTTTCATCACTTAATCACTATTTTATATATTGATAACTTAAATATCTTCTTCATAAAGCTTTTTTAAATTACTTATCGTGTACATAAACCAAATCCGTAATATTAAACCAAATATAGCAACAACCACAATGAGTTCTTCCATAAAACTTGAAATTGCAATGCATTCTAATGTTAAAAAGATAATAAAGAAAATCGTATAGTTTCTCATCTTTTTAGTATACTCTTGTACCATCTCTATATTATCGTTGATACTTAAATATTCAACTGTGCCTTGCAGGATTTTATATTCCGTTAATAATTCCATAATACCAATTACAGTTGGCAAAATGATTGGTAATATAATACCGTCTGCTGCACTTCCATATGTTAAGGTTATTAATCCCGAAACAAATGATAGACCGGCTGTAATCAATGCAAATATTTTTGCTTTAGAAAAACTTCCTGATTCAACTTCATTTAGTTTATTGATACCATTTGCTACTATAATCCAAGCCACAAACAAAGGTAATATTTCTATATTGCTTAGATTTATATGGAAACTGGCAAAAAACATCCCCCAGAATATCGATTGGTATCCTTTATACATATCTGCTTACCCCCTTGTTGTTAAGTATTTTAGGCGTTTGCGAAACGCCAGAACCCGTATAAATACAGGCTATTTTCTGTTACA
>CAUQEW010000058.1:0-15439 GCA_963517115.1 uncultured Lachnospiraceae bacterium | reverse complement strand
TAGTCGGACATAAACAGCCTTGTCAGCCGGTCTACGACAAAACGAATATAGATGCCACGCTATTCATAATATACGTTATGTTGGGCTTTTATTTACATATCATAAATACATTTATAATAATAAAGCTTGTTTATTGTCATACACAGGGAAAGCGAGAATACATCGTATGGTTAGTGATAGATGGTATTCTCGCTTTCTCTTTTTATGATTACTTCTTTTCTCTGATAACTTCTTTTTTATGATCTCTTTCTTTTTTTGATTACTTCCTTTTTTGATTACTTCCTTTATTTCTTTTGTTTTAACAAATCGTTATTTTATCTTTTCCTGAATTTTTAGAGTTATACATTGCTTGGTCAGCACAATGTGATAGTTCTTCTACGCTCATTTCATAATCCCATTCTACAATTCCAATACTAAGAGATACTTGTAATTGTTCTTCGTTAGATGTTTTAAAATTAGTCATTGAAACCTTACTTCGAATTGTTTCAGAAATGGAAGCCGCCTGATCCTTGTTTGTATCCGGCATAATAATAGTTAGTTCATCTCCTCCATAGCGAGAACATATATCAGCATTCCGAGTATTCATCTGTAATATTTGAGCTACAGATTTTAATACTTTATCTCCGACAACATGTCCGTACTTGTCATTAATACCTTTAAAATCATCTACATCAATCATGACAAGAGATAAAACCCGATCGGTAAATTGAACAGCATTCATTACCTTGATAAGATGTTGTTCATGGTAACGTTTGCTATATAAACCTGTCATATAGTCTATATTTAAAGCCTGTGCCCGCGTATGTATTAAGCGATTAACCACCACTGAAGCCAACAGGCTCATTATCAAAAAACATGAATATAATACAATTCGAATTCCATTCATCAATCTATCTACATAATTCAAGGTAAAATCCACGCCCATCAGCGCGACCACTCTACCTGATTCCTTATCCATAATAGGGGTATAGGCTGTAATGAATTCCCACTTTCTATCATAATTTAAATCACTTACCACCGTTGTTTTTTCATTAAATGCCTTATGTTCTATGGGTAACATTTTCTCTTTCATACCAGTACGTAAGGGTGCGTCCCCATCTGTTATTCCCCCATCTGATATGTATACCTTTTCCAGTTCCGTGACTTTGCTTATAACATATATTGAATCCACGTCTGTTACTTCCTTGAGCTCAATTAAATGATTCTGTAATCCTTCATCAAAAATATTACTATATCCTTTTGAAGAGCTTTCTTTTTCAAGTAATTTTTCCATCTTCAGCGACATTCCATTAAAAGTCTCAATATCTTTTTCAATCAATTTACTGGTTATGATAGATACATTCATAGCATTTTTGCCTAATTCGTAAATAATTAATCCCTTTACATTGTTATAGATCAAATAACACGGAATAGATAATATTCCAGTTATTGAGATAAAAACAATGATGAAAATAAACTTACTATTTTTAATAATATTCAAATATTCACACCTCCTATACAATTTGAGTAGCGAGTTATCATTTCATTTCGATCATTTTTTATCTCAAATCATTGTTGGAATATATTCTTTAAACTAGATTTACAATTAATTTTGCACAGATAAATCAAACAAGAGAAAGGTGAATTAATAAGAATTTCTTAATATAATTATAGCATAGGATAAGATGACTGAAAAGAGCATATTATGGTAAAACGTGATGTAATCACACAAAAACGGTTAGTTTTCCCGATTGGGATGTGATATTTAATGGAATCTACATTTTTGATTATAATCTGAGTAATATTTCTGATAAAATGCAAACGACCGCCCATTGAGGACGGTCTATGTTTAAATATTCTTTAAAGTATTAATTAGTTCAAGATCTGCTGGGAGCCATTCAACTTCTTCTAATTCTTCTTTTAAAAGCCACCTTGCCGCTTTATGTTCTAGCAAATTAAGATTACCACTTAACACATTACACAAATAGCAATGCATTGTTAAATGAAAATTAGGATAGTCATATTCGACTGTCTGAAGATATTCATTAACATTAATATCAGTTTCCAATTCTTCTCTTATTTCGCGTTTAAGGGCTTCTTCTCTGGTTTCTCCTACTTCAATTTTCCCACCCGGGAACTCCCAACCATCTTTGAATTCACCATATCCACGTTGCGTTGCAAATATCTTATCACCATCTCTAATTATAGCTGCTACCACTTCAATTGATTTCATGTATTTAACCTTTCAACCTGCACAATTTATTAAGATTTTGTAAAGCAATATATCCGTTATTTTGTTAGGTATTCATAAATATCTTCTCTTACCTGTGGTTCAAGTTGATACGTTATTTCATCAGCTCTTTTAACTTTTGATATTCTTCTTTTATAAGTTTAACATCACTAAAGTTAGCTACGTCAATGGCTACATATATGCGCGGTTCAGAAACTAAATCAAAATTAACCGTAGAACACCCTGGAATGACACACGATTACCCTCTTCCACATATTTACGAATAATATTTTATTGTAGGTTCTATCACCTAATAAGGCAATTGGTATCAGAAAATTATTCTGGTAGTTACCAATAAGTCAATGTCTACCACATAATCCTTGTCTTCATATTTTCTGAGTCCACGTCCCAATTGTTAAGAAACAGTACATTGTGAGATCAAATTCTGGATAATCAAACTAATTTGTTATGATAAAGGCACAAATTACAAATCTCCGTATTTGATCTTCTTGAATTTCCCTATTCAGCGCATCTTCTCTACTTTCAGCAGGTTCCATTTTGCCGCATGGAAATTCTCACATGCCTTTAAACTCACCGTAACCAAGCTGGCTTACAAAAATTTTATTTTGATTCAAGATAATCCTTTAAATCATCACGAATTGGATCCTGTAATTTAAATTTCACATTAGATATTTCCTTTAGCTTTCCACTGTTATCTTTCTTATTATCTGACTTAACTTCAATAACATCAACCAAACCACTATAATAAAAATCTGTACCTTCTGAATCGCTTTTCTTTATAAAAAGATGTTTTCTTTTTGGTTCGCACACATCCTGCATATAAGAACTATCTGGTCCTTTCCCAATCTGTGAATTCCATATAAACATTTGATTACTATTTACCACAAATTCGTCTGCATAATCTGGTTTACCTGCAATATACTCTCTTTCATCACCACTAGTAGCTTTATTATAGGTAACAAAAATAGCAACATCCTCATCTATTCTTTTCATTCCATACATCGTTGATGATAAATCCTTACCCCAATTAAGTAATAAACATACATCTCTACGTGAATACTTCTTATACAAAACAAATTCGTTTCGGCGGTCATTATCGAAATTATAAATCTCCTGATATCTTTTGATTCCTAAGTTAATTATATCATTGATTTGTTTTCTGAATTCTAAATGGTTCATCCTTTCATAAAAGCTGGTCATTCTTTCATAAAATCCTATATTTCGCTCAAATAAAATTTCGATTTGTGAATACTTTTGTTTTTCAAGCTCATTCGTTACAAATGAACCCTTCAATACTTCGAATGCTGCATTTGCACTCTTTTCATCAATTGAAATATTATATTTCTCTTTTAATTTCTTACTTAAATTGCTACTACTAAATCTTCCTTCCTCATTAATACTTTTCAATATCTCTAATTCATGCGGTCGCTTACCGCGAGCAACAATTTTTGATAAATACTCCAACGTTATCAACTCGATCTCTGATAGACCAAGGGATATATTTGTTTCCTCAACATTCTGTAAAAACGTATAATAAGTTTTATACTCTTCCAAAATTAAAATTGGATCAACTTCTCCATTGTCATAAAAATCCATTAAACTTGGAACTCGACCTAATTTATACTTTAAACTCTTGTAACTTTCTTTAATAATATTCTTTATTCCTTTTAATTCATTAATAGAGTTAAAAATTCTCTCTTTTGTTATTTCATCAAAATTAACTGTTGAACATCCCGGTATAACTCTGTTGCTTTCTAATAGATATTTTCTAATATTATCCTTGTTGTATGTCCTATCTCCTGATAAAGCAATTGGTATTAAGAAGTTTTTCTTATAGTTTCCAATAAAATCAATCACAACTAAATATTCTTTATCTTTTGATTTACGTAAACCTCGTCCTAATTGTTGCACAAAAATAATATTGGACTGTGTGGGACGCAACATAACAATTTGATTCACTTCTGGTATATCAATACCTTCATTAAACATATCAACGGTAAATATATAATCAAGCCCATGCGTCCATTCATCTTGTGCTAATTTATCAATCGACTCTTCTATATCTACATCATTTTTACTATTTATAGAAACTGTCCGGTAACCTTTTCGATTAAATAGACTTGATAATTCATCTGCCTCTTTTATATTTCTGCAGAACATAAGGCCTTTAACACGTTTTCCACTATGCCCATAGAATTGGATTTTATTTATGATGTGTCTTACCCTTTCCTCAGAAATCAAAAAAGGAAATATATTGTCAAATTTGCTATCATCAATTAAACTTCCATTTAACTCTAATTCCGTAATACCAAAATAATGAAACGGACACAATAACTTATCTTCCAGTGCCTTATTTAATCTAACTTCATATGCAATATTATGGTCAAATAATTGATACACATCGAAACCATCTGGTCTTTCTGGAGTGGCAGTCATTCCTAACAAAAACTTAGGTTCAAAGTAGTTTAAAAAACGCAAATAGCCTTCCGCACCAGCTCTATGTGCCTCATCGATTATAATATAGTCAAAATAATTTTTATCAAACTGTTTATAAACATATTCTTTAGACATCAAAGATGTTGTTGAAAACAAAAAATCTACTTTATGTATATCACAGGAAGAATCCCCTGTTAAAATACCTGTTGAGATACTTTCTCCCATTACATCTTTATAACTTTCCTCTGCCTGTTCCAAAATTTTTTTTCGATGAACTAAAAAAAGTAGCTTAAATGATGATTTTTCACTACAATAATTTCTAACATCAAAAGCAGAAAGATATGTTTTTCCCGTACCTGTTGCTGAAATTAAAAGAGCCTTATTTTTATTCTCTTCTCGTAATTTAGCTAATGCACGTGTCGCTTCAATTTGCATAACATTTGGTATTAATGTATATGTTCTTAACCTCTTTATTTTTTCACTGTCTCTTACTTTTTTCTTCTCATTATATATAATTTCATATTCTTTTATCCAATTTTCAGTTAAAGAAATGGCATGATTCCACATATTACCGAATTCTTCATTCGTTTCCTTCATCAATTCTCCTTGTTCTAATGAAGAAATTTTTAAGTTCCATTCTTTATTAGACTTTAAAGCAAATTGAGTTAAATTAGAACTTCCAACTACAAAAGTATACGATTCTTGATTTTTAAACATATATCCTTTTGTATGAAAATGTTCTTCGGTAAAAATTCGGACCTCTAGATTCTTAAACAGTAAAAGTTCCCTTAATGCACCAGGCTCATTAAATTCCAAGTAATCGGTAGTCAATATTTTACCCGTAATATTTCTTATCGATAATTCTTTTAACGTTTCTTTTAAAACTATAAGTCCACTTTTAGTGATAAAAGCCACGGAAAACCAAAATGAGTCACAATTTTTTAATTCGCTATCTAAATTAGCTAAAACTGTATTTCCTTTATGGGTATCGTTATATAATAATTTTGGACGCAATTTTTCTGCCGATTCGAAATTCTTATCAATTAAACTTGTTTTAGCAGCATCCATTATCTGTTCAGCTAAATTCCCCATCTGCCTACCACCTTTCAGATCACATAATAATACTTTAACTTATTCATCTATAATAACATCCATTTTTATGAAATTATGAAATTTTTGAAAGTTCCACCCAACTCATATCTCTACTGGATAGTTGGCATGCTGTAATGATTTTCTGGGCTTCATAAGCATCTTGAAACTTAGGTGTTCCGATAAAAGGCCTTTCACCGCAAGTCCATAGAGCAAGATTTTGAATCGCTGCCCCATGTGCACCTACAAACTTTTCCTCAGAATCTTTTTCCAACGGATAAACTCGTGCCAGATCTCGTTCATGCTTTCCTTCTTCAAGGTTAACACCGTCAACTTTTCCCACCTTGACATCAAACAGATCAATCTTATTGGGCGCTCCCGTAAGATCAACATAGATACTTCCCTTTGTACCAAAGATCTCAAAAGATTCATTTCGGGAGCAACTCGTGCTAATGCGTGACGCTTCCAAGCATCCGATAGCTCCAGATTCCAATTCAATCATGGCTGTCATATATTCATCGGTATCATTTGGGATAACCTTTTCTCTCTTTTCATCCACATACCGCCAATTGTTTACTGTTAACGTACGAGCCATTACGCGCTTCGTATCACCAAGCAGATACCTCATAATGTCTACATGATGAATACCCAAATCCAGACAAGCCCCACCGCCTGCATGAGCAAATTGCTGTCTCCAAGAGGTTAAACGTAAAGGGTCCAGATAGGAACCATGGTAGAAATTCATTTTAAAATGAATGATATCCCCTAGTATCCCATCGTCTAATATATCTTTTACGCGGTTAACATTTGGAAAGAATCTCATTATGAGTGCCGCTTGATTTACACAGTTCTTCTCTTCTACGAGTTTACATAACTTTAAACTATCTTCCATATTATTAGTAAGTGGTTTCTCTAAGTAAATACCCTTTCCCGCCTCAATAACAGCTTTTGCAGCCTCATAGTGTTTATCATTTGGTGTACAGATATCCACTACTTCAACCAAATCATCCTCTATTAAATCTTCGATCCGACTAGTTATCTTTTCGTAGGGCAAATTTTGATTGTTTTCCTGATGCCTGGTACACAATGTCCGAGGAAAGGCTATTGACTGTCCTGTAAATGTCCTACTATTTAAAAGCATGCCTTCTAAATGCACCTTTGCAATGTAACCATATCCCACTGTTCCTATTCCAACTTTACGCATATTCTTCTCCTATATTAGGTGATCTAAGTATTGATCCATTTTTAAAAAGCAATTATTTGTGGTCATTCTATCTCATATAGTAGAATTTGTAAATGATTTTTTCAAAAATGCTAATTAATATGCACCCTATCGCGTAACATCCAATATCTCTCCAATCAAATACTGAGCCTAAAAGTATTCTTGCAAACGTATTATTCTGTAAACCTAGTAACTCAACAAATTGAAAATACTGCAAAAGTTCAATACCAGCTGCAAATAAAAATAGATACAGCGGTAAAAATGGTGCTTTCTCAAGTAAAAATATTCGCACTAAATAATACAATAATACTACGACAAGTATATCTCCAACATAAGGTCTTATAAAATCATCCTGCACATACAGAGCAATTAGAACCTCTATAACCAGTAATATAATAAAAGTAATTAGAAACACTATTCTTTTCTTAATTTTATTTCTCATCGCATTTACTCTCCTTTTACTATAATATTATTCATGAATATCATAATTTGTCAAATAATTATCCTTGTTCGATTGATTCTTATTCATTTTTCCTTTACAATATAGAAAACATTATAATGTAGGAGGACAGATTTAATGAGTAAAAAGGCAATATTGTTATTACAGGAAATGAAACCGGAACAAATTGAGGCTCTACAAACTATTGCTCCTGAATATGTTGTAGTAGCAGGTTGGGGTGAAGGTCCCCTAGAATTTCCCTTGGACGATATAGAGATTACATATGGATGGGATAATACGAAGGGTACGGCTTTGTTAGATAGTCCTACAAGTCAATTGAAGTGGATTCATGTTCATTCCGCTGGTGTTGATTATCTGGATTTAGACCGTATGAAAGAAAAGAATATAATATTATCCAACAGCAGTGGTATACACGGAATTCCTATTGCTGAGACTGTTTTTGGAATGTTATTATCCTATACTAGAGGGGTTCGTCAAGCTGTAAAAGATCAAAGTATTAAAAAATGGGATAGAAGCGGCCAACTAATTGAATTACGTGATTGTACCATAATGATTGTTGGAACCGGTAGTATTGGTTCACAAGTAGGCAGACTGTCAAAAGCTTTTGGTATGAAGACCATTGGTGTTAATCGTAGCGGCAGCGAAGTTGAATATATGGATTGTGTCATAAAACAACCAGATTTGATTCATCATTTGCAGGAGGCAGACATCATTATCAATATTCTTCCTCTAACTGATCTTACTCACTATTTTTTCAATAAAACTATATTTTCTCAGATGAAAAATGGAACTATGTTTATTAATGTTGGCAGAGGTCAAACAGTGAAAACAGATGATTTAATTGAAGCCCTAGACGCAGGAAATATTGCCTTTGCAGGCTTAGACGTATTCGAATCAGAACCTTTACCTAGTGACAGCCCACTTTGGGAGCGTGAAGATGTTTTAATCACACCCCATATCTCTGGTATGGCTAGCCACTTTAAGAAACAACTATTCGCAATCTTTGAAGAGAATCTAAAGGCATACATGAATGGGAAAAACTTACCACGCAATAAGGTAGAATATGATAGAAAATATTAGTAGATTAAACTAAATATCTTTATATTTAAGGCATGTTCTTTTCTATAAAAGCATACATGCCTTAAGTATATCACAAATTAAATCTTATAATTAAACCATTTCACGTAGCATTTTCACTGCGTATTCAATTGCTTTTTCATCTAGATGACTATACCCTATAATCAGCATATTTTTTGGAAAATCCATTTTATCAGAATGCTGCCATACCGGGTAGATACGAAGTCCCTTCTTGTCATATTGCTGTATATTATCCTCAGTAAATATACGGTTTTTAAATTCTGCCACCAGATGAAGCCCTGTTTCACTACCATGAATTACAACAGTGTTGGGAAATTCTTTTTCTAGACATTGAATCAAAGTATCCCTACGTTTTTTATATATTTTTTTCATCTTATTAACATGCTTTTCCAAAATAAAATCATCAATCATTTTCGCCATAGTCAATTGATCGATTGTATTGGTAAAATAATCACTATACCGAATATTGTACAAACACTCTTCCCTCATATTCTGAGGAATTATCAGATAACCAATTCGTACGGTAGGAAATAGTATCTTACTGAAGGTGCCCAAGTATATCACCCTCTTAGGATCTAGACTATACAATGTGCTCACCGGTGTACTGCCATATCGGAACTCACTGTCATAATCATCCTCTATAATATAGCAATGTTTCTGTTTTGCATATTCGACTAGTTCAATTCTTCTTTGTATTGTCAGACATCCTCCCATTGGATATTGATGGGAAGGTGTCACAAGTATAAAACTTGGATTCCAGGTTCCTAACAAGTGCTGTGTTTGCATACCATCATCATCAACTGGCACACAATGATACTCTTTGCTCGTATTTGACAATACCTTTTTTATTTCAGAATGTAAAGGATCTTCAATTACATAGCTTTTATTTTCTTTTAATAATAACTGAGATAAGATAGATAAACTATGCATAGAACCCGTCGTTATAATAATCTGATTGGGATTACAGACTAATCCTCTAATTCTCTGCAAGTATCTGCAAATCGCATATCTTAATTCCGATCTACCTTCTGCTTTACCATACCCAAATATCTCTGCTGGTGCATCTAGGCATATTTCCGAACGAATCTGATTCCATTTTTTACGTGGAAGTAAATCTAGTGCGGGAATACCTGATCGCAGGTCGATAAGAATACTCTTATTGATTTCTTTCTCATTACCCAAGATATCGGATGGATATGTTTCTTCGGTTTGATAAACTGCACCTTCTGCCACAAACATACCAATCTGAGGCTTACTGATGACAAATCCTTCTATCATCAGTAAATCATATGCTTCCAACACTACATTTCTTGAAACCATTAAGGTATCTGATAATTCTCTGGAGGAAGGCATTCGTTCACCTGCTTTTAACTGACCAGATAATATTTTTTCTCTAAACCCACTATATATTTGTCTAATAATTGGGACTTTTCCAGCCCGATTAATATCAACCCAAGTCAACATATTACCTCCCAACTGGTTCTAATAATTATATCAAACACTGGTTCTAAACAAACCAGTGTTTCTATGCTATATTATACATCATATTATATTTCATGTATACGGAGGTTTTTTATGACATTAATTAATAAACAGCAATTTTTTATTGGAGCAAAAGCAGGTATACCTGTTATGATTGGTTTCTTTCCAATTGCAACTGCGTTTTCAATGATTGCATTACAATCAGGTCTAACATCTTTAGAAACAAATGCTATGTCGATATTTCTATTAGCCGGTGCCAGTCAGATAATGGCAGTAAGTATGCTCTCACTTGGTGCCGGAGTAATCGAAATTATTCTTGCTACCTTTATCATAAATTTGAGGCATTTTATAATGAGCACTTATGTTATGAATAAACTTAATAACACCTCACTTCTAATAAAATTACTGTTAGCTTTTGGTGTCACAGATGAAACCTTTGGCATTATATCGTCAAAGGGAAAAGAAAATTGTAATCCCTATTATTTTGGAGGACTAGCCCTTGTTACCTATAGTTCTTGGATTATTGGCACCTTAATAGGAACCACTTTGGGACATATACTTCCTTCACAACTATGTACTAATATGTCAATTGCCTTATATGCAATGTTTATCGCTTTACTAATACCCGATGTTGTAAAAAATTATAAAGTTGGCTTTGTAGCATTGACCAGCATGCTTATAAATTATGTCCTATCCATGGTAATATCCCCTAGCTGGAGTATTATACTTGCAACTATTCTTGGTGCTTTCATAGGTACCTTCATCTTAAAGGAGAACGATTATGAATACCAAAATGATACTAATAATTCTGGGAATGAGTCTAGTGACATATATTCCTAGAGCTTTACCTGTTGTTCTTTTAAGATATTTTAAATTGAGCAGAAATACTGAAAAATATCTAACTACGATTCCCTATGCTGCCTTAGGAGCACTTATCTTTCCCGGCATACTTACTGTAGATCGTGCACACCCTCTTATTGGTATCCTTGGAGGTATTTTTGCCCTCATTCTCAGTTTTAAAACACGCAATATGGCTTATATCATTATAGGTTCTGTGTTTACTGTTCTATTTGCAAGCTCTCTCTTACTTATATGAAGGAAGGTAATTTTCCAGTGCATTTGAGCCAATATCTAAGCAACATCGCTTTGACAAATAACGTTTAAAGTGGTACTCTAGAGCTTATGGCGTATAAATGACTAAGGAGGATTTTATGTGAATACCCAATCTAATTTAGAAAGTAAAGGTTTATCATCAAGCGAAAAATCTTTATTTATCAGCTGTTCCTTTACATTTTTTGTGAATGGCAGTCTAGCTCTCATGCTAGGAGCAATTCTTCCCTATATGAAAGAAACCTATGATTTAAATTATCAGATGACGGGATTGTTAATCTCAGTTCATTCTGTTGGCAATCTAATATCTAGCTTTATCGGTGGTATTTTACCCGTTTATCTAGGCAGAAAGAAAAGTATTCTGCTACTCTGTAGCTGTGGTGTGATTGCATTTCTTATGATGGCTTTTACCGGCAATCCACTCTTGTTATTTGTAGCTTTCTTCTTAACTGGTATCAATAGGGGTGCTGTTAGTAATTTTAACAATACTGTTGTGAATGATATTGCAACCGGAAAAGCCTGGGCTCTTAATTTACTTCATGGCGTTTTTGCTGTTGGCGCATTTGTAGCACCTTTTATCGCACTATTTTTTACAAAGGATAATCACGATGGATGGATCTATGCTGCACTTACCTTAGCCTTCTTTTGCCTTGCAGAAATAATTACGTTTGGGTTAATGAAGATACCAAATAATAATCCTTTGCCAAAAGAAAATCATAAAATGGATTGGGGATTTTTAAAAGATAAATTCTTTATAACTGCTTGTGGAATACTGTTCTTTTATTTATGTGCAGAACAAGCGATTAATGGCTGGTTGGTAACCTATTTTAAAGAATCTGGAATTATGAGTGGTACAGTTGCTCAGAGTATGTCCAGCTTATTATGGATTGTTATCTTAGTTGGGCGATTAGTAAATGCTTATTTTTCTAATAAAATTAAAAAGTCAAACTTACTTTTAGTTAATGCCTTTGCATATTTGATCTTCTTTGTTATATTATTATTAAGCAGATCCCTTACACCTGTAATAATTGGTATTGTTGGCGTTGGTTTCACTATGTCAGGTTTATACCCCACTACAGTTGCAAGTATTGGAAAAATAATAAAAGTATACCCCCTTGCATTAAGTTTCATTTTAACTGTTGCCGGACTTGGTGCTATCCTTATGCCTTCAATAGTAGGTGCAGTAGCTGATTCAGTAGGAATCGTTGGTGGTATGAGTGCAGTTACTGTTGTTGTCGTAATCACTCTTTTATTTATAATCTATAATGCTTATATAAATCGGAATGTTGAAGAATTATAAGGGTTAACGAAAACAATGAATATTATAAGGATTAACGAACAAAATGTAGATGAATTATAAGGATTAATGAACAAATTCGTCCTGTGAAAATACTTATTATTTTCACAGGACGAATTTTTATATAAAGACAGTATTTAATTTTATGAGTGTAAATCTATACTTTTCTCTGCAAACTGATATAGCTTATCAAGATTCTTTTGTTTCATGATAAGCTTTTATTGCCTCCATAAACTGTTGACCGTACTTATCGTATTTAAACTTACCGATTCCAGAAACACCAAGCATAGCCTCTTCTGTCTCCGGCATTACAAGACACAATTCAGTTAATGTCTTATCCGAAAATACAATGTAGGGTGGCACCTTCTCTTCTTTTGCAATCTCACTTCGGAGTTTTCTCAAAAATTCAAACAATTCTGAATTTACATCTCCATATTCCTTATTCTTTGATCCCTTAGTACCCGATTTCTTATTCTTCTTTTCCTTCTTAATAATAACTCTTTCCTTGGCAAACTTCATAACTACAAGTTGGTTATCCTCAAACACATCTTGCGAGGTAGCTGTAAGTTTAAGAATGGAATATTCCTCATTGGTCAGATACAAATAATCCTTTAATATCAGGTGATTTAGCACTTGTCTTATTCTAAAGGTTGGTTCCTCAGCTAAACTTCCATAATAAGTATTTTCATCCATTCGATATTGTTTTAATTTTGCTGTCTTATTACCATGAACAGTATCAACAATTACTCCCATCCCATATCGTTGCCTGCACGCTTTTACACAGCCTATTAACTGAATGGCAATACTCGTCACATCACTCTCTTCGAACTGAGTTAGACAATTAGAACAATTGCCGCAGTAGTTAGAACCGTACTCACCAAAATATCTAAGAATATAATCTCTTAGGCACTCATTGGTAAAGCAATAAAAAGTCATCTTTTTTAATCGTTCCCGATCTCTTTCCTTAATCACTTCAAGAGTATTTGTGTCTACTTCTTCATTATCATTATTATGATCAATGAAGAATTGATTCGTAATCACATCTTGACCGCTATAAAGCAGCATGCAATGTGCAGGTTCACCATCTCGTCCTGCTCTTCCCGCCTCTTGATAGTAGCTTTCAATGTTCTTAGGCATATTATAATGAATTACATAACTCACATTCGATTTATCAATTCCCATACCAAATGCATTGGTCGCGACCATAATTGGTTTTCTATCATAGATAAAATCATCTTGGTTATTCCTGCGTTCTACATCGCTTAATCCTGCATGATATCTTGTCGCCGGATAACCATCCGCATTAAGACGGGTACAAACTTCTTCCACAATTTTTCGTGTTAAGCAATATATAATTCCACTTTGGTCTTGGTTCTCCATAATGTAATTATGTACCACCTCATATTTATCCTTCGGCGCTTGTACGGAGAATTGAAGATTTTTTCTATCAAACCCAGTAGTCAATACGGTTGGAGACTCTAATCTTAAAATATCTACAATGTCCTCGGTAACATCCTTCGTCGCGGTAGCTGTAAATGCACTAATAACAGGCCTTATAGAAAGTTTATCAATAAACTCAACAATTTTTAAATAACTAGGTCTAAAATCTTGCCCCCACTGAGATACACAATGAGCCTCATCTACACTGACCATTGAAATAGTAGTACCAAATACAAACTCTAAGAACTCCTCCGTAACCAATCGTTCCGGTGCCACATAGATAATTTTATACCGCCCCTCTTTTGCATACTGCAACGCCAATCTATACTGACTAGCAGTAAGCGAACTATTCAAAAAAGCTGCATGAATCCCTACCTGATTCAAAGCACTAACTTGATCTTTCATTAGAGAAATCAGCGGAGAAATTACTAACGTAATCCCCTCAAACATCAATGCCGGAATCTGAAAACAAATTGATTTTCCAGCTCCTGTCGGCATAATCCCCAACGTATCCGTCCCACTAAGTATACTATCAATCAGAACTTCCTGCCCCTCTCTAAATTCATCATACCCAAAATATTGTTTCAGTAACGTATATTTTTCATCCAAAATATTATCTCCCCTTAACTTAAGTAAATTATAATTTTATCGCCATCCCAAATATCCATAATAATTTTTTGGCATGAGTTACGAATATATGTATTTTAAAAATGCTTTAATTCCTATCTTGATACTTTTGTTTATTCATACCTTTTAAAAATCTGTATTCATCCCTTTTTGAAATCTATATTCATACCTTTTTAAAATCTGTATTCATACCTTTTTAAAATCTGTATTCATTCCTTTTTGAAATCTGTATTCATATCTATTTGAAATCATTATTCATATCTTTTTGAAAGCTGTATTTCATACCTGTTTTCATTTCGTTAAATATATCTTTATTTATATCTTTATTCAAATCTGCATACATATTTTTATTTATTTTTTATTCAATATATTTTTTTATTAATTTCTTTATTTAATTCTGTATACATTTCTTTATTGAAATCTGTATACGTACCTTTTTCATTACTTTATTCTTTATTCATTTTATAACTATGTTGGTCTATCTGAGTTGAAATCTTCATTCCAATTGGTTGAGTTATATATCTATTTATATATCTATCTATTTATTTATATCTCTTAATCTCTCGATAGTATGCTTAATAAAAGTCTCTTCATACACTTGGCATGAATAAAGATGAATGGTTCGTGTGATAAAAGCCTTCATAACCTTAATTCATGAATAGCGGTGCTTATATATTCATTTTGTCGTAGACCGGCTGACAAGGCTGCCTATGTCCGACTAGAGACTCAATGAAAAACAGAGCTACTGCGATGTTTTTCATATCCCTGAGGCTCTACCAAGGACATGCCGCCGGAAGGCAAGGTAGACAAAACGAATATATAAGCACCGCTATTCATTTCATACCTAAATTAGGCTTTTGTCACCCGAACCATCCATCTTTATTCATTCAATCACCTAAAGAGACTTTTTCAATATCAAAACCGTTCTATTATATTACAACCATATGT
>CAUQEW010000057.1:0-17141 GCA_963517115.1 uncultured Lachnospiraceae bacterium | reverse complement strand
ATATGCACCGCTATTCATAATTTCAGTTATGAAGGACTTATGACACCCTAACCATATTTTAATTTCTTATCTAACCGTTTTACGTTAATATGGTATAAGAAAAAAATGGAATTTGCTAAAGGGATAGAAAAGAGGAAAAGTATGATTGATGTATTGTATGAAGATAGTTTTATCATTGTTTGTGTTAAGCCACTAGGTGTTCTTTCTCAGCCTGATTTAGGAGGCGGAGAAGATATGCTTACTATATTGAATCAGTATCTGGAACAGAAGAATGAGAAAACAGCAGTTGGTTTGATTCATAGACTGGATAGAAATGTTGGCGGAGTAATGGTATTCTCTAAGCGGACAGACGTAACAGCAAAATTATCGAAGGCCATTCAGGAACGAAATTTTCAAAAAGAATACTTTGCAGTGGTGCATAATTGCCCAGAAGAAAAATCAGGAACTTATAAAGATTTACTTTTTAAGGATTCCTCAAAAAACAAATCATTTGTAGTTGAAAGACAGAGAAAAGGTGTTAAGGAAGCTTCTTTAGATTATGAAGTAATAGATACAAAAAACACGAAGATAGGAGTCGCTTCACTGATTAGAATTCGTCTGCACACAGGCAGAACTCATCAAATTAGAGTACAATTTTCCTCTAGAAAAATGCCTCTTGTTGGTGATGGAAAATACGGAAGCAAGGATAATGAATGTGATATCGCATTATGGTCTTATAGACTTGCCTTTCAACACCCGATGAAGAAAAAAGAAATTGAATTTACACAAGTACCACCAAACTGCTACCCGTGGAATATGTTTGAGATAAAACAGGAAAAATAAAAAAATGGCCTTAGAACGAAAGTGTTCTGAGGTCATTTTTCGTATAATTTATATAAAATTAGTTGACATCTGAGAAAGAGTTATTTATAATGAAGTCATAAGTGTGCACGAGCACACAAATAAAAAACATGGATAAAATTTAAGGAGGATCATAAAAAATGAAAAATTTACCAGTAGTAAAATTAGGTATTGTTGCAGTTAGCAGAGACTGTTTCCCAATGTCCCTGTCTGAAAGCAGAAGAAAGGCAGTTGTAGCAGCATATAGTCCAAAATTCGGTGAGATTTACGAATGTCCAACTGTAGTAGAAAATGAAATTGATATGAAGAAGGCATTAGCTGAAGTGAATGAAGCAGGATGTAATGCCCTTGTTGTTTACTTAGGCAACTTTGGACCAGAAACACCAGAAACCCTGATGGCAAAATATTTTAATGGACCAGTGATGTATGTAGCTGCAGCGGAAGAGAGTGGCGATAATTTGTTAGATGGTAGAGGCGATGCATACTGCGGTATGTTAAATGCAAGCTATAACCTAAAACTTCGTGAGATTAAAGCATACATACCTGAATACCCAGTTGGTACTGCAAGTGAATGTGCAGATATGATGGGAGAATTCCTTTCAATCGCAAGAACTGTTATTGGAATTCAAAACTTAAAAATCATCAGTTTTGGTCCACGTCCTCAAGACTTTTTGGCTTGTAATGCACCAATTAAACAATTATATAATTTAGGTGTTGAAATAGAAGAAAACTCAGAATTAGACTTATTCGAAGCATTTAATAAACATGCAGGAGATGCAAGAATCTCAGAAGTTGTAAAAGATATGGAAACAGAATTAGGTGTTGGTAATAAAAAACCTGAAATTCTTGCAAAATTAGCTCAGTATGAATTAACCTTATTAGACTGGGTAGAGGCACATAAGGGTTCTAGAGAATTCGTTGCGATCGCTGGTAAATGTTGGCCAGCATTCCAGACACAATTTGGATTTGTTCCTTGTTATGTTAACAGCCGTTTGACAGCAATGGGTATTCCTGTTTCTTGTGAAGTTGATATCTATGGTGCTTTAAGTGAGTTTATTGGAACTTGTGTAAGCTTAGATGCAGTAACCTTATTAGATATCAATAACACCGTACCAGCAGATATGTATGATGCGGAGATTAAGGGTAAAACAAATTATACAATAAAAGATACTTTCATGGGATTCCATTGTGGTAATACTGCTTCCGGTAAATTAGCATTCTGTGAAATGAAATATCAGAAGATTATGGCTAGAAGCCTTCCTGTTGAAGTAACCAACGGAACCTTAGAGGGAGATATCATTCCTGGAGATATTACATTCTTCCGTTTACAGAGCACAGCAGATGCTAAGCTTCGTGCATATGTTGCAGAGGGAGAAGTTCTGAATGTAAGAACACGTTCCTTTGGAGCAATCGGCGTATTTGCTATTCCTGAGATGGGACGTTTCTATCGTCATGTATTAGTTGAGAAGAATTACCCACATCATGGTGCAGTGGCATTTGGACATTTTGGAAAGGCTATTTACGAAGTATTCAAGTATTTAGATGTAACTGATATCGGATTCAATCAGCCAAAGAGTATGCTTTACAAGACAGAAAATCCATACGCATAATATTATGGCAGTTACCATTAAGCAGATAGCAGAGGCCTGTGGAGTATCTCGCGGAACAGTTGATCGAGTGTTAAACAATCGAGGAAAAGTTAAGCCAGAGATGGAAAATATCATTCGTAGGATGGCTGAGCAGTTAGGATATCGTCCGAACACCGCAGGGAAAGCATTGGCAGCAAGAAAGAAAAATTATGTGATTGGTATCATCTTAATATCAGAAGAAAATGAGTTCTTTCAAGACGTGTTGGAAGGCATTCATACAGCTGAAGAGGAGATTGCCGATTATGGAATACGACTTTTGATAAAGACCATGAAGGGTTATCAGGTCGAAAAACAACTTGCACTGATGGAAGAAATGCAGAGTCAGGTACAGTTCCTAATTCTGAATGGAATCAATGATAAAAGAATTGGGAACAAGGTTCAGGAATTAATGGCAGCTAACATATTTGTACTTACCATTAATACGGATGTAGAGGAAAGTAAAAGATTGTGTTATGTAGGGTGCGATTTTATCCGCAGCGGTGAAACAGCCGGTGGAGTTTTGGGATTACTGACTAATGGTAACTCGAAGGTCGCAGTAGCAACAGGCTCCGTAAAGGTGTTAGGACATAATCAGCGAATTCAAGGCTTTAATCAACTGTGCAAACTGAGATATCCAAATCTTGAAATTGTGGATATTATGGAAACGAATGATGATGATGCATGTGCTTATGCAGAGATGAAAAAGATGCTTATAGAGCATCCTGAGCTTACTTCTGTGTATATCGTTGCTGCAGGAGCTGCTGGTGTATGTCTGGCAATCCAAGAGGCAGGGATGGCAGATTCAATCACTGTAGTTTCTAGTGATAACACCACTTCAGTGCGTAAATGGATGAGGAAAGGCTTGATAAAGGCTGTTATCTGTCAACAACCGTGGATGCAGGGTTATCGATCTGTATTAGTAGCTACAGAATTTCTGGTTAAGGATATCATGCCGGAGAAAGCTTATATCATGCAGAATGAAATTCGTATCTTAGAAAATATTGAGTAAGGATTCAAAATAAAATTATATATAAAAGGTTGCCATAGAATTAATAAGTAAACTTATTTATTCTATGGCAACCTTTTTAGTATCAGAAATTGTTCTGGCGTCTGCAAATTTATATTCTGGCTTATTCTTTACACCAAGTTATTTGACGCTTGCAGTAGATCAAAAAGTAAGATCATATATTGTTGATATGCACAAAAATATATAGCGCTATATACATAATATTTGACGAAAACGACTATGAGGCTCAAGATTTGCTTACGAAAAGTTTGTTTTTATGATATGATAGATATATATTACAATTCATAGTGAAAAATCAGGAGAAAGTTAAACAACAAGATAAAATTAGTGAAGGAAAGAAACTAGGTCAAGTGGAGGAACGGTATATGAAACAGGCAGAAGACTTATTATATAGTGAGTTAGCTTTGTGCTTGATATGCCAAAAGATAAAATGAAAACCTATATTGAGTATAGAGCTATGCAGTTAGAACAAAAATAATATTTTTAAAAGAAAATACAAAATATGTCAGAATTTTTGACATCTAGAAAGAAGGCGAATGAGTTGGAGAACATGAAAGAAAAATTGAAACAACTGCTTGTACTTGCCTAGATTTTATTGCAGATGACAGTATGCTGGAACAATTTTCTACAACAGAATACATCATGTTACGGGAACAGTTAGATGAAGAACTAAGTACACTTACGACAAGAGAACAACGCATATTAAGGTTGCGTTTCGGGTTTGAGGATGGACGAATCAGGACACTTGAAGGGATTAAGTACTTTAAAAATTGAAGCGATTAAAGAAAGGGAATATCATGAAATTATTAGTGAATGAATATGTGGAACATAAAAAATTTGGACGTGGATTGATTACTAACGAAGAAAAAGGGAAAATTACGGTAGATTTTGATTCACAGATAGGAAATAAAATATTTCTGTTTCCAGATGCTTTTGAACAATTCCTTGAATTTGAGGATAAATCCTTGCAAGAAGAGAGCCTTACATTAGTACAGGATAAGAAAAGGCTGCTTACTGTAGAAAATGAAAGAAAGTGGCTGGAACATAAGAGATTGGAAGAGGAAAGAAAGCAAGAAGAACTGGTAGAGAGAAAAAAGAATAGAAAAACTGCTACAGTCAAGAAACCAAAGGTAGCAAAGCAAACAATAAAGAAGTCAAGTGAACCTACAAAAAGTGAACTATTTAATGAAAATGATTAAAAAAGTATTTACCTTATCTAAATCTATAGAGAAATATTAAAACCAGATTATGATGATGGTCCAAATTGCGTGTATGTATGAAAGCAGTGTATATGTCGAAGTAGATGCAAAATACTTTAACGTCAAGAGTATAATGCGAATCGGTGAGCTTAAGTCAGGTGATAAATTCAGTCTTAAGATTGAAGGTTTGGACGAAGAAATTGCTATGAGAAATTTTGCGGACTTTTTTCAATAAAAAGTTTCTATCAACACAATATAAAGGAAGTAAAAGTATTTATAGAAACTGTATTGGGTAAGCAATACAAGGAGGATGTCTATGCAAAAATCAGAAATAAATATGGGTAAAAGTGAAAATTCTCATCAAGTTAGATACAGAAAAATGAATTTGAATGTAAACTGTACATTTGATAATTTTGTTATAGGTGACTGTAACAAGATGGCGCAAGAGGCTGCAGTTTATGTATCAAAAAATCCAGGGAGGGGATATAATCCGTTATTTATTTGGAGCAAAATTGGCCTTGGCAAGACACATCTGTTACTAGCAATCAGAGATTACATTAGTGGATTTGACCCAGAAAAATCAGTGCTTTACGTGGATGCAGAATGGTTTGTCAAAGAAGTCGTCCATAATATAAGATATGGAACTATGACAGAATTTAGAGAGAAGTATAGGACTGTGGATGTACTTTTATTGGATAATATACAGCACATCTTAGGAAAAAAGAGTACACAAGAGGAATTTTTTCATACATTTGATACCATTTTTGCTGTAGGTAAACAGATTGTCATTACGGGGGATAAGCCTCCAAAAGAAATGAATATTGTTGATGAAAAATTTAAATCAAGGCTTTCTTGTGGACTTATCGTTGATATTCAATTGCCTGATTACGATACTAGAAAAGAAGTAATTCAGAAACTTGCCCAAAGACACCAAAAAGGAATAGAGGAAGAAGCAGTCAACTATATTGCTAGAAGTGTGGTAAGTAATATTGCAGAATTAGTAGATATTATGGATATAGTCATTAGGGAATCAAGACGTAGTAATGGTGAAATTAATACTAAACTTGTGGTTCGGGTGATTGAAGAAACGAAGCAGCAAGAAAATAAGATTACTCCTAAATTGATTATTGATACGGTTGTCGAATATTTTGAAATAACTACGGATGATATTATGTCGGAGAAAAGAAGCGAAGAGATCATGTATCCACGGCAAATTGCAATGTATTTATGTAGTCAGATGACAAAGGAAACACTTAGTAGTATTGGGAAAGTATTTGGCAGAAATCACAGTACGGTTAGAAATAGTATAGCGAAAATAGAAATGAATCGTAAGGTAGATAGTGAGATTAATAATAAAGTTGAAAATATTATAAAAAAATTGCTTCAATAAATGCCACAATATGATTGTGAAAAGAAAATGAGGTAGCTACAATGATAAGAGAAGACAAAGATAGAGCATTAAAGGAAGCAATTAATAGAATAGAAAAAGATTTTGGAAAAGGTGCAGTCATGAGACTTGGAGATGCCAGTTCTGGAATGGCGGTAGAAACAGTCCCAACAGGAGCATTGAGTTTGGATATTGCACTAGGTTTGGGTGGAATACCGAAAGGACGAGTCATTGAAATATATGGACCAGAATCAAGTGGAAAGACAACAGTTAGTCTGCATATGATTGCAGAAGTACAAAAAAGAGGAGGTATTGCCGCATTTGTTGATGCAGAGCATGCCCTAGATCCAGCATATGCCAAGAAACTTGGTGTCGATATTGATGAATTATATATCTCCCAACCAGATAGTGGTGATCAGGGTTTGGAAATTGCAGAGACAATGGTTCGTTCTGGAGCCATAGACATTATAGTAATTGACTCTGTAGCGGCACTGGTTCCAAGACAGGAAATTGAAGGGGATATGGGTGACGCTCAAATGGGTTTGCAGGCTAGATTAATGTCTCAGGCTTTAAGAAAACTGACACCATTTGTTGGTAAATCACATTGTATAGTAATATTTATTAATCAGCTGCGTGAAAAGATAGGAATTATGTTTGGAAGTCCTGAAACCACCACTGGAGGGAGGGCCCTAAAATTCTACGCATCGGTTCGTTTAGATGTGAGAAGAATCGAAACGCTAAAACTAGGTGGTGAAGTAATTGGAAATCGTACTCGTGTAAAGGTTGTAAAAAATAAAATTGCACCACCCTTTAAAGAGGCTATATTTGA
The DNA here is from genome assembly GCA_963517115.1 of uncultured Lachnospiraceae bacterium. GTDB lineage: Bacteria > Bacillota > Clostridia > Lachnospirales > Lachnospiraceae > Anaerocolumna. The sequence goes on along the minus strand of CAUQEW010000057.1, from coordinate 10,231 downwards.
CATCATGTTTGGTAAAGGAATATCTAGAGAAGGGGATATTCTTGATTTGGCAGCTGAAATTAATGTAGTAAATAAGAGCGGTGCTTGGTATGCCTATAATGGCGAAAAGATTGGACAGGGAAGGGAAAATACTAAGGTTTATTTTACGCAGCACCCAGAAGTTATGGAAGAAGTTGAGATGAAAGTAAGAGATTATTATCACCTGAATGGAAAAACAGAAGTGAAAAATGGACAAATCAAAGATATCGAAGAAACGAATACTATTAAATCAGAGGAAACTAATGTTACTTTTTGATATAAGATTAAATATTCATTCTTGAGATTAAATATTCAATCTTAGGTATTGACATTTTAGATTTTATGTTTTATAGTATACAAAATAATACAATATATTGAATAAAATAACAAATAAGACATAACTTAGAAAAGGGCAAATTAGCAAGTAATTTAAAATTTATTAAACATAACTATCTTATAAATTAAGGGATGGACCTAGATGACATTAGGTCTATCCTTTTTTTTGATTGTGGTAGCAAAATCGGAAAAGCTGGCTGCTACAACTATAAAATACATAAATAATAGGAGGAGAATCATGAAAAAGAGATTAGGTTTACTATCATTAATTCTGACATTAGCAATTACCAGCTTAGTCGGATGTTCTGAAAAGAAAAGCAGTACGGAGACAAGTGACACAACACCGGCAACTGCGGGATCAACAACGGAGACCGCAGTAGATGTAGCAACTTTTAAATACGGTGTTTCCTCATGGGCAAATGAAAAAAACCCATATACATACCACTATTCTGTAGGTGCAACAGTATACTTCGAAAACTATTATGAATCGTTATTAACAGTAGATAAAGATTTAAATCTGGCACCTTGTTTAGCAGAGAGTTGGGAAGTTAGCGATGACGGTTGTACTTGGACCTTTAATTTGAGAAAAGGTGTTAAATGGAGTGATGGATCTGATTTCACTGCAGAGGATGTTGTTAATTCATACAGACTATGTATCGATTTTCAAATGTCAAGAATGTATTCTTATGTACAAGAAATTACCGATGTTGTAAAGGTTGATGATTATACGGTTCAGCTAGTTACAAAACAGCCGAAGGCAGATATGTATACTGCTATGATTAAAATTACACCTGCTAGCATTTTTAAATTCGATACAGCAGAGGAAGCGGAAGCATTTGAGAACCCTAATCCAATTGGTACTGGCCCATTTGTATTTGTAGAAGATGAGGTTGATGTTTTCTCAAAATATAAAGCAAATGATATCTATTGGGGTGGCAGACCACTGATTGATGAACTTGTTTATGTTTATTATGCAGATAGTGATAGTATGGCTGCAGCTTTACAGGTTGGTGAAATTGATATGTGCTCCCTTACAGCACCTCAGTTAGATACCTTCAAAGCGATGCCAAATATCGCCTTAAATACATATAATGCTACTTCTTTTACCCAGCTAGGTTTTAACTGCTGGGCGGATGAAAGATCAAAAGGTAATCCCCTAATCCTGGATACAAAAATTCGTGTTGCAATTGATTATGCTTTAGATTATGACAATATCATTGCTTATGGTCAAGGTGGATTAGCAAAGAGAGAACTATCTGTAGTTCCTTCTGCAATTACCAAATGGACCTGGTGGCCCACAGAGGATGAATTCAGAGCTTTCAACCCAGAAACTGCTATGCAGTTACTAGAAGAAGCAGGATACACGGATACAGATGGTGATGGAATCCGTGAAGATGCAAAAGGCAATAAATTATCCTTCCGATTCACTATTATTGAAGCAGATTATAAAGAAATAGCATTAGTTATTCAACAGAATCTTGCAGCAATTGGCATTGAAGCTGTAATCGAGTACGTAACAAGTTCAGGACTATCTGATATTATATATAGTCAAGATTTTAATACAGATATGTTTATCTGGGGCTGGACACCTGATTATGCAGATCCATCTGCAATTGTTGATATTTTTACAACTGCACAGATAGAAAAGAAAAGTGACTGTTATTGGGCAAGTGAAGAATATGATGCACTATTTGAATTACAAAAAACTCAAGTAAATGAAACTGAAAGATTGGAAACGATTAAAAAATTACAGCAGATTAACTACGAAAACTGTGGTTACATCGTTCTTCTTTCTAAAAATAAGGTTGAAGCGTATAACGGTGATAAATGGGAAGGCTTAGAAGCATGGCCGGACAAGAATGGAAGTTTGTGGAATATATATACAAAATTATCGCTAAAAGCAAAGTAATATAATTATTTATTGTGCAAGGTACCAAGTCATTAATATTTGGTACTTTGCATAATTTATTTGCATTTTTTGTGTTGAATTGGAAAGGAGGAGTAATTTTGAGTCTTAGATTCTTAATAAAAAGATTAGGATATACATTTTTTATGCTTATATTTGTTATTACAATAAACTTTTTCTTGTTCCGAATGATGCCAGGAGATCCTTTGAGTACAATGTCAAAAGAAATATCATCGGATCCAATTGCTAGAGCAGCAGTAGAAAAAAAATTAGGGTTAGATAAACCTGCTGTCGAACAGTTTTTTATTTATGCAAAGTCTTTACTCACATTTAATTTTGGTACCTCTTTTTATTATAACTTACCAGTATCAGAGGTGTTGGGTAAGAAAGTATCGAATTCAATGCTTTTGGCATTATTCTCAGTTCCGCTTGGGATATTCTTTGGCTTGCTAGGTGGAGTATTATCCTCAGCAAAAAGAGGAAAGAAATTAGATCTATCTATTACATCTATTACCATGGTTATCTATGCAGTACCATCGTTTTGGCTTGGAATGCTGCTTATGATGTTCTTTGGTGTAAAACTAAGGATCCTTCCGATTAGTGGAATGGTTACTGCGGGTACTTCATATACGAGCAATTTAGAATATTTAAAGGATATCGCATTACATCTTTTCGTACCTGCATTATCGTACATGCTTTCAATCTTTGGCAGTTATCTTCTTACTATGAGGAGTGCAATGATTGATGTATTTACAGAAGATTTTGTCTTGACAGCGAGAGCAAAAGGACTTACAGAAGCGCAGGTAATCAAAAGACATGTTATTCCCAACGCAATGCTTCCTGTATCGACAGTTGTTGTTATGAGTTTGGCACTTATGTTTACCGGTGCATTTTCAATCGAGGTATTATTCTCTTGGCCGGGTATGGGAAAATTGATGGTTGAATCCGTCAATCGCCGAGATTATCCTGTTATGCAGGCAATAAACTATATTATTGCTTTGGTAATTATTGCAGCAAACTTTGTTATAGATATTGTATATAGTTATCTTGATCCCCGAGTAAGGATTGAATAATAAAAAAAGGGTAAAGTGGTGATTGCGAATGGAGAATAATCAAAAAGAAGAAACGAAAGATATATTAGAACAAATGAAAAAAAGAGAGCAAGAATTGAAAAAGCAAAAACACAGAAAAAACCTTAAATTATTCTTTAGCAATAAGCGGGCAGTTTTCGGTGTAATCTTGCTTTCTGTTTTTGTATTCTTAGCTTTGTTTGGTCCTATGATATATGAGTATAGTCATAGTACATTTTTTTTAGGAGCATCAGTTGGGAAACCAACTTCAGAATATCGGTTTGGTTTTGACGAAATGGGGCGAGATGTCCTAGGTGCAGTTATCTATGGTACGAGAGCATCTTTGGCAATTGGTATCTTTGTAACATTATTAATTGTTTTAATTGGCACAACATTTGGAATCGTGGCAGGTTATTACGGCGGACTTTTTGATATCATATTGATGAGAATTACAGAAGCTTTTATGCTAATTCCAACATTACCGTTATTACTTGTATTGGCAGCGATTGTAGGGCAGAAATTTACTAACATTATTTTAATTCTTGGTATTACAGGATGGACTGGAACGGCACGATTGGTAAGATCCCAAACATTATCGATCAAGGAAAGAAACTATGTAGAGAGAGCAAAGGCAATCGGTGCTAGTGATTTCTATATTATGAGAAAACATATTTTACCGAATGTATTTCCACTAATTTTTTCGAATATTATCCTTTTAGTACAAAGTTCAATTATCTCGGAGTCCACCTTAGCATTTCTTGGAATTGGAGATCCATCTATTCCAACTTGGGGGCAGCTTCTGCGTAGTGCAAGAGAGCAAGGGGCAATCTTAGCAGGTTCTTGGTGGCTCTTTATTCCAGCAGGCATCTGTCTCGTGTTACTTTGTACATCATTTGTATTTATTGGATATGGTTTCGATGCATTGCTTAATCCGAAACTAAGAAAAAGGTAAGTTAAGCATCGCTTAAGTGGTAAAAGGTTATCATAGAAAGGCATGGTATAAAATATGGAACACTTATTAGAAGTAAAGGATTTAAAAACATATTTTAGCATAACCAAGGGTAAAGTAAAGGCAGTAGATGGAGTTAGTTTTTACTTAAATAAAGGGGAATCCATTGGGCTTGTTGGAGAAAGCGGTTGCGGTAAAACGACAACAGCTTTATCGATTACGAAATTATTACCATCCGAAGGCAACGTGGATGGTGGACAAATCCTTTTCGAAGGAAAAGATATTACAAACATGAAAGAAGAAGAATTGTGCGATTTTCGATGGAAAGAAGTATCTATGATATTTCAAGGTGCAATGAATGCTTTTAATCCAGTCAAAAAGATAAGCGCACAAATTATGGAAGCTATTTTCTTGCATGAGAAGGCAACAAAGAAAGAAGCATTAGCTCGTGTGAAGGAATTATTCGAACTGGTGGATTTAGATCCTAATTTGATGCATAGTTATCCTCACGAATTCTCTGGTGGTATGAGGCAGCGTGCTGTAATTGCCATGGCACTTGCCTGTAATCCAAAATTAATCATTGGAGATGAACCAACAACAGCACTTGATGTTATGGTACAAGCACAGATTATTGACTTAATTAATCAGCTTCGAAAAAAACTTGATATGAGTATGATCATGATCACACATGATTTATCCATCATTACAGAAACCTGTGATCGCATTGCGGTTATGTATGCAGGTAAGATTGTTGAGATGGGCAATACCAAAGAAGTAGTAACAAATTATCTTCATCCCTATACAGAGAAACTTATTGGTGCATTTCCTAACATATATAAGGAAAGAAAAATGATGGATTCCATACCGGGTGATCCCCCAGATTTATTTAATCCACCTTTGGGATGTCGATTTGCAGCACGTTGTCACAAAAAAATTGACAATTTATGTGATCAACAGGAACCGGCTCTAATAGATTATGATGGCAAAGGACATTATGTTGCCTGTTTTTTAAAAGGAGGTAATGCCCATGAATGAAAATTTAGTGGATGTTAAGAATCTGGAAGTAAAGTTTAAAATACGACAGAGCTTTTATAAAGAATTTTTTAAGCATGAAATTAAGATTGTTCATGCTGTTGATCATATCGATTTACACATTGGTAAGGGTGAGATTGTTTCTTTAGTTGGTGAAAGCGGAAGTGGTAAAACGACAACGGGGCGTGCTATTTTACAGCTTGTGCCAACAACCGGTGGTGAAACTTTGTTTAAAGGTGAACCAGTGAAGAATAAAGATAGGCATTACATGAAAAAATTCCGAAAAGAAGCACAGATGATTTTTCAAGATCCCTATCAGTCACTTAATCCGAGATTTACAGTTTATGAAATTGTTACAGAACCCTTAAACTTTATTAACAAAAAGGCAAATTTGTCGGAGCGAGAAGATTTAGCCATTCAAGCACTCGAATTTGCTGGTCTGAAACCTGCAATCGAATATCTTTATCGTTATCCACATGAATTAAGTGGTGGACAAAGGCAAAGAGTTTCTATAGCAACTTGTTTTGTAATGGCGCCTGAATTTATTGTTGCAGATGAGCCGGTATCTATGCTGGATGCATCGATTCGAGCAGATATCTTAAAACTTTTTGTTAGTATGAAGGAGCAAAAGGGTTCTTCTTTCTTGTTTATAACACATGATCTTGCTTTGGCCTGGTTGATTTCAGACCGAATTGCTATTATGTATTTGGGGAAAATCATGGAATCGGGTTCCGCCGATTTAATTGCAGCTGGTTGTTTGCATCCCTATGCACAGGCACTAACAAGTGTCCTAGCCATGGTGGGGGAGGAACGGAAAATGGAACGTATTGTTTTAAAAGGAGAGACTCCATCTCCGATTAATTTGCCTAGCGGATGTAGATTTCATCCTAGATGCCCTTACGCTAAAAAAAAATGTAGTGAAATCGAACCAGAATACTTAGAAATTGAGCCAGGACATTTTATTAGTTGCCATTACCCAAGGAAAATTGGAGAAAACAGTATGAATATATCCGTGTAATTGGGTTCTATGAATAGTCAAAGCTGATATTCGCAATCCGCTTCGCTACTTGCTCATAACCTTATATCTGCGCAGATATTTCAGTCGGAGCTTGAACTCCGACTTACATATAAGGTTAAATAGTAGGGCTCTTCAATAATTCAAGTAGGCACTCTACCTGAAGAAGCACACCATATTTGATACATTCTTCATCCACATTAAAATATTTATTATGAAGTGGTGCATCTAAACCTTTAGAGAAATTTGCGCAGCCAAGGTCGTAAAAACCACCTTTTGAAGCACTTGCAAAGTAAGAAAAGTCTTCGGCGCCAAGGCTCGGGGCATCTAGTAGATGTACTTTATCAACGCCCAAAATGCGGGTTGCAGTGTTTTTAATAACATCCATAATTTCATCAGTATTAACATTGGCAATATAGCTTTCTTGAAAATCAATCTCAGCGCTGCCACCAAGGCTTGTTGCAGTATTCTCGATAATACAGGAGATTCGCTCTTTCGCTAATTTCCTAGTATTTTTATCAAGAGATCGAAGAATACCTTCCATGACAACAGTATCAGCAATGATATTGCTTTTCGTTCCACCGTTAATACTTCCGATTGTTAACACAATAGAATCGACAGCGGATATATTGCGGCTTACTAAGGTTTGCAAGGCTGTAACTATATAAGAAGCTATGACTATTGCATCAACGGCACTATCAGGGTGAGCGCCATGCCCAGATTTTCCATGTACAGTAATGGTGAATTCGCCGCTTGCTGCAGAAATCTTTCCGTATTTATAAGCGATATGTCCAACTTCTATATCAGAACCGACATGCAAGCCAATGGTAGCGTCTACGGTAGGATTCTCCATACATCCAGCCATAATCATGCGCTCTGCACCACCAGTGGTTTCTTCAGCAGGCTGAAAAAATAATTTGACATTACCGGGTAATTCTTCTGGAAGCTCGCTTAATATTTTAGCAACGCCAAGAAGTATGGTAGTATGTACATCATGACCACAGGCATGCATGACACCTGGATTCTGGGAGGAGTAAGAAACAGCGGTGCCTTCTTGTATAGGTAGAGCATCCATATCAGCTCGGGCAGCTACGGTCTTGCCACTTTGATTTCCTCGAATAATGCCAACTATCCCTGTATCGGCAACCTTTGTTTGGTGTTCGATTCCCAAATTGGTTAAGAATCTACTCACTTTATCCATAGTTTGAAATTCCATATTACTAAGTTCTGGATGACTATGCAGGTCTCTACGGATAGCAATCAATTCGGGAAGAATTTCATTTATTCTCTCTTTTATATCCATATTTATTTCCCCTTTCTAATTTTGTTATTTTACTTATTATAGAACATGAATGTTTCAAAATCAATAAGGTTTACTTGACATAGATAACAATTAGGCTGTAATATAATTTGATTATAGATGCAAGTATTCAATCCCAGAACTTGGAGGCAAAGTGTGAAATTGAAATTGGGAAAGAAAATTTCAATCGAAAAGCACTTTCACACTGTGATTTGCGTTCTGAGAATGAATGCAAGCACTCATTCTCAGAACTTGGAGGCAAATTATGAAATTTCCAGATAAATTCCGTCAGGGTGATACGATTGGTCTTATCGCTCCGTCGTCACCAGTAAAACCAGAGATATTAGACCAATGTATAGAGTTAATGCAAACTATGGGGTATCGTGTAAAACTTGGTAAGAGCGTAAAACTATCTTATCACGGTTATCTTGCGGGTCCGGATGATATTCGCGCAGAGGATGTAAATACAATGTTTGCCGATAATGAGGTAAAAGCAATTTTTTGTATTCGTGGCGGTAATGGCAGTGTAAGAATCATGGATAAAATAGATTATGATATTATCCGCAGGAATCCAAAAGTTTTTGTAGGATATAGTGACATCACGAATCTAAATATGGCATTTTATCATTTGTGTGATATGGTTACCTTTCATGGGCCTATGGTTTCCTCCAATATGTTAGATCATTACGATGGTTATACCAGAGAAAGCTTTGAAACTACTATTAATATGGGGAAAAGCCTTGACTTTATAAATCCAGAGAAACAGGAGATTAAGGTAGTGACAGAGGGTTACGGGGAGGGGACTATAATTGGCGGCAACTTATCCTTACTGATTAATATGCTTGGAACCTTTTATGCGCCTGATTTTAAAGATAAAATCTTGTTTATTGAGGATGTTCATGAATCAGTACCAAATGTTGATAGAATGATTATGCAACTTTTTCAATTACATATTTTTGAGCAGATAAAAGGGTTAATTATCGGAGATTTTTCTGAATGTGAGAATAGCTATGATAGTAACTATCTGATACAAGAGTATATTGTTGATACCTTTAAGGATGTGAAGATACCCGTTATGTATAACATAATTTGCGGTCATTGTTTTCCTACCGCTACGATTCCACTTGGAGTAAACTGTATTATGGATACTAAGGATAAAATAATTCGTTTTACTAGATGAAAAAAGGTAAAAACGTATTCTATTGATTTATGTACTCGTTTAGGCGGGTAGATGGGAGCCGAATATGGTAGAAAAGAATTATGAAATAGTAGCAGAAATTGTGAAGCAGGCAGTTAATACGGGAATGGTTCCTTCTGCCGCATTAGCGGTTGGTGTGAAGAATCATGTTTTAATTAAAGAAACATATGGAATGACTGGATTTCCGGCAATGATGTCCACGAGTGAAGAAAAGGATAGATTGAGGTTGATAAATACGGATACTTTATACGACATGGCTTCTATTACCAAGATCATGTCGACAACAATGATTGCTTTGCGCTTTATTGAAAACGGTATGCTAGATTTAAATGATACATTGGCAGATTATTTTTCCGATATGGTAACAGCTGAGAATGCTGATGTAACTATATATGAATTAATGACCCATACCAGTGGCGTGATGGATCATATCATGCTTATGGATGCAACGGAGGATAATACCCAGGCAGTTAAAATCATTCTAACAGCTCCACTTGCTGCAAAGCGTGGTGAACGAGTAATCTACAGCTGCATGGGATATATATTACTTGGGAAAATACTTGAAAAGGTTGCAAGTAAGACCTTAGATGTACTTGCTAAAGAATGGGTGTTTGAACCACTTGGTATGAAGGATACTGCTTATATTCCTACAGTAACCGCTCTATCGAAAAAGAAAAGACACAACATTGCACTTACAGAGAGAAATCCTCAAACCGGTGAATGGTTAGCAGGAGTGGTGCACGATGAGAATGCGAGGTTTTTAGGAGGAATAGCGGGAAATTCTGGTCTATTCTCAAATTTAAAGGATTGTATTACGTTTACTTCTATGCTAGCTTGTGGTGGAAAAGGCACTAAGGGAATTTATCTTGCAAAAAATACATTAGATGTTGCAATCAAAAATTATACTTATGGAAAAGAACAACATAGAGGTTTAGGTTTTCACCTAGCTAATAAGTATGACAGCTATTCAGGTCAATTTTTTCCTCAAAATGGCTTTGGACATACCGGTTTTACAGGGACTTCTATTCTTGTTGCGCCGGAAACTGGTTTATATGTGGTGATTCTTACAAATCGTGTACATCCGACAAGAGATAATATAGCACATTTAAGACTACGAAGACTTGTTCACACCACAGCGATAACTGCATTCAACAATTCAATTTCAAGGGATAAGAGATATAATTAATTAAGTAATTCCGCAAATTGGATATTAATAATAAAAAAAATTGTACCCCAAAAGGCAGAGACTAAATAAAGTATTCTTCTTTATTCTCTACATTGAAGGGTACATATTCTTATAATATTCTATCAACTATATTTTTTCTCAAAATAAGCAAGTAATTGATAAAGTCCAGTTGCCATAATACATAAAATTACAATAGACATAATAACCCAATCTAGCTTAAA
>CAUQEW010000056.1:0-17475 GCA_963517115.1 uncultured Lachnospiraceae bacterium | reverse complement strand
TATTAAATTGATATTGAGTAGTCTTAATGACTACATCATTATTATACAAGGAGGAAATATTATGATTAAATTAGGAGAAGTACAAACTCTTGAAGTTGTTAAAACCACCGACTTTGGCGTATATCTAGGTGAAGTAAATCAAGGTGATAGTAATAAAATCCTGCTTCCTAAGAATCAAGTTCCAAGTACTCTTCAATTCGGTGATTCCATTGAAGTATTTGTATACAAGGATTCTGAGGATCGCCCAATTGCAACTACTACTATACCGGAATTGACCTTAGGAAAAACTGCACTTTTAAGAGTAAAGGAAGTCACTACAATAGGAGCTTTTTTAGAGTGGGGCCTAGCCAAAGATCTTCTGTTACCTTTTAAAGAGCAAACAGAGAGAGTTCACTCCGGTGAGGATGTGTTGGTTGCTCTCTATATTGATAAAAGTGACCGCTTATGCGCTACCATGAAAGTATATAACTATCTGGATTGCGATTCTCCTTATAAAGCGGAAGACCGTGTAATCGGTATTGTCTACGAAATCATTGATTCTTTTGGTGTATTTGTCGCTGTAGATAACCGCTACTGTGCATTAATTCCTCCAAAGGAATTATATCGTCCATTAAAAGTTGGTGACAGCATTGAAGCAAGAGTCGTTCATGTTAAGGAAGATGGTAAGCTAGATCTAAGTATCCGTGAAAAAGCATATGTTCAGATGGATTCCGATTCCGAACTGATTTTTGAGAAGTTACAAGAAGCTTCCGGTTTCTTACCTTATCACGATAAAACTGATTCCGCAATTATTAAGGCTCAATTTAACCTTAGCAAAAATGCCTTTAAGCGTGCAATTGGCAGACTTTTCAAAGAAGGTCGCATTGTCATCTCCGAATCCGGCATTACCGAAGTAAAAAAATAGATTTGGTGGTCGCCTGGTGCGCTTGGACTTTTAATTCTATGGGGGCTTTGATAACAGGTGGAGACGCAGGGATATAATAATAGAGTTTTTCCGTTGCTATGACACTTTCATCCCATAGTTCGCTTTGATAGGACAGCAAAATCAGCCGTCCTCTCCAATCGGACTATGGGATGAAAGTGTCGCCGCAAAGGAAAAACTCTTTTTTATTATATCCCTGCATCTCCACCTGTTGATATAGGTTATTGTAGAATTAAAAGTCCAAACGCACCAGGCGACCACCAAATCTGTGTGGGGAGGGGCTTAAGAAGGGCAAAAGATTGAGAACAAACTTAACTTTGTATTATGATTATAATACTAGGTTAGTGTCCTTAATATTGCAAACATATAAAGCAGTATCATATTTTCCAAAAAAAGTCTTCTCACTCACACATAGTTATCTATTTTATAGGACTTTGATAGATTTGACCACTTCACATTTGACTCATTCCATTGGTTTTGCAGTCCACTTTTTGACATCCAGTTTACTGCATCTAATAATATTTCTTCAATGATTGGTATATCATATTCATCAGCTTGCTTAACCATACTATTAACCCCCAATATTAAGTGTTAGTCCTAAAATTGATACTATATAGCCTTGGTTATAAATTAATGCTTTCATGCAATCACTCTTAAAAATATGGATCACCTATTTTATTATTGTTTAAATGTTTATATGATAATTTTGGATTTCTAGGAAGTGGATTTAATTTTTTTTGCAAAACTTTTAATTCCTCTATCCATTCATTTCTATGATCTTCTTTATTATCTATTGTTATTTCATTCCCAAATATAATACGAGTTCTATCAGTCAAAGACGGTTGTTCTAGAAATATAGGTAATATTGGTTTTTGGGTTAAATATGACAAACTAAATATACCATTAGATATTCTATCTATACTGTTACTATTTATATCTGATATAGTTCCTTGTGGAAATATTAGTACATGCTTTGGGGAAGATACATTTTTTAAATATTTAGATAAATCTATTAATGCTTTTGTCATATTTCCAGATGATTTTCTATCTACTCCGATTAAATCATAATATTTAGATACAAATGACATTAGTTTTTCATTTTCTACCCATTCTTTTTTTGATAGTATTCTTATGTTATCATGTAATAATCCTAATATTATTGCATCAAAATCACTTACATGGTTAGATGCGATAATGTAATCTTTACTATTTAAATCAGGCATATTATATAATTCTACATTAAATAATTTATATATACTTTTTCTTATTTCTCCTTTATTATTAATATCTACTCCTAAATCTATTAGTTTTTGTAAAAATTCTTTTAAATAGTCTGCAGCTTCTTCTCCACTGAAACTAAAATTGTTATCCATAAATCTAATCCTCCTAACCTTATTATAGCAAAAATCATTATGATATCCGTTATACTATCATCCCAATCTTCAAAACCAAATACTCTAATGCAATGTTACCCTTCAACATAAGCATAGTAAGGTATCGACTTCTCATCAATTAGCACCATCACTATGTCACCTCTTCCCAAAACTGAATAAACTTCGGTTTCGACTTCTAAAATTGTAGCATCGAAATCTTTAAATCCTTTTGTGACACCTGTTCTCTTAATTGTACCTAATTTTTCATCGCTTTCAAGTTCTAATTCATTAACCCAATCTAGGTATTCTGCATTTACATATGCCGTATTATTATAAACAAGTAAATCAATTGAACTGTCTTCTTTGTACAGATTTTCAGGACTTGTATTATCCTTAGTAGCATTAGAACATCCAGACATCGATACAAAAAATACCCCTAATAATATGCATTTTAAAATTATTTTCATTAATATCCTCCAACTTCATTTCTAAAGTGTTACGGGTCGAGTAGTAGGGAGTCTTACGCTCCTCATATAACCCACTCCCTATTTTACATATTTGTTATACACCTAAATAGTGTAATCCCAACTACATAAGAAATCAATACTAACAGAGCAATTATTATTTATGATGGTAAAATTATTAGATTTGATGTATTATAAATTTAAGAAAGTAATTCGTGTTTGTTCCATATTGCTACACGAAAGTTATTTGTTTAATACCTGATAAATAGTAAGTTAGGGAGGAGTTTTATGGCAAAAGCTAGAGTCATAGTCTTTGATTTATTTGAGACATTGCTTCATGATATTAAATTTGATTTTGATTCGGGTTTATCTTATCTACATGAAAATATTTTATCAAAAGATACTGATAAAATTGAATTTCTAGATTATTCAGCTACATATTGGAAAGAACTTTATGATAAAAAAAGCGAGGATAATTCAGAACTGGCATTTGAAGATGAACTTTTAGATTTTAAAAATAAATATGGTTTTAAAGTGAATTATCCACTAGAAGAAATTTCATTTAATTTTGCACTTGAAATAAATACTACTGAATTGTTTAATGACACTAAATCTACCTTAGAGCAACTTAAGTTGTTAGGAATTCCAATTTATTTATTAAGTAATTCCATATTTAAAAAGAATGTAATGAAAAAAATTATTAACCAATATAATTTAGAAAACTATTTTGTTAATATATATTTTAGTGCGGATTATAAGATAAGGAAGCCGCATAAAGATTTATTTAAAATTGTATTTGATGATATTAAAAAACATGATACTAGCATCGAAATGGAACAAGTTTACTTCATTGGTGATAACCTTGAAGCTGATGTTCTAGGGGCTCAAAATTTTGGCTTTACACCAGTTTTTATAAACCGTAAACCTGATACTGATATTAATAACAAAAATTTTATAGAGATTAAATCGCTAAATGAATTATTAGAAGTAATTAGATAAATTCCAACTTGTATAGTTTGTGACAGAGCCTAAAGTTATAACCCAAATAGATTTGGTGGTCGCCTGGTGCGCTTGGACTTTTAATTCTACAATAACCTGTATCAACAGGTGGAGATGCAGGAATATAATAAAAAAGAGTTTTTCCTTTGCGGCGACGCTTTCATTCCATCGTCCGTTTGGAGAGGACGGCTGATTTTGCTGTCCTATCCAAACGGACGATGGGATGAAAGTGTCATAGCAACGGAAAAACTTTCTTATTATATTCCTGTAGCCCCACCTGTTATCAAAGACTCCATAGAATTAAAAGTCCAAGCGCACCAGGCGACCACAAATCTCTACAAATTAAAGTGAAAGTTATTGCCTTATTTAATTATCTAGGAATCTCATTTTGGGATTAACTTGTGTGTCTTTTTTCTTAGCTTGAACTGGCTCACGATACATGTTGCCTAAGTTATTGGCTAATTTATCTTTACAGGCTTTACAGTATCTTCCTGTCCTTATAGTAACTCCACAACTCTCACATTCTATTCCGACTAATGAATCTTCAGAAAATGAAAGTCTTTCTTCTCTAATCCATTTTTGAATCTGTGGAATAGTAACATCATTTTCATTCGATACCTCTTGCATTCCTGCACCGGGGTTATTATAGATATATTCCTTAACTACAGAAAACTTTTCATCAAGAGCCCTGTTACAAGCTGGACAAATTGGAGCTCCACTTAAATAATTAAATAATTTACCACAATTTTTACAATTACGTACATCCATTTTTTATTCCTCCTTAGTATCCTTTACCAATGCAAATGCTGATAAAATAGACTTCCTCTACTCCGTTTTGAAGTAATATATTGGTACAAGCTTCTATCGTACTTCCCGTTGTATAAATATCATCAACCAGCATTACCTTCCGAACTCTATGACCGTAACGATCACTCTCTTCTTTTGAATAAGCAAATGCCTTTTCTAAATTCTTTAGACGTTCCTTATCATCGAGCTGTTTTTGTGGTAATGTCTTTTTATCTCTTAACAGAAGTTGGGATAATACAGGTATATTTAGTTCCTTCCCAATACCTTTCGCAAGAATATCTGCTTGATTATAACCTCGTTGCAATTGCTTTGTTTTATGAATAGGAATCGGTACTAAAACATCCGGTGCAATTCTTTGAATGTCTTTTGAGTATCTTTTGAGTATCTCCTCCACATAAAACTCACTATATTCTCTTCTCCCATGAAATTTAAAATCTGCAATTGATTTTTTCATGACAGAATCGTATAACCATAAGGCATACCCTTTTATATAATGATGATGCTTCCTTTCGCAATCAAGACAAAACTCCTTTTCTTCAAAAGCAATTGGCTTACTGCACTTTTTACATCGTGGTTCTTCTATTGGCAACAGTTTATGTCTACATGAAAAGCATGCTAAGTCACCTCTGGGAATGGCAATATCCCCACAGATTGGACATCTTTTAGGATATATTATGTTAATAATTGTTTTTAGCAATTCTGCTCCTTAGAATTCTTTATCATAACATTAGTATAATTTCGCTGGATAGATATCTCTGTCTACTAATGCTTGAAACGATTTCATAACCATAAGCTTATCCTCTTTATAAGTTACGCCAAACCATTTATCCATCGTTGTTAACACATGTACTTCTGCCTTGCCATCTTTTATTAAATTTCCTATAACTTCAGGAAGTAAGTATTCTGATTTTAATTCATTTTCATGAATTCCACTTAAAAATTCTGCAAACCCAGTCTCCAACTCTCCTAATAAATCCGGTGTAAATCCCCACATGTTCATGGATACAGGACTATTTATATCAATCTCTACCACTTTTCCATCCCCATTGGTAGTGATTGCCTTATCGCCTTGTCTTCCAATTCCACTTGTTTCCGCAATATCAATTAGAATACCCTCTTCATTTACCTTACAAACACCTCTTGTAACAGTACCATTTTCGCTTAAGGTGTTACCCAGTATGAATCCTGCCATGCAGAAATTGTATTGATGAGATCCTGACTTTTTATTAATCAAATAATCATGTACCTTTACAAATGCTTCTTTTCCATAGTAATCATCTGCATTGATTACCGCAAATGGTTCTTTTACTACACCAAGGCAACTCAGTATTGCTTGGCCTGTTCCCCATGGTTTTGTTCTATCTATAGGCTTTTTAAACCCATCTGGCAGATTATCTAGTTCTTGGAATACATATTCAACTTCTATTCTTTGTGCGATACGGTTTCCTATTATTTCTTTAAAATCCTGTTCTAAATCTTTTCGAATGATACAGACCACTTTATTAAATCCAGCTTCCACAGCATCATAAATAGAATAATCCATTATGATTTCTCCCCCGGGTCCAACTGGTTCTAATTGTTTAATACCGCCATATCTGCTACCTAATCCTGCCGCCATGATTACCAATGTTGTTTTTTCCATAACTATCCCCTTTCTTCATATCCACTTAATTTAAATTTATTATAACTCAATTATGCTAAATTTGCACCATATAAATTTACAGCAATTCCTTTATTCGTTCCGAAAGACTGGTATATCTGCGTTGTTCACTTTCATTATCTATCATCATCTGAACTGTGTCCTCACAACCTACAATAAGCACACAATTCTTTGCTCTTGTGACTGCTGTATAGAGAAGATTTCGATTAAACAACATTCTAGGTCCTGTTAGGAGAGGCATAATAACTGCCGGATATTCACTACCCTGAGATTTGTGAATGGTAATCGCATAAGCTAACTCTAATTCTTCTAGTTGACTAAAGGTATATTCAACTTGTCTTCCTTCATCAAATTCCACTGTAACCTGCTCTGCAAATAGATTTATTTCCTTGATAGTTCCCATATCACCGTTAAAGACACCGGTACCATTTTCTGTAGTAATACCATATCTACTTTTAGTTTCCCAAATAAGTTGGTAATTATTCTTAATTTGCATTACCTTATCACCTTCTCGGAAAACACCTTGGTGGTATTCTTTCTCCTTTTTCCCGCTAAGAGGTTCATTTAGATAACTCTGCAGTTCTTTATTCAAATTTTCAACACCTAAATCCCCTTTTCTCATTGGTGTTAAAACCTGGATCTCAAAGGGTGTTGCTTTGTAATACTTTGCCATCTTTAAAATGTTATCTTTTGTCTCATCAATAATGGCTTTTACATTATCTCTCCTTCGGATGAAGAAATCACTGCTTTTATTATCTAACTTAATCCTCTCGCCTGCATTAATCTTATGAGCATTTACAATAATGTCACTTTCTGTAGCCTGCCTAAATATTTTAGTTAATTTTACAACATTAAAATTATGGGAGTTAATGATATCTTTTAACACATTACCTGGGCCAACGGAGGGCAACTGATTCACATCACCCACTAAAATTAATCTGGTTCCTACGGTAATCGCTCGTAATAGGGCATGGATTAAGCTAATATCAACCATAGACATCTCATCAATGATTATAACATCCGTTTCTAAAGGGTTTCCTTCATTTCTTTCAAAAACCATTTTATTATCTAGATCACCGGACATTTTAGATATTTCTAATAAGCGATGAATAGTTCTTGCCTCATACCCCGTGGTCTCAGTCATCCTTTTTGCCGCTCTTCCTGTCGGCGCAGCCAATAATATATCCATGCCTTCCGCTTCAAAAAATCGAATGATTGCATTAATCGTAGTTGTTTTACCAGTACCTGGTCCACCAGTCAATACCAGTAATCCATTTCTGGCTGCTTCTACCACTGCAGTTCTTTGCAACTCATCCAATTCTATCTTAAATTGTTTTTCCACCGAAGCCAATCTAAGTTCAATTTCTGTTGTAGTTAAGTCATATTTTATATTCAAATCACAAAGCATTTTAGCAGTATTCAATTCTAAGTAGAAGAGGGATGCTCCATAGATCTGCTTGTGACCATCTGTTTCTCGAATAATAATCTTCTTATCCATTGCTAAATCTGTAACGTAGTGTTCCATTCCACTTACATCAATTCCTAAAAGTTCTGCTACCTTAGCCGTTAGTACCTCAAAAGGCAGATATACATGCCCTGCTGCACTGCCTTGTAATAATGTATATAAAATAGCTGCTTTCATTCTGTAATCAGAATCTGTACCAATACCGACCTTAGTAGCTATCTCATCTGCTAGTTTAAACCCGACTCCATTAATGTCTTCTGCCATCTTATAAGGATTCTCTTTTACCACCTCATACATTTTGGCCCCATATTCTTTATAAATCTTAACAGCCAAGGCCGTTGAGATACCATATTGCTGAAGGAAGAGCATAGCACCTCTCATATCCTTCTTCTCATCAAATTGCTTGGCGATTTCTCGTGCCATTTTATCACTGACACCTTTCACTTCTGCCAACCGCTCCGGTTCTTCTTCAATAATACGGAACGTATCATTCTTAAACCTTCTCACAATACGAGCAGCCAAAGCATTACCTATCCCCTTGATTGCACCAGATCCCAAATACTTCTCCATAGATTGCAGATCTTCCGGTTCCTTGAATTCATAACTCTGCACCTGAAACTGCTCCCCATATAATTGATGCGCCGTATAACTCCCTGTAGCCCGGATAAATTCCCCTTCACTTATAAAAGTAAGCGATCCCACACAAGTCATTTCCACATCATCATTGACTATGGAAAAGACCGTATACCCGTTTTCAGCATTACGAAAAACAATTTTATCTACAAATCCCTCCAAAATCTCCGACAATAACTTCACACCCTTTTCATAAGTTTATACGTTTTATACCTTTTATCTTTTGCTTTTGTCTATATCTTTTGCCCTTATCTTTTTTAATCTAACACAAAACCGCGGCACTGAAAAAAGTCTGAACACCCTTCCGCGATTTGTCCCATGGGCGGCAGCATCGCAAGGTGTTATTTGCGTCGTCCGGCCGAAGACAGCGTCCATGTTTTGTCAAGATTCTGTACGGAAATGCAAGCCTCAGCTTGCATTTCCGCACGTCAAGAAGCTTGAAAAAAACATGCTGTCTGAGGGTAAGGCAGCAAAAAACACCTTTCGATGCTGCCACCCATGGGACAAATCCCACAACCCTCCCAGACTTTTTCAGTGCCCTTTTTCAGTGCCCCATAACTGATACAAATAGGAGCAGTTAAAAGATAACTGCTCCCTCTTATGTATGTATGAATTATTTTCGTTTCATTGATTCAAATAGCATCTGAGCAATGCCCAGGTCACCACTATCCGTGATATTCTCTGCATATTCCTCGTAAAGCATGTCTCCGAAAGAGCTAATATATTCATTTTCCTCTTCAGTAGCAGGTACCGTTTTTTTCATTTCTTTGAATACTTGCTCTACAAAATAAGATTCAAAGCTCTTGCAGACGTCCATCAACTCTTCATCTGTAGATTTATCTAAATCACTCTTTAATTTAGAATCCAGCTTATTCGTAGTACTAGAAGTATTCATTGTTGATGCTGTAGTATTAAATAGTGAATCAGTTCCTATTGATACACTCATCTTATCCTCTTTTCTGCATATCACAAGCTACTTGTGATACTACACATTAGTAGTCTAAACTATCTTCGTAAATTATTTGCTTGCTGCAGCATCTCATCTGACGCTGTTATGGATTTTGAATTCATCTCGTAAGCTCTTTGAGCAACAATCAAATCTACCATTTCAGTTACCGTTTGAACATTGGAGCCTTCCAGATATCCTTGGATAATTTCACTCTTAGCCAAATTAGCATCCTCTGATTCTAATCTCGGGGTTCCGGATGCACTTGTCTCTTTTAAAATACTACTAGATAATTTCTCAAGCCCAGCAGGATTATTAAATTGAGCTAGCCCTATTTGTATACCAATTGGTTGTAAATCACCGTTATCATCAGGGTAAGTCAGGGTCCCTGACTCATCGATTTCAAGTAAAGATGTATTTAGGTTAGGGTCAATGACAATTGGAGCGCCAGTTGTATCTAATAATGGATATCCTTCTGATGTTGCTAATGTATTACCATTTGTTCCAATAGACAGCCCTAGTGTACCGTTTCTCGTATATCCTACGCTTCCGTCACCCATTTGTACCATGAAAAAACCATTGCCCTTAATAGCAAAATCATAATCATTACCAGTCTCCAATAAGGTACCTTGAGTATACTGTGACACAATTGCTGCGTTTCTAACACCGAGTCCAGTTTGAATGCCCAGAGGCTTTTCTTCACCCTCACTATTTGTAGATTTCGCTTGTATCGTTTGATACAATAAGGACTTAAATTGTGCTGATTCTTTCTTATACCCAGTTGTATTAATATTTGCTAAGTTATTTGATATAGTATCAACATTGGTTTGTTGTGCTATCATACCAGAAGCTGCTGTCCAAAGTGAACGCATCATAGTTTTAGATCCTCTCTTTTGTATAAGTTAGTTTATTTAAACTTTTCCAACCGAATTAACGGCAAGGTCTAACGTGCCATCAACTGTTTGAATTACTTTTTGATTTGCTTCATAGGCTCTTGTAATGGCTATCATGTCAACCATCTCTGATACAACATTTACATTGGATTGCTCAGTAAAACCTTGTTGAATTCCAGCAGTACTGGCGATTTCAGCTGCCCCATCAAGTGCCAAGTACATATTGTCTCCCTGTTTTTGAAGATAATCATAATCTTCAAAGTCAGTGATCAAGATTTTATCAACATACACGCCATCTGCATAGATTGATCCAGTGGCATCTATAACAATATTAGAAGTATCAGGTTCAATGGAAATTTCTCCACTTTCACCTAATAAGCGATTGCCATTCTGGTCAACAACATATCCGTCTTGAGTCATTGAAAATGATCCATCTCTTGTATATTGCGTCGTTTCATTACCAGCCTTGTCACTCACTGATACATTAAAAAAACCTTTCCCTTCTAGCGCCAAATCAAAAGTATTACCAGTCTCTCTTAAAGATCCTTGTTCATAGTCTGTATAAACTTCTCCTAATTTCACGCCAAGGCTCATAGTACCTATTGCTCTATCATTATATGCCTCTGATGCATCTTTAATTTTTATCGTCAATAGATTATCGAAAGATTGGCTCGTAACACTTTCCTGCTTATAACCAACAGTTGCAGAATTAGCTAAATTGTTCGAAATAACATCCAACCTTTTTTGCTCATTTAACATTCCAGTCCAGCCTGTATATAGACCTCTTACCATACTATTCTCCCATCTGAGTAGTCAAGATTCTTCTTTAGTCTCTTTTACCGCTTAAAAATTCTACAAATTTACCAGTACCGATTGCTACTGCTGTCATAGGATCTTCTGCTGTCATAGTAGTAATACCTGTTTTTTCTTCAATCAATTGCTCTAGTCCATAAAGTAAACATCCTCCACCTGTCAATACAATACCACGCTCAGCAATATCTGAAGCTAATTCCGGTGGGGTTCTCTCAAGTACACTATGAACAGCTTCTACTATTTGAGAAGTGGTTTCCTTTAAAGCTTCTTCGGTTTCATCTGAACTAACAGTAATAGTCTTTGGTAAGCCGGTTACTAAGTTACGTCCCCTAACATCCATTGTTACCACTTCTGGTCTTCTATAAGCCGAACCTATCTTAATCTTTATATCTTCTGCTGTTCTTTCACCAATCAAAAGATTATGTTTCTTTCTCATATATCTTACAATTGCTTCATCAAAATCATCTCCAGCAATCTTTATCGATGTGCTCACTACAGTTCCACCTAAGGATATAACGGCTATATCTGAAGTACCACCACCTATATCTACAATCATATTTCCACATGGTCTTGAGATATCGATTCCTGCTCCAATTGCAGCTGCAATTGGTTCTTCGATAATAGTAACTTCTCTAGCGCCTGCCTGATAGGTTGCATCTTCTACTGCCTTTTTCTCTACTTCAGTTACACCACTTGGTACACAAACACTAATTCTTGGCTTACGGAAACGTTGTTTGCCGACCGCCTTTTGAATAAAATATTTTAACATCTTCTCGGTTACAGTATAATCCGAGATAACACCTTGTCTTAATGGACGTACTGCAACAATATTACCAGGAGTACGACCAAGCATTAATCTAGCCTCTTCACCAATTGCTTTTATCTTATTGGTATCTCTATCGAACGCAACTACCGATGGTTCCTTAAGAACAACACCTTTTCCTTTTATATATACTAAAACACTTGCTGTTCCTAAATCAATTCCAATATCACTACCTGACATAATAAATCTCCTTTCAGTTCCTACGTTATATTCTGCTTTGCGACTTTTTCCGTATATTCCTATTTGATCGCAATTGCGTGGTATTCTATTTTCTGTTATATATATCAACTATTATGACATCTAGTCCTATCACTTTGTATTGTATATTATAATTTTTTCCAATACGTTGTCAGTTAAACATACTCGATTATATTATATACATATTATTGGAATATTTCAAAGGAAATTTTATAAAATATCAGTATTATGGGTAAATTTAAGAAAGAATTAATAAATCATACTATTATTTCTTGCACTCGTATCAATATATACCATTTTTTTATCAATTAAACCCTTGCTAACGATAAAAAAACAAAATCTGGATTTATTATACCCCAATATCAAGCAAAATTAAATACCTTTTACTTAGTCAAAAATCACTAGTTTTTTGCAAAAAAAAGCCTAAACCCAAGAAAACGGGTCTAGGCTCATATTTAATTAATTTAATTAAGCAATAATTGTAGCAACTTTACCTGAACCAACTGTTCTTCCACCTTCACGGATAGCGAAGCCTAAACCTTGCTCCATAGCGATAGGATGAATCAATTCGATGCTCATTTCGATGTTATCACCAGGCATACACATTTCTGTGCCTTCTGGAAGATTACAAACACCAGTTACGTCAGTTGTTCTGAAATAGAACTGTGGTCTATAGTTATTGAAGAAAGGAGTATGACGTCCACCTTCATCTTTTGTTAAAACGTAAACTTGTGCTGTAAATTTCTTATGGCATTTGATTGAAGCTGGTTTACAAAGAACCTGTCCTCTTTCGATTTCTGTTCTTTGAACACCACGAAGAAGTGCACCGATATTATCACCAGCTCTAGCTTCATCAAGAAGCTTTCTGAACATTTCGATACCAGTTACAACAACTTTACGAGTTTCTTCTTTGATACCAACGATTTCAACTTCTTCTGCAACTTTAAGAATTCCACGCTCAACACGGCCTGTAGCAACAGTACCACGTCCAGTGATAGAGAATACATCCTCGATAGGCATTAAGAAAGGCTTATCAGTTGCTCTCTGAGGATCTGGAATCCAGCTATCAACAGCATCCATTAAATCAATGATTTTATCTCCCCATGGGCTTGAAGGATCTTCAAGTGCCTTAAGAGCTGAACCTTGAATGATTGGAGTATCATCGCCAGGGAATTCATAATCGCTTAATAATTCTCTGATTTCCATCTCTACTAATTCAAGTAATTCAGGATCATCAACCATATCGCATTTGTTCATAAATACTACAACATAAGGAACACCTACCTGGCGGGATAATAAGATATGCTCTTTAGTCTGAGCCATAACACCGTCTGTAGCAGCAACAACAAGGATAGCACCATCCATTTGAGCAGCTCCAGTAATCATGTTCTTAACGTAATCAGCATGTCCTGGGCAGTCAACGTGTGCGTAATGTCTGTTCTTTGATTCATACTCAACGTGAGCAGTAGATATCGTGATACCTCTTGCTTTTTCTTCAGGTGCCTTATCAATTTGATCAAATGCAACCGCTGCACCAGTTCCTAATCTCTCATGAAGAGTCTTAGTGATTGCTGCTGTTAATGTAGTTTTACCATGATCAACGTGACCAATGGTTCCAATATTACAATGTGGTTTGTTTCTTTCGAACTTAGCTTTACCCATTTTATAATGTCCTCCTTTAATTAAATGCTTATTATAAGCATACCCATCTATGGGATTGTTTTATTTTTCTATAGCTTAATTATATTTCAATTTAGAAATATTTTCAAGCTAAAATAATGAATACGATAAACTTTTGTACTAAATTAATACATAAGATATCAATTATATATTAGTTTTTACCTTTTGCTGCAAGTACTTTCTCTTGTACGCTCTTTGGAACTGGTTCGTAACTTGAGAAGAACATGGAATAAGCACCACGGCCCTGAGTTCTTGAACGAAGTGAAGTTGAGTATCCAAACATCTCAGATAGTGGAACAAAACCTCTAATTAATTTAGTACCATTAATATCTTCTGTTCCTTCAATACGTCCACGACGTGAACTAATATCTCCAATAACATCACCCATGTAATCATCAGGTACAGTAACTTCGACTCTCATGATAGGCTCAAGTAAAACAGCACCAGCTTTATTCATAGCATCTTTAAATGCCATAGATCCGGCAATCTTAAATGCCATTTCATTTGAATCGACTTCATGGTAAGAACCATCATATACGGTAGCTCTAATACCAAGAACTGGATATCCACCAAGAATACCAGCTTTAGAAGCTTCTTCGATACCTGCACCAACTGCTGGAATATATTCCTTAGGAATAGCTCCACCAACAACAGCAGATATAAATTCGAATGTCTTCTCAGCATTTGCATCCATAGGCTCAAATTTAACTTTACAATGACCGTATTGTCCACGACCACCAGATTGTTTTGCATATTTACTATCGATATCAACAGCCTTAGTAAATGTTTCTTTATATGCAACTTGAGGTGCACCAACGTTTGCTTCTACTTTATATTCTCTAAGAAGTCTATCAACAATAATTTCAAGATGAAGTTCACCCATACCAGAAATAATGGTTTGGCCAGTTTCTTCATCTGTTCTACATCTAAAAGTAGGATCTTCTTCTGCAAGTTTAGCAAGAGCTTCACCCATCTTGTCTTGACCAACTTTTGTCTTAGGCTCGATAGCTACACTAATAACAGGTTCTGGGAATACCATTGATTCAAGAATTACAGGAAACTTCTCATCACAGATTGTATCACCAGTTGTTGTAGTCTTGAAACCAACCGCTGCTGCAATATCTCCAGCATAAACTTTATCAAGGTCAAGTCTTTTATTAGCATGCATCTGCAAAATACGACCAACACGCTCTTTCTTATTCTTTGTTGAATTCAATACATAGGAACCTGCATTCAAGGTACCTGAGTAAACTCTAAAGAATGCAAGCTTTCCAACAAATGGATCAGCCATAATCTTAAATGCTAATGCTGAGAAAGGCTCTTCATCAGAAGATTTTCTAATTACTTCATTTCCTTCATCATCAATACCTTTGATATCAGGAACGTCTGTAGGTGCAGGTAAATATTCAATGACAGCATCCAATAATTTCTGAACGCCTTTATTCTTATATGCAGACCCGCAAAGTACAGGAATAACTTGAACTGCGAGTGTAGCATTTCTAAGTGCTTTTTTAAGTTCTTCATTAGTTGGTTCTTCACCTTCTAAGAATTTCTCAATTAATATATCATCTGTTTCACAAATAGACTCAACCATAGTTGCTCTAGTTATTTCAGATATTTCTTTCATATCTTCAGGAATGTCAGTAATTGTAATGTCTTCGCCCTTATCATCATTGTAATAATAAGCTTTCATTTCAAATAAATCTACGATACCTTTGAAAAGATCTTCTTTACCAATTGGTAATTGAATCGGTACTGCATTTTTACCTAATCTTGATTTAATCATACTAACAACGTTATCAAAATTAGCTCCTGAAATGTCCATCTTGTTAATAAATGCAATTCTTGGAACGTTGTATTTATCAGCCTGACGCCAAACGGTCTCTGACTGAGGCTCAACGCCACCCTTAGCACAAAATACACCAACTGCGCTATCAAGTACACGTAATGAACGCTCAACTTCAACAGTAAAATCAACGTGTCCTGGAGTATCAATAATATTGATACGATGTTCAATTGCACCAGGAACCTTCTTATGTTCAAACTCCTGAGTCCAGTGACATGTTGTAGCGGCTGAAGTTATTGTGATACCTCTTTCTTGTTCCTGCTCCATCCAGTCCATGGTTGCAGTACCTTCATGAGTATCACCGATTTTATAGTTAACACCGGTATAGTATAAGATACGTTCAGTAAGAGTTGTCTTACCAGCATCAATATGAGCCATAATACCAATGTTTCTAGTTTTATCTAACGGATATTCTCTTCCAGCCAAGGAAATTCCTCCTTAATTCAAGTGGTTCACCTAAAACTTTTTTAAAAATTTAATCTTAGGTTCTATCAATAATTACTTCAAAAATTCTCATAAGAATGTCTTATAATTATAATATCACTACCAATGGCAGTAATATTACCATCTATAATGTGCGAATGCCTTATTAGCATCTGCCATCTTATGCATATCTTCTTTTTTCTTAACAGCTGATCCAGTATTGTTAGCTGCATCCATAATTTCATTAGCTAATCTTTCTTCCATGGTCTTTTCGCCTCTTTTACGAGAATATAAAGTAATCCAACGAAGTGCTAATGCTTGTCTTCTATCCGGTCTAACTTCGATCGGTACTTGGTATGTTGCACCGCCGATACGTCTTGCTTTAACTTCGAGTACAGGCATGATATTGTTCAATCCTTCTTCAAAAGCTTCTAATGCTTCCTTGCCTGTTTTTGCTGCTACTCTGTCAAAAGCTCCGTATACGATCTTCTGTGCAGTACCCCTCTTACCATCTAACATGATGTTATTGATAAGTTTAGTAACAATCTTACTGTTATATATAGGATCTGCTAAAACATCTCTTTTTTGTATATGTCCTTTACGTGGCACGTTGCTTCCCTCCTTAATAATGCTTATAGAATTTTCCATTCTATAAGATTTTCTTAAATCATCGGTACTCACATAACCCCTAATTATAATGGGGCGGTATTCGTATTTCTACTCCTACCTTCATTGTGTTCGCGCACAGTTTAACTCTTTTCTCAAATCTATTCCGTCTATCTGAAAACTATTGTCTTCTAATTCGGTGATAAAATGCAACCCATCGGTATTTATCGGAAATCTGAAATTAAAAATTAACCCGGCACTTAATGATTAGTGAAAAAACTGATTGATTATTTTGCTGCTTTTGGTCTCTTAGCTCCGTATTTAGAACGAGCTTGTCTTCTCTTAGCAACACCAGCTGTATCAAGTGTACCTCTGACGATATGATAACGAGTACCAGGTAAATCCTTTACTCTACCACCTCTGATCAGAACAACACTATGCTCTTGAAGGTTATGACCTTCTCCAGGGATATAACTTGTTACTTCCATTCCATTTGAAAGACGTACTCTAGCGATCTTTCTAAGAGCTGAGTTAGGTTTCTTAGGTGTAGCTGTTCTAACTGCTGTACAAACACCTCTTTTTTGTGGTGATGAGCTATCAGTTGATCTCTTCTTCAAGGAATTAAATCCTTTTTGCAGAGCTGGAGAAGTAGATTTCTTTTCTACAGCCTTTCTACCTTTTCTTACTAATTGGTTAAATGTAGGCATTAATTTTCACCTCCTGATGATTAATTAAGTTTTTTTGGGTTGCCCATTATTCTTTTGCACTTATTGCACACAAAGATTAGCGCAATATAAAATCGCGCTCCGTAATTATACTTTAAATATATTATATTGTCAAGAGATTTTTTTCTTTTTTATTGTTGTTTCGTTACAGTTCAGCCTACCATTTAAATTAAGTCAAAAAAGTTATGGTAAATATGCC
>CAUQEW010000055.1:0-17626 GCA_963517115.1 uncultured Lachnospiraceae bacterium | reverse complement strand
GGTGGTATGCCTCAGATGGTATTCGAGTACATTCTGAAGAAGGAAGGAATTGATCCTACTAAGGACTTAACTATTGTACAGAACATTGATTTTGGTTTGACTTCACAGGCATTTGCAGCAGGTACCGGTGATTATACAATTGAATTTGAACCAGGTGCAACTGCACTTGAAACTGAAGGTGCCGGAAAAGTTGTGGCTTCTCTTGGTGTAGAAAGTGGTATGGTTCCTTATACTGCTTATTCAGCAAAATTAAGTTATATGAAGAAAAATCCCGAAGTAATCCAGAAATTCACCAATGCTATTCAAAAAGGTATGGACTATGTGAACTCACATACACCGGAAGAAATTGCCAAGGTAATTGCTCCACAATTTGCTGAGACTGAATTAGCTACAGTAACTGCAATCGTGAAGAGATATTATGAGCAGAATACTTGGAAGGATAATGTTATCTTCGAAGAAGAAAGCTTTACTTTATTACAGAATATCTTAGACGAAGCAGGAGAATTGTCTGCAAGAGCTCCATATAAAGATTTAGTTAATATTGAATATGCCAAAAAAGCTATTAAATAATAATCTCATAAAAAAGGAAGTACTCATTTAATCAATGGGTACTTCCGCTCTTGTTATTCTTCAGATGAATCTGGTGTTACAGCATCTTTAACAGCAGTAACAACTTTATCACAACAATCACTCTTTGCGGTATCATTATCATCGAAATCATCATCAAAATCGTCATCAAAATCATCTTCAAAATCTTCAAGGTAATCAGGTGTTAAGTATCTGTAAACTGCATAAGCGATAGCAGCAACTGCAGCAACGGCACCAATAACAGCTAATACTATAAGTACGCAGTTTGTTTTCTTTTTCTGTACGGCGTCTTTTCTGTGAAGTAATTCACCAAGTTTAGCTGCGTTTAATAATTCTTCAAATTTATTGTTCATAATAACACGTCCTTTCATAAGTAAAGATTTATTCTATCCTATTATACCACGATATGATACTTTTTACTATAGAATTTATGGTAAATGTATGAAATTACTATAATTTTTTTAATTTTGCAAAAGATGCCAACATTTTTTTCGTTCCAAAGTTTGAAAAATCTACAGTAATTTCATAATCCTTTCCACCTGCATTCACATTCGTTACGATGCCTACACCAAATTTAATATGTTGTACAGTATCACCGATACCATAATCAAGGGTGCCCATATTAGCACCTTCGAATTGTTTCGTAGCTGCAGTATAAGGTTTCTGGAAAATAGTGTCACTTAATTTATTGTGGGATACCGTCATTGCACGGCTGCCAGCTGGTGAACTGGTACGGTTCCCGCTATTAGGAGTAACACCTGCCGGACGAAGTCTGTCGTTAGCATCTGTTGAAAGACTCATGTAAGAATTACTTTTTAAAGGATTCGTTTTAAAAGGATTTCGTTCCATAGTCAATAAGTAACGAGGAATTTCATTCACAAATCTTGATGGACGGTTGAACTGAGTTTCACCACGAAGCATACGCTGTGAGGCAGCGCTAAGTGATAGGCATTTCATAGCTCTGGTAATTCCTACATAGCACAATCTACGTTCTTCTTCAATTTCTGTTGCAGGGTCATCTGCATTGATAGACATATAGCTAGGGAAAATACCTTCCTCCATGCCACACAAGTAAACGTAAGGGAATTCCAAACCTTTCGCACTGTGCAATGTCATAAGTACTACCACATTATTATCTTCATTCAGATTATCAATATCAGCAACTAAAGCAACTTCTTCTAAAAATCCACTAAGAGTAGGCGGTTCTAAAGCACTTTCTTCAAATGCTGCAATTTTACTTTTTAACTCTCCTATATTTGCAATTCTATCTTCAGCATCCTCAAGATCCTGTGCTTCCAGAGCACTAATGTAGCCGGTGGCTTCCAAAATTTCATCCATTAAGTCCATAAGAGAGTAGTCAGGAGAGGAAAGTTTTGATTTTAATATCTCGACTAAGCTTACAAAAGGAGAGATTTTTGCTGCAGCACGTCCTAAAGTAGGGATATATTCAGCGCGTTTTAAAGCTTCATAAAAGCTTAATTCATTTCGAAAAGCATAGTCCTCCACTTTGTCAATAGAGGCTAAACCAAACCCTCGCTTAGGGATATTGATGATACGTTTGACAGCCAAATTATCCAATCCGTTGTCAATGGTTTTTAGGTAGGCAAGCAAATCCTTTACTTCTTTTCTTGCATAGAAATTAATACTTCCGATAATCTTGTAGGGAATGTTCTTTAGCACTAACTTTTCTTCAAAAATACGCGATTGCGCATTGGTTCGATATAATATAGCAAATTCATTATAATCGGCTTCACCAGAGGAAACGGTTCGCCCTATCTCTGAAACAATACTGTCTGCTTCCTCATAATCATGATCAAATTGTGTAAAATGAATCGGTTTACCTTCATCATTATCGGTCCATAAAGACTTGTCTTTTCGGCCTATATTATTACTGATTACGTCATTAGCAGCTTCTAAAATGCGCTTAGTGGAACGATAATTCTGTTCCAATTTAATAACGATAGCAGAAGGATATTCTTTTTCAAAATTTAAAATATTATAAATGTTCGCACCTCGGAACTTATAGATTGATTGATCGTCATCACCTACTACACAGAGGTTGTGTTCTTTTTTACCCTCGCTATTGATGCCGGAGGATAAAAGACTAATCAGCTTAAATTGAGCTGAGTTGGTATCCTGATACTCGTCCACCATAATATAATGAAAGCGATTCTGATAGTAAGTCAAGGCTTCTTTACTGGTTTGAAACAATTCAACCGTTTTATAAATCAAATCATCAAAGTCAAGTGCATTATTACTTCGTAATCGTTTCTGATATTCCTTATAGACTCCGGCAAATTTGGTCTTTGAGAAATCTCCAATTGCTCGCAGTTCATATTCTTCAGGGGAGATTAATTCATCTTTCGCTGAAGATATGATGGATAACAAGGTTCTTTCCTTGATATTTTTAGTATCTATTTCTAAATGTTTACAAACTTCGCGCATTAACGTCTTTTGGTCATCTGCATCATATATTGTGAAACTTCTCTCGTAACCGATATGATCAATCCAACGTCTGAGTATTTTAACACAGGTTGAATGGAAGGTGCTTACCCAGATATTCTCAGAACCATAGCCAACAATCTTATCAACACGTTCTCTCATTTCTTTTGCAGCCTTATTCGTAAAAGTCAATGCTAATATATTCCATGGATTCACATCCAAGCGTTCCATTAAATATGCAATCCTGTGAGTTAATACCCTAGTTTTACCGGATCCGGCACCGGCTAAAATAAGTAATGGTCCCTTGTTATGTTCCACAGCTCTACGTTGTTCTGTATTAAGTGTATCATATATACTCATGTTTTATATACCACCTGACTTATGTATTAGATTACAATGCGAATAACCAGTAAACTATATAACATTTCGCTGGTTAATTACAAACATATGTTTAATTATAGCATGAAAATAAGGTCTATACAACCAGAATATTGAGTATATGTGGTTTGTCGTTTGTATAGATGGTTGATACTCAGATACGATTACGTATAAAAAATCTGTTTACATCTAGTATTAAATACTATATAATATTGAAGTGAGGTGATTATAGTGGAAAAGAATAGTGAAGAATCTTTAAGAAGTATAATAGATAAATTAAAGAGACTAGATTACATTGACCCAGATGATATTCCTAATATTGATTTATATATGGACCAGGTTACAACCTTCATGGATGAGCATTTAAAATCTTCCAAGCGTTTTAGTGAAGATAAATTGCTAACTAAGACCATGATTAATAACTACACGAAGAATAATTTATTACCTTCTCCAAACAAAAAGAAATATTCAAAAGAACATATCCTTTTATTAATTTTTATATATTATTTTAAAAATATATTATCCATTAGCGATATTCAGAGTATATTTAACCCTTTGACAGAAAAATATTATGGGGGAAAATCTGATATAGGTTTAGAAGCAATTTATAAAGAAGTATTTAGTTATGAAAAGGATCAAATAGATACGCTACTTAAGGATGTTATAAAAAAATATAATAAATCAAGGGAAACATTCTCTAATGTAGAGGATCAAGAAGATAAAGATTTTTTAAATACATTTTCCTTTATCTGTATGTTAAGCTTTGATGTATATGTGAAAAAGCAAATGATAGAACAATTAATCGATGATACTTTAAATAAAAGTAAAGATAAAACCAAAGAAAAGACAAAAGATAAAACAAAAGAATAATAAAATAATTATAAAAGAATCCCTCCATACTTTAATTGCTATGGAGGGATTTTTATACATTTTATTCTTCAATTTTTTCCTTGAAATCTGATATTCTTGCAAATACCATGTCATAGCCATCTTTACCATAATTCAGTGAACGATTAACTCTGCTGATTGTTGCTGTGGAAGCACCTGTTTTTTCAGCGATCTCTAAGTATGTTTTATGATTGCGTAACATACGAGCGACCTCAAATCGTTGAGATAAAGATAATAGTTCATTAACGGTACAAATATCTTCAAAGAAGGTATAACATTCTTCCGAATCTTTTAAACTTAGAATGGCTTCAAATAAATGGTCCACGGCAGAAGTCCTAATGTTTTTGCTCATATTTCCCATCTCCTAATTCAGTATAATCCTTATAGCTTGTATTTTAACACGATAAAGTCTTAAAGTAAAGTACTTTTTTCAACCGCTAAAAGTGTGATTTTACTGTATTTATGAGATTTTCTATTTACGGTTTTTAGGTTTGACTTCCATAATATCTATAATTATAGGGTAAATAATATTAAGAATAAACAAAAAATCTCAATTGATTATATCTACAATAATGGTGATATATGGTAGATATAATCAAATTATTGTTGTATAATGTCAATATGTTAAAGCGTAATATGTATTGCGAAGTAAAGATTATTTTATTTAATAGGGGGATCGAGAGTGGTTCTTAATAAACGACAGTTAATAGGTTTTTTGATACTAACATTTTCATTGACTTTCTTTTTTATAGGAATAATAGTCATTGCCAATCGATTTGGCTATCTTGCATTTGATACACCTTTTGGCATGTTATTGTATATAATTGGAACACTGTCACCGACTATTGCATCATTTGCATGTCTCAAAAAATCAGGATTGATTAGTAGCTTAAAAGAGTTTATCAAAACGGCATTTGCTATTAGACAAAAGACTATACATTATGTGCTGGTTTTAATTTTTATAGCTGTCGAATATTTTTTTCCGGCTTTTCTGCTGAAAACCAACAGTGACGTTACCTGGTATATGGTCTTTTTAATGTTTATTCCCTGTATTGCGGATGGCGGTCTAGAAGAACTCGGATGGCGATATGTATTACAACCTACTTTGGAAAAACGGCTTTCTTTTTTTATCGCAAGTTCAATAACCGCATTTATCTGGGCACTATGGCATTTGCCGTATTTTTTTGTTTCGGGGACAGGCCAAAGCGAAATGCCTATAGGCTTGTTTATAATTATGACTTTTGGCGTATCTTTTGCACTGGCTGCAATTTATCACATAAGTAAAAGCGTATGGTTGTGTATTATGTTTCATGCCTTGTTTAATGCTTTATCTTTTTACTGGCCTATTGCACAAGAATTTTCAGTTACACTTATCTCCTCAATCTGCTTAATAATGCTATCTGTTGTACTTGTTTTCCTATATGATAAAGAAAGAGGAAAACAAGATTATCATGTATCATCTTCAACCTAAAATAATCATATATAAAGTCGAGTAACATCGCATGTTTTCTGTACGGTGTCGCAAAATTTAACAGCCCTTACTCGTTAGTGGGTAAGGGCTGTTTACAATCTCTACTTTGACTGTTTTTGACTTACATTTGACTTCTTAACATATAAAATAGCATGCTATTTAGCGTTATAGTATGTATCTGAAATAATATTACATCTGATACAGATTTGCATAAGTGCCATCAAGATCCATTAGTTCTTCATGTGTTCCTTGTTCCTTAATCCTGCCGTCTTTTAGCACAAGGATTCTATTGGCATTTCTGATTGTTGAAAGGCGGTGAGCGATTACAATGGTTGTGCGATTTTTTGCCAGTGTTTCTAACGAATCTTGGATCACCTTTTCGCTTTCGTTATCTAGTGCACTTGTTGCTTCATCCAAAATTAGAATTGGTGGATTCTTCAAAAATACACGTGCTATACTCAATCTTTGTTTTTGTCCGCCGGATAATTTTACCCCACGTTGTCCGATAT
This sequence comes from uncultured Lachnospiraceae bacterium, assembly GCA_963517115.1. Classification (GTDB taxonomy): domain Bacteria; phylum Bacillota; class Clostridia; order Lachnospirales; family Lachnospiraceae; genus Anaerocolumna. The sequence goes on along the minus strand of CAUQEW010000055.1, from coordinate 11,350 downwards.
CAGTATCATATTGATTTGGTAATGCCATAATAAATTCATGAGCATTTGCCTTTTTTGCGGCTTCAATAATGTTCTCTCGGTTTGCACTGGGATTACCATACCGAATGTTTTCTAGAACCGTTCCTGCAAATAAGTAAATATCTTGTTGGACAACTCCGATATTCTTACGCAGAGACTTTAGCTGGATATCCTTAATATTATTGCTATCCAACAATATTTCGCCCTCGCTCACATCATAAAAACGAGCAATCAGGGAGCAAAGAGTTGTCTTTCCATCACCGGAGGGACCTACTAATGCAACATATTCTCCTGCATGTATATCTATGGTAACATTTTTTAAAACATAATCGAGGCCATCCTTGTATCGGAAGTCAACATTCTTAAACACTACATTTCCCTGAACCTTTTGGATTTCAATTGCATTAACAGAATCCTGTATATCCGGCTCTATCTCCATAATTTCCATAAAGCGTTCAAAGCTTGCAATTCCTTCCTGATATTGTGCAGCGACATGAGTCAATTTCTGTATCGGCTCAATGAGATAATTGATATAGAGCAAAAAGGTTATCAAATCAGCAAGATCCAGAGAAGCATGGACGATACTGACACCGCCCAAAATAACGATGATAATGGTGATTAATTGTATAAAAGCAGTTACTCCCTGATATAAATAGGATTCATTTCTATAAATGGTCTTTCTGCTTTCCATAAAACGTTCATTTTCATAAGAAAACTTCTTAACTTCTGTTTCTTCATTGGCAAAAGATTGAACAACTCGAATACCAGATAAGGTATCTTCTACCTGAGCATTGATATCACCGATTCGTTCATAGTTTGCTTTTGAGGCAGTTTTCATCTTTCTGTTAAAATAAAAAGAATACACAGCCATAACCGGTAGAATAACAAAAACAGCTAGAGTTAATTTTGCATTAATATGAAACAAAATGATAAAGGTACTTATAAATCTTACAAAATATAGAACAATGTCTTCTGGACCATGATGGAACAACTCGGTAAGTGAAAGCAAATCATTCGTAATTCTTGACATCAACTGACCAATCCGCTGTTCGTCATGAAATCGAAATGATAATTTTTGATATTGCTCAAACAATTCGATTCTCATATCCCTTTCCATCATTGCACCCATTGTATGACCTCTATAGTCTACAAAAGAGTTACATATAATCTGCAGAATTAGTAAAACAAGCATTAGGGCGCCGGTCTTATAAATTTCAGGTAGTGCATTATTTATTTTACCCTCTAAAACATGTTGGGTAATATATCTTGTGCAAAGTGGAAACAGCAGTGCCATTGCAGTAGCTAAAATAGCGCAGATCATTACTGATAAAAATAATCCTAAATATGGTTTGTAATATGATACAAATTTCTTGAAATGTGAATACATTCTTCATCCTCCTGATATATGGGAGGGTTATTTTATGTGTTCCTCCGTTACACATTGAGTTAATAACATTAATTTTTTCATCATCATAATCCATCCTTTCTGTTTGTTTTATAACTCGCCTGTGGGTAGTAACATAATTAAAATAGATAATCATGGGAACTGATAGTATTAAGGCGTATTCTGGCATAATTATACAACTTATTTTTTCTGAATACTACAAATTTCATTAATAAAATTTAAATTAATCGAATTAAAATAATATATTGATATATGGAATAATATGTAATATGATAAGAACAAAAAGCATGTTCTTATCATCGGATGGACGGCGGAGAACCACCGCATTTATCAGAAGATTAACACCATCTTCTGATAAGTTATAGTATAAAACTGATAATAATTATGTTAATGGATTCTTTTATGGAGAAGGGGAAATATTTATGGAAAGAATTAGTATTAAGCCGGATTGTGTGTTTAGCCCACAGCCAATGTATCTGATTGGAACAAAGAATGAAGATAATAGTCCAAATTTTTGCGTTATTACTTGGCTTGGTTTTTCTTTTGACCATAGTCCGCATATTATGATTAGCATTGGTGGAAGTAAACAAACAAAAAGTAATATATTTAGAGAAGGAAAGTTTTCAGCTAATTTAATAAGTTGTGATATGATTTGGCTTGCTGATTATTTGGGTAATACGAAAGGAAGCGATGGCATAAAGGATAAGGTTAATTATGAATATTCTTGGGGCAATAAATTAGAGGTACCTGTACTTGAACAAAGTAAATGGATATATGAATGTAGTATTAGCAAAACAATGGAATTAGACGGTAGTCATTTATTTTTAGCCAAGATAGAGAATATTCAGATTGATAAAAACTTTGAAACTATGAATATGGAGATGATTGACTTGACTCAGCTGGATCCTGCAATCTATGCGCCTTATAATTATTTTAAAATTGGAGAAAAAATTGGAGAATGCGGAGAATGGAAAAAAGGCCTCAATATAAAGGAATAAGAGAGTAGAAATGTTTTGAAGGGATAAATTATTAGAATAGTAGTCTAAAAAGAGGGGTGGCCAGTAGGTAAACCTACTGGCCTTTATGAAAAAAATTTATATAAACAAGGTGGGGAACCTTGAATCAAGCTATGAACATATTATATCGTTCATATGTGAATATAGTTTGTTGGAATTGTTAACTTACTGTGAACAATAAAAAAGTTTTTACTTAGATGTATTTAGTAAAATAATATTTGGTTAGGGTGTCATAAGCTCTTCATAACTGAAATTATGAATAGCGGTGCATATATATTCGTTTTGTCGTAGGCCGGCTGACAAGGCTGTTTATGTCTGACTAGAGACTCAGTGAAAAACAGAGCTACTGCGATGTTTTTCATATCTTTGAGGCTCTATAAAAGACATGCCGCAGGAAGGTAAGGTAGACAAAGCGAATATATATGCGCCGCTATTCATTACGCAGCTCAAATTGACTTATGGCACCCTAACCATATTCTATTTGTTAATAAAAGTGTTGATATCTAAACCGCCATCATTTAAAGCTGACTCAGTTGCATTTATTATAGCAGTACTTGTAATAGTTGCACCTGATACAATATCAATATCTAAACTTTGTGATTTAATAATTTGTTCCGCAATCTGTGGAGCAGCCATGCCACCTATATTCGGGGCTTCTTCTGGAGCATCTATCTTTACTGCATTTATTTTACCATCTTTCGTAATTGTAATATCGACCGAAACATTTCCTCCATAGCCAGCGGCACTTCCGGTGTATTTCTCTCCTTCTATATCAGGATCTTTATTACAACCATTCAATAGTATTCCCCAAATAGCTGTTATCATAATGATATAAATGTGTTTTTTAATAAAATTATTTTTCAAATCTTTACTTCCTCCTATTGTAATTATCGTAATTTTCTATGTTATTTCTATTATTATCAATTAGGAATGTTTCAAGCATGTAAAAAATAATTTTTTAGTAATAGTTTTTCGATAAAATTATGGTATTGACAGGTAAGGTTTATCGTGATAAACTAACTGCATAGTTTACTGTGATAAACCAAATAATATAATCAGGAATTATTTTATTTAGATGGATAGTGTGAATAAAAATCACTTTTCACATTCCTTGATTTACATGTCACAAAATGGACAGATGGAGGCAGATATGGAACAATATAAATTATTTGATGCAGAATATAAATTTATCAGTATTATCTGGGAAGCAGAACCACTGAGTTCAAGACAATTAGTGGAACTTTGCAATGAGAAACTTGGATGGAAGAAGTCTACCACTTATACGGTACTGCGAAAATTATGTGAACGCGGTATCTTACAAAATGCGAACTCTGTTGTTAGTTCACTTGTAAAAAAAGAGGAAACACAAAGATATGAAAGTCATGCAATAGTTGAAAAAGCATTTGATGGATCATTGCCTCAATTTATAACTGCCTTTCTTGGGGATAAAAAGCTTTCGAAAAAAGAAGCAGAGGAACTAAAGAACTTGATCGATAATTATAAGGAAAGGTAAGCAAATGGATATCATACAGAAACTTTTTATTGATGTGCTTAATATGAGTATTACGGCAAGCTATGTTGCAGTCGCAGTAATTTTAGTTCGATTGCTGCTTAAGAAGGCACCCAAACTATTTTCTTATACAATATGGTCAGTAGTGCTTTTTCGAATGGTTTGTCCTTTAACCTTTTCCTCTGTGTTCAGCCTGCTTAGCCTTACAAAATCAGATGCGGCCGGAACATTGAACTATGTACCGCAAAATATTGGCTTGATGGCTTCACCCTCTGTTGATATCGGAATTTCAAGTGTGAACAAAGTCATTAATGGTTCCTTACCACAAGCTGTCACGTATGCAAGTATAAACCCAATGCAAATTCATATGCTTTTAGTATCCTTTATATGGGTAACGGGAATAGGAACTTTATTATTAAATAGCTTAATAACTTACTGCAAGTTGATGGGAAGAATAAAGACTGCAACCTTGGTTCGAGATAATATTTACGAATCAGAGACTATTACAACTCCATTTGTAGGTGGTTTCATTAAGCCAAGAATATATGTACCGGTAGGTATCACGGAAAAAGAAATGTTGTATATAGTTAAGCACGAACAAATACATGTGAAACGGCATGATTATCTGATAAAACCGATTGCCTATATCGCACTGGTGATTCACTGGTTTAATCCATTGATGTGGGTGTCCTTTGTCCTAATGACAAAGGATATGGAAATGTCCTGTGATGAGAGTGTCATGAAAAGTATTGGGAGTGAAGTGAAAATAGATTATAGTTATTCTCTTCTTAACCTAGCTGTAGATAAGAAAATATTTAATATAGGCCATCTGGCATTTGGGGAAAGTCATGTGAAATCCAGGATTAAAAATGTACTGAAATATAAAAAACCTACATTAGGAGTTATGGCCGTTTCGCTTATTCTATGTGTATTAATAATAATTACTACTGCATCGAATCCGAAAGAGAAGCAGGATTTATCGTTGGTAAGTATAGATACAGCACTTATGCAAATAAGCTTAAAAAGTTCTCTCATTGGAGTAGAAACAGAAGAAAAAATTCCATTATCTTTCATAGCGAGTCCAGAATTCTTTGAGAGCTTTAACAAAAGCCAATGGGTTGAAAAGGAGGAAGATTTTCCTTACAAAAGTACAGAAACTCTGCATATTAATATTTCAGACGGATATTATATCAACCTTTATTCAAACGAAGATACTGCCTTAATATATTGCTCCTTCGGTGAGGATAGATATCAGTATTATTCTATACCGGAAGGTACCTATAAGGCAATTGAGGATGTAATCTCTACAAATGCCAATGATACGAAATACCAGTATGAAACACTGCTTGAATATAAGACGCCATATATTGGTGATAATAGTAAGGTATCAGCACTTGTTGGTTTCATGCCCCTGCAAGAGGGAATGATAGGAGCGGGTATCTCACTTAAAACAGATGAGGAACCATATGGATTAACAATCAACTATCAGTCAGAAATTGATCCAACTGTTATTGATTCCAACTTTTATCTTAGTAATTCCATTATGCTTTTTGCTTTGATTGATAATGTATCTGAGATCACTTTTAAATTTACAAGTTTAAATGATCCAGAGTGGACGCAACCGGATATAACCTTTAACAGAGATTATGTGGAAACAATTATTGGGGAAGATGTGCGAATATATGCAGAGGATTCTAATAGTTTAAAAGAACTTGTTGAGATGATCAGCGCATATATTGATAGTATAATTTCATAGTTGGTGGTGTTGAAAAAAGTCAGAAGGTTATAGTATCTAAGTAGAAGGGTATAGATATTGAAGGAACCTAGACTTTTAGTTTATAGAAAGACAAATTTATAGAAAAATAAATTAATAGAAAGACAAATTAATATAAACAAATTTATAGAAAGGCCAATTTTCAGAAAGGCAAATTTATAGTAATCCAACTTTTAGAAAGTCAAACTTCCAGAAAGTCCAATTCAGAAATTTAGATGAATATAAAGTATCATGTTCATTTGAATTCCTAAATTGGACTTTAATGTTTCTAATACTATCATATGAGTTATCTTATAAAATAAAAAAACATAGCAGAGTAAACACCAACATAGTAACAGCAATATATACAGAGATACAGGTAGAAACAAAATTAGCCTGATCCTTCTCTTTTACATAAATAGGAACCACAAAAGTTGGTGGAAGAGTAAAAAATATGATTAATGATACTAGTATAATTTTATCATAATCAGTAAACCTAAAAACAAAGAACACCGCCATTGCAAGCATCAATCCCATAATAAGAAATCTACTTAAGATAGTTCTAGTCACCATTCGAATAAGCTTTGTATCTAAAACAAGGTCGAAACCGATTGTTATTAAAATCAAACTTGACATTGGTGTTGTAAAGCTATAAATTACTTCTTTATAAATGATACCTACCTGAGAATGCTCCATATAGGTTCCCAGACCACATAAACTTGCTATAATACCTAAAATAGATGCAATAAGTGAAGGCGTGTGTAGCATATTATGTATTATTTCACCAGCACTTTGCTTTCCACCGGTTTGTGTGGATAATAAAGTAATAAATATCGTAAAGCCAAACAGTGTGGAAGCTAAATCCATGGTGGCAAGATAGGATAGATTATCACTTCCAAGAAGGGCAGTTAATAGAGCATATCCTACCATACCTGTCTCAGAACATGACATTAAAAATGGCGAATAAGTTCCATATTGAGCCATAAATCCACGTGTTTTGAAACCCAATAGTAAGGCAAGTGCCAAGCAAAGGAACGCAACACCGAATATAGCGATGGAATCCATGCTATATTCGGTTGTTGCTAATATGTTGAAAATTAGTATCGGCAGCATAATCTTTGTAACGAGTGCTTTTATTGATAGAACACTGTCAACAGTTAAGATTTTCTTTTTTCTGCAATAAACTCCAAGAAGGATAAGTAAAACCAAGGGTACTATAATCTTTAAGGCGATTATTAATTTATCCATTATTTATTCTAAGGTAATTTCAAATAATCTTGCAGAGAATTGTTTTGGTAATCTAACTGTCAACGTCGTATTCACACTGTTCCAACTATATTCACATTCCTCAAATTTTGGATAAGCACATTTAACAGATGCTATTTTTCCATTGGTATAAGCAATTGGAAGAATACAGGTATCTGTTTCACTATTTCTTCTCCATACAGCAACATATATCTTTTTATCGGTATGAAGGCCAAGACTTACCCAGGTATCTGAGAACTTTGATAATCCTAAAGGCCAGAAGGGTAATGCAGTCTTAATATCCATACGCATTGTTTTGTAATAATCAAGAGCCTCTTTTACTAACACCTTGCGTTCATCATTTAAGTAAACAAGATGTCCGCTTTGATGAATACGAAGGAGCATTGCGTTGACCATATTGAATACAACTTCTTCCTTATCGCCTTCTGTCAGAGGATAAGACCAGATTGCGGATTGCTCTGGAGTCAGACCGGAAGGTGAATTAGCTGCAATGGTTGCATATCGTTTGTAATCTTCTTGGTCACTTGTTGATTGAATGGAATATCTTTGTAACATAGCATAATCAATTCGAAGACCACCGCTGGAACAATTCTCTATAATTAAATCCGGGTATTTTGCAAAAATAGCATCAAGCCAAGCGAGGTAGGCTCTTTCATGTCCTAATAATCCATCACCGATACTGTCTGCATATAGTTCTGTACCAATACCTGGTTCAATATTATAATCCATCTTGATATAACCAACACCGTATTCTGCTACAAGTCTATCAATAACCTCATTGGCATGGTCAATAACCTCTGGATTTCTAAAATCAAGTTGATAGCGAGAACGATCGTAGACTTTCTTACCATGTCTAACAAAGAACCAATCCTCTGGTACTTTTTCAGATTTTGGGCATTTTAATCCCATAACCTCCAGTTCAAGCCAGACACCTGGGATGAGACCTTTGTCACGAATATAATCAGTTACTTCTTTTAAGCCATTTGGAAAACGTTCTTTGGACTCTTGCCATTCTCCTACATTATCCCACCAATAGCCTTTCGAATACCAACCTGCATCAATGCAAAAATACTCACAGCCAGCTTCTGCGGCAGCATCTATAAGAGGAAGTTCCTTTTCTGTAGTAGGCTTAGCCCAAAGACAATTCATATAATCATTGAAAATAATAGCAAGACTCTCATTATCTTTGTTTGGCCTGCGAATCTTACGACGGTATCTTGTTAACTCACCCATAGCAGTATCAAAATTACCGGCATTTACTCCGACAGCAACCGGAACGGAAACAAAACTATCCGTTGGCTTTAAGTTCTTAAACCAGTGAGATTCAGTTTCGGTTGGTCCACTTAAGGCTAGATATAAATGTGATGACTGGTCAGAGATTTCCCAATGCCAAGAACCATTGTGTTCAATCTGCCAGAATAAATTGGTGGAGGTCTCTGTATTCTCTAAATATGCCATAGGTAGATATTCTTTTGTAGACCAGTTACCGGTATTAGTAATGCCTATTGCTTTTGAAGAACGTTGCCCAATTGTTGGCTGAGATTGTCCAAGACCAAGTTGTTCTAAGGTATATTCTTGCCAATCCATCTCTCTTTGCCAGGAATTATGAGGGATTTTAAGCAGCAGCTTTTCATCACGAAGAAGGATTCCTTCTTTTTCTATTCCGGTGTAATTAAAAGAGGAGATATACTCAAGAGTTTGTATTTCATCACCCTTATTGACTACCTCGCTAAAAGATCGTATTACGGAGATTCCATCATAGAACTGTATATGGCTTGTTACATAGATTCCTGTTTCTTCATCAAAGGTTGTAATCTCAAGTTTTCTGCCGATATCATTTCTATAATCCTTGTGCTCTAGGTATTTCATTCTGTAACCCGGTGCAGTAACGATATATTTTGTACCATGGCGTTCAAGTGGTCTGTCTAATCCGGAAATATTGACTTCTACAAGATTAAAACTACCCTCCCTAGTCTTAGCAACAATATCCTCTTCGTTAAAAGGTAAAGCTGAAAAATGAAGCAGTTTCACTTGGTTATCCGATGTAATATCGAGCACCATGTTAATATTGTTCTCATTGATGATTATTCTTGACATAAATCCTCCTATCTGCCTGCTTTTGCGGGCGCACATGTCTGTTATGTAATATCCTTAGTGCCTTTATATTTATTAAGATATTTTCTTTCCTGAATAGACAATTTCCTTTGTTTATGTTAAATTATATCACAGGTGGTGATACTATGTCTTTAAAGTTGCAAGTAGATAAATTATAGGAATTAATGACCTCTTTTTACACACTTACCAATATAAAAATTGTTATTTTTGATGAATGCTATCATGAGATAATTGCATATCCGAAAGAGAACAGCAAACTCTGTACTCTAATGCAAAGCGGTGATAAAACGAAACATAAATGTATAAAAAGTAATATAGAAGCTTTTGAAACATGCAAAAAAACAAAGCAGCTCTTGATCTATAATTGTCATGCTGGTCTGGTGGAAGCAACAGCGCCATTACTTGATAATGGTCTAATCATTGGATATATTATGTTTGGGCAAATTTTGTTTTTAAAATTGTAAATTTGTTTGTCAAAGTAAAGACTTACAAGCTGATAGTTTTTCGCTTGCGAAGACCTTGTTAAGAACTAGATTTTTAGGAATTCTTTGCTGATGAATTTGATGACTTTCCTTGATTTATAGTAATTTGCTACTAACAGCATGGTTGCATAATGAAATGAACAGTTTGTTACTATCAGTTAATTCATATAGACAACGTTACTGATTTCATCGTATAATGATGATTGTTCAAAAAATAAAAAGATAGCTTATATATAGGAGATTATATTGTGAAAAAAGGAAAAGAGTATGAAGGTATTGTAACAAGAATTGATTTCCCAAACAAAGGAATCATTCAAATAGAAGAAGATAAAGTTTCGGTCAAAAACACAATTACAGGACAGAAGGTCCGTTTTGTGGTAAATAAGGCACGCAAAGGAAAGAGCGAAGGCAGACTTTTAGAATTATTAGAAAAATCACCATTAGAAACAGAAGCACCAAAATGTAAACATTTTGGACCCTGCGGAGGCTGCACTTACCAGACACTATCTTATGAAGCTCAGTTAGAGTTAAAAGCAGAGCAAGTGAAGAAAATCATAGACAATGTTTGTAAAGATTATGTATTCGAAGGAATCAAAGGCAGCCCAGTTCAATGGGGCTATCGTAATAAGATGGAATTCTCCTTCGGGGATGAGGTAAAAGATGGTCCATTAGCATTAGGTCTCCATAAGAAAGGTAGTTTTCATGACATTATAACAGCTTCTGAATGTAAAATTGTAGATGAAGATTACAATCAGATTCTTACTTGTGTGTTGGAATTTTTCACTGAATTGGGGATAACTTTCATGAAAAAGCTTTCACATGTGGGTTATTTACGACATTTACTCGTACGAAGAGCTGCTAAGACCGGGGAGATTCTAGTGAATCTGGTAACCTCTTCTCAGTGGGAAATTGCTGAAACGGACTCGAATAAGGAAAACAGTAGTGAAGCAGAAGCCATGAAAGAATTAAGTAATCGTTTATTAAAATTAGAACTAAACGGTAATATTGTTGGTATTCTTCATACTTATAATGATAGCCAGGCTGACATTGTACAAAGTGATCAAACAGATATACTCTACGGACAAGACTATTTCTTCGAGGAACTGTTAGGATTAAAGTTTAAGATCTCTGCCTTCTCCTTTTTTCAAACGAATTCACTTGGAGCAGAAGTGCTCTATAGTACAGCCAGAGAGTATATTGGAGAAACGAAGGACAAGCTTATATTCGACTTATACAGCGGAACCGGTACAATCGCTCAGTTGTTAGCACCTGTTGCTAAGAAGGTTATTGGAGTTGAGATTGTTGAGGAGGCTGTTGTAGCAGCTAGAGAGAACGCTTTATTAAATTGCTTGGATAATTGTGAGTTTATTGCAGGCGATGTGTTAAAGGTGATTGATGGCATAGAGGAAAAACCGGATCTTATTGTATTGGATCCTCCTAGGGATGGAATTCATCCAAAGGCGTTGGATAAGATTATTGATTATGGAGTGGATAGGATAGTATATATCTCTTGTAAACCTACTAGCTTGGCTAGGGATCTTGAGGTTTTGCAGGAGAAGGGTTATAAGGTGGAGCGGGTATGTGCGGTGGATATGTTTCCGGGGACGGTGCACGTGGAGACGGTTTGTTTGCTGTCGAGGAAAGGCTAGGAAAATCAAGGGTTGCGGGGATTTTGAAGTGAAAATGTAGGTGTGTTTTATAAGAAATAAGAGGTTGAATTCCTTACTTTCCGTGAACTGCTTCCCGTCAAGTAGACAATTAATAAAATATAAATCTTTTCTGCCA
>CAUQEW010000054.1:0-18021 GCA_963517115.1 uncultured Lachnospiraceae bacterium | reverse complement strand
ACAGCATAGCTGTCTTCAAGTAGCTACGCTACTTGGGCACGCCTTCGTGGCGCACTATCGTCTGCATAACGTACAAACTTGTGGCCTCTTCGTTCTAGTTCTTGGTCTAATTCATTTAGCATTATGTTGCTAAGTAGCGGACTTAGTGGTCCGCCTTGAGGTACACCGACTCCTGTTTCTTTAAATGTATGGTTTACTATAACCCCAGCTTGTAAGAATTTATGGATGAGTGAAATTACCCTGCCATCTTTTATTGTTCTTGACAGCACCTCAATTAACTTACTCTGATTTACTGTATCAAAATATTTCTCTAAATCCATATCTACTACATATTTATAGCCTTCATTCGTATTTTCAATACATCTTTTCATTGCATCGTGTGCACTTCGCTTTGGTCGAAATCCATAACTATTATCTGAGAATTGTTGCTCAAATATCGGCGATAGTACTTGTGCTATTGCTTGTTGAATTACTCTATCCACCACTGTTGGTATTCCTAGTTTCCTTACTTTTCCCTTTTCTTCTTTGGGTATTACTACCCTACGAACGGGATTCGGATGGTAGTTACCATCCTTGATTTGTTGAATTAGTTGCTTTTGGTTTTCCTTGAGATATAGTAGAAGATGCTCTACTCCCATCCCATCAATCCCTCCGGCTCCTTTATTGGCTTTCACTTTCTTAAATGCCTGATTTAAGTTGTCTTTGCCCAATATTTGTTCCAATAATCGTTCCGTCGACAAGTCTGTGTTGATGATGTTGTTTTCAGTTATCCTTGAAGAAGCATACGTTTCTGCATACTTTTCCGTTCCGCGGATACCATTTGCAGATAACCCTCATACATCTCATTATGAAGTTTTCTGTATTTTATTTCTTCTTTAGTAACATTCATTTACTCTCATCTCCTAAAGTTCAGTCCTTCCCAAATGTCGTCGACTACTTTTGGTACTATGACTTCTGCTGACTTCTCACGATAAATCTTGTTTCAACCGTGCTTCATACGCTATGTTTCCACACGTCCGTGAGACCTCCCCAGGTAAGAACATAATCTTTCCTTCCATCTATCTGCTACATTTACACGGTATACTTCTGGATAGTTTTGGGCTTTAGCTTGGATCGCAGCCTTACCCAGTATATTCATGCCTGATGTAATTTCTGTTCGTCAGACCAGAAGTTTGTCTCCAGCTTCCTTCAGATTCCACCTCACGATGGACACCCTTGCTCTTGACTATGTGCTTGGCACTATCAACCTGCACTCGGGACTTCCACCCGTTAGATTATGCCCATGCTGGGCGCACGATTCAGTAAAAAACAGCGCATTGCGCTGTTTTTTATATCTTTGAAGCTCTACAAAGGACATGCCGCAGGAAGGCAAGGTAGCCCAAACGAATATATATACAGCTTTATTCATTCTGAAACTATAATGGAGACTTTTTCAGTGGCTTCATAATGAGTAAGTTGTTTCTATTTATAACAGCTCATGTATTCTCCATGTGCTGCAATTAATTCATCGCACATTTTAACAATATCATCAATTGACAATTCCGCTGCCGTATGAGGATCAAGCATTGCTGCCTGATAGATATTCTCTTTCTTCTTTGTTAAAGCTGCTTCAATCGTCATAAGCTGTGCATTAATATTAGTCATATTCATTGCTGCTAACTGTACTGGAAGTCTGCCTACATGACATGGATTAATGCCATGAGCATCAACCATACAAGGTACTTCCACGCATGCATCTGCAGGAAGATTGTCTATCAATCCGGTGTTTAAAACATTCCCACCTATCTTAATTGGCTTATTTGTCACAACCGCTTCCATAATGTAGGAAGCATATTCATGAGAGCGTTCATGAGTTATTTTACCATCTTGCAATATATTATTCTTCTCTTCTTCCCATCCTGCTATCTGTTTTATGCATCTTCTTGGATATTCATCCAATGGAATATTAAACTGATCAATCATCTCCGGATATTTTGATTTTATAAAAAATGGATTATATTCTGCATTATGCTCGCTGGATTCTGTGCAATAATAGCCTAAATGCTTAATGTATTCATAACGTACCATATCTTTATGTTTTTCAGTAGCATTTTTGATAGCTGCAAGCCGCTTAATATCAGGATATAAATCATTTCCGTCTTTATCATGTATTTCTAATAACCAGGCCATATGATTAATACCAGCTATTAATTCCGTTCTACCTTCTAACTTTTCATCCATACCGAGGCCTTTTAAAACAGTCTCCGAACATACCTGTACACTATGGCATAACCCTACTGTCTGAATTTTGGAATACCTTTGCATATAACCTGTAAGAATTGCCATTGGGTTGGTATAATTTAGGAATAGTGCATTTGGACATACTTCTTCCATATCACGTGCAAAACCTTCCATCACAGGAATTGTTCTGAGGCCACGCATAATTCCACCGATTCCTAAGGTATCTGCTATAGTCTGCTTAAGGCCAAATTTATTCGGTATCTCAAAATCAGTAATGGTACATGGATCATAAAAACCTACTTGAATAGCATTTACCACAAAGTTAGCATCTCGCAAGGCTTCTTTCCTGTTATTCACCCCAAGATAAGTTTTAATTACAGCTTTGGAATCATTTACATTCTTGTTGATTGCATTGAGTATAATCTCTGACTCATCTAATCTCTTTGCTTCAATATCATATAAAGCTATCTCGGCTTCACGTAGTGATGGAGTACACATGCAGTCTCCCAGTACATTTCTTGCAAATACCGTGCTACCTGCCCCCATAAATGTTATTTTTAACATTAATAACCCTCCTTAACATTTGTAATCTGTTATAACTTATTATATAATAATACTTATTTATAAGCTATGTACTTATGTTTCATAAACTTGTCATTATGTTGACTTTTTGTTGTTTGAAGGGAGCGTTAATGAAATCACCAATAACACAGGAGAGCAATATTCAATTAAGTAATCCCTTGACTCTTTACCACTGTGGACATGAACAATGCAAACCATCTCACTCTTTTGGCCCTGCTATCCGCCCTCATTATTTAATTCATTATATTCTAAATGGTCAAGGACAATATCATATCAATGGTACAACTTACCGATTAAAAAAGGGAGATGGTTTCTTAATTACACCTGGTACTACAACTTTCTATTCCGCTGATGAACATAACCCGTGGGAATATTGCTGGTTTGGCTTCGATGGTTATGAGGTAAAAACAATTTTACAAAATTGTGGCTTTATGAGTAAGAATTTGACATTCACAGATTCGAGTGATGGTGAACTAAGAAATATATTGTTATTTTTAATCGAATCCTTTAAAGAGGGAAGAGGAAACGAATACACCTACCTCGGTCAGCTTTATCATATCTTCTCGCTTTTGTGTACTCCTACTATTAATTCAACACACCTATTCTATGAATCACATCTTGAGAAAGCTTTGAATTATATTCATCATAACTATACTTATGACATCAAGATAATTGATGTAGCTAAATATGTTGGAATTGACCGTACTTACCTTTATAAATTATTTATGACCCATAAAAAAATGTCTCCACAACAATATTTAATTAATTATCGCTTACATATTGCGAAAAATCTTTTAAATGATTCCGATCTAAGTGTAACAGAAATTGTGTATTCTTGTGGCTTTAAAGATGCTCCTTCATTTAATAAACATTTTAAAAATCAATTAAATATTACTCCCTCCCAATACCGCTCCAATCGATACCACTACTGAATTTAACTTTGGTGCCTTAACCATAACTAATTATAAATTTATTGTTGACAGCCCTAATATTATTTGATATACTCATATCAATTTCATACCAAAACACTATGAATGAGAGAGTAAACTATCAAGAATCTATCAGAGAGCTTTTAATTGGTGAAAAAAAGCAGAGGAATGTTAGTTGAAAATGGCTCGGGAGTGGCGCACCAAATTGCAAGTCAACTAGGATGCGACAGGATTGCCTGTTATAGCAAGCGAGTATAATCGATTATAGTCGACGTACTCTTAGAGGTCTGTTACTGTAAGGTACAGATAAATTGAAGTGGTAACACGAGTATTAGCTCGTCTTCTGAATTAGGGAAGGCGAGCTTTTTTTAACATAAGCCGCTAAACTTATCAGACGGCGTTGCATAATTTAGGCAATTTCACAAGGAAGCTTGTGATTTGCGAGAAAGAGGTATAAAATGGATATTACTACACTCTGCATTCATGGATCAGATAATAATACACACCTTACTGGTGCTATTAGTGTTCCTATCTATCAATCAGCAACTTTTGCACATCCTGGGGTTGGACAAAGTACAGGCTATGACTATTCACGTCTCCAGAATCCAACTAGGGAATACTTAGAAAAAGTTATCGCTAATCTGGAACAAGGTGTGGACGCATTGGCTTTCTCTACAGGTATGGCTGCAATTACAGCACTTATGGAATTATTTTCGATTGGCGATCACATTATTGCATCAAGCGACTTGTATGGAGGATCCCTTCGTTTATTTCAGCATATTTCAAGAAAGAATGGATTAAAGTTTGATTTTATTGACACTTCCAATCTGAATGAAGTGAACTCTCATATATTACCTGAAACTAAAGCTATCTATGTTGAGACACCTACAAATCCCATGATGCATGTTACTGATATAACAGCAATTACAACTCTTGCAAAAGAAAATGGGTTACTAGTAATAGTTGACAATACCTTCCTCACCCCATACTATCAACAACCTCTTACATTGGGTGCAGATATCGTTGTGCATAGTGGTACGAAGTATCTTAGTGGCCATAACGATACGTTGGCTGGTTTTCTGGTTACGAATAAGGAATCTTTATCCGAGAAACTACGATTTATCTATAAAACGACAGGTGCCTGTCTTTCACCGTTTGACAGTTGGTTACTTATAAGAGGCATAAAAACTTTGGTGGTACGAATGGACCGTCAACAAGATAATGCCATGAAATTAGCCAATTGGCTTAGTGTTCATAAAAAAGTGAACAAAGTTTATTATATTGGTCTTCCCTCACATCCAGATTATGAGATATCCAAAAAACAGGCAACCGGTTTTGGATCCATGATATCCCTTGAAGTAGATAGTGAAGATACTGCCAAACAATTATTGGAGCGAATTCAATTAATTCTGTTTGCAGAAAGTCTGGGAGGCGTTGAAACATTAATTACGTATCCTATGCTTCAAACACATGCTGATGTTCCACTAGAAGAACGGGAAGAAAGAGGTATCAATCAATGTTTGTTACGAATTTCTGTTGGATTAGAGAGTATTGATGATATAATAGCTGACATAGAACAAGCACTTAATTAGGAGGAATACACATGAGAATCGATTTTAACCAAATTGTTAATCGCAAAAACACGAACTCGCTGAAATATGACTTTGCAGTAGAAAGGGGTAAGTCAGCAGATATTTTACCACTATGGGTAGCTGATATGGATTTTCCAACTGTACCTGCCGTTACTGAAGTTCTTGTTAAAGCATGCCAGCACGGCATCTTTGGTTATTCCGATACAAAAGATGAATATTTTACAGTTCTTCATAATTGGTTTAACTCACACTATAACTGGGAGATTGAGAAAAAGTGGTTGGTAAAGACCCCAGGCATTGTATATGCCATCTGCATGGCAATACGTGCATATACCGAGATAGGTGAAGCTGTACTCATCCAAAGGCCCGTTTATTATCCCTTTTCAGAATCCATCATTCGTAATGAGCGATTATTGATAAACAATCCCCTTGTTTATAAGGATGGTAAATATACAATTGATTTTGTTGACTTTGAAGAGAAAATCATTGAGAACAAAGTAAAATTATTCATTCTCTGTAACCCTCATAATCCAGTTGGAAGAGTGTGGACAAAGGATGAATTAATTAAAATCGGCGATATCTGCGTAAAACATAATGTATTGATTGTATCCGATGAAATCCATGCTGATTTTATATATCCTGGGTATGATCATACTATATTCGCTAGTCTGAAACCTGAGTTTTTAGAATGTACCATTTCCTGTACCGCCCCTAGTAAAACCTTTAATCTAGCTGGGTTACAAGCTTCTAATATATTAATAAGCAATCAAAAACTTAAAAAAGCTTTTAAAGCCGAAATCGTTAAAAGTGGTTATTGTGAGTTAAATACTATGGGATTATTAGCATGTCAGGCAGCCTATGAATATGGAGAAGAATGGTTAATTGATCTAAAACAATATCTATTCGATAATTTGAACTACTTAAGAGAGTTTCTACAAAAACACCTGCCAAAACTTAAACTAGTTGAACCCGAAGGAACTTATTTGGTTTGGATTGATTTTAAAGAATTAAATCTAACGGAAGAAGAACTTGAAGATCTGATTGCTAATAAAGCAAAGCTTTGGCTAGATGCCGGAACGATGTTTGGACCCGAAGGTAGCGGATTTCAGCGAATTAACATTGCTTGTCCACGTGTAACCCTAGAGCAGGCATTAAAACAATTAAAAGATGCTCTTGATAATTGCTAATATAAAATTGGTTAGTGTGTCAAAAGCCCAATTTTGACTGTAGAATGAATAGCGATGTTTGGTTAGGGTGTCATAAGTCCAATTTAGGCTGTGTGATGAATAGCGGTGCATATATATTCATTTTGTCTACCTTACCTTCCAGCGGCATGTCCTTTGTAGAGCCTCAAAGATATGAAAAACATCGCAGTAGCTCTGTTTTTCACTGAGTCTCTAGTCGGACATAAGCAGCCTTGTCAGCCGGTTTACGACAAAACGAATATACATGCACCGCTATTCATAATTTCAGTTATGACGGACTTATGGCACCCTAACCATACACCGCTATTCATAATTTCTGTTATGAAGGGCTTTTGACACACCAGCCATAATTCACACTCTATAAATACTCATGCGAAAAGAAATGAAGAACACCTCCAATTGAACTGAACCCAAGGTTGCAAATTAGCAACTTTTAGGTACATATCAATTCAGGGTGTTCTTTAATATCAATTATTAACTTATTTACTAAGTGCTCCCATAATATCCTCACGCATATCAATTACCGCCTGTCTGGATGCATCTGCATATGCTGTTGGTCCAAATTTCTCGTAGGAAGCTAGCTTATAAGCTGCTATGATACCTCTAGAAGAACTAACGATTGCACCTAACCCATCTTTATTAAAGTAATGGCCTAGTTCATCTGCCTTACCGCCCTGAGCACCATATCCGGGTACAAGGATGTAAGTTTTCGGCATAATTTTACGCAGAATTTTACCCATTTCAGGATAGGTCGCTCCAACAACTGCACCAATATAGCTATATTGATTGCCCATATGAAGTTCGCCCCACTCTGCTACTTTCTCTCCCACTAACTCATATAATGGTCTACCATTTACTAGCTGATCTTGAAATTCTCCACTAGAAGGATTGGAAGTCTTAACAAGAATAAATAATCCCTTGTTCTCTTCCTTACAAACATCAATAAAGGGAATAACGCCATCAGAACCAAGATAGGGATTCACTGTTGCAAAGTCCTCATCAAATCCATAATAAGAGTTGTTACCAATCGTAACCTTACCTAAATGTCCTGTTGCATATGCTGCTGAAGTAGAACCAATGTCCCCTCTCTTAATATCGCCTATGACTACCAAATCCTTTTCCTTGCAATAATCAACCGTCTTTTTGAAAGCGATTAATCCTTCTATACCAAACTGTTCGTACATTGCAATCTGAGGTTTTACTGCGGGGATCAAGTCATAGGTTGCATCAACGATTGCTTTATTAAACTGCCAGATTGCCTCTGCTGCTCCAGCTAAGGTTTCACCTTTTTCAGCATACGCTTTTTTCATTACATGGTCAGGAATGTAAGATAACATAGGATCTAATCCAACCACGATAGGTGCCTTATCTTGTTCAATTTTTTTTATTAATTTATTAATCATGTGTAACCTCCAAAATATAAGTCAAAGCGGATATTCGCAATCCGCTTCGCTACTTGCTCATAACCTTATATCTGCTATGCAGATATAAGGTCGGAGCTTGAACTCCGACTGAAACAAGTAAGTCCCAACCCACCGCTTACGCTTCGCTAAGAAGCGGGGGACTTACTTATAAGGTTAATCTATTTAGCCCTGATAGACCACTTCTCCGGCTACAATCGTAGTTCTTACTCTACCAACTACTTCTTTGCCGTGGAATGGAGTATTCTTTCCCTTGGAAACAAATTCATTTACATCTATCCTATATTGATCCTTGGAATCAGCAATTACAATATCGGCTATTTTGCCAACTGCTAAACTACCTTTATCTATTCCTAATACTTTTGCCGGATTATAGCTCATCTTCTCAACCATTTGCATAGGAGTTAAATATCCCTTATTCACTAGTTCAGTCATTGTAAGAGAAAAGGCAGTCTCTAATCCAACAATACCAAAAGGCGCCTCAGTAATGGATTTTGCTTTCTCCTCATCACTATGTGGTGCATGATCAGTTGCAATAACATCCATGATATTATCACGTAAAGCTTCTTTTAATGCTAACACATCTGCTCTGCTTCTTAAAGGTGGGTTCATTTTATAATTAGCATCTTCACTGGCTATTTCATCATCCGCCATAGTAAAATGATGTGGACAAACCTCACCGGTAACCGGTAATCCTGCTTCTTTTGCTAATTTTATAAAAGTTACGCTATCCTTGGTTGAGCAATGACATAAATGCAGTTTCACGCCGGTTTCCTTCGCCAACAGAATGTCCCTTGCAGCAATAACATCTTCCACTGCATTACTAATGCCAGGCACACCCAATTCTCTCGACTTTGGTCCTTCATTCAGAACACCTTTTTTGACTAGATCTTTATCCTCACAATGAGCAAATACTGCAATGCCTACTGCCTTAGCTTGTCTCATGCCTTCCATATAAATAGCAGTATTCATAACTGACTTACCATCTTCACTTATTGCTACAGCACCAGCTTCCGCCATTCCCTTTATGTCTGCCAATTCATTTCCGATTTGACCTTTCGTAACTGCACCAATCGGTAATATGTTGACAACAGCTTCTTCCTTTGCTTTTAACATAAGATATTCCACCATACATTTACTGTCAATTGTCGGATTGGTATTCGGCATCGGACATATGGTTGTATATCCTCCCCTTGCAGCTGCCATAGCACCTGTTGTAATCGTCTCCTTATATTCAAATCCTGGTTCTCTTAAGTGTACATGCAAATCAATAAAGCCCGGCATGACAAACATACCCTCTGCATCAATTATTTGATCTGCTTCAACACTAATATTGGCGGCTACTTGATTAATAGTATCCTTAATTACTAATATGTCTTGCTTTCCTTCTAATCCTGTTGCTGGATCAATTACAAAACCATTTTTAATTAATATAGACATTGGTAAACTCCTTTCTCATGTTTACTCTATAATTCTGCTTTTTCAATATCTGCCAGCACCGCTTTATTCTCTATATAATTCGCAAAATCTTCCTTTGCTACCCATTTATAATCATTAAGTTCTTCTGAAAGAATCACATCATCCTCTGTACTTATACATAAGTAGCTAATCCCAATGTTACAGACATCTCCTACCATAAATGACCAGGTATATAGAATTCTATTCATATGAACTGATAATCCAGTATTTTCATAAATTAATCTTAACACCCCTTTTTCGGGTTCCTCACCGAATTCTAATTTGCCATCAATAAATTCCCACTGATAGGGATCCCCTATATTATCATCAAACCATCTTTTAACAAGCAGGTATTTATCATCATATTGAACAATTCCCTTAACCATAATTTTATATTTTTCCATGGCAATTCCTCCTCTGTACATATCTGTATAATTTACAGTTCCTAATAAAGATTCTAACTATTTTTTATAATCATACATTTATTATTGATATAATTATAACCGAACTGATTCATGAATACAACTGATTATTCGTTTGAAATATTCTCGTTATTTTATTTGTAATATTATCTTTCTATTCTAAATGAAATATTTTCTAGCATAATATATACAAATTATGCTCATTTTAATATTAAGATACTTTCATGAAAGTTATTCTTTTTTTATAGAAATAAGCTTTGTCACTTTCGGTTATATACAATAGACCTATGTTATGACATAAGAGGAGGTTACTATGGACAGTATGAATTATTATGGTTTAAATACTTTGCCTATTTCACTAAGTTCAATACTCAATGAAAATACAGATGTTTTGGATTATTATACTAATATGGATGATTCCGCAAGATCAGAATTAATTAACTATGCTAATGATTTCCAATCAAAAGAAGAACTTGAACGTTATATCTACTATTTAACAGATGATAACTTTAGATAGTAACTTTGATAGAGATCTAGAACTATGACTATTTCAAATAAGGTAATATGTAACATTTTTGTAACATCTTATTAATATGTTGTTAATATTTCCTCATTACCCATTACTTACTTCTATTATTGATTATGTACCTATGCTATAATCAATATTGTTCTAGAGCAAATAAATTGTAAGGAGGATAAGAATATGTGTTTCAAATATTATGTTAACTGTTCTGATTTACTTTCATTTATCCGTAAATATTGTAGTGCTTATTAATTAAAATATAATTGATTGGGCAGCTTACTTGCAAGTTCCTATAGCTTGCAAGTAAGCTGCCCAATTAATTTAAATATAATAATCAACTCAAGGTCACTGATATAATCTCACAATGACTTGGCATTATTCAGTACCACATAAACATTTAGGGGATGTCACTTCTCCAGTAGAAAATGGTATTAAAAATGTTGTTATACCGCTTACATATGGTGCAATTGCATATAATGGGAAATATATAACAACTCCTTCTTCTACTAGATAGAAGTTATCTTTATTAAAGTTTTCAGGTACTAACTGTCGGTAATCCTCAAAATATTGATTACTTCCTTCCTTTGTTTCATTTGCTATTTGTTCATAAATCTTTTCAAATATATATTCTTGATTATTATCAATCTCTGTGAACAATTCATATAATTCCATTTCTTTTCCATTTTGCAAATCCCAAGTATCAGCGGTACGAGTGGTATTTCCATGTGCTCCACCTGTATATTCATATTTATCAAAATATAAACTTAAGACACAATTCTGATTATAGGTTATGTTGTAATCCATAAATATCTCGTATTGTCTAATGGGAAATCCATTGGCAACCGAATATTCATATTCTTCAATAGCAAGCCGATACAAATTCATTAGGTCATAATTTTCATAAATAAGAGCTTTTGATTTATAATATAAATTGAGCTCCTTTAAAAATATTTGAAATTTACTTGATATAAATTCTGGATACTTAATGGTATAGCTCATTACTAATTGTTCTTTGTAATACATATCTTTTTGTATTATATTTTCTTTAACAATGATTTTATAAGATAACAAATGATTTCCTCCTAGATCACGGATAACTCCCTAGGATAACATATGCTTAATATCTATTTGATGTTCTTAAATCACTGTATTCTGTTCTATTATCTCCAAATAAACCAAATCAAGATATAACCTGTGGTTACAGCTGCCAGAGTAAATGGAACGCTTATTTTCATAAACTCTCCTGCACTAACTTCATAACCTTCTTTTCGTAATATTCCAAGTGCAGTAATATTAGCAGAAGCACCTATAGGAGTAAGATTACCACCTAAAGTTGCACCTATTAGCAATCCAAAATATAGAATATAAGGTTGGATACCTAAATTAGCTGCAATTTGAGCAACTACAGGCAACATGGTTGCAACATATGGGATATTATCAATAAAAGCTGAAAAGAATACAGAAGCCCAAACGATTAGAGTAAAAATCAGAAAGAGATTACCATTGCTGGCTTTAACAAAAATCTTACTAATGTCATTTACAATACCCGCTTCTGTTATTCCACCAATAACAATAAATAATCCTGTTAATAAAAGGATGGTAGTGTAGTCAATTTCTTTCATTCCATTTGCAAAAACCTTTGAATCTTTCGTAATTATATATTTTCTTATCATTCCAATTACAAATAAGGTTACACAGATAAGACCATTGGTTGTACTTGGCTTATTCGTTATAAATGATGCACAAATTAAGAGAACTACAATTCCGACTAGAAGAATGGAAGGAAAATAATCTTTTACTACAGTTCTTTCCATAGCGTTTACCGGTTGCTTCTCTTTTCTAAATAGATATACTAAAACTAGAGTAGATACTAATGCTCCAAATTCAACGACCCAGAATATACCAATTCTACCTTGACAGAAGAAGAACTCTAAGAAATTAAGCTTTGCATACCCACCTAAAAGAATAGAGGTGGTATCACCAACTAAAGTAGCAGCTCCCTGTAGATTCGAAGAAATTGCTATCGCAATTATGCTGGGTACAGGAGAAATTTTAAGTTTTTTTGCTATGGTTAAAGCAACAGGAGCTACCATTAAAACAGTTGCAACATTATCTACAAAGGCAGATATGATACCTGCAAATAATGCTAAGGAAATAATTGCCCATTTAACATCGGGTGTTTTTTCAATAATAAGGTCGGCTAGTAAAGACGGCATTTTTGACTCTATAAATAGAGCAACCACTCCCATAGTACCCGCTATCATTAATATAACATTCCAGTCAACTGCAGTTAATACTTTGCTAATTGGTAATATCCCAATAACTACAAAGATTGCAGCGGAAGTGAGCGCAATATAAGCTCTGAATTTAGGCAATGATAGTAAAAGTAAATAAGTTAAAATAAAAAGTACGAGTGCAACAGTTTTCATAATATCCTCCTAGTATTTTTAATTTATGCTAATCTTAGGTAATTACTGAATGGGACTAAATTTGTTAATATAATTCTCCATATCTTATTATATTATCTTTGCAAATTATGGTTATATTCCCACCATTAGCCATTATAGCATAACAATTTTTATTGTTCAACAATAATGTTAAAAAATTAACTAAGCAAAAACAACGATTCTGACAACACAGCTAGCTAAGGAATATCTCCATATAATCTTAACTATTAGCACTTAGAATTTCTTTTGTTATATTTAGAAAGTTTCTCAAAGCAGGACTTATATGCTTATCTTTATGATATAACACTTCGGATGGAATATGGAATGCTTCTCCTTTCCAGAAAAGCTCTATCAATTCGCCTTTGCTTAAAGACTCTTCAACAGCAATGTATGGAAGAAATGTAATACCTAATCTATTCATAGCAAATTTTTTTAATAATTGTATGTTATCTGATTCTAATATAATATTAAGGGATGTTGAATTCTCTTGAGCATTTTTTAATAGTGCTGCTCGATATTTGCAACCTTGTGCCGTAAGTAGCAAAGGGTATTGACATAAAATATCTAGAGTAATGGAGCTTTTTTGTGCAAGAGGATGATCTGGTGATGCAAAAAAACAGATTTTTTCTTCTTTACAATAGAAGGATATAAAATCGCTATTATCCGGTTGTTTTCCAATTGAAAAAGCTAAATCAATCTCGTTATTTCGAAGCATTTCCGGAAAAGCGCACGAGTCATCAAGAACAATTTGGATTGTTACATTCGGATATTGTTGTTGATAGTCTCTAATAATGTGTGGAACAATTGTATTACAAAGTGATTGAGATGTACCAATTATCAAATGTCCATCTCTTACGGATGTAGTTCCAAAATTATTATTAATATCTCGTTCCAGATAGACAAGCTGCTTTGCATATGGGATAAATGCTTTTCCATCAGCAGTTAGTGAAATACTTTTCCCGATTCGTTCAAATAGAATTGTATGTAGTTCTTTCTCTAATAACTTTATCTGTGCGGTGACAGTAGATTGTGCATAACCGAGTAAATTTGCAGCTGCAGTAAAACTGTTTAATTCAGATACTTTTAGAAAAGTCTTGATTAATTTGAAATCCATATTATCTCCATTCATCAGCATTTTCGATTGATTTAATAGATATTTTCAGCTTTACAAATGTATTTAACGACCGTATTATACAAGATAGTTAATGTAAAGTCAATTGGTATTAAATTTACAATTAGAATGAGGGGGATATGGAAAGATGAAAGAATGTTCTGATATAAAACTGAGTGCATATTGTATGTTTTGTATAGTCAAAAGGCAGTTGGAAAACCTAGAAACTCTAGAATCAGAAGAAGTAAAAGCTGATTATATTAAAAAAGTCATGGAAAAAATTATAAGTGCGGAACCAGATGAATCTGCGCCAGTTGTACTTACAAAAATAAATAGGTTACATCAGCAATATTTTAATCGTGCATACAGTTTTGCAACACTTAAGGCAGATTATAATAACATGATGATGTTAGAAGAAGAAAGAATTCAAAAAAATATTGATTGTGCAGATGACTCTATGCTTCGTGCCATACAATATGCAAGGATAGGTAATTATATTGATTTTGGTGCTTTAGGAAGCGTAAGTGAAGAAAAATTGCAGGGACTTTTAGAAAAGGTAAAACAGGAAGAGATAGACAAAGAAGAATATAAACATTTTCTAGAAGAATTAAATACTGCCAGACATTTGGTCTATCTAGTAGATAACTGTGGAGAAATTGTGTTAGATAAATTACTGATTAAGTTAATAAAAAGTAAGTATAAACAACTTGAAATCACTGCAATTGTACGTGGAAAACCTGTACTAAATGATGCAACACTAGAGGATGCACAAATGGTTGGATTAACTGATTTGGTTGAAGTAATCGGAAATGGCACCGAAATTGCTGGTACCTATCTAAAAGAAATATCGAAGGAATCTAGAGAAAAAATTGAACTTGCAGATATTATAATTTCAAAAGGTCAAGGAAATTTTGAAACATTACATGCTTGTGGACTTAATGTTTATTACTTGTTTTTATGTAAATGTAAATGGTTCGAAACGAGATTTCAATTAGAGCAATTCAAAGGTGTATTTATTAACGATGATAAATTACGTCATTTGAATAACAATAACCGATAGATTGTACTGACGTCCGCAAGCACTCATTATACATATACCTCTCTACTGATAGTGCTTATCCCTTTGGTTTTACTGATTCCATAAAATATGGAAACTCCTAAAACAAAAAATCGCCAGAAACCTTTTAAACAAAGGATTTCTGACGAAAAGGATAATGCTCATTTTGTTCGTTGCCTTTTTATGATTATATAGCAAAGAATTACAACAGTTATATAAATGACCCCAAAGGTAGCAACTGAATAAATGTCTGTTTGATAAGGTGCAATAATGTGATCCCATAATAGTGAGGTTATCATAGAAATTGGTATAACCAAACCAATCGTTAAGTTTGAAAATTTTATCCACAATGGTGTTTTAGATTGCAACAATACTCTTCCTATACAGTAGGCGACCACACCTACAACCTGTATTATCATTCCTCCCCAAATAGCATCGGCAGTTTGTTCTGAAGACCAACCAGCAAATGCATAAAACAATCCGATTGCTAAAAATATTACAGAAGCTATCAATAAAATTTGTGCCGCAGTTGTTTTTTTGTTACATAGCAACAGATCTTCGTCTGTACTACTCGATTGTTCATCGTCTTTCATAAGGTAATCCGTTGTTATATTAAAAATCCTGCTTATTAGTAAAATATTTTCTATATTGGGATTCGATTCACCAAGCTCCCATTCTGAAATAACTTGTTTTGATACCTTTATCTTTGCTGCAAGCTTTTCCTGTGACAAACCTTTTGAATTTCTTAAGACCTGCAATTTTTCTCCAAAAGTCATAAAGACTTCCTCCTATTTTACAGCCACTATTTAGCATTTTATTTGGTTATGTTCCACCAAACAGACCTAGAACTTTCGCAACCAACAGTTGCAAGCCTTGTTTTAGGTTTTTTTAGACTTCAGCTATTATACATAATATGCAGGTCGTAAACTTTCTGTTAAAAATTGTCGACATTTCTTTTTATACTATACCAGAGGCTTCGATGTTTATAAATTAAGCTCTGTTAGATATCATTGTTGTTATTCAGGCTTAAAGTCATACAAAGAAATGATTATCCTCAAAACCTTTAGAAA
Source organism: uncultured Lachnospiraceae bacterium (assembly GCA_963517115.1). Taxonomy (GTDB): domain Bacteria; phylum Bacillota; class Clostridia; order Lachnospirales; family Lachnospiraceae; genus Anaerocolumna. Next base: position 1,984 of record CAUQEW010000054.1, on the reverse strand, counting down.
TCCTTTTTTAAATAAATCATATCAACCAGTTGAATATCATTTTCATAAATTGGGTGGTCATAATTGTCAATGAAGAAGTTTTTTACTCTATGAGATAATATAAATCCACAATGCTCATAAAAAGGAACTATTAACGGACTGTCTCCAGTACCAACAAACATTGTTTTACATTTGTCATTATAGTACCCAAATATATATTTTATTAGTTTGCTTCCATAGCCCTGCCCTTGATATTTTTCATATGTTGCTAAACTTTTTAGTTCAAATATATCCTCACCTTCTTGAGTTACTACACAGATGCTTTTTAAATCACCATCATAAAGAGCGAACATTTCCCCTCGTTCTAAATATTTATCAATCATACTTTCTTGTTCGTCTGCTAAAAGTAGTAAATCCAAGAACCTTTTTTTGTTCTCTCTAATTATTTCAATTTCCATGGTGTCTCCTTAATCTATAAATATGTTAGTAAAATTTCTTATTACACGAAAATCGGCTCTCGCCCTCGATAGTGCTAATCATACAGTCCAGAAATTTGGTTGTGCTATGAATAATAATATTTTTTGTTTTTACAGTTTCCTTATCTGTTTTATAAAGGTTTTTCCACAGCTCTTGCATCTGAAACGTTGACGACCATTAAGTTTACCGTGTTTGTAAATTCTCTCAGCTTTACAGTACGGACATACAGAACCACTTGCATTGTTTTCATCTCACTCTATCCTTTCACATTCCAAATTTGTCGCTAAGTCTGGCTTAGTTTATTGAACCATAAATTTATAATCGGTATTATAGGTACGTACATATAATACAGAATCTTTTTTTATAATGTAATCGGGAGCAGACTTTAAAAGGGTCTTCTCAAGAACCTCACCGGTATTTCGATTGATTTGATATAGGAAGTCAGGTTCTGCTGTAAAGCCATATCCACTAATGATAACATTATCAATAATCAAAAAATTTTTGGAATTACAAACTAAGGCATCAGAACGCCATAGAATACTCATATCGGATAAGTCGATGGCAGTTATATAAGCATTCATGTTATTTGAGCTTTCTGCATAAGTACTATGGCTGTGAGAGACATATAAAACATCATCCTTTATGGTTGCCCATTTGATTTTCTGCTGTATAAAATCATAATCCTCCTCCTTGTAATCCGGAGAATATATATAATTTGAGAAATCCAAGGAATATAAAAGGTTATTGGAAGCAGCATCATAAATGTCTAAAATATTGCCATCAATGTAATCTGCTCCTCCGATTTCATAAAAATAAGTGTCATCCCAAAAGACGTTGGAGGTTATATCTACTCCATCCGATGAATTCTCAGCATTATTTTGATTTGGACTTAAGGATAGATTATTATTGGTAAACCATTCGGTAATATCCGTTATCTCATTGGGCTCACATAAGGTCATGTTTAGCTTAATCGAGGAGTTCTCTTTCTCGATTGCAGTGTCAGACATATAATAGGAAAAAGGGGGAGTGGATATAAGAATTGGACTATAATCAACCTCAGTGTACTCAATATTCTCAGTACTTGGTGTGATAACAGGTGTTATTGTTACAGTTGGTTCCTCAGTCAGTTCCTCGGTTGGCTCCTCAGTCGGTTCCTCAGTCAGTTCCTCGGTTGGCTCCTCAGTCGGCTCCTCAGAGGTTTCTGTTATATTCACGGACTGAGGCGGATTTGCCACATCCAACACTACTTCCTTGGTTTCTGCTTCTTTTTGACATGCACCTAATGCAGTAATCATGAAGAAAATGGATATCATTAATATAAGTTTTTGTTTCATTATTTTATACCTCCATATTTTATATCGGAAATTTTTCTACAAGTGCATAATCTGTAACTATAAGTCAATAAAACCAGCAAATTTTAATTTATCTAATTATACATTTCCTAATTAAGGAAGTCAATTGACTTAAAGTTTATGTTTGTGTCAAGCGTTTATTGGCAAATCCCTAAGGGATATTTTTACATACAGTC
>CAUQEW010000053.1:0-19225 GCA_963517115.1 uncultured Lachnospiraceae bacterium | reverse complement strand
TAGTCGGACATAAACAGCCTTGTCAGCCGGTCTACGACAAAACGAATATATATGCCCGCTATTCATAATTTCAGTTATGAAGGACTTATGACAACCATACCAAATATAAAATATAAAAAGCCTCAAATTAAACAATCATTGGAATATAATTTCTGAATATTGTTTTATGTGAGGCTTTTGATTATCAGAATATTAAGAAAATATCTTAAAAGTTTATTCTAATCTTAAAAAATTACTCTAAAAACAACTACAATATCTTAATATATTTGGTTAAAATCCTAATTATTAATTTATATAATATAGTAGTAATTAACGTAGGGTTGGCTACTGTTATAGTGGCAACTAAATTCTTAGTAATCAGGAGGTTAACGTATGGGGAAAAATTTTAAGAAGTTCTTGGCTAGTATTTTGATTGGTGTTTTGTTAGTCATGACGATTAGCGGATGCAGCAAGAAAGACGACTCATCAAACGAAACAGCAAGTAGTACAAATGAGGAAGGTACTGCTGAAACAGGAAGTACTGAAGAAACCAAAAGTAGTTCAGCCGAAACAAAGGAAGTATCAGTTTGGCACTATTTTGAGAATGAAGCAGAGGCTCTCGAAAAAATAGCGAATACTTACAATGAAATGCAGGATGAAATTGAAATCGTTTGTACCTTTGTTTCTCGTGAAGAGTTAATGAATCAATATACAATAGGTGCTGTTTCAGGCGAACTTCCTGATATCGGTATGGTGGATTCACCGGATATGGCTTCCTATATTTCTTTAGGTGTTTTCGAAGACATTACTACGGACTTAGAGGCTTGGGGTGATCTTAGTTACTTTTACAAAGGACCTTTAAGCAGCTGCATGGATGCAGATGGTAAAATCTATGGTCTACCAAACAATTCTAACTGCTTAGCATTAGTATGCAATATGGATATATTAGAAGCAGCAGGATTTACAGAGCCACCAACGACTTGGGATGAGTTCTATAAAATAGCAGAAGCAACTACAGATCCAGCTAATTCTGTTTATGGTTATGTAATGAGTGCAATCAGCAATGAAGAGGGTACATTCCAATACATACCTTGGTTATATTCCACAGGAGCTAGTGTATCATCATTATCTTCTCCTGAAGCCATTCATTCTCTTGAGTTTTTATCTGACCTTGCGAATAAAGGTTATATGAGTAAAGAAGCTGTTAATTGGAGTCAAGGTGATGCCTACAATGCCTGGGTTGCAGGTAAAGCTGCAATGCTTGAATCAGGTACTTGGCAGGTTTCTACAATCGATACGGATGTTGCCGGTAAATTCAATTATAAATATGCACTGCTTCCAAAAGATGCCGAATATGCCAGTGTTATCGGCGGTGAAAACTTTGGTGTATGCGTTGGTTCTGAAGCAAAAGATGCATGCACAGACTTTTTAACATATATGATGAGTGCACAGAATAATGCAGACTGGTGTGAACTCGCTGGTAAGATTCCTGTAAGAAGTGATGCAGCTGAGTTGAAGGATATTTGGACAACAGATGAAAGATACAGTATATTCACAGAAGGTATGAATTATGCAGTTGCACGTGGACCTCACGAGGAATGGCCTACCATTTCAAAAGCTATTTACACTGCTATGCAGGCAGCATTGATTGGAGAGAAAACACCGGATGTAGCATTGAAAGATGCAGCGGCAATCGTGGATCCTATTTTAGCAGAAACTCCTATAGCTGAATAGAACGACAGTTACTTTATAGATAAGATTTAAGATGAATCCTTTGGAAACATCTTAAATCTTAACTATAGAATAAGCAGAAAGAAAGGAGTGTTAAGCAATGAAATTGAAAATGGCTACAAAAAAAAGGATTGAAGGTTATGCATTTATATTACCTGGGTTTATTTATATATTATTTTTATTATTCTATCCACTCGTATACAATTTTGTCTTAAGCTTTAAGGATACCAATGTTAAGAATTTAAAAAGTGGTGCTTCCGTATTCGTGGGATTTGATAATTATATATCCTTGTTTCAGGATCCAACATTTCAATTAGTAATTAAAAACACATTTATATTTACCATTGGTTCTTTGATTTTTCAATTTACTATCGGTTTTATATTTGCTTTGTTTTTTTCTAAGAAATTCAAGTTTGCAGGGCCTATCAGAGGTTTGGTTTTAATTGCGTATATGATGCCAATGTCGGTAACAGCTATGGTGGGGAAAAATATGTTTGGTGTTAGTGAGGGCGTTATTAATGATCTGGCCATGAAACTGGGTTTAATCAGTTCACCGGTAGAATGGCTAGTTAGTTCAAGTACTGCTCTAATTGCAGTTATTGCTGTAAACTGCTGGGTGGGAATTCCTTTTAATATGCTCTTATTGACTTCAGGATTAACCGGCATTTCGGATGAAATTTATGATAGTGCGGCAGTTGATGGAGCCAATTCCTGGCAGAGATTTATACATATTATATTACCAATGCTACGTCAAGCAATTCTAGCGGTTCTAATGCTTGGTTTTATCTATACCTTTAAGGCATTTGATTTAATGTTCGTTATGACCAGCGGAGGGCCTTTGAATTCAACAGATGTACTTGGTACCTATTCCTACACGCTTTCTTTCACTCAATATAAATTCTCTCTAGGTGCGGCTGCGGCAATTGTATTATTCTGCTGTCTGTTTGTAATTGGTTTATTATATTTGAAATTAATATCAAAAGAGGAGGATTAGTATGGATACATCAATCGATATTCGTTCCATTGGTCGAAAAGCTCGAAGAAGAAACGTTATTTATTGTATCATTTCCCTTTTGATTGCTGTAGCTTTTCTATTCCCAATATATTGGCTCATCATTATGTCTTTTAAGTCGGATACAGAGACATTTGGGAAGATACTTACCTATTATCCCCATGAATTTACCATTGATCCGTGGCTTACCAATCTTCAGGATAAAGACTTCATAACGTCACTTAAAAATAGTAGCCTCATTGCAATCTGTTCTATGTCAATTGCATTGGTTTTTGGTATTCCTGCCGCATATGGTATGGGAAGGTATAAAGTACCGGGTCGAAAAGCATTTTTATTAACTTTCCTTATTACACAGATGTTACCGGCATCTCTGATGTTGACGCCTATGTATCTGATTTTTAATAAATTGGGTATATTAGGTACTTATTTGGCTCCATCCTTAGCGATAGCATCCGGTTCCATTCCATTTATAGTTATCACACTTAGACCATATTTTAAAAGCATCCCAACTTCCCTTGATGATGCAGCGAGAATTGATGGCTGTTCAGCGTTGAAATCATTCTTTAAGATTATGATTCCAACAATAAAAACTGGAATTATAACAGTTGCTGTTATCTCATTTCTTGGTGGATGGAATGATCTGGCATACTCGATGACCTTTAATGTAAAACCGGAGATGCGGCCCTTGACTGCTAACATACATAAGTTTCAAAGTAAATATGGTACCAAATGGAATTGTATTATGGCATATGGCGCAATTCTTGTTCTTCCTGTTATTCTAGTATTTGTTTTCTTACAAAAATATATTGTCGGCGGATTAACTGCAGGTGCAGTAAAAGAATAAAAAGAAAAGAGGAATCATTATGGCAAATCATGATCATGATCAAACAAAACTTTTTTTAATTGGAATTTTTGAAGAGAAAGAAGGTGCTCTTCAGTACCGATATGATGCAGAACGAGTTATGATAGAACCTTGGGGTGAAAACAGTCTAAGAGTGCGAGCAAGTAAGATGCCTGAAATGCCCCAAGAAGATTGGGCACTCTTGAAACTTAAGAAAAGTGATTCAAAAGTTACTATAGATGCCTATCAGGCTGAAATAGTGAACGGTAAGATTCGAGCTGTAATCAATCATATCGGTAAAATATCTTTCTATAATCAAAAAGACGAACTCCTATTAGAAGAGTATGTCCGTAATCGTAAAGACATGTATGCAGATACTTGCAGTTCCTTAGAAGTTGAAGCGAGAGAGTTTAAACCAATTATAGGTGGTGATTACCAGTTAACCATGCGTTTTGTTTCAAAAGCAGAGGATAAGATATTTGGAATGGGTCAGTATCAGCAACCATTTTTAAACCTGAACGGAGCAGATCTGGAACTGGCTCATCGGAATTCCCAAGCAAGTGTTCCTTTCGCAATATCATCCTCCGGATACGGATTCTTATGGAACAATCCAGCGATTGGTCGGGCTAACTTTGGTAAAAATATTACTACTTGGGAAGCCTATTCTACCACAAAATTGGATTATTGGATTACCGCTGGAGATACACCTGCAGAAATAGAAGAAGCATATGCGAATGCAACCGGAAAAGTCCCTATGATGCCGGAATATGCTTTGGGGTTTTGGCAATGCAAATTACGTTATCAGACTCAGGAAGAATTATTGGAAGTTGCCAGAGAATATAAAAGAAGGAAATTACCAATATCCGTTATAGTAATTGACTTCTTCCATTGGCCATTACAAGGTGAGTGGAAGTTTGACCCGGTATACTGGCCGGATCCCAAGGCTATGATGAAAGAGCTGCAGGAAATGGGCATTGAACTTATGGTTTCCATATGGCCAACGGTTGATTACCGAAGTGAGAACTTTGAAGAGATGGTAAACAAGGGATTGTTGATCAGAACGGATAAAGGCTTTCGAATTTCGATGGATTTTCAAGGTAATACCGTTCATTATGATGCTACGAATCCGGAAGCGAGAGACTATGTATGGAAGAAAGCAAAGAAGAATTATTATGATTTAGGGATAAAGACCTTCTGGTTAGATGAAGCAGAACCTGAATATTCTGTATATGATTTTGAAAATTATCGATATCATCTAGGACCTAATGTGCAGATTGGTAATATATATCCTCTTATGTATGCAAAGACATTTTTTGATGGAATGCAGGCAGAGGGGCAAGAGAATATCATAAATCTACTTCGTTGTGCTTGGGCCGGATCTCAAAAATATGGTGCTTTAGTTTGGTCCGGGGACATCCATTCCAATTTTGCAAGTCTAAGAAACCAATTTGCAGCAGGGCTTAATATGGGATTAGCAGGTATCCCTTGGTGGACCACAGATATTGGTGGCTTCTTTGGAGCTGATGTTACCGATGAAAAATTCCATGAACTACTGATTCGCTGGTTTGAGTATGGTGCATTTTGTCCTGTTATGCGTTTGCATGGTTATCGTTGGCCATTACAACCGCAGTTTGGCACGACTGGAGGAGCTACCTGCATATCCGGAGCACCAAACGAAGTCTGGTCATATAGTGAAGAAGTTTATGAAATCTGTAAAAAATACCTTGAATTAAGAGAACTTATGAAACCATATATAGCAAGCCTGATGGAAGAGGCACATGAAAAAGGAACTCCTGTTATGAGGCCTTTATTCTATGATTTCCCTGAAGATAAGAGTTGCTGGGAAAATGAAAAACAGTATATGTTTGGGCCAAATATTTTAGTGGCACCAATTATGCAAGAAGGTCAGAGAATAACTGAAGTATATTTGCCAAAAGGTGCAAGATGGACTAATGTGTGGACAAAAGAAATCTTTGATGGTGGGCAGATTATTACAGTAAAGGCACCTCTTGATCAAATTCCTCTTTTTACTAAGAATGATTATTCTTTTGATTTTTAAATAAAGACAAGAAAGGAGGAATTGTATATGCAAAAACCAAATCAAAAACAAAGAGTATTTAGTTATAGTGAAGGTATTTACTCCTATATCGAGAAAATCTTTGATGGTATAGCACTAAGCATCTTATGGATAGTATTTTGTTGCCCAATCTTTACAATAGGAGCTTCCACAACTGCTTTTTATTATACCACTGTAAAAGTCATGCGAAAGGATAGGGGATACCTTTTCTCAGAGTTTTGGAAGGCCTTTAAATTAAATTTTAAAAATGCAACTTTATTATGGATTATGATAGGAACAATCATCTTTATCCTACAATTAAATATAGGAATAGCACCTGAAATTGATAAAGGTTACTTTGGCATTTTTTTGATATGTTTTTATGTATTCCTAATTCTTTTTGTGGTATTGGTCGCAGCGTATGGATTTCCTGCTCTTTCGCGCTTTAATATGAACGTAGGGTGGATTCTCAAATTGTCTATATATATGACGGTCAGGTATCTGCCAACGTCTTCGGTTCTGCTATTATTAATTACTTGTTCCACAGTGCTAATATATTATGTTCCATTTCTTATTATTATAATACCTTCTGGTGTGTCCTTGGTAACCTCTTTCCTGTTGGAACGATTATTGAAGAAACATTCGCCCAATCTGAAAGCCTAATAGAAGGGAACTGAATAAATATCTGTTGAGGTAGCCGAATGAATAAAGCTGTATATATATTCATTGGCTACCTTTTTTAAAAGTGAATATCTTTTGTAGGACATAATTCAAGCTAAGTATATAAAAACGACTTTTTCAGTGTCTAATTTTTAAGGCAATTGTGAATTTCTATTAGAAATTCTGATGTATTGTTATAAATTATGTTCGTATTGTTATGAATTCTTGGTTGACATTGATAAGGGCATTTATTATAATATATAACTATACAACTAGGGGGGTAGTCATAAGATTACTCCTTGTTTTATTTAGTAGTAAAGAGGATTATATAAAACCTCTAGATGTAAATAATCTAAATTGTGACAGGAGGAAAGGGGGCACCTCGAATGAATGAAAATATATTAGAAATGATAAAATCAATACCAGGGAAAGTTGGATTTTATTATAAAAATTTAATTACCCAAGATACTTTAAGTTTTCAGGATGATATACCGTTACAGGCTGCCAGTGTCATAAAAATTCCAATTCTTATTGAGACGTTTTCCAGATTGCAGTTAAAAACAATAAGTAAGACAGATATTTTTACTATTAATAAGGAAGATAAGTTGCCTTCTTGCGGTGCACTTAATTATATGCATGATGGATTACAGGTTACATTAGAGGATTTATATACTTTAATGATCATTCTAAGTGATAATACAGCTACGAATTTATTAATTAAGTATTTGGGAATGGAACAGATAAATACAACATTAAAAAATATCGGATTAGTACATACAAAATTAAATCGTTTACTTTTTGACTCAAAACAATCTGCTTTAGGTATAGAAAACTATATTACTGCCGGTGAGATGGGAAGTTTATTAGAGAAAATGCATCTCGGAGAATTAGTCTCACCTGAGGCATCATCGGAAATGCTTGACATCTTAAAGAATCAAAGATTAAATGGTAAAATTCCTTTCTTTGTACCGGGAGGAATTAAGATAGCACACAAAACCGGTGAGGATAGTGGTATTACCCATGATGTTGCAATTGTATATGCACCACAACCATTTATTGTGTGTTTTTGCAGTAATGATGTAGATGTTCCACGTTTTGAACGATTGATACAGGATGTCACGGCTGAACTGCTCAGTTTACAGGTTTAATCCTTATTTAAATGCCTGCAAAAGCAGGCAGATCGGAGTTTTATATGATTATTAAAGATATTGAAATTGGTGAGATATTTATTCCGCTAGCGAGACCTTTTAAAACAGCTCTTCGTTGTGTTAATAATGTTGAGGATATCGTAATTAAGATAGTTACAGATACAGACCTGGTGGGATTTGGTGAAGCACCACCGACTGCGGTAATTACAGGAGATACAAAGGGTTCCATCGTTACAGCGATTAGAGATTTTATTAAGCCAGCCTTATTAGGTATGGAAATTGATAATTTGGATGGCATCTTTAAAAAACTGAATTCCTGTATTATCAAGAATACGTCAGCCAAAGCTGCAGTTGATATGGCAATTTATGATCTGTATGCCAAACAGTATGGAGTACCGTTATATAAGCTTTTAGGGGGTAATAAAACTGAAGTAGAGACGGATATCACCATCAGTGTAAATCCTATATCGGAAATGGTCTCGGACAGCTTAGATGCAGTACAGCAAGGATTTAAGATCTTAAAGATTAAAGTTGGAAAAGAAGGACTTAAGGATGTGGAACGTATTGCGGCAATACGTGAAGCGATTGGACCGGATATAAAGATTAGAGTGGATGCTAACCAAGGCTGGAATGCAAAACAATCGGTTCAAATAATCACTGGTATGGAAGACAAGGGATTAGATATTGAATTAGTAGAACAGCCGGTACCTGCTCATGATTTTAAGGGAATGCAATTTGTTACAAGCCATGTTGCGACGCCTATCTTAGCGGATGAGAGCGTATTTACTGCTGAGGATGCAATAAATATTATTCAGAATGGTGCGGCAAACCTAATTAATATTAAATTAATGAAGACAGGCGGTATCTATCAGGCATTAAAGATTTGTGATATTGCAGAAATATACGGTGTAGAATGTATGATTGGCTGTATGTTAGAAAGTAAACTTTCGGTTAGTGCAGCAGCTCATTTAGCAGCAGCAAAAGGGATAATTACGAGAGCAGATTTAGATGGCCCATCATTATGTAGAGTTGACCCATTTCTCGGTGGACCTATCTATGAGGAAAGTCGGATTCGGATGACCGATAAACCGGGTATCGGAATTGAAACAGTACCATGTTTTAAATAAATAACAGCTATTTTCTTCCTATTTACTCTTGAATCAGCGAGTAGGATAATGTATAATTGGTACAGAATTTATGTTTACACGTATACATATATTTTTACAATTTACAACTTTGATGCGTTAATACTCTGCATAAGTCCTACTTAGTTAGTTAAAACGGACAGGAGTACATAAGATATGGAAGAACTTAGAATAAATGTAACTATCAACAAGGGTATATGCTGTGTAATTTCAGACATTACATCATAAAAGAGGAGGTAATTTATGAAGAAAAAAATGATTGCGTTAGTACTAGGTATTTCCTTAGTAATAACGGCGTTTGCAGGCTGCGGCAAAAAAAATGGCACAACAACAGGGGATTCAGTATTTCATAAGTTATATTCAAGTGAGCTTACCACATTGAATTATCTTACTACTGGTAATGAAAACGAATTTGAGGTTGGCGCAAATGTTATTGATACTTTAATTGAGTATGATAATTTAGGTACAGCAAAACCTTCCCTTGCAGAATCTTGGGAGGTTAGTCAAGATGGTCTTACCTATACTTTCAAGATACGCCAAGGACAAAAGTGGTATGATTACCAAGGCAATGAGATGGGTGATGTAACTGCCAATGATTTCGTAAGTGCAGCTAAATATTTGTTAACAGCTACCTATGAAAGTAGTACCGCACAAAATTATTTTGGTGTAATAAAAAGTGCAGAAGCATACTATAATAGTCAGATAACTGACGATCCTGAGACTGAAGAAGTGGAAGGTAATGGTTTAACCGTGGATTTCTCAGAAGTTGGTGTAAAAGCGACAGATGATTATACTTTAGTATATACATTGGAACAACCTGTACCATATTTCTTATCCTCATTAACTTATGTATGTTATATGCCTGCATATGGTCCATTATTGGAAGAATTGGGTGCTGATTTTGCTACGGATAATACTAAGATGTATTATAATGGCGCATATATATTAAGTGAATTTGCTCCACAAGAAAAACATGTATATTCAATAAATGAAAATAACTGGGATAAGGATAATGTGTTTATTTCAAAAATTGAAGAACGATACAATGCAGAAGCTGTAACATTAGGACCAGTTATGGCTCAAAGTAATGAAATTGATTTTACATTAATTGATTCTAATATTGTTGATGACTGGTTGTCTGATCCTGCCAAATCTTCTATGGTTAGTAAAAGCCGTTTGAAGGCAGATTTTTCTTGGTTCTATAGCTATAACTTTGATCCACAATTTGATGCAGAATATGAACCTGAGAATTGGAAGATCGCCGTTAATAATGAAAACTTCCGTCAATCCTTAAAAGCAGGACTTGACCGAATTAAAGCTCTTGGTGTAAGCGAACCAAATACACCTGAAATTCGTCTTAATAATACAATTACACCTGCAAGCTTTGTTGCAAAGAATGGTAAGGATTATACTACCTATGGTGTATTAGCAGCAATTACTACTGGAGATAGCTTTAATGAATCAGCAGCAAAATCCTTTAAAGATGCAGCAGTTACTGAATTAACAGCTGCCGGTGCTACCTTCCCTGTTAAGATACTAATGTCCTACAATCCTGCTAGTACTGCTTATGCGAATGCAGATAAAGAGTGTCAGGTTGTTGAACAACAGTTGGAAACTTTACTTGGAACTGATTATATTGATATCATTGTTGAGGCTGGTCCTGCAACTAATTTCTTGCAGGAAGTTCGTCGTTCCGGTAAATATGCATTTATGTTATGTAACTGGGGCGCTGACTATGCAGATCCACAAACTTTTACAGATCCATTTACAGCTGAGAATACCTATAACTTCATGGATATCGCTATGGCAAATGGAGATGGCGTTGCTAGTACGGTAAGCGAGTATTATGCATTAGTTGATGCAGCAAAAGCAATTACTCTTGATTATGATGCACGTTACGAAGCATTTGCTAAAGCAGAAGATTACTTAATACAACATGCATTAGTTGTTCCATATGCTATCAGTGGCTCAAGTTATCAAATAACCAAGTTAAATGTATTTGAAGGACAATATGCTCCTTTTGGTGTATCTGCTTTACGCTATAAAGGTCAACATAAACAAGATAAGGCAGTGTCTATGGAAGACTTCAGTAAAGCACAGGATCAATGGAAAACGGATCGTGAAGCTTTAGTGAAATAATCTAATAATAGTTTTATGAAAGAGGTGGTCCTATACGGCGGCTTGTCCGCCGTTGGATGACCTTTTTATAAAATTATTGAGACTCTGTTAAGCAATGGGATTGACAGTAAAAGATCTGTCATATTAGTTCTCAATCTTATTGTCTAGCAGAGTATACGAAAAAACAAAAGGAGCCAAGCAATGATAAAATATCTGATTAAAAGATTCTCTAGATCTATATTAACACTGTTTATTATTATAACGGTTGTATTTATGCTACTTCGGTTAATGCCAATAGAAGGATATTTTCAGAATTACGATAAGCTAACGAATGAGCAGATTCGAGCCGGTATAGTAAACATGGGCTTGGACAAACCTATAGGGGTACAACTAAAGGATTTTTATCTTCAACTTTTGCATGGTAATCTTGGAGTATCTCGTATCTACCGTGTAAATGTACCTATAACTGAGATTTTAGCAACTAAAATTCCTTTATCTTTGCAATTAGGTGGTATGTCCATAATACTTTCACTTTTACTGGGTATCCCTCTTGGTACATTAATGGCACGTTCTAAGGGAAAGTTTTGGGATAAATTTGGTACAGCTTTTATCGTATTTATACAAGCGGTTCCTGCTGCGGTATATTATTTGTTTATTCAAGTATTTGGCAGTGACTTGTTTGGTGTTTCCATGCTTTTTGAGAGAGGATATGCTGCTACTTGGATTTTGCCAATTGTATCGATGTCCTTAGGAAATATTGCTTATTATGGTATGTGGCTACGCCGTTATATGGTAGATGAAAGCAATAAGGATTATGTGAAATTGGCAAAAGCAAAGGGTGTTTCTAACAATAATATTATGATGAGACATGTGTTCCGTAATGCTTTTGTTCCAATGATTCAATATATTCCGAGTTCCTTTTTGAATACTATTATTGGTTCCATCTATGTAGAATCCTTATATAGTATACCGGGAATGGGTGGGCTGTTGGTTGATGTTGTAAAACGACAGGATAACACAATGGTACAAGCCATCGTTATTATATTTGCTTGTGTTGGTATTCTTGGTTTAATATTAGGGGATTTCTTAATGACTTTGATCGACCCCCGTATTAGTTTTAATAAAAAAGGAGGTGCTCGCTAATGACTTTCTCCGGAAGTAAATCAGTAAAATTAGAAAATAGTATAGGCGAAGCAACAAAGGCGGCATTATCCGAAAAGGAACAATTTCAGTTTGCTACTTATGATGAGAATTCTGCCGAGAAGATAGGATATTCAAATTATTCCTATTGGAGAAGTACAATACAAGTTTTTTTAATGAATAAAATTGCGGTAACTTTAATGATAGTAATTTTATTTGTATTATTATTTACGGTTATACAACCTTTATTACCGAAACAAATTGATCCTAATTTAATTAATAACGATGCAAATGGAATGCAAATCCGTAACCAACAACCAAATAGTACCTATTGGTTTGGTACAAATTCCATTGGTCAAGATCTCTGGAGCCGTGTTTGGGCTGGTACCCGTACTTCACTAACCATTGGTATCTTAGTCGCAATTGTTGAAGCAGTTGTTGGTATTACGGTTGGTGTATTGTGGGGTTATGTCCGTAAATTAGATTTTATCTTTACAGAGATTTATAATGTTTTGGATAATATTCCATCCACAATTGTATTGATTTTATTTTCCTATGTTATGAAACCAAGTGTATTAAGTTTAATCATTGCTATGAGTCTTACTAGATGGATTGCTATGGCACGTTTTATACGTAATCAGATTCTAATGATTCGCGATAGAGATTATAATTTAGCTTCCCGTTGTCTTGGTACCCCAACAAAGAGAATTATATTTAGAAATCTTTTACCTTATTTAGTTTCTGTTATTATGCTTCGTATGGCATTAGCTGTACCAGAGGCAATTGGAAGTGAAGTATTTATAACCTATATTGGTTTAGGCTTACCGATTAACCTTCCAAGTTTAGGAAACCTGATTACTACCGGTCGAACCTTACTTATGAGCCCTGATCTGCGATATCAATTGATTTTCCCAACTGTAGTACTTTCTATTGTAACAATTTCATTTTATATAATCGGAAATGCATTCGCAGATGCAGCTGATCCGAAAAATCATGTATAAAATTTGGTGCAGCATTTGGGGCATACAATGGGAGCTTGTGTGAATATGCAGAGAAAGGTTTTGGTGTAAAATATATGGAAAAAGAAATTGCATTATCCGTTAAGAATTTAAATGTTAAGTTTAATCTGCGAGGTAAAGTATTGCATGCGATTCGCGATATATCCCTTGATATATATAAAGGTGAAAGTTTAGCTATTGTTGGAGAATCCGGCTCGGGAAAGTCTGTATTTACAAAAACTTTTATGGGGCTATTAGATAATAATGGATGGATTGACTCCGGGGAACTCCTATACAATGGAGTTGATCTTACAACATACAAAACCGAAAAACAATGGCGTTCCATACGGGGTCGTGAGATTGCAATTGTAATGCAGGATCCTATGACTAGCTTAAACCCTTTAAAAACAATTGGTTCTCAGATAGCAGAAGCCATTCAGATGCATCAGGGGTTAGAAGGGACTGCATTAAAAGCTGCAGTAATTGAAATATTACAAGATGTAGGAATTACAGATCCAGAAAGACGCTATAAGCAATATCCACATGAATTTTCTGGTGGTATGAGACAGAGAGTTGTTATTGCTATTGCAGTGGCGTGCAGACCTAAAACCTTAATCTGTGATGAACCAACTACTGCTTTAGACGTTACCATACAGGCGCAGATTCTAGAGTTATTAAAGAACTTACAAACAAAATATAATTTAACTACCATTTATATTACCCATGACTTAGGCGTTGTAGCCAATGTAGCAGATAGAATTGCAGTTATGTATGCCGGGGATATTGTTGAAATCGGAACCTGTGAAGAAATCTTTTATAATCCAAGACATCCTTATACTTGGGCATTATTATCCTCCCTTCCTCAATTGGGTAAAAAAGGGGAAAATTTATATTCCATTAAAGGAACTCCTCCAAATCTATTCAATCATATACAAGGAGATGCCTTTGCACCAAGAAATCCGCAGGCATTAAAGATAGATTTTGAAGAAAGACCACCATATTTTGATGTGAGTCCAACCCACAAGGTTCGTTCCTGGCTCATGGATCCAAGAGCACCGAAAGTGGATCCTCCGGAACATATTAAAAAGCTTTGCAGACAGGGAGGGATACACGAATGGCAATAGATCAGAAAAGGGAAAAATTATTAGAAATTAAGAATCTTAAAGTAAGCTTTGGGGAACACAAACATAAGTCCGTGGTGGTAAATGATGTTAGCTTCGATATATACAAGGGTGAAACCTTTGGGTTAGTTGGTGAATCAGGGTCAGGAAAGACAACCATCGGTCGTGCTATTATTCGCATTAACCCTACTATGAGTGGAGACATTATCTTTAATGGTAAGAAGATTAATGGTAAAATTTCTTATGAATTAGACAGAGAAGTAACCAATAAGATACAGATGATCTTTCAAGATCCTATGGCCTCCCTCAATGAGCGTGCCAAAGTAGATTATATCATATCAGAAGGCTTATATAATGGAAAGAAAAAGATAGCAAAGGCGGAGAGAAAACAATTGGTAGATAAAGCACTAGCAGATGTTGGGCTTCTACCTGAATTCTCCAGTCGATTTCCACATGAATTCTCAGGTGGTCAAAGACAACGTATTGGTATAGCAAGAGCATTGATTATGAAACCAGAGTTTATTATAGCGGATGAACCGATATCAGCATTGGATGTTTCTATTCGTGCACAGGTATTGAATCTTCTTTCTGAATTACAGGAGAAGAGAGGATTAACCTATTTATTCGTAGCACATGATTTGTCTGTTATGAGGTTTATTGCTGATAGAATTGCTGTTATTCATAAGGGGGTTCTGGTGGAATTAGGGGAAACAGAGAAGCTGTTTGCAAATCCTTTGCACCCATATACCAGAGCATTATTATCCGCTATTCCTATGCCTGATCCAATTTCAGAGAAGCAAAAGGTACTTACGGTATATGATCCATCTATCCATGATTATTCAGTTCATCAACCAAATTGGGTTGAGATAGAAGAAGATCATTATGTACTAGGAAATGAACCTGAGTTAGAGAAATATAAAAAGCAAATAGCCAAGTAATATGTTAAGTTGCTATAAGTCATCTTTGATGTGACTTTTCATGAGAAGTCAAGACGTAATTATATCACTAAGAGGAATATTCATGCAGATTGGAGTTCATTATGGATAAATGCGAATTACAGCAAGCTATAGATAAAGAAATAAAGGAAGCAGATGCTAAGGTATCATTATTAGTTGAGAATCTGGATACGAATGAAGTTCTGTTTTCGTATGAAGTAGAGAATGTTGTAGTATCAGCTAGTGTTATTAAAGTTCCAATTATGCTTACTGCATTAGAACTGGTTCAAGAAGGAAAACTTAAGATCAATACATTAATTGAGATGCCGGAAGCTACTATCCTAGGGGACTCGGAAGTATTTGAATATGGAACAGGCTGGTATACACTTGAGGAATTACTTGTTTGGATGATTATAAATAGTGATAATTCTGCAACAAATTGCTTAATAGATCTTTTGACCATAGAGAGGATTAATGAATTCTGCAGAAGCATTTCATTATGTGGTACTAAGGTTGAGAGAAGAATGCTTGATTTTGAGGCGGTGAAACGGGGTTTTAATAACTATACTTCAGCAAAGGATATGGATGTGGTGTACAAGGCTTTGTATAATAAAAGCATATTAAATCCTGAGTTGTGTGAATATGCGATTAGCATATTAAAGAGACAGAGACATAAACAACTATCTATGCGCTATCTATATGATGGGGTTATAATTGCTCATAAAACAGGTGAACTGGATTTCATTAACCATGATGCAGGTATCTTCTATTTAAAGGAGGCCACTTATTATTTTGGAGCATTTGTAACAGAAGCGTCAAGTAATGATTACGCGATGAAACTAATAGGAAGAATATCCAAATTAGTCTATGAATATTATAAAGAAAGTAATAATTAGAAAATATAAATACAATCATTATTTGTAATTGATTCCTTATAATAATTAGATAGAAAGGCATGGACTGAATATGAAATATGCTTTAGTGAATCATACGATAGCTTCTTTAATGAAAGAGACAACGAGAGATAGTGTATTGATTGATGAAGATCTATATGGTATGAAAGTAGAGATAATAGCAGAACCGGTTAAAGGATGGTATCAGATCAAGACACATTATAGATACATTGGATATGTGCATTATTCAGAACTCCTTATAGACAATGAAATGGTGACGACTTGGGAAAAAGCAGACAAAAAAGTAGTATTGCAGTCCTATGTTGATGTTCTATCCATGCCAAAGGTTCAAGGTCATCACATGATTAGTTTAACGAGGGGAGCCGTGATTTCTATCCTTGGGGAAGCGAATGAGGATGGTTGGGTTAAAGTCGGCCTTTGTGATGGCAGAATAGGTTATATGAAGGAAAAATTCCTAGGTGAGTTTATTACATCTTGGTGTTTGGAGAACGAAAAAAAACTTCGTAAAAATATCGTTCAGTCAGCACTTACCTATATGGGAACGCAATATCGTTGGGGCGGTAGGAGCTCACTGGGTATTGATTGCTCTGGTTTGTCTTCTATGGCTTATATGCTAAATGGTGTTGTTATATATAGAGATGCTGATATTGTAGAAGGATTTCCTATTCATGAGATTAGTTATGAAGATAGGAGGCCATGTGACTTGTTGTTCTTCCCAGGCCACGTTGCTATCTATATTGGTGATGACAGGTATATTCATTCGACCGGTAAAAATGGTAGCGATGGTGTCGTAATTAATAGTCTAAATCCAAGGGATCCAGATTTTCGCGAAGATTTGCTACAGAAATTAAAAGCGGTAGGAAGTATTTTCTAGATAGATTATAGGAGGTGTCAAGTGAAAGTAGCAGATATGCATTGTGATACGATAGCAGAGATATACTATGCTTTACGCGATGGCAAGGATTGTGGACTTGCAAAGAATTCTTTACATATGGATCTTGCAAAGATGATTAAGGGCGATTATCTTGTACAGAATTTTGCAATGTTTGTAAGTATTAGAAATTATGAAAATCCATTGGAACATTGTCTTGAATTAATTGATGAATTTTATAATCAGATGGAAATGAATCAAGATAAGATTTCATTAGCCTTAAATTATGATGATATTATAAGAAATCAAGCAGCAGGTAAGATGTCAGCATTATTAACCATCGAAGAAGGTGGAGTTACAAAGTGTAACTTAGCTCATCTAAGAAATTTCTATCGCCTTGGTGTCCGGATGCTTACCTTGACTTGGAATTATGAGAATGGCATTGGATACCCTAATTTCAAGATGATAGAAGGGGAGATACCGGACTTTAAAACCCCGAATACCATATCCGGGTTAACAGAGTTTGGCATTGAATTTATTCATGAAATGGAACGCTTAGGAATGATTATTGATGTATCACATCTATCCGATGCAGGCTTCTATCAGGTGTTGGAGAATACAACAAAGCCGTTCGTAGCAAGCCATTCTAATGCCAGAACAAAATGTAATCATGTACGAAATCTTTCCGATGATATGATTCGTAAGCTGGCTGATCGAGGTGGTGTAGTTGGTATGAATTATTGTCCGAGCTTTTTAGATGATGCTGAAGATGAAAAGAATGCAGTGGGTACAATTGCTGCAATTGTGGATAACATAAAATATATAACGTCTGTCGGTGGATATGAATGCCTTGGTTTAGGTTCTGATTTTGATGGTATTCCTGTACATAAAGATTTACCGGATGCTTCTTATATGCCTTTGTTAGCAGAAGCATTATCCAAGGAAGGCATGAAGCAACATGAGATAGAGGCTATCTTTTATAAAAATGTATTACGCGTATACAAGGACGTCTTGAAATAAACAGCTGAAGTTAAATTTTTACATTGTTAAAAAGAATTGATCGATAAAATTAAAGATGGAATACATCATTAAGATTAGAAGGAAATAAAGTTGAAAGAAAATTTAATTGAAGAAAGGAATGCCACTATGCAATGGGTATACAAATGAGAGAAATTACGTTAGAGGATAGAATACAGGCGGAGCTTGCCAGCTATAATGGGATGATGGGAATCTATGTTAATGATTTTCTGGGTAATACGGTGGAAATTAATATTGATGAAAAATATGAAACAGCAAGTAGTGTTAAGACGTTTATTTTAGGAACTTTGTTTGATGAGGTTGAAAAAGGTAATAAGAGCCTTGAAGATATGCTAGAGTATACGAAAGAAAATGAAATTGAAGGTAGCGGTGTATTAATAAGTTTAGACTATGGTGTAAAATTAACAGTTAAGAATGTAGCAACCTTAATGATTATTGTAAGTGATAATGTAGCCACGAACATGATGATTGATTATTTGGGTCTAGATACAATTAATGCATTTATGCATAAACAGGGGTTTCATGATACAAAACTTCATAATAAGATTAACTTTACAAAATATAATCAGTTGGGTACTACAACGCCAAAAGACTATGGGAAAATCTTTGAAATGATTTGTAAGGAAGAACTAGTAAGTGCCAATGCATCCAAGCAAATGTTAGAAATCTTCAAAAAACAGCACTATAACTCAACTATAACTAAAAATTTCCCACAATATTTTTTGGATAGTGAAGATACCGGTGAAGAGGAATTGATTTATGTTGCTTCAAAAAGTGGCAGTATGAATGCATGTAGAAATGATGGTGGTATTGTCTCCACTCCATATGGAAAATACGTTATTGTATTATTTAATAAATATTTTACAGATCCAATCTATTATCCGGATCACCCGGCGACAGTATTTAGTTCTAAGGTAAGCCGATTGATCCTAGATCAATATCTTGCCTTGAAAGGAAGAATTAAATAAATATTGGTTCAAAGGAAATATTGTCGTATCAGCACAAATGTAATCTTTGGACAAGCACAAAATAATATTAATATGGATATATTATAGTAATATTGTTGCTTTAAACCTGCAAGGGGGATTACTATGAAGAAAAAAGGATTTTTTGTGTTGATGGTACTTGTGTTAATTGCAGCTGGATTAAGTGCATGTAAAAAGGATGACGCTTTAGTGAAAGTTCAATTAACAGAAGTAGCTCATTCCATATTTTATTCACCTCAATACGTAGCTTTTGAATTAGGTTACTTTGAAGAGGAAGGATTGGATGTTGAATTAGTAAATGGTTTAGGTGCAGATAAGACTATGACGGCGGTATTATCAGGAGATGCAGACATAGGATTTATGGGTTCGGAAGCGTCAATATATGTGTATAATGAAGGAGCAGAAGATTATGTAGTCAATTTTGCGCAGTTGACACAACGTGCCGGTAATTTCTTGGTTTCTCGAGATGCTAGTGAAGAGTTCTCTTGGGAGAATGTAAAAGGTAAAACTGTTATTGGCGGCAGAGCAGGTG
>CAUQEW010000052.1:0-20301 GCA_963517115.1 uncultured Lachnospiraceae bacterium | reverse complement strand
TTACAAAAGTGGCTTCTTGATTTACAAAGTGGCATCTCGTGTTACATGTAAGTTTATTCAGGATTATTAAAGCGAAATTCGATAATAATATATTGATAAACAATAAATTATTATTGACATTCGCTTTTTTTTGTGATATCTTAAAATCAATAAATAAATTATATAATTTATAAATTAATATTGTAGGAGGATGAATAATCATATGAGAAGAAAGTCTTTGGTTTGGTTCACAAAATATCTACTGGATTTCATGTTTTTTTCCGGAATTTTGGTATGTGCAGGAGTACCGTTAATCTTTCGGCAGGTGGGAAAATACTTTAATATCTTTCGAGAATACTACACACCGTTTTGCATTATTTTTATGATAGCCGGTGTATTTGCACTCGTATTATTGGGGAATTTACGTAACATTTTTAAAACAGTGATTCATGAAGATCCATTTGTTAGAGAGAATGTAACATCCCTGAAAAGAATGGGATTCTGCTCGTTTATAATCGCTTTTTCTATGGCCTTCAGGCTGGTATTTGTGGTTACACCTGCAGCGTTAGTTCTAGTTGCCGTGTTTCTAATTGCCGGATTGTTTTCACTGGTGCTTTCTCAAGTGTTCGACCAGGCTGTCACTTTTAAACTTGAAAACGATCTGACCATATAGGAGGTGCTATAGATGATTATAGTTAATTTAGATGTTGTTATGGCACAAAGAAAGATGGGGTTAACAGAGTTAGCGAAAGGAGTTGATATTACGATGGCAAACTTATCAATTCTTAAGAATAATAAGGCGAAGGCAATTCGTTTTAGTACCTTGGAGGAAATCTGCAGAGTACTAAATTGCCAGCCAGGGGATATCTTAGCGTATGAGGAAGATAAAAATTAAATTTTGGAGGTATTAAAATATGAAACAATTAAATCAGGATATTGCTGAAACAACGAAAGAGTGTCAGTCTGAAACTATGGATTCAAAAGAAGATATAAAGAATTCCTTCCTGGATACGGAGGTTCGACAAAAGTTTAGTATATTTGGGGTGATCAGTCTGAGCTTTGGAGGTGCATTTACGTTTTGTTTCTATAAAGCGAATATTGGGCTGAATGCCTTCCTATTTGCATTTGTAATGGTTTTCTTACTAAATATAGTTATGAAAAAACTTTCATTTCCCATCAAAAAAGCGACAATAGCTTGCTATATAGGAAGTCTGCTGTTGGGATTGTCTTCCATGCTAACTTCTAGTGGCACACTACAGTTTTTTAATATAGTTGGAATGATTCTACTACTTGATTTATCATTGCTTCATCAATTTAATAAAGATGATCAATGGGACTTTTTACAATATTTTGGTCGTATGATTGGGCTTGTTTTCCACTGTATTGCTACAATAGGTATGCCGTTTATGGATAGTGCTCAATTTCTTACGAATACAAAATTATTTAAAAACGAGAAAGTCAAAAATATAACTCTAGGTATTGCAATAGCTATTCCTTTGCTCTGGGTGATTGTTGCTTTGCTTTCTAGTGCAGATCTCTTATTTGGGGAGATGACTAAGCAGACCTATCAATTTCTTTTTTCCTCCAACCTTTTTTATGTTGGTATCATGATTTTATTAGGATTTTTATCCTGTTATTGCATTATTTGCGGTTCTGTGATAAAAATAGGTGTAGAAGATAATATCAAACAAAGAAAATTGGCTGATCCATCAATTGCTATTACCGCTATGACTTTATTATGTTTGGTATATGTAGTATTCTGCAGTATTCAAGTAATCTATTTATTTACCAATGGGTTATTTATACTACCAGCGGAATTTACATTTTCAGAATATGCAAGACGAGGTTTTTTTGAACTTCTAACGGTTACGGTTATTAATATTGTACTGATGTTAATATGCTCCTCTTTCTTTCGTGAGAGTAAAATACTTCGGTTTATTCTGACTATCATGACAATATGTACTTATATCATGATAGGATCTGCAACTTACCGAATGTTACTTTATATCGGAGCATACAATCTAACCTTTATGCGATTGCTTGTCTTATTATTTTTACTGATAGATGCTTTGATGTTAGCAGGAATAATAGCTTCAAATTACAATAAGAAGATAAAGTTGTTTGGATACTGTGTAGGAGTTGTCACTGTCTGTTATCTTTTATTCTCCTTTGCACGACCAGATTATTATATTGCTTCCTATCATATTCAACATAAGAAAGAGTTAAACATGGAAGATATCTTCTTCTTAACGAAAGAACTCTCTTATGATGCAGCTTCTATTGTAGTGCCACTTTTATCCGATCTGGATAGATTTGACATGACCTCTTCTAAAAACGATCAGGAGAATTCTTATCAATATGATGATAGAGAATTTGAACAATCTAGTATTGATGATTATTATGAACAAATTTTATTGGACGAAGAAGAGCGGGGAATAAGGGATTTTAATTTCTCCTATTATTGGGCTGCCAAAGCTACCGGAAAGTAAGATTATAAAAAGATACAAGGATTGAGATTGAAAGAAAATATAGTATATGAAAGTTGTACCACAGATATTTCTTTCAACCTTTCTATTTGTGGCAGTACCGCAGACAGGTCTGCGGTATGCAATGGGTATAAAATATAATCCAATAACGAATGATTAATTAAGTAATACGATATAAATTAAGGATTAATAGGTGAGTATATGACGCATACTTTTTTAGGAGAAACAATTGATTTTGATTTAATATACAAGAGGCGTAAAACCATAGGTATTTATATTGATATCTACGGGCGAGTTGAAATGCGAGTGCCAAAAGAGGTTTCAGAAGAAAAAGCACTTCAATTATTAGAAAAGAAATGGGATTGGGTTCAACACAAATCAAAAGAAATGAAGCAAAAAACAGCTGGACATAAGGAGAAGGTCTATGATCCTGGTGAAATATTTCTTTATTTAGGAAACTCTTATCCCATTGAGATTTCAGAAGATAAGAATGTAAAACAGGACTATGTTATGCTGGAGGGAGATAAGTTACACATATATGTAAAACAACAGGATGAAGAGAGAATTAAACAAGCCCTCAAACGATTTTATTATAAACAATGTAAGGCATTAGTGGAAAAGCGAATTCAATTTTATCAAAATAACTTTAAATTAAAACCACGTGCGATCCGTATTGCTAATAATAATAGTAATTGGGGAACTTGCGATTCAAATCTGCAGTTAACTTTTAATTGGAAACTAGCAATGGCGCCACTTGAAGTAATCGATTATGTTGTTGTTCATGAGATGTGCCATATGGTTCATCTAAATCATGAGAGATCTTTTTGGCGCCTTGTTGGAAAAATACTACCTGATTATGAACAAAGAAAGAATTGGTTAGCTTTATCAAGTTGGAAAATGATTGTATAACCTTATAAGTAAGTCCCCCGCTTCTTAGCGAAGCCTAAGCGGTGGGATGGGACTTACTTGTTTCAGTCGGAGTTCAAGCTCTGACTAAAATATCTGTGTAGCAGATATTAGGTTATGAACAAGTAGCGAAGCGGATTGTGAATATCCGCTTTGACATAATGCTGAAAGGGAAATTCAAATATGAATAAAAACTGGAAAAAGAATATAATACTATTTCTCGCTAGCCAGACAATATCGCTCTTTGGCTCATCCCTTGTGCAATATGCAATAACTTGGTATATTACATTAAAAACTCAGTCGGGTGTAATGATGACTATTTCAATTATTTGCGGTTTTTTGCCTACGTTTTTTATTTCTCCCTTTGCAGGTGTATTAGCAGATCGTTATAATCGGAAAATACTCATTGTCTTGTCGGATTCTTTTATAGCTATTTCAACACTTATTCTGGCAATATTATTTCTTATGGGAAATGATGCAATATGGTTACTGTTTGTGGTTTCTGCCATACGTGCTCTCGGTACAGGAATTCAAACTCCTGCGTTAGGAGCTATACTTCCGCAACTTGTTCCTGAGGACAAGCTGACGAAGGTGAACGCAACGAATGGCAGTATACAATCTATTGTTATGCTATTATCTCCAATGCTTAGCGGAGTACTTCTTACAATGGCTACCATTGAAGTAATATTTTTTATCGATGTATTAACTGCTATCATAGCAATTCTGATCATGATTTTATTCATGCACGTTCCTACTCATGCAAAGGCATTAAGCAAGCAAACATTAAGCTACTTTGGTGACATGGGTGATGGATTTACATATATTAAAAACCATGACTTTGTAAAAAAGTTCTTCTTATTTTGCACATTCTTCTTTATATTAGCTGCACCAGTTGCATTTTTAACTCCACTGCAGGTTACACGCAGTTTTGGTAATGATGTTTGGCGTCTGACGGCTATAGAAATAACCTTTTCTATCGGAATGATCGCAGGTGGCATTATTATGGTTTATTGGGGTGGTTTCAGGAACAAGATTCATTCGATGACCCTAGCAAGCCTTATAATTGGTAGTTGTACTTTTGCTCTCGGTGTAATACCAATATTTTGGATCTATCTGATATTTATGGGGTTAGTTGGTGTAGCTATGCCAATGTTTAACACACCAGCAACGGTTTTATTACAGGAGAAAGTGGAAGAAGATTATCTAGGCAGGGTATTTGGTGTTTTGGGAATGATATCAAGCATTATGATGCCAATAGGTATGATAATATTCGGCCCATTATCTGATATAATTCCAATAGAATGGCTGCTTATAGTAACTGGGTTGTTATTATTTATACAAGGTTTCTTCTTACTAGGAAACAAGGTGTTGATTGAAGCTGGTAATCCATATTGAGAATGGATATAAGGTTGAAAGAAAATTTAATTAAAGAAAGGAATGCCACATATTAATCCTTCCAACCTTTTTATTTTTGACAATAGAATGCACGCTTTGTTCGCATTCTATTGAATGTGGCAGTATCGCAGACAAGTCTGCGATATGCAATGGGTATAAAATGAAGAATGAATTAATTTCAATTGGTCCAATTACCATTTATGGATATGGTTTTATGATTGCAATTGGTATAATTGCAGCATATTTGGTCGCAGAATACAGAGCAAAGAAAAAGAACCTGAACCATGAGTTGATTTTTAACTTAGCCATCTGGTGTTTAATTGGAGGAATACTTGGCGCAAAACTTTTGTATTATATCACTCAAATAAAAGAAATTATTGCTGATCCTAAAATCTTATTAAACATATCTGACGGGTTTGTAGTATATGGAGGTATCCTCTGTGGTATTTTAGCAGGATTTTTATTTTGTAAAAAGGAAAAAATAAATTTTTTTCAGTATTTCGACTTAGTTATGCCATCAATCGCGTTGGCACAGGGATTTGGTAGAATTGGTTGTTTTTTAGCAGGTTGTTGCTATGGTATGGAAACTAACAGCTTTTTTGGCATTATATTTCCAGTGTCGTTTTATTCGCCTAGTGGAATTCGTTTAATTCCTACTCAGTTGATATCAAGCGGATTGGATTTTATTCACTTTCTAGTACTGATTATTATTGCTAAAAGAGTAAAATCAGATGGTCAGGTAGCTGGCTTTTATTTGATTTTTTATAGCGCAGGTAGATTAGTTCTTGAATTTTTCAGAGGAGATTTAATACGCGGAAGTGTTGGATATTTATCTACCTCACAGTTTATTTCCATATTCATGTTTATAATTGGTTGTGGAATAGTTCTTGTTAGAGGATATAGTGTTAAACTTAGCAAAAATGAGTACACTTTATAGAAGATGAGGAGTCAAAATGATAGCTGAAAAAGGAATTATACAATGTGGTCGTGTAACTACTGAAGGTGATGAGTTATACTACGAAGTACGTGGTCAGGGTCAGCCGCTGCTTTTGATCGCACCCGGTGGCGGTGATGGGTGGCAGTATTCAATGGTTGCAGATATTCTTTCGGATGAATATAAAGTTATTACTTACGATCGTCGTGCCAATGGCCGTAGCACTATGAATAATCCCCAAAATTTCGAGATCAGTCAGCAGAGCCGTGATGCGGTGGCTGTGCTACATGAAGTAGGAGAAACATCCGCTTTTGTGTTTGGCAACAGCAGTGCGGCAGTCATTGCACTAGATATGGCCAAGTCACACCCCCAAGCGGTGCGAGCGGCTATAATCCATGAAGCAGCGATGCCAGGGCTGCTTCCAGAAGCTAAGAAATGGCAGCGTTTTTTCGCCGGTGTCTATGCAACAGCTTTTCGTTTGGGCACATCAATGGCTGCATTACGATTTATGCTTGGCACGGAACTTCCGATCCAGCAATTAATCAAGGCTACCAGTTTCGTAAATGCACATAGGAAACAGAGCAGTGAACGTTATATTAGTGATAAGATTGCCACCGAGGTTCTGGTGAAATTAGAGCTGCTGCCAGTTACTAACTACCTTCCGGACGTCGAGAAAATCAAAAGAGATGGGGTCAAGATGTTCATAGCAGTAGGAGAATGGGCTCTTTATAGAAAAACCTGGTATGTGCGATCGGCTCAAATTCTGTCAGAAAGACTCGGTTGTGAGTTGGTAACCTTCCCGGGTCATCATGGTTCTTTTATGGATATGCCGGTAGAATGGGCTGCCACACTTCGTAAAGTCTTGCACAAAGCGGAAGGTGTAAAAGAATTTAATGAATAATCAGTTGATAATCAGTTGATAATCAGTTGATTTTAAGTAATGTGTTTGTAGATAACATACGATAATAAGAAAAGTTTTGCGATTTGTTTATATTGACTAACTTGACATTTCATGGTAGAATCCAAATAACAATTGAGTGCAAATAGGTGCCTGTCTAAACTATTAGATAGGAGAATAGGGAAGTGGGTGTAAATCCCACGCGGTCACGCCGCTGTAAAGGAATAGTTATATCCGTACATATCACTGTGAAAATGGGAAGATGGGATATAATGTAGACGCCTTAGCCAGAATACCTGCCTATTAGTAAGAGATATACACATAGTTACGAGTGATGATTAGGTGTTTTAAGTGTTGGTTTCGAAAGAAACCGCATTTTTCACGCCTATTTTGGTATACCAGCCAAAGTGGGCGTTTTTTTAATATTACATGCGTCAATTGAAATAAAAGAATATAGGAGATTAAATTTTGAAAAAACAAAGAAGTATTACAATTATTATTTTAATGATTACTTTATTATTTACTTTTACAGGATGCACTAAAAACAATGATGTAGAGTCACCACAGGCTGTAGTGGCAGAAACCTCTGCAGAAGTCTCAGAAGCTTCAACTGAAGTAACGGAAGCTTCAACTGAAGTAACGGAAGCTTCAACTGAAGTAACGGAAGTTCAAACAGAAGTGGCAGAAGAATCTGAAGCATTTACTGTTGAGGATATGGCAGGGAACAGCATTACCTTTGATCAGGTACCTAGCAAAATTGCGGTATTGTTAGCCTCTGATGTTGAGATTCTGTATGAGCTTGGCGCAAGTGACAGTATCGTTGCAGTAGGAGAATATTGCGATTATCCGAGTGAAGCACTTGAAAAAGATGTTATAACAACAGGTGATGATATCAATATTGAGCAAATCGTTGCAATTCAGCCAGAGGCTGTGATTATGGCGACAATGGCACAGTCAACAGAGCAAATAGAACAATTAGAAAATGCCGGGATCAAAGTTATAATAACTGATTCTCAGAATATTGCAGACACTTATGTGGCAATTGAATTACTTGGTAAAATTTCTGGCAAGTACGAGGAAGCACTTACGTTAATTGAGAATATGAAAGCAGAATTCGCAACTTTGAAAGAGAAAGCAACCGATAATACTGGAAAAACCATCTATTTTGAGGTATCACCACTAGAATACGGACTTTGGACCACTGGTCAAAATACTTTCATGCAAGAATTGGCAGATATCGTGGGAGTAAAAAATGTATTTGATGATGTTACAGGCTGGGCTGAGATTTCAGAAGAACAGGTATTAGAAAGAAATCCGGACTATATTGTAACAGTTAGTATGTATTCAAAAGATGGACTGACACCAACAGAAGAAATTCTGGCAAGAAAAAATTGGGAAGAGGTTCGCGCAGTAAAAGATGGCAATGTTTTGTCAGATGAAAGCGATATGTTTACAAGACCAGGGCCAAGACTAGTAGATGCGGCAAAAGCTTTATACGAATTCATTCAGTAAGAACACGTTTTTGATATATAAAATTTATCGCTAATTATACAAGAGTAGGTGGGTTCATAGATGAAAGGAAACAAAATCAAAATGAAAAACAGTTTCAAATTAATAAATAGGTATAATATAAAAATAAAATATTCTCTTTTCATTTTGTGTACAGCCCTTGTGATAGGTCTTGGAGTAATGATAGGGAGTGTATCTATTTCTTTTAACGATACTTTTCAAGTAATCGTAGGAGCCATCATCCAGCGTATTCCAGAGGATGTCCCAAACCAAATCGTATCAATTATTCTGAATATTAGATTACCTCGTGTATTAACAGCAGCTCTTGTAGGTGCAGCACTATCAATAAGTGGTGCTGCAATGCAAGGGTTATTAAAAAACCCATTGGCGGATGGATCAACCTTAGGAGTGTCTTCCGGTGCATCCTTAGGTGCCGTCATAGCAATCGCATTTTCAACTTCTAACAGTGTGATATCAGGAATAGGAACCGCTACTATGAGTATTATATTTGCTTTTTTATCTATGTTTATCATTCTTGGATTAGCACATGTAATTGATTATTCAATGTCAACCAATACAATAATTCTAATTGGAGTTATTTTCTCCATGTTTACCAGCAGCATAACAAGCTTTATTATTACAATTGCCAGTAATAAGGTAAAAAATATAATATTTTGGTCCATGGGTTCACTTTCCTCCGTTACCTATAAGGAAGTAATTTGGCTAGCAGTTGTACTGGTTTTTTCCGCCTTTCTCTTATTTCGATATGCATCAGAATTAAATGCCTTTGCAATCGGTGAAGAAAATGCTAGACATATTGGAGTGGATATAAAAAGAGTTAAGCTAGTTATTATGATAATTGTTTCTATATTAATTGGTATTTCGGTATCAATCTGTGGAACCATTGGTTTTGTGGGGCTAATTATTCCCCATATTACTAGATTATTTACTGGGCCAAATCATAAACAATTATTACCTATGTCAATATTTTTAGGAGCCATATTTTTAGTGATTGCAGATTTAATCAGTAGAACTATAGTAAGTCCAATTGAATTGCCAATTGGTGTAATTACTTCTTTTATAGGTTCAATCTTATTTATCCATTTATTTTATCGATTACGTAAGGGGTAATAGACAGGGAGGCAAGACATGAAAGAACATTTAGAAATAATGTTAAATGCAAAAGATTTATCCGTTTGCCTATCAAATCTGACCTTGGTCAATCGTGTTTCTTTTGAGGTTAGGCAAAATGATCGTTTGATGATTGTTGGACCCAACGGTGCAGGAAAAAGCACAATAATTCATGCTATATCACAAGAGGTACCCTATTTGGGAAATATCTTTTTTGATGGTAAAGATATGTCAAAGATGAAGCCAAAAGATATTGCCCGAAAGATTGGTTTCCTTTCCCAACACAATGTTGTGAACTATTCTTTCACTGTCGAAGAAATTGTTGAATTAGGACGCTATACCCATTCACACGACCTGTTTTTTAAATCAGCAGATGATAAAATTCATATAGAGGAAGCATTGGAGATGACAGGTTTAAAGGATAAAAGACATCAATCCGTATTAACCCTGTCCGGTGGTGAGGTTCAAAGAACCTTTCTTGCCCAATTGTTGGCTCAAGATCCAGAAGTTCTTATATTAGATGAACCAACGAACCATCTGGATATCCAATACCAAACCCAAATATTTTCATTAATAGACCAATGGGTTACTAGTAAAAAAAGAGCGGTTGTTGCTGTAGTACATGATTTGAGTCTGGCATCCTTCTATGGGAATAAATTTCTATTGCTTGATAAAGGTAATGTTGTTTCCTACGGTAATAGAGAAGAAGTATTATCTTCAAATCATCTAGATAAGACCTATCAAATGGATGTTTATAAGTGGATGCAGACGTTATATAAGGAATGGAAGGATGGGAGTCAAGATGAAGTTACCTAGAATTTTAATTGGGGCAACTGCCAGTGGAAGTGGTAAAACCTTAATCACCTGTGGAATATTACAGGCTTTTCTAAACCGTGGCTTAAAAGCTGCTTCCTTTAAATGTGGACCCGATTATATTGATCCTATGTTTCATTCTAAAGTTATTGGAACAAAATCTAAAAATTTAGATACTTTTTTTACGGATCAAGATATAACAAGATATTTATTTGGAAGTACTGCAAAAGATATGGATATCTCTGTCATTGAAGGGGTTATGGGATACTATGATGGTTTAGGTGTAACTTCTATGCAGGCATCTTCTTATGAGTTAGCAAAAATGACTGATACTCCTGTGATATTGATTGTGAACTGTCATGGTATGAGTCTTTCTATCCTACCAATTATTCAGGGCTTTCTGAACTATCAAAAGGACAGTCGTATCGAGGGAGTTATTTTAAATCAAATGTCGAAAAATTTATACTATGACATGAAGCAGCAAATAGAACAAGGGCTATCCATAAAAGTATTTGGATATGTACCGGTAGTAAAAGAACTTGTAATTGAAAGTAGACATTTAGGCCTTGTTACTCCGGAAGAGGTTGATGGTTTCCGTGAGAAGTTAAACGTGTTAGCAAATCTATTTGAAGAAACTCTTGAACTTAATAATATATTAGTATTAGCAAGAAATACTACTAAAATTTCATATCATGAACCGAAATTACCCAGAGTAAAGGGTAATCCAAAGATTGCAGTTGCAAAAGACGAAGCCTTTTGCTTTTACTATGAAGATAATTTGGAACTTTTAAGAAAGATGGGGGCAGAATTAGTTGAATTTTCGCCAATTCATCAGGAAAAGTTACCAAGCAATATAGATGGGTTGCTATTAGGCGGCGGATATCCGGAACTTTATGCAGAAAAATTGAGTCAGAATCTTAGCATGAGAGAGAGCATAAAAGCGGCTTTATTACATGGTCTCCCCTGCATGGCGGAGTGTGGTGGATTTATGTATCTACATCGTACCATGGAAGATATGTATGGAAGCAGATTCCCAATGGTAGGAATCATTGATGGAGATGTTTATAAAACGAATCAGTTAAAGCGGTTTGGATATATTATATTGACAGCGAACACAGAGCAAATGATAGTAGGTAAAGGTGAAAATATTAAGGGACATGAATTTCACTATTTTGAAAGTTCAACCTGTGGAGATAGTTTTACAGCAAAAAGGCCTATAAAGAACACACAATGGAACTGTATTCATGGGGGCGAATATTTGGCAGCGGGATTTCCTCATTTGTATTATTATTCTAATATCGATATTCCATATCGATTTTTACAAAAGTGTGAAGAAATAGAAAATCGGGCTCAGATGTGACTAAAGCACGTGATGGGAGTAGGTTGAAAAATAAAATATTTTTTTCAACATCTTGATTTGTATGCGTGCTAAAGCACGCTGACGGGAGTTAGAATGAAATTAGATGATGTTTTACAAATAATTGAACCAATCGATACGTTTGCGATGAACCAATGTAAGAAACGATGGGATAGCATTGCAAAACCACTACATAGTCTTGGAAAATTAGAAGATGGAATCGTTCAAATAGCTGGAATTACCCATACACATGAGGTACAATTAGATAAAAAAGCTCTTGTTATTATGTGTGCTGATAATGGTGTAGTTGCAGAAGGAGTGACTCAGACTGGAAGTGAGATCACAGCGCTTGTAGCGGAGAATTTCTTAGATTCCAATTCCTGTGTATGTATTATGGCACAACAGTTGGGAGTTGATGTATTCCCAATTGATATTGGAATTATGACGGATACTAAAGTAGAAAAAAGAAAAATTGCATATGGAACCAAAAACATGTTGAATGAGCCAGCTATGACGAGAGTGCAAGCAATTGCTGCTATTGAAGTTGGAATTGATATGGTATATGAATTAAAAGAAAAAGGATACCAAATTATTGCAACGGGTGAAATGGGAATTGGAAATACCACTACGAGCAGTGCAATTGCTACTGTCTTATTGGAGGTGTCTGTTGAAACTGTTACAGGAAGAGGAGCCGGTTTATCTGATGTCGGTTTGCAAAAGAAGGTAAATGTTATAAAACAAGCAATTATTAAACATCGACCTAAGAAAGAAGATCCTATTGATGTACTATCTAAAGTGGGAGGTTATGATATTGCGGGATTAGTAGGTGTATTTCTTGGTGGGGCGGCCGCTAAAGTTCCTATAGTTATGGATGGATTTATTTCTTCTGTTGCTGCCTTGATTGCAATTCGGATCGAACCAAAAGTTCTGGAATATATCTTGCCTTCCCATGTATCAGAAGAAGCAGCGGGAGGACTTCTACTAGAAACAATCGGTTTAAAGCCATATTTAACTTGTGGCATGTGTCTGGGAGAAGGTACCGGAGCAGTTGCCCTCTTTCCAATATTAGATTTGGCCTTGGCAGTATATTCTAAGATGAGTACTTTTGAACAAATTGCTATGGAAGCTTATACGCCTTTATAAAGGGTGATTTTTTGTGAGTAGGAAAGGATGTATACTATGGTAGCAGTCATTATAGGCGGAAGTGGAAGTGGAAAATCTGAGTATGCTGAAAGTATGGCAGTAGGATACGAGGAGACCCAATTAGTTTATATAGCGACTATGATGCCTTTTGATAAAGAAAGTATAAAAAGAGTGGAACGTCATCAGAAGATGCGGCAAGAAAAACATTTTACGACGAAAGAGTGTTATACCGATTTAGAGAATGTAATAATTTCACCTAAGACAACTGTCCTCTTAGAATGTATGTCAAATCTTGTGGCTAATGAGATGTTCTCTGATACGGGAATATATGCTAGTGCTTTCAATGATAAAAATCCATTAGTATCAGTGAAACTGGGAATAGAAAGCTTGATTTCACAAGCTGATAATTTGATTATTGTGTCAAACAATGTATTTGAAGATGGTAATCAGTATGATTCTGAAACTATGGAGTATCTAAAAATATTGGGAGAAATAAATCAATGGATAAGTTCCATAGCCGACCAAGTAATTGAAGTGGTTCATGGGATTCCAATTATTTCACCCACCCAAGTGAGCAGATAAGGCTTAAGAAAATAGAATCAGAGAAAGGAAGGGTATAAGGTTGAAACCAATAATAAACAGCTTGATAATTGCCTTTTCCATGTATTCAAAACTTCCTATGCCAAAAGTTGAATGGACAAAAGAGAATATGAAATATGTTATGTGCTTCTTTCCATTGATCGGTGTTGTGATAGGAGGCGTTGTATCTCTATGGGGGTATTTTAGTCACAGTCTTTTAATGAGTCAAGTTTTCCTTACTATCGTTATGATTCTTATCCCTCTAATTATTACCGGGGGAATACATATGGACGGTTTATTGGATACCGCAGATGCTTTAAGCTCTTATCAGACTCAAGAGAAAAAGTTAGAAATATTAAAAGATCCTCATGCAGGAGCCTTTGCTGTCATTATCTGCGTTGGTTATTATTTATTGACGTTTGGTATCTGGTATGATGTGACCCCTTCTACAATTTCTATACTATCTGTTGGCTTTGTCTTATCAAGAGCCTTGAGTGGACTGGCGGTGGTTACTTTCCCTTTAGCGAAAGAAAGTGGATTAGTAACTATGTTTTCTAATAGAGCCAAAAGACAAGTGACACGTAATAGCATGTTAGTATACATAATTATCTGTGTGGTATTGATGATAGGACTTAATCTAAGGCTTGGATTAATTTGTGTCATCAGTGCCTTGGTGGTATTCGTCTATTATCGGTATATGTCCTATAAACAATTTGGAGGAATTACCGGAGATTTAGCAGGCTATTTCTTACAGGTATGTGAACTGACAATGGCGATATGCGTAATTGTGGGGGAGAAAATATGTGGTTAATTTCAGGTGGAGCATATCAAGGTAAGCTAGAATATACACAAAAGGTGACTAATATAAAAGCAGAAAATATGATTGACGGTTCAACTTGTGAATGGGATCAATTACTAAAGGCACCCCTCATCGATCATTTCCATTTATGGATAAGAAGGATGTTAGAAGAAGAGCAAGATGTATATGATCTGGTAGATCAAGTGATAAAAAAGAATCCAACTCTTGTGATTATAGTAAATGAACTAGGCTGTGGAATTGTTCCTATGGAGGCTTTTGACCGTGAATACCGAGAAACAGTTGGAAGAGTATGTTGTCGTATTGCTGCAAGAGCAGAAGAAGTTCATCGAGTGATGTGTGGAATAGGTGTGGTGATAAAACATGCTTAAGATTGTTATGGTACGTCATTTTTCAACCTATGGGAATTTGTCAAAGAGGTATATAGGAGTAACCGATGAGCCTTTATGTGAAGAAGGAAAACTAAGTTTACGAAGCTTGGATTACCCCAGAGTAAACGCTGTATTTGCAAGTCCATTAAAACGGTGTGTTGAGACAGCTAAATTGATATATCCGGAACAACCACCGATTTTGTATGAAGACTTTAAAGAATGTAATTTTGGTGATTTTGAAAATAAGAATTACATGGAATTATCGGATAACCCAGAATATCAGGCATGGATTGAAAGTGGAGGAAGGATTCCATTCCCCAATGGAGAAAACCCAGAAGATTTTAAGAATCGTTGTGTGGCTGCTTTTTGGAAGATGGCAGAAGAAAGTATTTGCAAGAAATATGAATTCGTAGCCATGGTAGTTCATGGTGGTACAATTATGAGCATCTTAGATTGTTGTTCCGATCCTCATAAAGATTATTATCATTGGCAGGTAGAGAATGGGAATGGTTATATTGTTGAGATAGAGGAAATGGAAGAAAGGATAACAAATATATGTACGCTTCATTAATTGCTTTATGTATTGGCTTTATACTGGATTTCATTTTAGGTGATCCTCATTGGTTTTGGCATCCGATTCGACTGATTGGGAAATTAATTAGTCTAACTGAAAAACAGCTTACCCGCTTTTTTCCAGAAACGAAACTAGGCGAATTGGTGGCTGGAATAATGTTAGTAGTAATTGTAGCCGGATTATCGACAGTAATACCGGTAATTCTTTTATCTATTTTATATCAGTGGAATTATTATGTGGGACTATTGTGTGAAAGTATGCTATGCTATCAATTATTAGCCACAAAATCATTAAAAGTGGAAAGCATGAAAGTATATGAAGCACTTAAAAAAGGTGATGTAGAAGCTAGTAGAACTGCAGTATCCATGATTGTAGGAAGAGATACCAAAAGATTAACTGATAAGGGAATAATTAAAGCAGCGGTAGAAACAGTTGCAGAAAATACTTCTGATGGTAGTATAGCACCAATGTTGTATATGGCACTTGGCGGTGCCGGCTTCGGATTTTTTTATAAAGCAATCAATACTATGGATTCCATGGTTGGTTATAAAAATGAGAAGTATCTATATTTTGGTAGATTTGCAGCAAAAATGGATGACGTGTTAAATTATATTCCGGCAAGAATATCTGCCTATCTTATGATAATCAGTACAGCTTTTCCTAAGTTTAATACTGAGAATGCTTGGAAAATCTACCGTAGGGATCGATACAATCATGCAAGTCCGAATTCAGCACATACAGAGGCGGTTGTTGCAGGTGCTTTGGAAGTACAGCTAGCAGGAGATGCTTATTATTTTGGAGAATTACATCATAAAAAAACTATTGGGGATGATATTAGACCAATCGAATGTGAAGATATTAGAAAAGCGAATCATCTCCTTTATATTACAGCAATTCTTGGAATGATTCTCTTTTGTACCATGAAAGCATCAATATGGTTTTTGATCAAGGAAGGAAGATAATCATGTATCAACACGGCGGTGACATTTATAATCATAAGAACAGGTTGGATTTTTCTGCTAATATAAATTTAATGGGAATTCCAAAGAGTGTGGTTTTAGCAGCCAGTGAAGGAGCAGCTCTTTCCTATCAATATCCGGACGCCAAGTGTCTTGAGCTTAGAGAGGCACTATCACAAGCTGAAGGGATTCCGATAGAACAAATACTATGTGGGAACGGAGCAGCTGAGCTTATTTTTAATTTAGTGCTTGCGAAACGCCCGAAGAAGGCACTTTTACCGGTACCCTCGTTCCATGAATACGAGCAAGCTTTACATATGATAGATTGTGAAATAAACTATCATTATATGAAAGAAGAAGATGGTTTCCTTCTGAAAGAGGATTTCTTGGAGCGGATTAATGGGGAAGTAGATATTGTTTTTTTGTGTAATCCCAATAACCCTACTGGCACGTTAATTGAACCAGAATTCCTAGAAGAAATTCTTCATGAATGTGAGAAACAAGATTGTTTACTTATTGTGGACGAATGTTTTATTGATTTTATAAATGAGACCAAAGATTATAGTATAAAAAATCAGTGTAAAAATAGCAAAAATTTATTCCTTTTAAAGGCTTTTACTAAATTGTATGCCATGCCAGGGTTGAGACTTGGATATGGAATTAGCAGTAATTCAGAATTAATTCAGAAGATGAAAGAAGTTTCCCAGCCGTGGAGTGTGTCGATACCCGCGCAGATGGCAGGTGTTGCAGCTTTAAAGGAAATAAATTATGTGAAGAAGTCTAAGGAAATACTTAAACAAGAAAGAACTTTTCTAATAGATGAATTAGGAAAATTAAATATTATAACTTTTAGTTCGATGGCCAATTATATCTTTTTTCATACGGATAAAGGTTTATATGAGAGATGTTATGGCAAAGGTATTCTCATACGTGATTGTAGCAATTATGAAGGATTAGGTGAAGGGTATTATCGAATAGCTGTAAAAACTCATGAGGAGAATAAACAGCTAATAGAAGTAATTAGGAGGTGTCAGTGATGGCAAAAGCAATTATGATTCAAGGAACAATGTCAAGCGCTGGAAAAAGCTTAATTACGGCAGGTTTATGCAGAATATTCAAACAAGATGGTTTCAAAACGGCACCATTCAAATCTCAAAACATGGCACTTAATTCTTTCATTACAGAAGAAGGACTTGAGATGGGACGAGCTCAGGTTATGCAGGCAGAGGCAGCAGGGATAAAACCATCGGTATTGATGAATCCTATTCTACTAAAACCGACCAATGACATCGGGTCTCAAGTGATTGTCAACGGAGAAGTACTTGGTAACATGAGCGCAAAGGATTATTTTAAATATAAAAAGCAATTAGTTCCTGCAATAATGAAAGCATATAATAAATTAGCGGAGGAATATGATATTATTGTGATTGAAGGAGCCGGAAGCCCTGCAGAAATCAACTTAAAATCAGAAGATATCGTAAATATGGGAATGGCAAAAATGGCAAAGGCGCCCGTTCTGTTAATTGGCGATATTGATCGTGGTGGCGTGTTTGCCCAATTAATCGGCACGATAATGCTCCTTGAAGAGGATGAAAAGGATATGGTGAAGGGACTTATCATTAATAAGTTCCGAGGTGATAAATCTATCTTGGACCCGGGGGTCGTCATGTTAGAAGAGAAGACAAAGATTCCGGTGATAGGAGTTACTCCTTATATGACCATAGATCTAGAAGATGAAGATAGTCTTACTGATCGTTTTATGGGAAAGCAAGATGTTGGTTTGATTGATATTGCAGTAATTCGTTTGCCTCGCATCTCTAACTTTACTGATTTTAATATCTTAGAAAGTATGGAGGGTGTATCCCTTCGATATGTAAAATCAGTATCGGAATTAAAAAATCCGGATATGATTATTCTTCCGGGTACCAAAAATACTATGAAAGACTTACAGTGGTTGAGACAAATAGGACTCGAGGCTTCCATATTAAAGGCGGCAGCTGCAGGTAAAGTTATCTTTGGTGTCTGTGGTGGATTTCAGATGTTGGGAGAAACTATCAGTGATCCAGAGAATATGGAAGAAGGCGGTTTTATAAAAGGTTTGGCGTTATTACCTATGAAGACTGTATTTCAAGGAGAAAAGATAAGAACAAGAGTAGTAGGAAGTTTCGGACAAGTCGAAGGAATCTTAAAAGAACTTTCGGATGTGGAATTGGAAGGTTATGAGATTCATATGGGCATCACAGAATTAAATGAAAAATTGTCCCCACTGGCAGAAATCAAGAATTTTATAGAGAATGAGTCAAAAGTAGACGGTGCATTTTCAGGTAATGTATATGGCACGTATGTTCACGGAATCTTTGATAAGGAGCAGGTGGCAAAGAATTTGATTCTTTCTCTTGCAAAAGAAAAAGGAATTACTCTCGAACAATCATTGGTTATGGATTATGGAAAATACAAGGAAAAACAATATGATATGCTCGCAG
This sequence comes from uncultured Lachnospiraceae bacterium, assembly GCA_963517115.1. Taxonomy (GTDB): domain Bacteria; phylum Bacillota; class Clostridia; order Lachnospirales; family Lachnospiraceae; genus Anaerocolumna. The sequence goes on along the minus strand of CAUQEW010000052.1, from coordinate 1,967 downwards.
ATATGTTAAGAAAACACTTGGATATGAAAAAAATATATCAGATAATAGAAGAGAACTGACTGAATGAATAAAGCTGTATGGTTCGGGTGACGAAAGCCCTATTATGTTGCTTAATGAATAGCGGTACATGGTTAGGGTGTCAAAAGTGTTTAGCTCCATAATTTCTACCATTTATCATCATTATATGATAAAATATATTTATAAAAAACGTATGAGGAAGGTATGATAAGATGGCTTTTAGCACTAATGAATCCCAACAATATACCATAGATGATAGTTTTTACTCTCTGAATGAACGAACAAAAAAAATTGTTCTTAATACATGGGCAAAAGCTTTTGCAGATAATATTTTCCCTGCAATCAATGAACAGCGATTTGCTATTCTTTATAGTGATAAAAAAGCATCTCGCCCAAATAATCCAGTCAATACCGTTGTTGCTGCTCTCATGCTAAAAGAAATGTTTAACCTGACTGATGATGAATTATTTGCTTGTATCCTTTGCGATGTTCGTTATCAATATGCCCTCCATACCACTAGTTTTACAGAGCAACCTTTTAGCGACCGCACTTTTAGCCGCTTTCGTGAACGTAATTATCTTCATACCCTTAAAACTGGTGAGGACCTTTTACATCAAGAAATGGAAGCTATGGCTCAAATCTTTGCTAACTTCATGAATATAAATCCTACTCTAAAACGCATGGATAGCGTTATGATATCATCAAGCTGTAAGAAAATGTCACGTTTGGAAATTCTCTATACTTGTGTAGCAAATATGGTAAAAGCAGTACATCGCACCGGCGAAGATCAGTATCTAAAAGATATGGAACACTATCTTGAAGCGGATGACTGCAATGACTTTATATATCATCGTAGAAACGAAGATATATCCACAAGACTTGAGTTAGTTATAGAGGACGCTGCCAAATTGGTAGAAGAACTAGGAGAAGTCTTCTTTGATTTGCTTGAATATCAACTATTACTACGAGTTCTTTATGAGCAGGCCGATAAAAATTCGGATGGTAAAATAATACCGAAGGATAAGAAAAACATATCGCCTGATAGTTTACACAATCCTTCTGACCCAGATGCAACTTACCGTAGTAAAGCCAGACATAGTCATATAGGTTATGTTGGAAACTTTGTGGAAACATTTGATGAAAAAGGAGCTATCATCACTTCGTATGATTATCAAGTAAATAGCCATACGGATACAGCATTTTGCAGAGAAACAATAGAAAAGTTGGGTTTACAGGAAAGTGAGTTAACCTTGATTGCAGATGGCGGATATGCAAGTGCAGAAAATTCCGAACTAGCAAAAAACCATAATATTAAATTGATAACAACTGCATTAACAGGGAAAATACCAAACGTAATATTTTCAGGTTTTCAAATTGATATAGAAAAACGTGAAGTCTTAATATGTCCAAGTGGAAACAAACCATATAAAACCACTTATCATAAAGCAACAGAAATGTACCGCGCAAACTTTGATAAGTCGCAATGTGAAAATTGTTCGCACCTGGAAGATTGTGGTGCAACCATGCAAACAGAATCTGCTTTTGTAATTGTATCCACAAAAATGATACAAAGAGCAAGTTATTTGATAAAACTATCAACAGAGGAATACAAACTATTATCCAAAAAACGAAACGGCGTAGAAGGTATCCCATCTGTATTGCGAAGAAAATATGATGTGGACGATATTCCTGTAAAGGGCTTAGTGCGCTCAAAAATCTGGTATTCATTTAAGATAGGTGCTATAAATGCTAAAAGGGTGATAAAAAGGGTGATCTCAATGAGTCTAGCTATAGTTTTTATTACAAAAAGATTGATTGTTTATCTGTTTGGACTTCATAACCTTAAAATAGCTCATTTTGAAAGAAATAAAATGGTTGTTTTGACACCCTAACCGTACATATATATTCATTTTGTCTACCTTGCCTTCCGGCGGCATGTCCTTTGTAGA
>CAUQEW010000051.1:0-20795 GCA_963517115.1 uncultured Lachnospiraceae bacterium | reverse complement strand
AGCCGCCCCGGCATGTTTGAAAGGTTGAAAGAAAATCACTTTCAACCCTTGAATTTACGTCTGCGAGCAAGTCGCAGACAGGAGGGCTAAATATGATAGAACTTAGTATAAACAATTTAACAAAATATTATGGAGCAAATAAAATATTTGAAAATATAACTTTTGAAGTTAAATCTGGAGAAAGAATCGGATTAATCGGGCAGAATGGATGTGGTAAAACGACGATCATGAAGATCATTATGGAAATTGAGGATTATCAGGATGGAGCTATCAACCTCCGCAAAGATAGTAAGGCGGGTTACCTTAACCAAATACCTGTGTATGAAAAAGATACGAAGACAATAGATGTCATTCGATTAGCATTTGAGAATACATTTGCCATCAAAAGACAAATGAAAGAATTGGAGAATTCCTTTGGGCAGTTAGAAGGAAATGCACTTGAGAAAGCTATCACAAATTATGGAAAATTAACAGATCAGTATGAGTTAAACGGTGGATATGATCTAGAAACCAAAATCAATAAAATAACAGAAGGGCTTCAAATATCAGACATTTTAAAAGATATGCCTTTTAATCAACTAAGCGGAGGAGAAAGAACAAGAGTAATTCTTGCTAAGATATTATTAGAAGAACCGGATATTCTTCTCCTTGATGAACCCACCAATCATTTGGACTTAGAAACAATTGAATGGTTAGAGGGCTTCTTAAAGGAATATAAAGGCTCTGTACTCATCATTTCCCATGATAGATATTTCTTGGATAGTGTAGTAGATAAAATAATAGAATTGGAATTCAATCATGCAAATATATATTTGGGCAATTACAGTTATTATGTAATTGAAAAAGAGCGAAGATTCCTTATTGAATATAAAAACTATCAAAACCAGCAGAAAAAAATTGATCAGATGGAGAGACAAATTGAGAGATACCGAATCTGGGGTGAAATGCGGGATAGCGATAAAATGTTTAAAAGAGCAAAAGAATTAGAAAAGCGTCTTGAGAAAATTGATAAACTCAGCAGACCGGTGATAAATAAAAGAAAAGTACGCTTTAATCAGGACAATGTTGACAGAACAGGAAAAATAGTTCTTGCAACAGAAAATATTAATAAGAGTTTTGGAGATAAGATATTATTGCAAGATGTAAATCTCAATGTTTTCTATCAAGATAGTGCTTGTATTATTGGTAAAAATGGGAGTGGTAAATCAACTCTACTTAAGATGATTTTAGGAGAAGAGAAGCCTGATTCAGGTATCACTAAGATTGGAGCACAAGTTAAAATCGGGTATTTAGCTCAACATGTTATTTATGAGGATGAAGAACTAACCATATTAGAGTATTTTTCTCGCTTGCATAACATTACTTATGAAACAGCCAGATCCCAATTAGCAAGGGTATTGTTCCTAAAAGAAGATGTTAATAAGAAAATCAAATTTTTATCAGGTGGGGAGAAAAGCAGGCTCAGATTATGTTCTTTGACCTTTGATCGAGTAAATGTCATGATTTTGGACGAACCTACCAATCATCTGGATATCGATTCAAGAGAAGTTCTCGAGGAAACATTATCTGAGTATGAGGGAACACTGATTTTTGTATCCCATGACCGTTATTTTATTAATAAAGTAGCTGATAAGATCTTGGCAATTGAAGACAAGAAAATTAATATCTATCCTGGTGATTATACCTATTATCTCGAAGAATATCAAAAGGCTAATGAAAAGAGACCGGTGTTACCTGTAAATGGAGGAAAAGAATCCAAAAATAAGTTCGTGAAGAATACACAAAAGACTGTAGACAAACCAGTAATTAAGCCGAATTCTTCAAGCAAAAAAATAGAGTTGATTGAAAAAGAGATTGAGGTAATGGAAGAAAAGATGAAATCAGTAGAAGAATTAATGAATTTATACAACTCAGATGATGACTACCTTAGAGAATTATTTCAAGAGAAGGAGAAGATAGAGAAAGAACTAGAATCGGCTTATGAAAAATGGGAACTATGTCAATAATATATAATACTTGTAATGAAAGGCTTGATTAGGAATAATTAAGCCTTTTTTATATTACAATAAACATTATTATGAGTTTTAATAGATTGTGCAAATTTTTAGGTTAATATTTAAAATAATATTTTACACTATGGAACAATAAGATTTAGGAGGAAGTTAGTTATGAAAGACAAGATGTTTGGAATTTTGCAACGAGTTGGAAGGTCCTTTATGCTTCCTATCGCTATCCTACCGGTAGCAGGTTTGTTTTTGGGAATAGGGGGATCATTTACAAATGAAACCATGTTAGAAACCTACAACTTAGTATCTATACTTGGCCCGGGCACTTTCGCATATGCAATCCTCTCTGTATTAAAGGCTGCTGGAGCCATTGTATTTGATAATTTACCATTAATATTTGCAATGGGAGTTGCAATTGGTATGGCAAAAAAAGAAAAAGAAGTAGCAGCCTTAGCAGGTGCAATTGCTTTTTTCGTTATGCATGCATCGGTTGGTGCTATGATTACTATTAACGGTGGAACAGAGGCCATGTTAGCAGGTTCGACCGCTTCTGTACTTGGTATTCAATCCTTGCAGATGGGTGTATTTGGAGGTATCATTGTTGGTCTGGGTGTAGCAGCTTTACACAATCGTTATTATAAGATTGTACTGCCACAAGTTTTATCGTTTTTTGGCGGAACCAGATTTATTCCAATTATTTCATCCGTCGTATATTTATTTGTAGGAATATTAATGTTCTACATTTGGCCTGTTGTTCAGAATGGAATCTATTCTGTAGGTAATTTGGTTCGCAACTCTGGATATGCAGGTACTATGTTATATGGCATTATGGAAAGAGCCTTAATACCATTTGGTTTACACCATGTATTTTATTTGCCTTTCTGGCAGACTGCTGTTGGTGGTACTGCTATGGTAGACGGTCAATTAATTGAAGGGGCACAAAATATTTTCTTTGCAGAATTAGGTGCAAAGGATATTGTTCATTTTAATGTTGAAGCTACAAGATTTATGTCAGGCAAATTTCCCTTAATGATATTTGGATTACCCGGCGCAGCTTTGGCTATGTATCATTGTGCGAAGGAAAATAAAAGAAAAGTAGTTGGTGGATTATTACTTTCAGCAGCATTGACTTCTGTATTAACCGGCATCACCGAACCAATTGAATTTACTTTTCTTTTTGTAGCACCTATTTTATATGTAATACACTGTATCTTTGCAGGAGCAGCCTATATGTTAATGCATATTTTAGGTGTTGGTGTTGGTATGACCTTCTCAGGTGGCTTTATTGACATGTTTTTATTTGGAATACTTCAAGGAAATGCAAAGACAAATTGGTTTAGTATTGTTTTGGTTGGTATTGTATATTTTATAATATATTATTTCTTATTTAAGTTTTTGATCCTTAGATTTGATTTTAAAACTCCTGGCCGGGAAGAAGATGAAAAGGAAGTTAAATTGTACACACGGGCAGATGTGAACGCGGCAAAAGAGAATAAAGTAGGAAATGTTAACAATGTAGATGAAATTTCTTCCCTAATTGTGAGTGGGTTAGGAGGAAGTGATAATATAAGCGATGTTGATTGTTGTGCTACGAGATTACGTATTACGGTCTATAACTCAAATACAATAAATGAAGCAGATTTAAAGAAAAGCGGTGCAGCAGGTGTTATTAAAAAAGGTAATGGAGTGCAGGTTATCTATGGACCGCGAGTTACCGTTATAAAATCCAATCTGGACGATTATTTAACAGATAGTGTTTTAAAAACAAATGAATCTATGGAAACGACTGCCTCAAAACAAGCACCGGTATCAAAACAAGTGTCGAAATCAAAACAAGTATCGAAATCAAAACAAACACAAGTATCAAACACGGTATTAGAAAGAAATGAAATATCTGACAGTATGATTCTTTCGCCAATAGAAGGGAAAGCAGTTGTATTAGAAGAGGTAGGAGATGGAGTATTTTCCAGCGGTATGTTAGGACAGGGTATCGCAATAGAACCTAGTAAGGGACGGGCGGTCTCTCCAATAAAAGGTAAAATCGCTACCGTTTTTGAAACTAAACATGCTATAGGATTAACATCAGATGATGGAATTGAAATTCTTATCCATATAGGTCTAGATACTGTTGAATTAAAAGGAAAATACTATACCACTTATGTGAAAGATGGAGATGAAGTTGAAGTTGGAGACTTATTGGTTGAGTTTGATATGGATCTCATAAAAGGTGAAGGATATCGATTGATTACGCCGGTTGTTATTACGAATTCTCAGGATTTCAAGCAAATAACGGCAGTAGGTAAAGATATAATAAAAGAGCAAGATGTATTAATTACGATTATCAAATAAAGTAATTGTAAGGGAGGTTTTATAATGAAAAAATTTAGCTATATTATTAAAGATCAGCTTGGAATTCATGCAAGACCCGCAGGGTTACTCGTTAAGGTAGCAGCAAATTATAGTTCTTCCATTACCATTCAAAAGGGAGAAAAAAATGTAGATGCAAAAAGATTATTTGCTCTTATGAGTTTAGGAGTGAAGAATGCAGATACAGTTACTGTTACAATAGAGGGTGAAGATGAAGAAGCTGCATATGAATCTATGCTGCATTTTATGGAAGATAACTTATAAAGTAAGGAGCCACTTATGATTGTATTAAATGGGAAAAGTGTATTTGGTGGAATTGCAATCGGTAAACTACTATTTTATAGAAAAGTAAAAGGGATTATTAAACGCAATAAAGTTGAAAAACCTGAAATAGAAATAGAACGCTTTGAGGATGCAAGGCAAACAGCAATAAAGCAATTAGAAGAACTTTATGATAAAGCATTATCTGAGGTTGGCGAAGCCAATGCCAAGATTATTCAGGTCCATCAAATGATGTTAGAGGATCTAGATTACTTAGATTCCGTAAAAAATGTCATAGTAACACAAAGTGTAAATGCAGAATATGCCGTTGGTGTTACAGGAGATAATTTTTCAAATATTTTTTCCACCATGGAAGATGAATATATGAGAGCGCGTGCCGCGGATGTTAAGGATATCTCCGAGCGTATTATTCGTGTACTTCTGAAAGAGGATGAAAATAGTTTCAAATTAATGGAACCGGTTATTATTGCTGCCGATGATTTAGCACCCAGCGAAACCCTTCAGCTTGATAAAAACTATGTATTATCCTTTATTACCAGGCAGGGTTCTGTTAATTCCCATACAGCGATTTTAGCACGTAATATGAATATCCCGGCTATTGTCAGTATTGGGAATGAATTAAAGGAAGATTATGATGGAAAATTCGCTATTGTGGATGGATTTACAGGTACCATATATATTGAACCTAGGAATGCGATTCTGGAAGAAATGACAGAAAAGAAACGACAGGATGAAGAACAGAAATCCCTTTTACAGGAATTAAAAGGAAAAGAAAATATAACAATGGATGGTCAAACTATTCATATCTATTCGAATATTGGTAATTCGACGGATATAGGAAATGTATTAAAAAATGATGCTGGAGGAATTGGCTTATTCCGAAGCGAATTTTTGTATTTAGAGAAAACGACATTTCCAACGGAGGAGGAACAATTTTCAATTTATAAATATGTAGCAGAAAGTATGGCTGGTAAAAAAGTAATCATTCGAACCTTGGATATTGGGGCTGATAAACAGGTAGATTATTTTAATCTTTCAAAAGAAGAGAACCCGGCATTAGGATACCGAGCTATTCGAATATGCTTAATGCAAAAGGATGTGTTTAAAACACAACTTCGTGCATTATACCGTGCATCTGCTTATGGCAATATATCAATTATGTTTCCAATGATTATCTCAGTAGAAGAAGTTCTAGAGATTAAAGACATCATAAAGGAAGTAAAAGATGAGCTTAGTACTATGGGAATCGAATTTAATCCAAACCTTGAATTGGGAATTATGATAGAGACTCCAGCCGCTGTAATGATTAGCGACTTATTGGCAAAAGAAGTTGATTTCTTTAGTGTTGGAACCAATGACCTTACTCAATATACGTTAGCCATTGACCGACAGAATCCAAGACTTGAGAAATTTTATAATCCACATCATTTAGCTATTATAAGAATGATTCAGTATGCAGCTGATAATGCACACAAAAACGGCATATGGATTGGTGTATGTGGTGAATTGGCATCTGACTTAACTTTGACAGAAACATTTTTAAGTATGGGTATAGATGAACTCTCCGTTTCGCCCGGCCTTGTATTGGGATTACGTAAGAAAGTAAGAGAAACTAGTCTTAAAAAAGTCAAAAGCTCAATTTAGAGGGGACTGAAAAGGTCTTTTGAGGGGGTTGAATGAATAAAGTTGTATGGTTAGGGTGCCAAAAGCCCAATTTAAGTGGTGGAATGAATAGCGATGCAGATATATTCGTTTTGTCTATCGCGGATGCTTTAGCTTCCGTGTCTTCATATGAAGAAGGGGATTAGGTTTTAATAAGTGTAGCAAAATTCATTGCACTTGTCACCTTGATTATAGTAATAATCAAAATGATAACAAAAAAATAGCTATCCTCTACCGGCAAGTTGTAGGATAACTATTTTCATATTTTCTCACTGAATGGTAATCAATCGACATCTTCACTGTCCTTTGATATTTCTAACTTGATTATAAAACATTTACTGAAATATTGCGAGTAATTTAGTTGGGTGTCAGTTCACAAACTACAACCTTTTATTTATAGTAGTTAAATTTAAGCATTTATTATTACCAAAATGTGTTTATATATATTTGCGTATTACATTTAGTGTGTCTTGATATTAATGTAATGTAAGTATAAAATATATACTATATAAGTAAAATATGTTTAATAGTAGAGGAGTTATTTTATATGATGGGTCGAACTCATAAAGTCGGTGGAGCTCTTACCGGTATAGTAATTAGCAGATTTTTTTATACCGATGATTTGATGATAACAGGAATATGTTTTGCTTCCTTGGTATGTGGATCTATATTGGGAAGTTTATTGCCGGATATTGACAAAAAAGAAAGTACCATAGGTAGATCACTTTGGTTTATCTCTTGGCCTATATATTTCGTTAGGCTAATTATTAAATTGTTATCATACATATTGCCAGGTAGAGCAAAAAAGTTCTTTAAGAATCTAGACAAAGATTTGAGTCATAGGGGCATTGCACACTCGTTAATTACTTGGGCAGTCCTTACTACTATTTTATGGCAATGTTCCTTAAATCTATTACCAGGAATACCATTGGTACTACAAATCAGTATATCTAAATTTTTACTTGGTGTCTCACTTGGTATGTTAAGTCATATCATACTAGATATGTTAACCAATAACGGAGTTGCTTTATTCTCTCCTGTCACTAATGTAAAAATTAAAATTCCTCTCATTAATATTAGAACCGGTGGATTTGTTGAATCCTTTCTTAGAGTGATTATGTGTTTATTATTTTTTGTAATTCTATATAATAGTGTAGTTACATTGAAAATCAGTTTATAGGATGATATAAAATATAAATAGAGTAGAGAAGGTGAAATGATGAAATCAGTATTACAATAGCCTATTTCCTATTAGGTAATTTTAATTCAGGATTAACGGTTATCAACATTGTTACAAAGCAGGCGGTTCCGCCTATAAAGTTTGAAATCGGTTCGGCTAAGAAGATACCTGTGATACCTAGATTGAATAGTTTTGGTAAAAGAAGAGTTAGTGGTATTACTATGAAGATTTTTCGTAGCAGTGAGAAAAATACTGCTTGCTTTGATTTTCCGAGAGCAACGAAGACGGACTGGCCGGCAAACTGTAAAGACATCATGAAAAATCCAAAGAAATATATTTTCAAGGAAGGTAGCCCTACGCGTATTAATTCGGGATCGCTATTAAAGATCTGTATAAAAAAATGTGGAAACATATTTAGGATTATCCAAGCAATTACGGTATAGGAGATACAGACGATAGACATGAATTTGATAGCGGTACGCACTCGTCCAAAAGCGCCTGCTCCATAATTGTATCCTATAATTGGTTGCGACCCATTGGTCAAGCCAGTTACGGGCATAGAAATTACTTCTCTAATTGAATTAATAACTGTCATGACACCGACATAAAGATCACCACCATAGAATTGAAGGCTTGCATTACACATTATCTGGACAGCACCGTTTGTTACGGACATAATAAAGCCAGACAATCCTAAAATGGTAATTCTCTTTACTCTACTACTTTTTAGCTTAAAATTACTAAATCTCAATTTTAATATTGTATTCTTTCCTGTCAAAAAGGATAAGGTCCATAAAGCGGATAAAAATTGTGAAATCACAGTAGCAATGGCGGCACCTTTTACTCCCATAGCTAATACAAATATAAAAATTGGATCCAGTATAATATTTGCCACTGCTCCCAGTAACACTGTCATCATTCCGATTTTACCAAATCCCTGGGCATTTATGAAACCATTCATACCAAGTCCAATCATGACAAATATACTTCCTAAAAGATAAATGGTTATATAATCATTTGCATAAGAAAAGGTAGCAGTACTGGCTCCAAATAAATATAACAACTGTTTTTTGAAAATGAGCCCAAGTATGGTCAATAAAACTCCGGAGATTAATAATAATACAAAGGAATTTCCCATAATTCGCTCTGCTTCCTTGTCATCTCCATGGCCCCTGGCAATGGAACATAAAGGGGCACCTCCCATACCGAAAAGATTAGAGAATGCAATAACTATTGTGATGATAGGAAGAGTTAAACCTAGACCTATCAGCGATAATGTAGCATTGTTAGGTATTCGACCTATATAAATTCTATCTACAATGTTGTAAAGAACATTAATTATTTGTGCTAGTGTCATGGGAAACGCCAGTCTTAATATATTGTGAACTACGCTTCCTTTCGTAAAATCATTCTGCATGGTCATTTCAGTCTTCTTTCTTAAACTAATCGTGCTTTAATCAGGTTCCTAAGTTTTCATCGTTTATTGTACCATAATTAGTAGAAGAATGCCAAGTGCTAATCTGTTATAAATCGACAAAATTTTGGCACAATAATATAACAGGATAGTAAAGTTGATACGAATTAGTACTTAGTATTTATAAGTATTATTAAGTATTATTTAGTACAAAGTTATTTCTGATTTAGTACAAAGTTATTTCAGACTGTTGCATTATTATAAAAAGTTGTTATAATAAATAAAAAGTATTTTGTACGTTAAAGCGCACAAGGTGAAAGTTTGCGAGGGGGATAAGGTTGAAAAAAAATCACTTTCAACCCTTGAATTCATCTTGTTTACATCTGCGATCAAGTCGTAGATAGGAGGGTTAAATATGGAATATATAACTAAAAATATTGCAAGAAATCTCAAACGAATCAGAAAATCAAGAAAAATGAGTTTAGATGACGTTTCGGAGCAGACCGGAATCAGCAAAAGTATGCTGGGGCAAATCGAAAGAGGTGAATCCAATCCGACTGTAGAAACATTAGGAAAAATCGTAAGTGGATTAAGGGTTTCTTTCACTTCCTTAATCAGCGCATTAAAAACAGATGCAATTTTAGTTGATAAAGCTGAACTAGTTCCTTCAAAGAGTATTGAGGGAGAATACTGTGTTTATGAGTATTTTCCATATGAGGAAGATCGAACTTTTGAAATCTATATGATGGAGATAAACAAGGGAGCAAGTTACAAATCCGAGGGACATGGGGAAAATACGTATGAATATTTAACTGTTTTTTCTGGAGTATTGCTATTAGAGGTAGAAGAGAAAATTTACGAAATTATAGAGGGAAATTCCATAAGATTTCCAACTTATTCCGAGCATAGATATTCTAATTATGGAGAAGAATTATTAAAATTCATTATTACTTTCACATGGAATTAAAGTTTTTTAAAATTATAATTGACAATATAACGCACAAGTGATATGATTGCTGTCATAAAGAATGAGTTAAGAAACCTGGATTTATAATAAATATAAACAAAGGCGTTTAAGTAGAAGAAGCAGTTCAATCTGTGTAAATTACTTAGGCGCTTTTTTTTATATTATTATCCAAAAGGAGGAAAAAAAGTATGAAAGAGATTTCAATGTATATCAAACCTGAAAAATTAGAGGTAGTAAAGAATATCCTGCAAAAAAGAAATTGCGGTGGTATGTCAGTAATGAGTGTAATGGGGTGTGGTATTCAACGGGGTGATACAGGGTCTTCTGATTTTAAGGGACTTAGAACAAATATAAATTTAATCCCTAAAATAAAAGTTGAAGTTATTATAAAGGATGAAGTGCTAGAAGATATTCTTTTTGATATTAGAGAACAAGTGTCAACAGGAACCGTTGGTGATGGTAAAGTAATTATTAAAAATGTAGAGGATGCAATGAGAATTCGTACGGGTGAACGTGGTACTGATGCAATATAAGATAAATAAAATGTAACTATTCAGCCGCTAGTACCGCGAGGTGTTTTGCAAAAGTTACAATAAAATATAGTATAATGGCAAAGAAGCCGGCGTGAAAAACGTCGGCTTCTTCCATTAATATATGATTTACTTTTAAGGCTTCACTTTTTTAGAAAAAATCAAGGTGACTTTCAGAAGGTACAACTGGATAGTTACATATTAAGTTAATATTGATTAGATAGGAGTGATACATATGAGTGATAGCAATAACAAATTGCCGAGAAAAGCAATTGTAGAAATAAAAGATGTAAATAAAACTTATGGAGAAAATCATGTAGTACACGATTTGAACTTGATTATTTATGAGGGAGAATTTCTCACAATGCTTGGCCCATCTGGATGTGGTAAGACCACAATTCTTAGAATGATAGGTGGGTTTGAAGAACCAACAGAGGGACAGATATTAGTAGAAGGTGAAAGGGTAGAAGAAAAAGAACCTTTTGAACGCAATGTCAATACAGTTTTTCAAAGCTATGCATTATTTCCTCATATGAATATATTTAATAATATTGCTTATGGTCTGAAAATGAAAAAAGTGAAGAAAGTAGATATAAAAGAACGAGTGGAAGAGATGCTTCAATTGGTTCAGCTAAATGGTTTTGAAAAACGCTTTCCCAGCCAATTATCAGGTGGACAGAAGCAAAGAGTTGCTATTGCAAGGGCATTAATTAACAGGCCTAAAGTATTGTTATTAGATGAACCGCTAGGTGCACTTGATTTAAAGTTACGAAAGGAAATGCAATTAGAACTTAAAAATCTTCAGAAGAAATTGGGTATTACCTTTATATATGTAACACATGATCAAGAAGAAGCATTAACAATGAGTGATAGAATCGCAATTATGAACCAAGGTTATTTGGACCAACTTGACACACCTGAGAATGTATATGAGAAACCAGCTACAAAATTTGTTGCTGATTTCATTGGTGAATCCAATATATTTGAAACTGTTATATCGGATATAAATGGAAGAATTGCTAATATCGGATTAGAGGTTGGCAATGCAAGGGGATTGATAAAGGAGAATATCACATTTAATCCATCAGAAATGGTAAATATCAGTATAAGACCTGAGAAAGTATTATTTTCTGGGGAGCCCATAGAAGGATTTACGATAAAGGGTATTGTGAAAGAGCAAATCTATGTTGGAAATGTAATTAAGAGTAATGTTGTGTTAGCCAATAATCAGGTTGTAAAAATTAGTAGAATGGATATTGATGATGTTCCAAAAGTGGGTGCAGTAGTTTTCATCTATTGGAATCTAGATGATGTAGTAATCATCAAATCCAGAGGATACCAAATTTATTCCTTAATAGAAAATGTCAACTTAGGGGGCGAATAAATGGAAAAAAGCCACAAAACAAGAAACAAGACAATACCACTTTTTGTAACAGTATCCCCAGTTGTGATCTGGCTTACTTTACTCGTAGCAGCACCACTGCTTTATGTTTTCTTTTTAAGTTTTATGTCAACGGATGGCTATCATGTTATCTACCAATTTAGTTTTGATAATTATAAGAATTTACTTAATCCAACTTACATGGAGATATATGCGAATTCATTTGTTATTGCATTCTTTACGACAATAATTTGTATTGTAATGGGGTATCCTTTTGCTTTTATTATGGCTAAAGCAAAAGGAAAAAAGAAAACAATAATGATGATCATGTTAATGGTACCATTTTGGACGAATTCCTTAATTCGATTAAATGGCTGGAAGACAATCCTTGGGAAAACAGGTTTATTAAATACCTTTTTAGTAGATCTTGGTTTCGTTGATTTACCCATTGAAATCTTATATACACGAGGAGCAGTTCTGCTTGGCATGGTATATACCTTGATTCCCTATATGATTCTTCCGTTGTTTGCTTCCATTGATAAATTAGAAGATAACCTTCTAGAGGCCTCCAATGATTTAGGGGCAAATCCGGTGAAAACATTTCTTCATATTACATTACCGCTTACTTTTCCGGGAGTCTTTTCCGGTTCTATTATGATTTTTATTCCATCTCTTGGCTACTTCTTTGTATCCGATATTATGGGTGGAGGAAAATCACAGCTCATTGGTAATTTAATTGAGAATCAATTCAAAGCTGCCAATAATTGGCCTTTTGGTGCATCCTTATCCATGTTGCTAATCTTTTTAATTCTTGTTATTGTAACCGTTTATAAAAAGAGTGGTGGAGATATGGAAGATTTGGGGGTGATGTAAGATGAGAAAACAGAAGAAAATAGTGACTAGATCTTTATCAAAGATATATACTGCTCTGATTTATCTGTTCTTATACCTTCCAATTGGGGTTATTGTTGTATATTCCTTTAATAACTCAAAAAGGAATATTATATTCGAAGGATTCACGTTTGAATGGTACGGTAAACTACTAGAAAATGAATCTTTGTTAGAAGCCTATGGTAATACCTTACTGGTAGGAGCCTTCAGTACCTTGATTGCAACAATAATCGGAACTTTAGCTTCCTATGGCATGTCAAAATACAAGTTTAAAGGCAAAGGGATCATTGATGCCCTACTTTATATTCCTGTTGTAATTCCTGAGATTGTGTTGGGTATTTCATTACTTGCAATATTTAATCTTTCCAATATTCCAATGGGATTAACCTCATTAATCATAGCTCATGCAACCTTTAGCATTCCCTTTGTAGTATTTACTGTAAATGCCAGATTTGCCGGATTCGACAAATCGGTGGAAGAAGCAGCAATGGATCTAGGAGCAAACCGATTAAAGACTTTCTTCACAGTAACCTTACCAATCATTATGCCCGGTGTTATATCTGGTGCATTTTTGGCATTTACCTTATCGGTAGATGATATCATTATAAGTTTCTTTACAACCGGACCGGGAAGCAATACATTTCCATTAAAAGTTATGGAATTAACAAAAACCGGTGTAACCCCTGATGTATATGCACTGACAACGATTGTGCTTCTTGTTACCATAGCAGTGGTGATAGTTACACAACGTGACAAGAAGAAAACAGCATAAAGCATTCGGCAGCAAGGGAGGTAATACAAAACAGACCAGCCAATTTGATTTGATAAAAAGGAGAGAAATATATGAAGAGAATGAAAAATGTATTAGTAATGGCAGTTATATTTGTTGTATTGTTCAGTGTTACCGGCTGCAGCAGTAAGAAAGAAAATGGTACTTTAAATTTATTTATGTGGACGGAATATATCCCTGATTCTGTACTAGATGGGTTTGAAAAAGAAACGGGTATTGAAGTTAAAATGCAAACTTTTTCAAATAATGAGGAGATGCTTGCTAAGGTACAGGGGAGTAATCCTGGAACTTATGATATTGTGTGTCCAAGTGATTATATGGTTGAAAATATGATATCACAAGATATGTTGTTGGAATTAGACAAAACTAAATTTCAGAACTTAGGAAATATTGATGCTGCTTATTTAAACCCAAGTTATGACCCAGGAAGTAGCTATTCTGTTCCATATTTGGGGGGAGCCGGAGTTGTAATCTATAATAAAAATCTGGTTGCTGAGGGTGCTGATTTTACCAATTATGATGAATTATTTAACCCAGCCTATGCCAACTCAATTGTAATGCTTGATGATTTTAGAGCCATCATTGGCGTTACCGCCTTGAGTATGGGTTATGGTTTTAACGAAACAGATGAAACTAAGTTAGATGAAATAAAAGAAAAAATGCTTACTTTGAAACCAAATATTAAGAGTCTCGACAGTGATTCTCCAAAAACACTTCTAATTACGGAAGAAACAGCAATTGGACTTATATGGAGTGGTGAAGCAGCGATTGCATTAGAAGAAAATGAAAACCTAGATGTAGCTTTTCCTGAAAAAGGTATGTATTTATTCTTAGATAACTTATGTATTACAAAAGATGCTAAAAACGCAGAAAATGCTTATAAATTCATCGATTATGTTTTAAAAGCAGAAGTAAATAAAGAGATTTCAAGCGAATTTCCTTATTTAAATCCCAATAAAGCCGGTGTTGCCTTAATGGATGATGCTTATAAAAACAATAAAGCAATCTCAATACCATCAGAAGAAATCGCAAAAGGGTTCTATGTCCAAAATATTGGAAAAACCGTAGATCTTTATAGCGAAATATGGACAGAATTTACAAAATAAAATGAGTAACTAGTGTGAAATAAAGATCAATTTCACACCCTGATTTAAGGCAGTATCCGAAGCATTGCTTTGGATATGCAATGGGAGCTAAGTTGAAAAAAGAAGTTTTTCAACTGACGTATTTACGCAGTAATCAACTTGCAAGCAAGTTGATTATGCAGAAAGAGGTTATTATGAATAATAAAGAGACGATTTTAAAAGAATTGAATAAGGTAATTAAATTTATACATAGTGATGAATTAACAGAGGAAGAAAAGAAAGAAATTACAGAAGAAACAGTGAATTATTTTGAAACCTATGTTAGTCCAGGCTGGTTAAAATATAGAAAATCAGTATCAACCAATGCGGCAGTAGTAGAATGGAAGGATTATGGTGCTTATTGTACCGGTTTATATGGCGAAGAGTTTATTGATTGTTTAGGTGGTTTCGGAATCTATACCTGTGGTCACAGAAATCCAGAGATTATTGACACTGTTAAGGCTCAATTAGATCATCAAGCGCTACATTCACAGGAACTATTAGATCCTCTTAGAGGATATTTGGCGAAAGCAGTTTCGGATATTACACCAGGTGATCTTGAGAAATGTTTCTTTACAAATGGTGGTGCAGAAGCAGTTGAAATGGCATTAAAGCTAGCAAGAATTGCAACCGGTGGAAAATGGTACATCTCAACTGTGGGTGCCTTTCATGGCAAATCTATGGGTGCCGTATCCATGGGTGGTAAAGGTACTTACAGAGCTCCCTATGCTCCAATGGTTCAACAGGTGCAACATGTAGAATATGGTAATGCAGGAGATATGAGAAAAGCAATTAAAAATCTCCAAACCGTAGGAGAAACGGTAGCAGCTGTTATATTAGAGCCAATTCAGGGAGAAGCAGGTATTATCCTTCCACCCGCAGGTTATTTAAAAGAAGTCAGAAAAATATGTGATGAGTTTGGGGTTGCTTTAATCTTTGATGAAATTCAAACTGGTATGGGTAGAACCGGTACAATGTTTCGATGTGAGGCAGAGGGCGTGACACCTGACATTATGACATTTGGTAAAGCCTTTGGCGGCGGTATTATGCCAATTACCGGTATTATCTGTAGACCACACATGTGGACCGAGGAATTAATTGAAAATCCATGGTTACTTGGTTCCCCTACTTTTGGTGGTAACCCACTTGCTTGTTCTGCTGCAATTGCAACAATAAAATATATGTTGGAAAATGATATACCGGGACAATGTGCGGAAAAAGGGGAATATTTACTCACAGGACTAAAGAAATTAGCAGAAAAATACTCAACAATTATAACGGGTGTTCGAGGAGTTGGTCTGATGATTGGCTTAGAGTTTGTAGAAAGCGATATAGGATACTCTGTTGCAAAAGGTATGTTTTCCAGAAGAGTTATGACAGCAGGTACCTTAGTTAATTCAAAATGTATTCGTTTCGAACCTGCAGCCGTAATTACTTATGAGGATATGGATCAAGTATTATTAAGATTAGAGGAAGCATTAGTGGATACCAAATCAGAGTTTGGATTATAAAAAAGGCATGTGAAAGCATCGAGTAGATAGAAGTTTTTTTGAGAGATAGTCTATCTACTTGCTAGACTAGGAGGTATTATGGATCTTAAAAAGAATTATATAAATGGAGAATGGGTTCCTGCATTATCAGGAAAAACAAGAAAAGTTATCAATCCAGCCGATGGTGAAGTGATTGCTGAAACAGCAGAAGGTGGTGTTGAAGATGCTAAACTTGCTATATTAGCAGCCAAAGATGCATTTTATGGGAAAGGCGAATGGAGACGTAAAAGTGCCCAAAGCCGTTCTGATATTATCTTAAAAATTGCTGATGAGATGGACGCTAGAAGAGAGGAATTAGCGAGGACGGACACCTTAGATAATGGAAAACCTTTGCGTGAAGCAGAAGGTGATGTAGATGATGCAATTCATTGTTTCCGTTATTATGCTGGCATAATAAAAGCTCCTTATGGCGGAGTATACGATGTAAGTGATAGTTTTGGCCCCATGCACTCCTATACCATTCATGAACCAATTGGAGTATGTGCACAGATTACACCTTGGAATTATCCGTTACTCATGGCGGTTTGGAAAATTGCACCAGCATTAAGTGCAGGTAACAGTATAGTATTTAAGCCAAGTTCCAATACTCCATTATCCTCTGTTATCTTATTTGAGATTATGGATAAAGTCGGTCTGCCAAAGGGAACTGTGAACTTAGTAATGGGTTCGGGCGGAACCGTAGGGCAAGAGTTGGCTGAAAGTAAAAACGTGGATATGGTTACCTTTACAGGTAGCACAGAGGTAGGGCAAGAGATAGCAAAAGCCGCAATTGGAAACTTGAAGAAGGTCGGATTAGAGTTAGGTGGCAAATCGCCCAATGTTATATTCGCCGATGCCGATCTAGAAGGCGCAGTAGAGTGGGCCATGATAGGTGTATTCTTTAACCAAGGAGAAGTATGTTCGGCTGGTTCTAGAATTATTATAGAAGAAAGTATTAAGGATAAATTTGTGGCAAGACTTGCAGAACGTGCCAATGCCATGACGTTAGGTAATGGCTTGGATAATCCGGATATGGGGCCTTTGGTATCGGAAGAACATATGAATACTGTGCTAAATTATATTCAATCAGCAAAAGATGAAGGTACAACTTGTGTTTGTGGTGGTTACCGCTATACCGATGGTGATTGCGCTAAGGGTTATTATATAAGACCAACGATTTTTGATGATTGTACACCCGAAACAACCATCGTAAAAGAAGAAGTATTTGGACCTGTTGTAACAATTCAGACCTTCCAGACGGAAGAAGAAGCAATCACTTTGGCAAATGATACAATTTATGGTCTTGCTGGTGCTGTATTTACAACAGACGGAGCGAGAGGCTTACGGGTTATGAAAGAAATCAGAGCCGGCATTACTTGGATTAACTGCTATAATCCTACCTTTAATGAAGCACCTTGGGGTGGTTATAAGATGAGTGGGTATGGTAGGGAATTAGGGATACATGGATTAGAAGAATACCAGGAGATTAAGCAGGTAAATATCAATCTGGCACCTGGAACAATCGGTTGGTACGAGGAAAGATAGTATGGAATGATAGTAGCATTATGATTTTATAGAGGCGGCATTACCACATCTTTGAGGAGTGGTAATGCCGCCTTCTAGTATATTTGTAAACCAAATTAATAAAATTAGTAAAAAAACTTGATATTTATTAATATATATGTATTAATAAATAATAGAGAGGGAATATATGGAAATTAAATAAGGTGGTGAAGACGCACATCATTTTCACATTACTATTTGTACCGCAAGCGTTAGCGGCGCGGAATGGAGATTTATATGAAAAAACATAAATTATTAACTGTTTTAACTATTTTATCAATTACTTTTGTTATTAGTATAGTAAAAATCGTATACGCGAATGATACCATTAATTCTAAAAATTTAATAGCTGAAATAAAAGATGAAAAGATTTATCTCTACTACGATAAAAAAACTGCAACTGGAATGTTAGAAGGATTTTATCTAAAATCAGGTGATAATGTAAAATATTTTGATTGGGAAAGCATAGATAAATTAGGATTTTACCCCACCATTAAAATAATTCAAGATGACTATATTGCAGTTATTACTACTCGTGGAGAAGGTTCTGGACTAGATATTGAAGAATTGCATTTGATTAATAAAAATACTTTCAAAGAGATTTCCTATAAAAGTCCTCTTGATGTCGTTGAAGCTAATGTTTTGTCTGAGATACAAGCCCCTAATGTTATGATAAAGATAGATAATAATACGTGGTCTTCTACGTATCCGACTGTTAAAAAACAATCTCATTTTTTTGACACCATTTCTTATGAGAGTATGGTTACATATAACATTTATGATACATATTTTACGGTATCTCTTCAAGCACAAGTAACGCCAGCACTCTTTATTGGTGAATTTAAGTTAACATATTTGTGGAATGAAAAAAAATTAAAATTTATTCCTTCTACAATCAATTTTAATTTTTATGATAATGAAATTGAATAATAAACTTTTAAGTTAAATTTTAAAAAAATAAAGAAAAGACACATTGAAACTCGTAATTTACTGTTTCAAGTCTTTTCTTTATTTTTTAACTATACTAATATGAATTAATATCCGGTTATTCTAAAAAATGTTTGATTATCAATTACTACTTTCGTAACAACTTTATAATATACACCACCAAAAGGATATTTTCCAGTTGAGTCAACAACTGAATCATAATAATAAGATGCATTAAACCATAAACAATTACTAATTGGATTATCGGAAGTAGCTACTGTTTTAATGGTTTTAGCTATTGATAAAGAATCAGCCCATGCCGTAGAATTTAAATCGGGTTCTAAACCTCCACCAGTTAATCCATCAAAACCGCCATTTAGTATAACGTCCTTATAAGTATTTCCCCATTCACCGTCATATTCTACACGATTTCTAACAACCCATGCTACACCTTTTTTACCCTTTAAGATTTCACCTTCTGCTTCACCATAAATTGTACGAGCTAATAAATCAATTGCTGAACATTTACTTACATTAGCCGCTGTTACTGGTAAGCCATAATCATATGCTGCCATAATTTTTTCTCCTTTGATTTTTTATTTTATAAGTCGCGATTTATATCATATAAAAATAATTTTTTATTTATTTTGTAAACTATCTTTAATAATTTCTGTCGTGTTAAGTTAATTCCAGGTGAATGGCTTTATAATAGAACTGCATTTGGACAGACAATAGAAGAATATATTGAAAGATGTACAATGAAAAGGAAAAAGAAGCAAGCTAGGCAGATAGATGGTCGATAAAAAAATATGTTGAAGTTAACAGTAATAAAGGTGTATAATGCAAACAATTAAGAAAATTAGTAAATGGTACAAGGTATATACAGAAAAGCCGGCACCTAATATTAGAGGTTGGCTTTTATTATGTAGTATTGAAGTAATTCATGTGAGAAAGTGGTCGTGTTTACTGACATTATAATTAGGAGAAAATGAATGAATACATATACATATTCAAAGAAGTTGATCGCGCTTTTTTTAGGAATAATAATTACCTCTTTTGGTGCTTCCATAACCATTAAAGTAGGAATTGGTATCGGAGCATATGATGCAGTGGCATTAAGTATTTCCTATATCACTAATATTAAGGTAGGCACAATAGCAATCTTCGCAAATATACTTTGTATCTTAGGTCAACTGTTACTTGAAAGAAAAAATTTCAAACCTATTCAATTCTTACAAGTTGGACTTGTATTGCTGCAAGGTACCCTAATTAACTTCTTGGTATATCAAATGTTAGCCAACTTCGAAATATCTAATTATATTATGAAAGTTATTTGCTTAGCAGGTGGATATTTTGTAATAGCTTTTGGAATCAGCATTATTATTCAATCTGATATTATTAGAAATCCCCTAGAAGGTGTATGCCAGGTAATCGCAGATAAAATTAATAAGCCTATGGGAAGATTAAGACAATCATGGGACATTATATTTATCATCTTATCTGTTGCTTTAACTCTTATATTCAAAGTCGATTTTACACTTCGAGAGGGAACTATTGTAGGAATGATAATATTTGGCCCAGCCCTAGATTTCTTCCGAAAACCAGTTGCAAAACAGTTTAAAAAATGGAAAATTGTATTTTAAAATAAAGGCTATATTTTTAAATAATGCTGATATATGATTGCTCTACTTTTTACAATACTTGGATTTTTCAATAAAATATCTTCGGTAATCTCCCATAGTTTGGGAAGAAATTGATTAACTTCTTCAGCATGATGGATGATATCCTGGGTGGAGGTAATACCAAGATCAGCCATCATTCCCTTAAACCCTGGTTATTCTACACGTGAGGGAGTTAGTTGCGTACAACCAAGCAGATCAAGCAGACTTTCGTAAAAATCTACATGTCCATATTCTAGGAGTACAATTGTTTGTCTTTTATTATATCCTTTTATGTATTGAAGTACTGAAGGTATTTAAACTAGTACATAAAACTAAGCCTTTCAAGCTTTAATACTTGAAAGGCTTAGTTTTGTGTATAATAGATATTTATTAATACAGAAAGTCCAGAATAACCTATAATATGAATTGCGGTACATGGTTAAGATGTCATAAGTCCTTCATAACAGAAATTATGAATAGCGGTGCATATATATTCGTTTTGTCGTAAACCGGCTGACAAG
>CAUQEW010000050.1:0-21666 GCA_963517115.1 uncultured Lachnospiraceae bacterium | reverse complement strand
ACGCGCAATCGGCATGGAGTGGAACCGTTCGAAGATGCCGCTTTGCATATCCATAAACAGACGGTAAGCCGTATAGGCGATGCCACTTGCAATCGCCATTAGCAGGATGCCGGGCAGAAGGTAATTCACATAGTTTTCCGTTCCGGTTTGAATCGCGCCGCCCAACACATAAACGAATAGCAGCATCATCGCGATCGGAGTAATGGTGACCGTGATGATGGTATCCATGCTGCGGAAAATATGACGCATGGAACGTCCGAGCATAACGCCCATATCGCTGAAAAAGTGTCTCTTAGCTTCCATTTACTTTTCCTCCTTCTTGCCGATAATTGCGAGGAATATTTCCTCTAAGCTCGGCTGTTTTTCAATATACTCCACCTTTGCGGGCGGGAACAAGTTTTTCAGTTCCGCGAGCGTGCCGCTCACGATAATCCTTCCCTCATGCAAAATGGCGATCCGGTCGGCAAGCTGTTCGGCTTCCTCCAGATACTGCGTGGTCAGGAATACCGTTGTGCCGCCCTCGGCAAGCTCTTTGACTGTCTTCCAAACCTCGATGCGTGCCTCGGGGTCAAGCCCGGTGGTCGGCTCGTCGAGAAAAATAAGCTGCGGTTTTCCAATCAGGCTCATGGCGATGTCAAGCCTGCGGCGCATACCGCCCGAATAGGCGGAGACTCTACGGTCGGCGGCGGCGGTCAAACCGAAGCGATTCAGTAAATCATCCGCGACCTGACGCGAATTATTGAGGTGTCGCAGCTTGGCGATCATGATGAGATTTTCCCGCCCAGTCAATATCTCGTCCACGGCGGCAAATTGCCCGGTCAGACTGATCGACTGCCGCACATTGTCGGGCTTTGCCACAACATCGAAGCCGTTGACTGTGGCAATTCCGCTGTCCAGTTTGAGCAGCGTGGTGAGGATTTTGACGATCGTTGTCTTGCCCGCACCGTTGGAGCCGAGCAGGGCGAAAATACTGCCTTTTTCAACCTCAAAATCTACCCCCTTTAGGACTTCCGTGGTCTTGAAGGATTTTTTTATATCTTTTACTTGAATTGCGATGTCTTTCATTTAGATTCGTTCCCCCTTCCGAATTTGTTCATCATGTCGCTATTTAATTTTTTGCGAAAGTTATCGGTCCACTTTTTCGTGTCGCGCATAAACTCGTCACAGAACCCAACAACATCTTCGCCCGTCACGTCGAGAACATGTTTGCCGTCTGCCGCGCTGGTTTCAAACAACTCTATCAATTCATACTGAGTTTTCAACATGTCTGAGCCGTCTCCTCCAGCGAAACTCCACATGTAACCCTGGATTTTTTCAAATACGAACCGATAGTCTTCAGGCAGCGCTTCTGCTCTTGCCATTTGCTCCCTATACTCTTTTTTATCCCCGATCATTTTTTTGATAAGCTCCAGCATCTTTATTTTTCCTCCTTATTAAATTTTTTCTTAATCTCTTTGTTTAGTTTTTCTCCCAGTGTTTCAGTATTGGTAACCGACGCGCTCATAAATTCATCACAAAACTTACCGACGTCACTGCCTATGACATCAAGAACCTGTCTGCCCTCTGCCGCGCTTGCTTCTAATAAATCTACTAAGTCTGTGAACATCGTCAAGTCCGTAAATATCGTCATGTCACCTCTAGGGGGGCCAACACTAAACATATAATGTTGAATTTTGCGAAATGTAAACCGATAATCTTTCGGCAGGGCGTCAACCCTCTTCATCATTTGTTTATAGGTCCGTTTTTCTTCCATGTCGCCTATTATCAATTTTATAATAGAATCAATCATTGTTACTGCTCCTCCTTTAATTGGTTGATTTTCGACGCTATAAATTCTGTTTTTTCCCAAAATCTATGCAGTTCTTCGCGCCCTGCGTCGTTGAGCACGTAAAACTTTCGTGGCGGCCCCATATCGGACGGTTTTTTTTCTATATCCACGAGTTTATTCTTCTCAAGTCGTACCAAAATGGTATAGACCGTTCCATCCACAACATCGGTGAAGCCGAGAGTATTCAACCGTCGAGTGATTTCGTAGCCGTAGGTTTCTCCGCGGCTTATAATTTCTAGGACACAGCCCTCAAGCACGCCTTTGAGCATTTCCGTTAAGTTTTCCAGTGTAACACCTCCTTGCTATTCTGTATAACTGGTATGCAGTATTACTTACTACCACTACATAGTAGCACTGAATAGTGTAGTTGTCAAGGGGTATATTTTTGAGGAATCAAAATATTTCCCTATGTATTATGTGTAATCATTTCATTTTGATTACGAGAGCAGTACTCGGTAGTTCAATAGGCACCAAGTAATGCAGCATGATAGATAGGTGAACTTATGAATATCTCTCCTTTTTTGCCTGATATCCGTGAATGCATTTGAGCAGCTTTTATATGTACTTAGTTCAAAAAATAGCCAGTAATTGATACCGACTATTTTTTTTGCTGCATTATGTATTTTTCTTTTTTATAGTGCCTTATTTTATCTTAGAATCACTTAACAGAATACCAAATTATCTATTATACAATGAAATCAAATTCTTTCTCTACATCATATGTATACATAACCATCTTGTCTATAAACGTGTCATCCCAGTTTTTTATTATATTTATTTGTTGCTTTAATTCTAAACCTTTATAAAGATTCTCCGATACATCCTTTAGCTCCTTATCACTCATTTTTTTAATTCTTAATTTTATAGAAATTATTGTTTCCAGAACATTCTCTACTATATCTCTTGAAGTATCATCACCGCATTCATACTCAATGTAATTCTGCTGCTTATTTTTACATTCTGTGTTCTCTTCCACATACCATATCTTATTATTTGGCTCTATCTCTAGTCCTTTATCAATTTTCGCTTCGACCAAACTTCTAGCAATTTTATAACCGCCTTCTGGATCCTTCAACCATAAATATTTTAAGTCATCAATTATAATAGACCTTCCATTATGATATTGATTATATATCATTTTTGCCCTTTTATCCGGTTGGTGATTATAGATGAGTGGATTTATTTCTATTTGTCTTTTTTCATTGGTCTCTCTCCTATTCATATTAAAGCCCTCCTTGCAAATACATTGTAAATCCTTTTACAATATGAATTTCAATTATTAGGTTACAGTTTTGATATTACCTCTACAATTTATATATCGGCATTATTATCTGATTACTTAACACCAATCTTATTATTTTCAGTTTATTTATATAAATATAAGATAATTACGCCACTTTTAAAGTTGAGTAAGGATTATTTATAAGAGACCGTCATTTGTAGAATTTTCATTATATAAAGTCTCAAATATAACCACACCGAGCTTACATCTTTGGGAACAGTTTCCACTCCAGAAATAAGCGTCTATTCTCCCTTATTAACAGTTACTGCGATAGCTTCTACATAGATATATTCCTTTTGTTAAATAGTATGTTACTCAAGAATAATGCCAAATTGATAACTCCCTTAATAATGAAGTTATCAATTTGGCGTATCTGTCTTTTACTTATATCTTTCTGCCATCAGTTGATCTTTTAGTAACCAGCATTATCATAATCCTGCTTTGCACCATAATAAGCGTATTTCGGTTTCAGATTGCTATCAAACAGTAACGGACTTCGATTATTTCTCCACGATAAGTTGTCTGCGAATCCCCAGAAAGTAATTCCTGATACACTGGTGGTACCTGCTGAATTTTCTTCTACAATTCTATTGACCAGTTCATAATAGTACTGACCCTGGGCCTTTAAATTCTCCTCTGTAGCACTTTTGATATTCTGCCATGTACCAAGACTAACATCCAGTTCTGTTATCTGAACATCCAAACCAAGTGAGCTGAAAGCTCTCAGTGTCGCCATATAGCTGTCAATCGAATCTCCTGTATATAAGTGTCCTTGGCATCCGATACCATCAATCAGAGATCTTCCAGATTCATCCACTAGAGATTGTGCCAGCTTGACGATGACATCTGTCTTAAACTGTTCATTATAGTCATTATAATAAAGCTTTATACTTTCTGGTGCATATTTATCTGCATATGAGAATGCATACCAGATATAATCGTCTCCAATAATCTGCTTCCACAGGCAGTCACGATAAGAACCGTCCTCCATAAGAGCTTCATTAACAACATCATATGCATAGAACATATCAGCATAACCAAGAGTATCCAGCTGTTCAAATGTCTGTTTAATGTAGCTCTCCATACGTGCAAGCATGGTATCGCGGTTAACTAAGCCCTGAGCTTTATCAAACTTTTCATAGAAAATCCAGTCCGGAGTCTGGCTGTACCATACAAGAACATGACCACGTGCTGGTATTCCATTGCTCTTTGCCCAGTCTAGCAAATCCGTCGTCTTCTTTGTGAATTCAACCGTAAGCTCTCCTGTCGTAATACTCTTAGACTTACTCAAGACAGAATCCGGTTTCATAAAGTTCTCTAGTGTGATACTGTTATAATTCTCTGTAATAAGGTCTGTATACTCACTTTTTGCAATCATAGCGTCAGATAAGCAGGTGCCTGCTTTGATACTATACTGTTCATATACATCCTTGATTCCGCCTTCCACCAATGCAGTTTCCTGGACAGATGTTGCGTCCTCTTCGGATTTAGCTGGCGTAGGTTCTTCACCCTCCGAAACGGTTCCATCCTCTGTTTCCACTTTTGCTTCTGTATTTGAACAGCCAGCCATAGCTAGCACTATCAGCACCATCATCATAACTGATGCAATTTTAAATAATTTTTTGTTCATATTAGCTCCCCTCTGCGTGCTTTAGCACGTATTTAATTTCAAATACCTGGAAGAAACTTGGAATGAGCAGCTTCTGAGCTCAATACTGAATTCATTTATCCCTTGTTCCATTAACCCCATATACTGCTTTGTTTAAATGCCTTTTAAAACACATTGTCATAAACAGGTCTTTTTGACCATGCTTTTCGCAACTGTTCCTTTATACTTATTTTCCCATTACGAGAGAAAAAAGTCAACTATGTGTAACCGAAGTATTTGATTATCTTTCGGATTTTCGGTATAAAAGTATCAATAGCGAAGCAAGAGACAGTTTAAATGGCTGCAATCCATTTAAGCTGTCTCTTATGTTTTAAATAATGAGTTGTATAAATTTCTTGGTCTAAAAGAAGTTCCTCCTGATGAGGTTCAACTGCGACCAGCACTGTTAACTCCAAGTTAAGCATATAATAATCCATTTACAAAATTATTAAAGGATGATGCTATGACTTTTTGACCTAATGTATTCGGATGTGTTCCATCCTCGCAAAGCAATACATTGATATCCCCTAACTTCAAGAATTCTCCTCTTAAATCAACTAACGGAACTTGTTTTTCCAATGCGATTTTTTCAATGATCTTTGAGTAATTCTCCTGATGATAGTAAATATTTTTAATATCACCAAGCCACATTAATATGTTCGTTTTATTTAAATCTCTACAAAACCAATCAAAAAATCTTTGAGGTTGTAATGGCGGCAATGTAGTCAATATAGGTAAAATATCTTTTTTCCTTAATGCATCGATGATATCACAATATGTTTCCATAAATAGATCTATTGGCGTATTAGGAGAATAATTGCCTTCAGGATTTTCAGAAATTGCTTTCCAATTATAATCGCAGTCATTTCCACCATAATCCATTACAATTGCATCGCATGCAATATTTGTTTCTAACGTCTTTTTTAATATA
The DNA here is from genome assembly GCA_963517115.1 of uncultured Lachnospiraceae bacterium. Classification (GTDB taxonomy): domain Bacteria; phylum Bacillota; class Clostridia; order Lachnospirales; family Lachnospiraceae; genus Anaerocolumna. Next base: position 15,977 of record CAUQEW010000050.1, on the reverse strand, counting down.
TTTTTCCCTTTTGTTACTGTACATCCAAAACTTGAATAATTTTTAATCTGTATAGAATATTTTTCACTTAACATTTCTAAATCAATATTGTTATTAACATAATATTTTTTGTTTACAGGATTAATCTGAATACCTTTCAAAATTGAATCCCCATATAATCCTATATTTATCATTTTTCTTAACATATTATTCACCACCTATTTCTCGCTACTGTATTATGTAGTATTTGTTACTACATGATAAGTTATTCATAATCATTTGTCAATGGAATTTATTTTCAATACATAAAAGCCTCATCCCATAATAACGAGTAATGGCGGTGTATATTATAAATGGTGGGTAATAATCATAAATTGATATCTGAATTTTGGATGAGTCACTTCCTGTTTGAATTGTACACTAATCACCACTTTAAATTGCATCAACCCTTGATTTTACTAAGCTTTCCTTGAAAGCAGCACTACCGTCTCAAAGTACTACTTTCTCAATAAATTGTTCCGCTTTGTTTAAGTCCTTATCATTTGGATGACCCTGTGCCAATTTGCTCATGACTTCAAATATTTTATTATCACTGAAATCCCTACTAACGAAACTTCCTTTACAAGCAAAACTTCCTTTACAAATAGCTCCCTTTGTTTCTAAAAGCTTTATCAGTTTCTTATTATAAAACCTGTTTCCAACTCCACTCGTTGAGAAGACAAAAACGTATTTGCTCTTTAAAACTAATTGTTCAACACAGCTAAATAATTGAGGAGCCATACTTTCCTTATAAACACCAGACCCAAACCCAATTATGTCGTAACTGTTAATTACAATATCCTGAGAGTATTTTATATTAATCATGTCAGCGTTTATTTTCTTTGCGAATACATCAGCAATTTTTTCAGTGTGATTTTTATAAGTAGAATAATATACTATTAAGGATTTCATAAATTATTTTTCCTCCATTTCCGTAATGCATCTTAAATAAAAAGGCTACAGTAATTAATTACCATAACCTTTGTAGCTCTTTATAAGCTTGGTTTATTTTAGCAACTCTCTCCTATTTAAAGGAGCAAACATAAATCTCTTAAAGGACTTCATATTGGTAAGCCATACTAAATGTGCATCCTGTTTTTTATTACTAAGTATTCTAGGAATGAAGAACTTAGCAACTGTTTCGGGCTCATCTCCAAGAGTGTTGAAAATTTTCCTAAACTGATTATCTTGTATAACTGAGGAAACTTCTCCTGTAGGCGACTTTGTGATAAATTCAGTAAGCATCATACCTGGAGAAAGCCTGCCTGCCTTTACAGAAGAATTCTTTAATTCTTTTGCAAGTCCCTTAGTGAAATAAGTAAGAGCACGTTTTGAAGTACCATACAAAATAGTTTGCTCAATAATCATGTCATTAGAACCTAAGCCTTCCATATTCCAAATCTGACCATTGCCCTGTTTAAGCATATATTCAGCAGCTATCTTGGAGCCGTTCATAACACCCTTTATATTTGTGTCCACAACTGCATCAATATAATCATCAGGTGTATCCCATATAGATTCACGAGGACAATTTTGTCCGGCATTATTAATCCAGATGTCTATGCTCCCCCACTTTTCGACTGATTTAATCCACAGGTTTCTAATATCAGCTATGTTTCTAACATTACAGGTCAAATATATAAACTTATCTTCAAACCCCATAAGTTTCTCTTTCGCATTGCCATAGGATTCAGGTTTTGAGCCGGAAATGGTCACATTACACCCTGACCTTAAAAATTCCTTCGCCATTTCAAGTCCTAAGCCTCTAGTACTTCCCGTTATTACTACGTTTTTCATTTTAATATACCCTTTACATAAAGATTTATTACCATAATATTACATTCTACTATAAAAATCAATACCCTGAACAATATCCGGCGGTATCTTAACCTGCCTATTATCCTGTTAATTCTCTATTCCAAACAACTCAGCCGGATTATCATGTAAAATTGCTTTGCCGATTTCACACGCTTTGCTGACAGAGAACAAGCCTCGCTCAACTTTTTCTGAAAGCACCTCGGCGATATTTCTGCGTGCAATATATTGATGTCCATAAACACCGTCAATGAAGCAATAGTCGCCTCCAAAGCCGTTTATTTTATTATACGGTAAAAATTCCAGCCACTCACTGAGTATATTTCTTGAAGCAACCGGCGACACAATATGCGCCCAGCACATATCGATATAAACATTCTTAAACATCTTGCACATGACTCCCAGTTCACTTTGATACGGTAGCCGATATGGAAAATATCAAATTTCATATCAGGGTAATCCATAAAGATATGGTTTAGCAAGCCAGGGTGGCTGTTGGACAGGATATTGCCATGACCCTCCTGTATTCCGGTGTGTATCTGCATGACCATACCTCGCTCCTGCGCGAGGCTGATGATGTAATTAAACATATAGTTTGAGAAATTAATATCACATTCAAAGTTGTCTGATGCATTGTCGGTTTGTTTATTGTTTATGATCTTATTAAAGCCTTTTTCAGCAATATGCTTTTCAAATTACAGGGGCTATAAATCAATAAAACTCCGCCCTTATTACTTATTTCCTTTATAACAAATATCGTGGTGAAAGCAACCATTAATCAGATAACTTATTAATTCTTAAAATAATTATTGACATTGCAAAATATAACGAGTATAATCATAGACAAATACAGTCTGTATTATCTTTATGAAGGAGCTACTATGAAGTATACGAAAGCAACAAATTATGCTTTGCATATAATGGCCTATTTCGTTAAGCAAGAAGGTAAAGACAATTTAAGTCTTCAGCCGTTAGCTAGTCACATGAATATATCACCTACCTACCTGTCCAAGATACTAACCCAATTGGTCAAGGCTGACCTTATTCAGTCTACACCTGGAGTAAATGGAGGTTATAGTCTTAGGAAACCTAAGATTGAAATAAGCTTTTATGACGTCATTCAAGCCATCGAAGGCAGCGGAGCTCTTTTCACTTGTGAAATGGACGAGAATCGCGCTTGTCACATCGAAAAGGTTATGAGAGACGCCGAAGAGAAAATGGTGAACCACCTTAAAGAAAAACGTATATATGACATTGTGTAAAAAATGAGTTAGAAATATAGGCAGTTACAACTGCTCATTTTTTGCTATAATTATAGATAATTACAGTCTGCATTATATATTATAGGAGGTCTTATTATGAATCACATACATCATCACAACCAACTGGATCAAAAATTTTCAAACAAAATTGCCTTTTTAGATAGTAGGCAAAGGGAGCTTCTCATACCACCCGATGCACTTATTAGCCAAATGCCGATTCAAAAAAATCATACTTTACTCGATGTCGGTGCCGGCTCAGGTTTTTTTACAATTCCTATGGCAGAAAACACATCTAGCAAAGTGTACGCTATGGATCCTGATAGACGTATGCTCAGCGTCATAGAAGATAAGGCTAAGGAAAAAGGACTTACTAATATTGAACTGATTCAAGACTATATTGAAAACTTAAGTATTCAATATAACAGTATTGATTTTGTTATGGCATCCTTAATACTCCACGAAGTGAGTTCACTAACAATAGCACTCTCAAAAATATTTGAGGTACTAAAAACAGGAGGACACTTGTTATGTCTGGAGTATGAAAAGGACGACTTGATAATAGAAGGGCCACCAATGTCCATTCGTATTAGCTCAGAGGAACTCGAAAAAGTATTGTCATTAATTGGCTTTGAAATTGTGAAGAAGACTAAAATTAATGATGCTATATATACTGTTTTAGCAGTTAAGAAGGAGAAGTAAATTATGGAAAGAAATAAAGATACGCTCATTACCATACCAGTCAGTAGACTTTTACTCAAATTTTCACTTCCCGCTATTGCTGGTATGATTGTAAATTCCTTATATAATTTGGTTGACAGAATATTTGTCGGCAGAATTGGTAGTCTTGCCATGACAGGAATAGGATTAAGCTACCGTTTATGTTGATGCTATCCGCCGTAAGTTCGTTGGTTGGAATAGGAGCCTCAGCACTCATTTCTATCAAGTTGGGAGAAAGTAATAAGGATGAAGCAAAAGGGTTGCTTGGTAATGCCATAACTTTGCTCATTGGTTTAATGCTTTTAATGACACTTTTAGGACTTATTTTTAAGACTCCTATACTTAAAGCATTTGGTGCCAGTGAAGCAACTATGCCTTATGCAGTGGATTATATGACTGTCATTCTCTATGGTACAGTATTTCAAGGCATTGGAACAGGACTAGTAAATGTGGTAAGAGCTGCAGGACATCCTGTCAAATCAATGGTGATTGTACTTGTTGGAACACTCATTAATATTATTTTGGATCCAATTCTCATTTTTACTCTTGATATGGGCATTTCTGGTGCAGCTTGGGCAACAATTATCGCACAACTCGTAACAGCCATAATGGTAATACAACATTTCCTCAGTAAAAAGAGTCAAATAAAAATAGAAATGAATAAACTAAAACTCCACTTAGTAACTATAAAGTCGATATTAGTCATCGGATTTGCTCCATTCGTAATGCAGTTATCTTCCGTTGTCGTCAGCATCATATCCAACAACGCACTTAAAACATACGGCGGTGACGTTGCTATAGGGGCAATGACAATAATCAACTCTGTGATGGTCTTATTCCTTATGTCGGCTATGGGAGTTACACAAGGTGCTGCACCAATCATAGGCTTTAATTTTGGTGCTAAACGCTTTGACAGAGTTAAACAAATATTAAAACTGGAACTGGTTGCTGTTTCATCAATCTGTATAATAACGTTTATACTTGTTCAAGCTTTTCCTGTAATGCTTTCAAGTATCTTTACTAGTGAACCTGATCTTATTTCAAAGGCAAGTACGGGAATGCGTCTATTATTACTAATGCTTCCTCTTTTAAGTGCTCAGATAGTTGGAGCAAGCTACTTTCAAGCTATTGGCGAAGCAAAGAAGGCAACTTTTTTAGGACTTTCAAGACAAGTGCTTTTACTGATACCTCTACTGCTTATTTTACCTAATTTCTTAGGATTAAATGGTGTATGGGGAGCTAGTGCTCTATCTGACCTTATCTCTAGCCTTATTGCCATCGTCTCTTTAAAATCGGCATTCAACCACTTGAACAAGCTTGAGTATGAGTATCGTTCAGAAGAAACCGAAACTTTGTCATTGGTAGCAGAATAAATAAAAACTAGGCTTTGTTGTGTCATCATAATCGTGACCAAACTTAGCCTCTTCTTTATTTCACCTCATTATCATTATTTGATATAATCGGCTACTCCAAACCGATTGCCAAACATATCCTCAAACTCAACTGCATTCCCTGTTCCAATCTTGTAGGGAACTCCTAAAAAAGTTACCCCCTTGTGCATTAAACGTTCATATTCTGCTTCGACGCTTTCTACTACAAACCATATCGTGGGTTTTGCTTCCGGAAACCGATTGATATCTTTTAGAATAATTGCTGGTTCCTCATCACCTACTTTAAAAGCTATCATCCCCTTGTCAGAGAAGTCAAATTTCAATGATAATCCAAGGACATTTTGATAATAGTCCTTCGCCTGTGCTAAGTCATTGACTGGTAAAAAAAAGTTGTCATAAGTTTTCATAATACTTCTCCTCAAATTTTGATATCTGTGTTATAAAAATATTCCCATGTGAAATCTGTGCTTCTTTTGCAATCATATTCGTAATCGCACCAAACCCCTTGTTTGAATATACCTCATACGCCGACTGCAACAAAATTAGTTTTCGAGTAGCTTCCTTTTGAATTTGCCTTTTGTTTCGTTCCATTTAATGACCTTGTACTCATTGAGTCAATACTCATTATAATTAATTTGCATAATTATGTCAAGTATTTTTTTTATCCATTTTCTTGATTTGCCCTGCATCCATTGCCTTTTTCAGTTCAGTTCTTCCCCCAGATAACTAATCCATCCAAGTTGACCGGAATTCTTCCTGCTGTACTTATGAAGAACAATGAGGCAATAGAGTTAATTCTAGGCAAGGCTTTAAATGGAGCCATCCCATTCATGAATGGCTCAGCTATTTTGGCAATGAGCCGAAAAAAACGGTTTTTATTGACGGAATGGTACTCAATCATTATCCTGACGGAACAAAATCCAGAGGATCTTATCTTCCTCTTTTGGAGTTGGCTGTTAAGGAGGACCCACTAGGAAGCCGTGCCACCTATTATCTTGGCAGGGAATATATGTATAAAAGCGAATGGCAGCAATGTATTGACACATTAATGCGTTATCTTGCCCTGCCTACCGCCACCTGGAATGAGGAACGCTGCGCTTCCATGAGATGGATCGCTAAATCCTACTACCACCTTAAAAATATTAAGCAAGCGTATAACTGGTACTTCAGGGCAATCGCCGAAGCTCCAGTTATGCGGGACCCATATATTGAGTGCGCAAATATGGCCTATTTGTTGGCGGATTGGCCTATGATGTTTTTCATGGCCGAGGAAGCGTTAAAAATTCACGAAAAATCCAAAACCTTTGTCAATATGAGCTATTCCTGGGACTACACGCCCCATGACCTGGGCGCAATCAGTTCTTACAGACTAGGTATGTATAAACGGGCACTCAAACATGCCAAGTCCGCACTCGAATTAATACTTTGATTCGTCATTTTACTATAACTTTAATTTTCTCCAAGGGTTTTGTTCGTAAATTCCGCATCTTTATATCTTGCATTTCATTTGTATTAATATAGTTCATTTTATTCTTCTGCCTCCAAATCCATATCCCTTTCTGTTTCTTTTCTAATTTTCTGCATTGTATTTAGCCAATTATCTAGATGTTTCAAAGTCCATAATTCGCCATCAACATATAAACTAAGTTGTGCTCCTTCCACTATTAATTGAGATATAAGGCAACGAAACACTAATTTTCGATCAATTCCCTGTAAATCTTCAAGAACATCATAATATTCTAAATCAAAACTCATAGCATATGAATTGTTTTCTATACTGCTTTTTATTTGACCAATTGAAATAGTTGGATCAAACTTCCTTATCAATGAGATATATTTTGCTACTTTTATATCTTTCTCTAATTTCAATTTTACTATTCCCATATGTACTCTCCCCTACTTTCAGCTTTATCGTTAGTTATGCTTGAAATCCGATAACAATCCATTCATCAACATAACTCCAAAAATTAATGTTATATTTAGGTTGAATTTTGGACGACCAAAATGTAGCATTATTTTTTTCATAGTTGGCAACATCAATAACTACATATGAGCCCATTCCATTACTAAAGAAACCAAAAGATGTATTCAAATCAATTTGTAAAGGTTCCTTTAATTCATCAATAATACTCCATTCTAGATCATCATCCCCCAAATATGTGACTGATGTGATAGGTACTAACCCCATTGATTCAGTAGCATAATAATAGAAACCATTGTGAACATTTTTGTAGAAGTTTTTAAGTGAAACTGAAACCTTATCCCAGTGTTTTTCTAATTCACTATTCTCAAACTCATCTTGAGGATTTCGGCCTTCATAATATAAAACATCGCCATTAGGATTTTTTACTGTATATAAAATGGAATAGACCTTATCACATTCCATAATTTCAATCTCCTCAAGATATTCAGATAAATAAGCAATTGTATTACGTAGTTCGGTACCTACGTTTTTCTTCCATATATTTAAAAGTGCTTCCTTTCTGTCGTTTATGTTCTCTTCTTTAAATAATTCTCGCCAAACATCTGGTATTAAGCCTACTTCGATACTACTAACTTCATTACAAGAAACCAAACGAATATCTTTATTATATTCTCTTAAATAATTCAGTTTTTGTTCCATATGATTAGTCATCCCCTTTATTGTTTTATTCTAGCACTTTGTTAATGAAATCATAGTAATTACATAAATTACATTAAATTTGTCTAAGAGATTTTCTCTGATTTCAGATAAAATAAATAATATCTATGCTGTCTGTTAGTTTTTCTATCCTTTGGATAATAAGAATAATAATCAGATTAACCTCTTCACTTACTCGAGTATGTTATATCTTGGACTTAAATATACTGTAAACAAAATTTTATAAATAATTGCTCTACCTCTTTGCTGCTTTTATATTTTAAATACATCATGAAAGCTGCTTTAAATTCATTATGCATATCTGTAGCTTCGCTAAGTAAGTGTAATTGGTTTTTCGCACCAACGAGTTTACCACCAGAACACAATTGCAATAACTATTACCTATAATTTACCTAAATTATACTATCTTCTTTACAATAAGACAATCCTTGTATCCTTATTTTATTCGCATGGGCTGGCAACGAGGGCGAGGTCATCGTCACGCCGTATACTGTAGAGAATAACAAACAAGAAGCAGGCGCGCTCGGAATCAAGATTGCGCAGACGACCGAGGAACAGAATGTTGTATTTACATTGACAAAGATAAATGGACAAAAGCTTGACGCTACAATTATGGTTCCCGTTTTGTACGATGGCCCGATTTCGTTCGACGTTTTAAGGACCGCGAACAACCCAGGATATTATTACTCCGGTGCTCTGATTGATATGGGCGTTACGCTAACCGCCAGCGCCGTGGATAAGGACACCTTCCTCGCAAAAGCCAGGGTAACCGAATATGACGGAAGTATTCAGGGTTCTTTTGGAAATTACGGTTGGTATCCTGAAAAAGAAAGTTACGCTCTCGGAGATGGATGGGCGAGATGGAATATTGTTGATGCCTATGTTTCGGATGCCGATGGGAATAGAGTCGAGAAAGGGGAATATGTTAAAATCGACATTGAATGGGTGACCAGAACTGAGCCAAACGGAGCCAGCAGCGCTAACCGGTGTGACGTTCCCGCTACCCGAGCCGAGTGGTACACTGCAGGCGCATACATTGCCTATGCGAGCATAAATCTTGATATTACACAAAAAACAGTAATTCCCGGCATAGCAGCGGCGTCTTATGTTCAGGACGAAACAAGACACGATCCCATATTCGACCAGTTTGAGATCTTGGTTGCCCCTGGCGGAGGTAAGTACGCGCTGTATACCCCTAATAACGCTAGCGTAGACAATAAAAGGCACCTGATAACGTCTGTTACCGAAAATAAGATTGATTTCGCCGCTGCCAACCTCCCTACCACTCTTACAAACCTGTTGGCGGCGGGTGTTAACGCCAAGATGAAGCTGTATCCCGCGGGCCCTGTTTTCGACGGAAATCATTATTTTGGTGCTCACGACGCATGGAATTATATTTATAACAATATTGTAGAGGACGAAGACGGCGAGACCATCTTCGAGTGGCTTGCGAGTCAGAGCCGCTGAGTTTCCGGATTGTTTCCGTTATATCCACGGATATGACAACCAGTTCGATATCGTAGCCAGAAAGAAGTAGCCAGCAGATCCTAAAAACCCAGAAATTGGTACCCACAGGTTCAGTTACTGGGTTTTCCTTAAATAGGATCTCCAATAACACCCCCCTATCATTCAACATGTCATCTCGAACGCTCATTTAAAATGTTTCTTCTGCTTGTTGAATGTATTTGGTTGCTTATTAATTCACTTTCCTATGCTGTCAAACACCATTCTGTCAAACTTATCCAAAACATCTACATCAGAAAGTCTTTCCATAGATAATTTTCTTGCCCTAGCCGTACTCCTTGCTACTCTTGCAGAACCCCCTATGTTATCGCTTTGCACGGGCATTTTTTTTTGCACTTACCGCAACGTATGCACTCGATGTTGTTCGGTGTTTTATACGGTTCGATGTCCATTTTACAAACATGCGAACATGCTCCGCATTTAGTGCAGCTATTATTGACTTTGTATCTGCCGAAAGGCAGCAGGTTAAACAGACTCAAGACCGCGCCCATAGGACACAGATATTTGCAGAACGGGCGGCTCGTCACGATACATAGAAGGACAATCATAACAAGCCCAATTGCCATAGGTGCGTTCAATGTGCGCGTTTTATCCATTCTGGTTCCAAAATACCCGAGCAGATTCCCGACGACCAGAACTATCAAAACGACATATTTCAGATACCTCAAGAACTTATCGCCCTTGAAAGACCGAATCTTTTTCGGAAACGGTATCTTGTGAATTAAATCCTGTAATATCCCATATGGGCTTATCCTTCCGCAGAAAAGCCTAAGCATAATACGATTCCCCTTTCACGTTTCCGTTGTTTCTTGATGCCGCGAACATCAGCGTCCTTATCGCCAGACACGCCCACGCCACTGTCATTCCAACTATGGCTGTACAATCTATAACTTTTTTCATACCGAAATACTCCTATCATTTTTGTGGCGTCTTTATATCAAGGACGCTATTTTTCCGAATATCATATCACAGACTGTATGACTATATTATTGCAATGGGAATATTGCTCTTTTCGATTTCAAAGTCTTCCGAACACTTTTTACAAATTCCAAAAAATTGCACCTTTTGATTGGTTACCGTAAAACCTTTTTCAACGAATACCTTCCTCTCGAAAAGCTCCAATAACTCTTTCGGGATTTCGATTACATTCTGGATGTCAATTACATCCCCACAGATTTCACAGATAAGATGATTATGCTCTCGCTTTTCCCCGGGATCTACTATTTGGTATCTCAAATATCCATCATCCAGAGCTATATGCTGTATAAACCCTATTTTTTCAAACAATTTTATGGTCCGATAGACAGTTGCTAGCCCTACACGAAAATTTGACCTTTTTAACTCCTCGAATATTTCTTCAACGCTTAAATGCTTATCTCTGTTTTTAATTATAATTTTCAACACCGTCTGACGCTGTATTGTAAGTTTATAGCCCCAGGTCTGAATTACGCTGTCAAATGTACTTGCATTTTCTGTCATACGCTTCTATCTCCAATTTCATTAATTGAGCATTTCTCAACGTGGTATCTAAATAACATTCAGGACACAGTCCGAACCAATAGCATTAGAGTTCCAATACATGTTTACATTCTTATGTACAACCTATAAATCGGCATAAGCAGTTAGTGTTTCCATATTGATAATATGCTCCATGGCGCAAGCGTCCGCAGTAGCTATCTCTTGCTCAACATATCACACATTACATGCCATTGCCATATGATAGCCTGCTCCATCACAAGCTACGATGATTTCGGCGTTAATAGGATTGTAACCAAACACCCTGTGTAGATCAGTCATTATCTGTATTTTTGCTTTCATTAAAGCTACCTCCTTCATTGTTTCTATCTATATACTAACACACCTTTTTAAATACAATTTAACGTGAATTTAAACTCAGTTAAAACATGCTCATAATTTCCATGAAGCATCAGTACGAGCTTTCCGCAAAAACTGCCTATGCTAATGCCTTATTTCTCTGAAAGTTTTCGTCTTGACAGATAAAAAGCAAGGAGGGTACAACCACAATCAGTTGTTCCCTCCTTGCTTTTTATCATAATATGAACCCTATTATATTATCGCGATTTTAAATTTAAATTGCATTTCAATCGTAACTTGTTTTATATAGAATAAGCCATTCATATACTAGTACAAAGAATGCTCCTCTATTGATTATGAATTTAAACGACGTTTCATGGACTGTTTCATAGGAATTGAGATTTTGAAAGTCGTTCCTTCGCCCAATTTGCTTTCCACATCAATCTTACCGTGATGCATCTGAACAATCCTCTTTACTATCGACAATCCAAGTCCGCTGCCTCCCGCATTATTTACGAGTTATAAAAGGTGACAAGAACAAATGTCACCTTTTATATTTTATTTCACCTTTATTTTACTATTTTCATACATGGACCATGACCAGATGCAGTAATTTTTCTGTTTACAACTGATTGGATATAAATTTCCGATTATTTTCAATCCATGATACAGCAAAATCAACCAACTCCCGCTGTTTCATAAGATGCAGCTGTGTATTTCCCAGCATTACCTTTTTAACCTCATGTGTCTTCTCAAATGCTGCTCCGATATCATTAAAATCCTCTCCATCCACACTTAACGTCTCATAGGTTACCCATTCTCTTTTTCCATCTACCAGTATGGCACTGCTGTTTTCTTCCATATGCTTTCCCGGATATTCTGCCCGGACATCAGCAAGATGTATCGATGTGTTTTTATCATATCCAACGCCCATTAGTAAGACGTATGCATCCAAATCATACAATTTTGCAAGTGGTGAAGTTTCACCGAATATATCACTAAGATTATGATTGCTGACTATATAATCTGCGTTCCGTCCCCAGGCTGCCATTGAGCGTGCCGGATGATTGCTTCTTATCGTTCCAGGCCATTTACGGAACATCTCTGCCACAGCCCCCATCGTATTGGTTGGTGTAATATCCTTATCATAAGCCGGCCAGTTTTCTCGAATTATATCCCACCATTCTTCTGGTTCTTCCCAGTGAACGCCATAAGCGGGATCTAGGTTCTTCCAGCTTTGCGTCGGCATTACAATCGTTCCGTTAGCTCCTACGCCTTCTAACAATGCTTCTATTATAAGTTGAGCACCGCCACACAAAAATCCCATACTGCTTAGCGAAGCATGAACAATTATTGTACTGCCTTGCATAATACCAACATGTGTAAGCGCTTCCTTAACATTTTCTTTTACGACTATTTTTCTGTTTTCCATACCAACGTTCCTCCTAAACGGCTAGGCTGTTTTTTGCAGCACTTTACATCAGATATATCTAAAAAATAACCCTTGTCCCATCACTTACCCAATCATACTATGTACCAAATCATATAACAATAAGCCACCATCGGTTTATAAATTGTATCCTGTCTGTCTTTCATATTTTTCTGTTCTTCCGTATATGGATTTTGTAATATATTAGCACACTTTATTTAATTTTACTATTAGTAAATATTAAATCCCCTCCAAACAATTAGCACGTATTCTAGTTATTTTACTTTTGGGAGTTGCTCGAACTTTGGTACTTTCTCTAAGTCGTTATCCCAATTAGCCTTGTTTGCTAAATAAATGTGCCCTTGAGGCTTAATGTGTAAATCACTGTCAACACACCCTGCTGGAACAACCAACAACTTTCCATCCAACTGAATATTTGGGAGTGCCGATCCGCAATTGGTGCAGAAGCTTTTCACATGCCCATCTGAATTTAAGTTAAAGGTTTTTGCTTTATTTTTACCCGACAACCATCTTAACTTGGCTGTAGTTGAAAACAAGTTAGCGGCATGAGCTGAGCCTGTATCTTTACGGCAGCGCTCACAATGACAGAGAAAGAAACTCTCAAAATCTCCTTCGATCTCGAAAGTGATTTCGCCACAAAGACATGATCCTGTGTATTTCATAATGATATCTCCTTTCCAAATTGTCTCGTTTTAAGTGATATTACCCCCTTGTGCAAAGCCCTCCCTTCTTATCCATTCAATCAATAAGAGGGAAACAGCTCAAGCTCATGCTGTTTCCCCCCGTGTAATTTAGGAAATTTTATCAATCCAAGCGGCAAAAGCAGCTAAAAATCCATTCATAAATTCTTTGGTAGCTTCGTTACTTAATGCGCCGTTTTCATCAATCAATGTGTGGTAAGCACCAATATATGCTTCGGGCTGAGCAAGGGTTATAACATTGAGAAAAGCCAGCACCTGACGCAAATGATGATTTGCGCCAAAACCGCCAATCCCTCCAGGCGACTGGCTAATCACAGCACCCGGTTTTCCGCTCCAAGCATTTTCACCATAAGGACGAGAGCCTATATCAAGCGCATTTTTCAGCGCCGCCGGAATGGAGCGATTGTGCTCCGGCGTAATGAATAGCACGCCGTCTAAAGCCTTTATTTCATTACGGAATGCCGTATATTCTTTCAGGTCTTCGCCATCGTAATCCTGGTTGTAAAGAGGAAGGCCTCCGATATCGATGGTTTTAAACACATAGCCTTCCAGCGCGTGGTTTTTGACATAGTCTGCAATGCTTCCTGAAAAAGAGTTCTTTCTTAAACTGCCTGTAATAATTCCAATTGTCTTACTCATAAAAATGCACCTCCTGTTAAATAAATTATTTTTAAATTATTGATTACATACGGTAAATCTTGTACAAATAAACTGCGGATTTTCTATTTCATTCAAAATTGCAACCGCCATGGTTCCGTTTGTTACAACGGATTTGCCGTTGGAGGAGGTTAGCAAATGATCCTTCCCTAAAACAGGAACCGTAGCTTCTCCGGCAACAAATTCGGCTGAAGGGGATACTCCTACCCAATTCGCATTTTCAATGCTGCGCAAAAAATTAAGGGTCTTGTAGGCTTCCGTGGGTATTGAAATCCAAGACGCAGCGTCTGGAACCGTCTTCAGGGTATCCAGGAACAGCTTGCCGTTATCATCCAACAGGCTGGCAGCGCCGAGAATGAAGAACAGCCTGGGGTTATTGGTTTCGCGGAATAAACTAACAAGCTTCGCAGCCAGATCCAGATGTAAATATGCTTTAGCTGGAGCTGTTGCAAAAGCGTTTACAATGACATCAAAGCCTTTAAGATCGAAATTCGTTAATTCAAATACATCCTTGTCGATTACTTTTACTCCGTCTCCCAACAAAGAAACGGCTTTATCCTTATGTCGGACGATTGCAGTGACCTCGTGTCCGCGTGACACGCTTTCTTTGTAAAGGGCTGTGCCAGCCATGCCGGTTGCGCCAATAATTGCAATTTTCATATCACACCTCCTGATAAATTAAATAAAATCTTTTGTTATGTCGGCCAGAGTAATGGCAGACAACTTTTCTTCTGTTGCGGTTTGTATATTGTCGTATAAGTATTTCAATGTGCCTTCTATCTTTGCCCCCACGGGACAGTTGGGATTGGTATTGCCGTGAATACTGAACAAATCACGATGGTCTTCTGATGCAAGAAAGACATCAAGAATTGAAATATCCTCTGCTTTTCTTGCAAGGCCAGTCACACCAAGCTTGGTACTCGTTTTAATTAGATTTGCCTTCTTTAAACGGCTCATCAAGCGCCGGACAAGGGCGGGATTCGTATTAATACTGGAGGCAATGTACTCTGATGTGACAGGTTGTTCCTCCATCAGTGCAATCACACTTAATATATGAATACTTACTGATAATTTAGTTGAATACATGAGCGCCTCCTTTTGTAACCATTATAGTTACAATTAAACTTTTTGTCAAGTATAAAAATTGCATTTACTCCTGCTGGAATAATTATACTCCATGTTCGAGCCCTATTCAAGATTTCTTAGGTTCAGGTGGTTTAGGCGGTATGACCATAATCTTTTATAATATAATTCTCCGAAACCAATGTAAAATAGGTAACCCATGTATTTTTCTATTAAAAAAGGACGTGAAAGTTCTCACTCTCATGTCCTCAATTCTAGTGGATTTCAATTACTTTTATCCTATAATTTAACTGTTTTTCTTTTGCAACAGGACTATGGATTCCACATGCCTTGAGGATACAAAAAAGATGACGTATAAAGCTGGAATCCCCTTGGCGGTAACCTATATTTCAGAAATAGTCCGATGAAGCAGTACCTTATCATTTACAGCTTTCTTATATACGTCCAATTCGTCTTTACTAAATCTATCATTCTCACCATTTTCTGTGATACCAAAATGTTCAATATAAGCCACAATTTCCGTCCTGTTTTATGACAAAGTCAGATGTATATGGCTTTCTTGCATATACAATGTCATATTGATAAATTGGTTCATATTCATAATCAATATTGTTCAGATACAAAAAGTTTGCAATCTCCCCTTCTATTCTACCTTGCTTTAGAAACAGCTTACCTGGATATGAAAGGGAAATCTAAAATAGAAAATATCAAATTTGCAAGGATATTCTTTATCAAATCCCCACCCCTTTTCTAAAGCGACTGCATGCTTCTCAACACCTTCTCCATTGGCTTACCTTTTGCCAATTCGTCCACCAACTTGTCTAACCAGCGTATCTTCTGCATAAGCGAGTCTTCGATTTCCTCGACGCGAACTCCGCAGATTACTCCGGTGATTTTGGAAGC
>CAUQEW010000049.1:0-22815 GCA_963517115.1 uncultured Lachnospiraceae bacterium | reverse complement strand
ACGGTGGTGTGAGAGGACGGAAAATAAATTAATTATTTTCCTCCTACTCGATTGAAGCTCTACAAAGGACATGCCGCAGGAAGGCAAGGTAGCCCAAACGAATATATATACAGCTTTATTCATTCAGAAACTATAACGGAGACTTTTTCAGTGGCTTTCAAAAATTGGAGGGTAATTTTTATTTCGCGAAGATGATAAGAAAAGTCAAAGTTCAAAATATGTACACAAAACTTAAAGTTAAAAAATATTTAAAACCTATTGACAAAGTACCAAATGCTATGTATACTTTAAATCAATTCATACCAAAGTAATATGATTTATATGAAATGAATAAGGGAGGGCATTTTACAATGGGAAAATCAAATCAGGAAAAAAGCCAATCAAATAGGAATAGGCGATGTTGTTGTTACAGTGTATCGAACAGGTAACTGCAAATAAACTTAATTTTGAATGGAGAGATAACTATGAATAGAAAAAGATTAGTAGTATTAGGGGTAGTCTTAGCTTTAACCTTAGGAACATTTACAGGCTGCAAAAAAGATAGTGCAACATCAGATAATTCAGTAGAAATTACTAATGTTTCCTATGATCCGACAAGAGAACTTTATGAAGCTTACAATGTTGAGTTTGCTAAGTACTGGAAAGATAAGACCGGCCAGGAGGTAACGTTTGTACAGTCACATGGTGGTTCCGGAAAACAAGCGCGTGCTGTTGTTGAAGGAAATGAGGCAGATGTTGTGACTCTGGCATTAGCACATGATATTACCGCTATTGAAGAAGCAGGTCTGATTGAACCAGGCTGGATTGATGAATTTGATAAAAATAGTTCCCCATATACTTCTACTATTGTTTTTCTAGTACGTAAGGGAAATGAAAAGAATATTAATGATTGGGACGATTTGGTAAAAGAGGGCGTGGAAGTTATTACACCTAATCCAAAGACGTCAGGCGGAGCTTGCTGGAATTTCCTCTCGGCATGGGGTTTTGCTGATAATCTCTATGGTGGTGATGAAGTAAAAATTAAGGACTTTGTGGGAGCTTTATATAAAAATGTTATTGTATTAGATTCGGGTGCA
Source organism: uncultured Lachnospiraceae bacterium (assembly GCA_963517115.1). Lineage (GTDB taxonomy): Bacteria > Bacillota > Clostridia > Lachnospirales > Lachnospiraceae > Anaerocolumna. The sequence goes on along the minus strand of CAUQEW010000049.1, from coordinate 21,739 downwards.
AGAGGAGCAACCACTACTTTTGTTGAAAATGGTCAGGGAGATGTTTTAATTGCATGGGAAAATGAAGCATACCTCTCGGTAAAAGAGCATCCTGATGAGTATGAGATAATTACGCCAAGCATTAGTGTTTTGGCTGAGCCATCTGTAGCTATTGTTGATGAAGTGGCTAAGAAAAATGGAACAGAAGAAGTAACGAAAGAATATCTTGAATATTTATATTCTGATGTAGGTCAGAGAATTGCAGGAGATAACTATTATAGACCATCAAATGAAGAAATTCTGAAAGAATATAAGGATGTATTTAATCTAGATATTAATCTAGTTACAATTGGCGATTTCGGAGGATGGAATCAAGCTTATGAAGAATTCTTCCAAGATGGTGCAGTGTTTGACCAGATTTATCAATAATACACAAGAAGATAATTAATAAATCCGGATACATGAGATACTTGTGTATCCGGATTTAAAAAAAATGCCTCCATCTAGGTCGTCACTGATTCAATAAAAGTCGAAAGGAATTAATCTATGAGGAAAAAGATATTAAAAAGTAAAAAAAAGCGCAATAAAAGAGTTATTCCTGGTTTTGGAATTTCAATGGGAATAACACTTACTTTATTAGGCTTGATTGTATTAATTCCAATGGCATCTATTATAATTAGTTCTTCTGGACTTAGCTTCAATGAGTTTATTCAGATAGTGACAGCAAAAGATGTAGTATCCGGATATAAAGTAAGCTTTTTCTGTGCATTGATTGCAGCATTGATTAATTGCTTTTTTGGTGTTATTTTAGCATGGGTCTTGGTAAGATATGAATTCCCGGGAAAAAGGATATTTGACGGATTAATTGAACTTCCTTTTGCTCTTCCTACTGCGGTTGCTGGTATTTCTCTAACTTCCTTGTATTCGGATAAAGGGCTGATAGGTGGAATGTTTGCAAAAGCCGGGATTAATATTGCTTATACCAAAATTGGTATCACCATAGCCATGGTATTTATAGGAATTCCGTTTGTTGTAAGAGCGATACAACCGGTACTTGAGAAAATGGATAAACAATATGAAGAGGCAGCATTTATGCTTGGAGCTAGTGAAAGACGGACATTTTTTAAGGTAATATTACCGGAAATATTTCCGGCTATGCTTACTGGTTTTGGTTTGGCACTTGCAAGGGGTATTGGTGAATATGGAAGTGTAGTGTTTATTGCAGGTAATATTCCTTACGAAACACAGATTGCACCTCTTATAATCATGACAAAATTGGAACAGTTTAAATATGAAGATGCAACTGCTATAGCATTAGTTATGTTGTTATTATCCTTTACCATACTATTATTTATTAACATGATACAGATACATGCAAGCAAAGTAACGAATAATTAGAGCAAGTTGATTATGCAGAAAGAGGTAATATGACTAGAATCAACAATAAAACAAAACAGAATAATGGAAACAAAGATTCTAAATTGGTAAAGATAGTTCTGATTACACTTAGCATTTTGTTTATTGTTGTCATGCTTGTATTGCCAATGATTACAGTAATAAGATATTCATTTCAGAATGGACTGGAAGAGTATAAAAAGGCAATTATTGATGATTACACCATAAAGGCATTAAAACTTACACTAACAGTCATGATATCAGCAGTTATCATTAATACGTTTTTTGGCTTATTTGCAGCTTGGACAGTCACAAAATTTCATTTTCGTGGAAAGCAGATATTAATGACTTTGATCGATATTCCTTTTGCGATATCGCCAGTAATAGCTGGATTGGTTTTCGTCCTAACATTTGGAAGAATAGGATGGGCAAATGATTTCTTACAGGCACTTGACATAAAGATAGTATTTGCTGTTCCGGGTATTGTTTTAGCAACTATTTTTGTTACATTTCCATTTATATCAAGGGAAATCATTCCGGTTCTGAATGCACAGGGAAAAGACGAGGAAGAAGCAGCCGCACTTATGGGTGCAAATGGTTTTAAAATATTTACAAAGATTACACTTCCACATATTAAATGGGCACTTCTTTATGGAATTGTATTATGTACAGCAAGAGCAATGGGAGAGTTTGGTGCAGTATCTGTTATTTCGGGACATTTAAGAGGAAAGACGAATACACTTCCACTTCATGTAGAGATATTGTATAACGAATTTAACATGACTGCAGCATTTGCAGTATCCTCAATATTAGTAATTATGGCTGTGATTGTATTAATAATAAGGAATATTGTTGAACATAAAGCGAAGAAGGCTGGTGAAAGATAATGTATGTAGAATTAAAAAATATCAATAAAACATTTGGAGATTTTAAGGCATCTGATAATGTAAGCTTTGAGATTGAACAGGGAAAGTTAATTGGTTTATTAGGTCCAAGTGGAAGTGGTAAAACAACGATTCTTCGCATGATAGCAGGTCTTGAACACCCTGATTCGGGAGATATTCTAATTGATGGTGTAAGAGTGAATGATATATCCGCAAGTAAAAGAAATATTGGATTTGTATTTCAGAGCTATGCATTATTTCGGTATATGAGTGTATTTGATAATGTTGCATTTGGTCTCAAGGTTCAGAAGAAAAATAAGAATGAGATAAAAGAAAGAGTGCTGGAACTTATTAAATTAGTTGGATTAGCAGGAATGGAGCATCGGTATCCTAGTCAACTTTCTGGTGGTCAGAGACAAAGAGTTGCATTTGCCAGAGCATTGGCACCTAATCCACAGCTTTTATTATTAGATGAGCCATTTGCAGCTATTGACGCTAAAGTAAGGCAGGAACTTAGAAGTTGGCTAAAAGAAATGATTAATAAAGTTGGTGTTACCAGCATTTTTGTTACTCATGATCAGGATGAGGCCATTGAAATTGCAGATGAAATTATTATTACAAATCATGGAATAATCGATCAAAAAGGATCTCCCATAGAGATATATAAAAATCCTAAAACACCATTTGTAGCTCAGTTTATTGGCCAGTCAACAGTCTTAGAAGATTATCAAAAATTAAATGGTTTTGCAGACATTCATAAAGCGGAAAAAGCAGTAATACGACCTGAGTTTATTAGTATAACAAAGAAAAATGAATTAAAGCAGTATATCAGTGCAGCTGAAGATGGAGTAGTCGAAATGATCTCTTTCAGAGGAAGTTATCTGGAATTAAAGGTCAATGTAAAGGGGATTGTATTAACAGCAATTCGCTCCTTAGAAGAAGTAGCAGTTACTGTTGGAGAAACGGTAAGTGTATTGATTTATCGGCTGTATGTTTTTGATGAAAATAATACTTATCTACTTGAAAATTCTGCAATGAGAGATAATAACTCAATATTTATTTAGATTGGAGCCAATATGAGAAAAGAAATCCAGGTAAAGCAATTAGAAACAGATATTTTAATCATTGGCGGCGGCACGGCAGGATGTTATGCGGCATTAACCATAAGAGAGCATTCGGATGCATCTGTACTTATAGCCGAGAAGGCAAATATTAAAAGAAGCGGATGCCTGGCAGCCGGAGTGAACGCAATTAATGCGTACATTGTAAAAGGAAGAACTCCAGAGGATTATGTAGATTATGCAAAAAAGGATGCAGATAATATAGTAAGAGAAGATTTACTTCTTACTATGGCACAGGGATTAAACCGAGTAACAAAAAAGTTAGAGGATTTGGGTCTTGTTTTATTGAAGGATGAAAATGGCGAGTATGTAGCAAGGGGAAATCGAAACATCAAAATCAATGGCGAAAATATAAAACCGATTTTAGCGGATGCAGTCAGTCAATTGGCAGATGTAAACGTTTTAAATCAAGTTAATGTGATAGATTATATTGTAAAAGACAATCGTATTTTAGGAGCATTTGCAATAAGTGTAGAGGCTGATATCTTATATGAAATAAGAGCAAAAAAAGTAATTTGTGCCACAGGTGGTGCAGCAGGATTATATAAACCAAATAATGCAGGATTTTCAAGACATAAAATGTGGTACCCTCCTTTTAATACGGGAGCAGGATATGCCATGGGTATTCGACAAGGTGCAGAAATGACCACATTTGAGATGCGATTTATTGCCCTAAGATGTAAGGATACAATAGCACCAACAGGAACCATTGCCCAGGGAATTGGAGCAAAACAAATCAATTCCAAGGGAGAAGTTTATGAAACAAAGTATGGTATCACCACTTCTGAAAGAGTCTATGGAACCGTTAAAGAAAATCAGGAAGGCAGAGGACCATGTTATTTAAGAACAGAAGGTATTACACCTTTGCAGGACGAAGAGTTAACAAAAGCCTATTTAAACATGGCTCCAAGTCAGACACTTAAATGGATCGAATCCGGGAAAAATCCAAGTGAACAGAATGTGGAAATTGAAGGCACGGAACCATATATTGTAGGTGGCCATACTGCCAGTGGTTATTGGGTAGATACAAAGAGGGAGACCGTAATAAAAGGCCTTTATGCAGCAGGTGATGTGGCTGGGGGCTGCCCGCAAAAATATGTTACCGGAGCCTTGGTTGAAGGTGAGATAGCAGCAAAAGCAGCAGTAGAAGCACTTGAGAATGAAAATGCTTCCTATGCCTTCCAAAAGTCAGAAGAAGAACAAATCATAAAAGCAAAAAAAGATGAAATAGAGAACATATTAAATTATAATAATGCCACCTTCACAACAGAACAATTAGAAGAAGCAATGCAAAAGGTTATGGATACCTATGCTGGTGGTATAGGAAGCAATTATCAGTTCAATGAGAAACAACTTGACCTTGCAGATGAAAAGATTGATCAAATTATTAATCTTAGTACTCAGATTAGCGCCGGTGATATGCATGAATTGATGTTTGTCTATGAGTTAAAAGAACGCCTTACGGTATGTAAATCAGTGATTGCCCATCTAAGAGCAAGAAAAGAAACCAGATGGCACAGCTTTGCAGAAAATTTGGATTATCCGAACAAGAGTGGGGATTGGTTGAAATATGTAAATTCTAAGCTAGTTGATGGAAAGATTGAAATCATATACAGAGACTTAGTGAGACGAGGTGATATATATGAGCATAGCAATTAATAAAGAAAAATGCATTGGTTGTAAAAAATGCTTATCTGTCTGTCCGGGAAGTCTCATTAAATTTGGTGAAGATAAAAAAGCATTTATCAAATATCCCAAGGACTGCTGGGGTTGTACCTCCTGTGTAAAGGAATGTAAGGTAGGTGCCATTTCCCTCTATTTGGGGGCAGATATCGGTGGAAGAGGGAGTAAACTGACCATAGAAACCGAAGGTGATATCGTCCATTGGAAGATGAAAGAGAGTAATGGAATGCTGCATACCATTGATATAAATAGCAAGGATTCCAATAAGTATTAGATCCTAAAAACGAGAAAGGCAGGGTAATAGAATGAATGAACTATCACATCTTGATGAATTAGAAGCAGAGGCAATATATATTATTAGAGAAGTGGCGGCAGAGTGTGAGAAACCGGTTATGCTTTATTCCATAGGAAAAGACAGCTCTGTCATGTTACACCTTGCCTTAAAGGCATTTTATCCGGAGAAACCACCATTTTCTTTCATGCACATTGACACAACCTGGAAGTTTAAAGAGATGGTTGAGTTTCGTGATCGGAAAGCACAGGAACTTGGAATTGATATGCTTGTCTATTCCAATGAAGAAGGCATAGCACAAGGTATTAACCCTTTTGATCATGGTTCTGCTTATACAGATATTATGAAGACCCAGGCATTAAAGGCGGGGTTAACGAAATATGGATTTACAGCGGCTTTTGGTGGTGGACGTCGTGACGAAGAAAAGTCCAGAGCAAAAGAGAGAATCTTTTCTTTTCGTAATGAGGCTCAAGCATGGGATCCAAAGAACCAGCGCCCAGAGATGTGGAAGCTCTATAATACAAAGATTAATAAAGGGGAAAGCATTCGAGTTTTTCCAATATCAAACTGGACAGAAAAAGATATTTGGCAATATATAAAGCGTGAGAATATTGATATTGTTTCACTGTATTTTGCGAAGGAACGTCCGGTAGTTTACCGAGATGGTAATATTATCATGGTAGACGATGATAGACTCAAATTATTATCAGGCGAAAAAGTGGAATATAAGAAGGTCCGTTTTAGAACCCTTGGATGTTATCCATTAACGGGCGGTTGTGAATCGGAAGCAATTACCTTAGATGAGATTATAGAAGAAACACTTAGTGCAGTGTCTTCTGAAAGAACAACTCGTGTCATTGACAGTGAAGAAGCTGGCAGCATGGAGAGAAGAAAAAGGGAGGGATATTTCTAATATGAAAGGATTATTGAAGTTCATAACATGTGGAAGCGTGGATGATGGAAAATCCACTCTCATAGGACATATTTTATATGATGCGAAGCTTTTATATGCAGACCAGGAAAAAGCTTTAGAACTTGACAGCAAAGTCGGAAGCCGCGAAGGTGCCATTGATTATTCATTATTACTAGATGGACTTATGGCAGAGCGTGAGCAGGGTATCACAATTGATGTAGCCTATCGTTATTTTACAACGGACAATCGCAGTTTTATAGTGGCAGATACCCCAGGACATGAAGAATATACCAGAAACATGGCAGTAGGAGCGTCTTTTGCAGATCTTGCTATTATCTTAATTGATGCAAAACAAGGCGTACTCGTACAGACCAGAAGGCATGCAAGAATATGTTCATTAATGGGAATCAGACATTTTGTATTTGCAGTAAACAAGATGGATTTAATAGGGTATGATAAAGAACGCTTTGATACAATTGAAGAACAAATCAATGCCTTAGCAGCAGAGCTTTCATTAGAAAGTGTAAAGATTATTCCAGTATCCGCAACAGAGGGAGATAATATGACAAAGAAATCTCCTAATATTTCTTGGTATCAAGGGGAAGCACTTTTAACCTATCTTGAAAATGTTGATGTAATAAGCACAGAAATAGAAGAAGGCTTTTATATGCCGGTACAAAGAGTATGTAGACCAAACCATACCTTTAGAGGCTTTCAAGGGCAAATCGAAGCCGGAAGTATTGCAGCAGGCGATGAAATTATAACTTTACCTAGCAATGAAAAAGCACTGGTAAAAAGTATTCATGTCACAGATAAGGATGTTAAGGAAGCATTTAAAGGTCAGCCGGTTACCATCCAACTCAATAAAGAAGTGGATGTATCCAGAGGATGCGTATTAACTCGAAACACAAATCTTGTTACAAGTAAAACCATTACCGCAACTATTCTTTGGATGGATGATTCAGCTCTTACAGAGGGTGTTAATTATTTTGTAAAACTAGGAACCAAGATGTTACCAGGTATTGTTACTGAAGTGAAATATAGGATCGATGTGAATACCGGGGAACATATTAAAACAAATTATTTGACGAAGAATGAAATCGCCGTATGTACGATTACACTTTCAGAGAAGATTGTTGTCGATAAATTTAATGTTCATAAGACATTAGGAGAACTGATTTTAATCGACAGAATTACGAATATGACATCTGCTTGTGGTGTAGTAGAAGATATCAATAGTTCGGAGAAAAGACAAGAACAAGCTACGTTTGAATATAATGGGTTAAGTGCCAGAGGAGATATTTTCGAAGAGTTTTACTATAACTTCGAAAGTTTATCCATAGCAAAATACAAACCAGCAACAAACACCTATACAGTTGGAGATGAGATTAGTGTGAGTGGTGAAAGTTATCAATATCCAGAGAGCTTCGACATTTTAGTGCTTCGTGATCAGGTTGCAATAAAAGTTCGAGATAAGAAAATTAGCGATATTCAAACGATAGGGGAGTATCAATATTCAGGATTTCCAATTACCAATGGACGAGGTTTTGCTATAAAAGCTAAATCGCAAGAGGAAGTGGCCGTTTTTCTTGAGGGAAATAATAAAAAGGATGACAGTAAGGAAGAAGATTTCTTAAATAATTGGTTGAACTTTGACACTTACAGAAGGGTTATTTTCCATAGTAATTATTGGATGATATAGTTGACAAACAAATTTATAGGGTAATATCATAGCTAACATATTGGAATAATATGGTGACTGTGATATTACCTATGAAAGTTGAGGATATTATGGTGAATAAAATGAAATTTAACACCTCACTTTTACATGGAAATATAGAAAGTGAGAAAAGATCAGGGGCAACAATAACTCCAATTTATCAATCTAGTGCATTTGAGCAGGAATCCGCAGAAAAATTAGAGAAGATATTTTTGAATATAGCACCAGGATTTTCCTATACAAGAATTAATAATCCTACCATAGAATCTTTCGAACAGCGAATTTCGTTGCTAGAGGGTGGTGTAAGTACGGTAGCGTGTGCATCCGGTATGGCAGCAATATTTAATGCTATGATGAATGTTCTTAAAAGTGGTGATGAAATCATATCCAGTGCTGCTATCTTTGGAGGAACAATCGGACTATTCAAGGATTTGGATGCTTTCGGTATTCGTACCGTATATGTGAAAGAGGTTACGGTTGAAGAAATTGAAAAGAATGTAAATGAAAATACGAAGATAATCTTTGCGGAGACCATTGGAAATCCGAAACTGGATGTACTGGATATACAAGCTATAGCAAAGTTTTCCAAGGAACGAAATATTCTTTTTATTGTTGATAATACTGTTTCAACCGCATATTTGGTGAAACCGATTGAACTTGGAGCCAATGTGGTTATTAATTCTTCATCAAAGTACATAAATGGAAGTGGAAATTCTATCAGTGGAGTAATTACTGACAGTGGTAAATTTGCATGGAAAGAAGAAAGATATCCTGGTATAGCACCATACAAAAAGATGGGCCCATTTGCATATACAGCAAAGCTTAGAGAGACATTATTTAGAAATACTGGGGCATGTTTGTCTCCATTTAATGCTTATCTAACCAGTCTGGGATTAGAGACCATGGGTTTGCGTATGGAGCGGGCATGTGACAATGCTTTTAAGCTGGCGAAATGGTTTGAAAGAGAGGATAAACTCGTTTCTGTGAATTATCCTGGATTAGAGTCAAGCCCATATCATGATATTGCAAAAAAACAGTTCGTGAATGGATATGGTGCAATGGTTACAATTAGAGCTGGTTCAAAGGAAAAAGCATTTTCTATCATTAATCATTTAAAATATGCCTTAAAAGTTTCAAATATTGGTGATACCAAGACTTTGGTAATTCATCCGGCATCAACCATATATTCACATAGCACAACACAAGAGAAGCTTAACGCAGGTGTTTATGAAGATTTAATTCGTATCAGCGTTGGAATTGAGAATATTGAAGATTTGATTGCAGATTTTGAGCAGGCAATTAAGGAAAGCAATCTATAAAGGAGAGGATTCTTATGGCAATCGATTATGCAGCACTAAAAAAAGGCGGATTTATGCGACAGAAACAAAAGGGTAATTTTTCTTTAAGACTTCAAGTAGTAGGAGGAACGTTAACAGCAGAGAATTTAAAGAAAATTCAGGAAGTTGCTGATAAATTTGGTCAAGGTTATGTTCATTTAACTTCAAGACAGGGAATTGAAATCCCATTTATTAAGTTTGAAGACATTGATGAAGTAAAGGCGGAGCTAGCACTGGGAGGATGTAAGTTAGGGGTCTGTGGTCCGAGAGTACGTACCGTTACAGCCTGTCAAGGTAATACCATTTGTCCAAGTGGTAATATTGATGCCTATAAAATAGCATTGGAACTGGATAAAAGATATTATGCAAGGGAGTTACCTCATAAGTTTAAGTTTGGTGTTACAGGATGTCAGAATAATTGCTTAAAAGCGGAAGAAAATGATTTTGGTATAAAAGGAGCCTCTGACGTACATTGGGAAAAGGACAAATGCATTTTCTGTGGTGTTTGTGAAAAAGCCTGCCGTACCGATGCGATTAAAATAGAAAAAGATAATATTATATTGGATGCTGACAAATGCAATTATTGCGGACGTTGCGAAAAATCATGTCCGACAGGAGCCTGGGAAGGAGAAAGTTCTTATATTGTCTCTTTTGGAGGCTTATTTGGAAATACAATCTACAAAGGAGATTCCTTCCTGCCCCTAATCAAGTCAGAAGAGCAGCTATATCATATAGCGGATGCTGCAATCCAGTTTTTTGATGACAATGCAAAACCAGGTGAACGATTTAAGTTTGCCATTGATAGAGTAGGACATGATAAGTTTCAGAAAGAAATGGAGGAGGCTTATAATGGCTGATTTTAATATCGATGATACAGTAGATATAACGGATGTTGTCTGCCCAATCACTTTTGTTAAGGCAAAAGTTGCAATCGAAGAGTTAGAGGATGGACAGATATTATCTGTTAGAATGAATGATGGTGAACCAGTACAAAATGTTCCCAGAAGTCTGAAAGAAGAAGGACACCAGATTTTAAAGTTAATTAATAATGAAGATGGAACGTATAATTTAATCGTGAAAAAAGTTGAAGATTAAGAGGTGAGATAAGTGGCTATAAGAGTAAATGAAGATAATTTTGAGACTGAAGTACTAAAGGCTGAGGTGCCCGTACTGGTGGAATTTTATACTGATTCTTGTATCCCTTGTAAACAAATGTCTCCCATATTAGGAGATCTGGAAGAGGAATATGAGAATAGGCTAAAGATTGTGAAAGTGAATCAAAACTTTGATGGTAATCTTGCAGAAAAGTATCGTGTTTTGGCATCGCCAACGATTGTGTTTTTTAAGAAGGGTGAAGAAGTAATCCGAACGAGAGGACTAAAAAAGAAGGCAGAATTAGAAGAAATATTAACTAATATCTTATAGGAGGTAGTAGTGTGAAATAAAGAACAATTTCACACCCTGATTTGAGGCAGTGCCGCATCTGCAAGCAGATGTGACATGCAATGGGAGCTAGGTTGAAAAATGGAAGACATTTTTTATCATCTTGATTTGTACGCGTGCTAAAGCACGCAGATGGGAGTAGGTTGAAAAAAGAAGTTTTTCAACTGACATATTTACGCAGTAATCAACTTACAAGTAAGTTGATTATGCAGAAAGAGGTTAAAATGATAATAACAGTTGCTGGAAACCAAAAAGAAGTGAAGGATGGCATTACCATTGCCAGTTTGATTGAAAGTGAAAATATTGAAAGCCCGGAATATGTAACGGTATCTGTAAATGACGAATTTGTAGAACGAGGAGATTTTGAAAGCAAACAATTAATCGAGAACGACACCGTTGAATTTTTGTATTTCATGGGAGGAGGCAGTTTCTAATGGCATTTACGAATGAGCAGCTAGAGAGGTACTCCCGCCATATAATTTTAAAAGAAGTAGGACCAAAGGGTCAAAAGAAGCTATTAAATAGTAAGGTGTTAATTATTGGTGCAGGAGGACTTGGTGCACCTGCGGCTATGTATCTGGCGGCAGCAGGTATTGGTACAATAGGAATTGCGGATGCAGATGAAGTGGATTTATCAAATCTTCAAAGACAGATTATTCATGGAACCGCTGATGTTGGTAAAGCAAAAGTTAAATCAGCAAAAGAAACAATGAATGCTATGAATCCTGATGTGACAGTAAATACATATCGAACTTTTGTAACGTCAGAAAATATAATGGATCTAATTAAAGATTATGATTTTATCATAGATGGGACTGATAATTTTCCGGCTAAATTTCTAATTAATGATGCATGCGTAATGGCAAAGAAACCATTTTCCCATGCAGGAATTATAAGATTTCAGGGCCAGCTTATGACTTATGTTCCGGATAAGGGGCCATGTTATCGTTGCGTATTTAAGTCACCACCTCCAAAAGATGTTGTTCCAACCTGCAAACAGGCAGGTGTAATTGGTGCAATGGGTGGTGTTATAGGAAGTCTTCAGGCAATGGAAGCAATTAAATATATTCTAGGTGTTGGAGAATTATTGGTAGGAAAGTTACTTACCTATGATGCACTTAAGATGGAGTTTCGTACCATAACACTTCCTAAAAAATCTCCGAATTGTGGTGTGTGTGGAGAACATCCAACTATAACTGAGCTGATTGATTATGAACAGGCAGAATGCGATGAAAGGTAGGAAAACAAAATGTTGTATCTAAAGAAGCAAGATTATGATACAATTGTAAATCATGGAATAGAAGGATTGCCAAATGAAGCCTGCGGGTTAATAGCAGGTACTGTAAGTGGTGATAAAAAATACATTGAAAAAGTCTATCTACTGACCAATATAGATGCAAGTAATGAACATTTTTCTATGGATCCCAAAGAGCAGTTAGCAGCGGTTAAGGATATAAGAGCCAATGGGTTTTCCTTGTTAGGCAACTTTCATTCTCATCCTGAGTCTCCTTCAAGACCGTCAGAGGAAGATAAGCGACTAGCTTATGAAACGAAGGTTGATTATCTGATCTTGTCTTTAATGAATCAAAAGGAACCTATCTTGAAGGCCTTTTTGATTAATGAAAGTAAGAATGTTACGGAAGAATTAATTGAAATTATATAAGGGTAAAGGGCGGACAAAGAGTTCGCCCTTTACTGATAAAGAGAATTATTTGGGGGTCTAATATGCATTGTATTAGTATAAGCCATAAAACAACACCAATTATGATTAGAGAGTTATTTGCATTTTCTAAAGAAGAGCAGATTGAATTTGGAAATCTTATTTTAGAGGATAATAAAGTTTTAGGCTGTGTAATTGTTTCGACTTGTAATAGAAGTGAAATCTATTTTAGCGGGGATAAAAGTACAATAGCTATTATAGAAAAAGAGATAGGAAGATATAAAAATATCGACCAGACTAATATAAGAAAATACTTAAATGTATATAGCAATGAAGGAGCTATCAGACATTTGTTCCAAGTTTCCTGTGGATTGGATTCCATGGTTTTAGGTGAAGATGAGATTTTACGACAGGTCAAAGATGCATACCAGCTGTCTTTAAACAATAGATTTACGAATCATGAATTAAATATTGCGTTTCAGGGAGCGCTAAACAATGCAAAATTAATCAAGACAGACACAAAACTTTCTAAAACATCGGTTTCGATTGGTACACTTACAGCAAATCAAGTCATTGATTTCTTGAAGACGAATCAAGGAAATAATATACTTATTGTCGGAATCACAGGAAAGATGGGAAGTATTATTGCAAAGAACCTGTCTTGTAAAAGTAATTTTATTGTTGTTGGAACTAGCAGAAATCATTATACTAACAAAGAATTATTTGCAAATTACGATAATATTAATATTATAGATTATAGAGATCGCTATCAGTATTTAAAAAAGGCTGATGTTATTGTAAGTGCAACCACAAGTCCACATTATACCTTCACATATAATGAAGTATCAAATGAAGTAAGAGATGGTTACTATAAAAAATTATTTATAGATTTAGCAGTGCCATGCGATATTGATAAAGAAATTATAAACATACCAGGAATGGATGTAGTAGACATAGACTATTTTGAAAAAGTTTCGAAAGAAAAAAATGAAATAAAACTTAAGGAGTTAGATAAAGCAGAACTAATTCTTGATGATTCAATCGATGAGACACTGAAAAATATTTACTTTCAGAGATTTCATGGTACTATGAATAAGATAGTAGAAAAAATAGATGAAAAAGGATTTAATTATTTCTTATACAAAATGAAACAATCCTTAAATAGTGAACAATTAAGAACGGTTTTAGATTCTTTACAGGAGATAATCAAGGAGGAAAACTAATGGCTTATTTTCCATTTTTCATTGATATTAGTGACAAAGTTTGTATCGTAGTAGGTGGAGGAAGAATTGCTTTCAGAAAAATAGAAGTATTATCAAAATTCAATGCAAAGATCATTGTTATAGCTTCAAATATCTGTGAAGAAATTTGTTTGCTAAAGGAAGTATCGGAACAAATTGTTCTTAATAAAAGAGATTTCCTGGATGAGGATATCCTTCAGGCGGAATTTGTTATAGCAGCAACAGATGATGAATCGCTTAATTCGCATATATCAGGGTTGTGTAAGAAAAATAGTATATTAGTTAATGTAGTTGATGTGAAAGAAGAATGTAGTTTTGTTTTCCCAGCAATTGTTAAAAAAGAAGAATTAGTTATTGCTATATCAACAGGGGGAAACAGCCCTGCAATGGCAGCAAAAATAAAAAAGGATATACAGAGGGTTATTCCGGATTATTATGGAGAGTTAATCAGTATATTAGGAGAGTACAGAGAATATATAAAAAATGAAATAAATGACATAGAAAATAGAAAAGAAATCTATAATGAATTGATTCATATTGCTGAATTAAATAAAGAAAATATAACCTTTGAATCGATTCAGGATATAGTTAAAAAATATAAATGATGGTTAAGGTTAAGGTGTCAAAGCCCAATCTAGGCTGTGTAATGAATATCGCCGCATATATATTCGTTTTGTCTACCGCGGATGCTTTAGCTTCCGTGCCTTCACTGCGGCATGTCCTTTATAGAGCCTCAAAGATATGAAAAACATCGCAGTAGCTCTGTTTTTCACTGAGTCTCTAGTCGGACATAAACAGCCTTGTCAGCCGATCTCAGTCGAACTAGTTCGACGACAAAACGAATATATATGCACCGCTATTCATAATTTCAGTTATGAAGGACTTAAGAGACTCTGACCCATGATTGGATAGAAAAAGGATAAATAGTTGAATAAAGGAGAGTGCAATTGTTATGAATAGAAAGAAGATTAGAATAGGAACAAGAGGGAGTAGTCTAGCACTTGTTCAAACAGACTTGGTCATAGAAACAATAAAACAAAACTATCCTGAACTTGAATGTGAAATCGTAATAATACAAACAACAGGAGATAAGATACTGGATAAACCTTTATTAGAGTTTGGCGGAAAAGGTGTATTTGTGACAGAATTTGAAGAAGCCTTGCTAAGAGATGAGATAGATTTAGCGGTGCACAGTGCAAAAGATATGCCGATGGTAATAGGTCAAGGATTAGATATTATCGGTGTTTTAAAAAGAGAAGATCCAAGGGATGTTCTTATTACAATGCAGTCTGTTAAAATTGAAGAAAAAGAAGAAGCAATAATCGGAACTAGCAGTTTGAGAAGGCAGATTCAAGTAGAAGATATTTACAGTAACATAAAGTGTAGTTCACTAAGAGGAAATGTGAATACAAGACTGAATAAACTGACAGCCGGTATGTATGACGGAATTATACTTGCAGCAGCCGGAATAAAAAGACTAAAACTTGATAAGGAATTGGAATATCATTATAGGTACTTTGATGTGGAGGAATTAGTTCCAGCGGGAGGACAGGGAATTATAGCGATTGAGGGAAAAAGAAATACAACGCTTAGTGAGCTATTAAACCATATTTCTGATCCAACTGCTAGAATGGAGCTGGACATTGAACGTAGAGTATTAGAACTTTTCAATGCGGGATGCCATGAGCCGATCGGAGTTTTTTCAGATGTAACGGATAAAGAAATTAACCTTTGGATGATGAAAGAGTTAAATGGGAAACTTGTAAAGATAAAAGGAAGTACGACTCGTGAGAAATGCTGGGAATTAGTTGATGAGATGGTAAATAACATTTTGGAGGAATTATAGCTTGGGAATTGTATATTTAGTTGGAGCCGGGCCTGGTGACCCGGGACTTATCACTTTAAAGGGAATAGAATGTTTGAAAACATGCGATGTTGTTATATATGACAGACTGGCATCCTATCAGCTTTTAGAATATGTGAGAGAGGACTGCATTAAAATCTATGTGGGCAAAGAAGCTGGACATCACTCAAAAAAACAGGTAGAGATTAATAAGATTATAATAAACAGCGCTTATAACTATGAGAATGTAGTTCGCCTAAAAGGTGGAGATTCTTTTGTGTTTGGTAGAGGCGGAGAAGAAGTAGAAGAACTGCTTAAGAACAACATATCATATGAAGTAATACCAGGTGTTACCTCTGCTATTGCTGTTCCGGAGAGCGTTGGTATACCTGTTACGCACAGAGGGGTGAGTCAGAGTTTTCATGTCATTACAGGTCACACAAACTCCTCAGAAAATACGTTAACAGATAATTATGAGGTGCTAGCTAAATTAGAAGGAACTCTAGTGTTTTTAATGGGGCTTACGAATCTTGAACAGATAATAGACAAATTAATTCAAAATGGTAAAGACATCAACACGCCTGTAGCTGTAATTTCAAATGGAACTTTGAATAACGAAAAAACAGTGAGGGGAAGACTTAACAATATTGTCGCCAAAGTAGATGAGGAACCTATTATATCACCAGCAATTATTGTGATCGGAGATACAGCGGCACTAAATTTTGTTCAAACGAATAGAAAACCACTTTCTAATATAAAAATTGGAATTACCGGAACTATGGTTATGCGAGAAAAACTAGAGAATGGATTGCAAAAGCTTGGAGCAAAAATATATTCTGTCTGCGATATGCATATTATTGAGACACCTTTCGTAAACCAACTGGAAGAGGAAATACTAGGTATTGATAAATACCAGTGGATTTTATTTACGAGCCAAAATGCAATTAAAATTTTCTTTAGCCGAATGGAAGAATGTAAGATAGATAGGCGGAACTTAAATAAAATTAAATTTGCAGTCATAGGAAGCGGAACTAAGCAAGTATTACAAAAGTATGGTTATTTCGCAGATTTTATTCCTAATAAGTATACTACAAAGAATTTAGCTGAAGAATTTTCAAAGAAGATTTCTGAAGGAGAAAAAGTACTGATTCCTAGAGCATTAAGAGGAAGTGAAGAATTGACGGAGATTTTTAAAAAAAAGAAGATACTATATAAAGAAATAACCATATACGATGTAAAAGGAAAACTAACAGAAAATAAAGAATACATTTCAGAAATGGATTGCTTGATTTTTGCCAGTTCCTCTGGAGTAAATGATTTTTATGAAGAAATAAAGGAGAAGGGAACCAATCTACCGAAAGATATTAAAATAGCCTGTATTGGTGAAGTTACAGCGGAAGCTGTTAAAAAATATAGTTTGAATGCGGATATTATCGCAAATGTAAGTAATGCAGAGGGACTAATGGAAGAAATTGAAAAATTCTATTAGAACGAAATAAGATGAAAAGAGGATGCGTAAATGAATCGGATGAGAAGACTTAGAGTGAATGAGACAATGAGAAACTTGGTTAGGGAAACCAGTATTGAAAAATCAGACTTAGTATATCCTGTTTTTATTATAGAAGGAGAAAATATTAAAAATCCTATCGATTCAATGCCTGGAATCCATCAATTTTCCATAGATCGTTTTGATGAGGAATTGAATAACATAGTGAATAGTGGAATTAGCGCAATTTTGATTTTTGGTATTCCGGCCCATAAGGATGAAGTAGGAAGTCAGGCATATGATGATAAAGGTGTTACGCAAAGAGCAATACGACATATCAAAGAGAAAGCACCCGATTTATTAGTGATTGCAGACGTATGCCTTTGTGAATATACTTCACATGGCCATTGTGGATTAATATGTGAAGGTAAAATTCTAAACGATGAAACATTACCATTATTATCTAAAATGTCTGTTAGCATGGCAAAAGCCGGAGCAGATATTATTGCTCCTTCGGACATGATGGACGGAAGAGTAAAGACAATTAGGGAAGCATTGGATGAGAATGGATTTAAGGACTTAATGATTATGTCCTATAGTGCAAAATTTGCATCAGGATATTATTCACCATTTCGGGCTGCAGCAAATTCTGCACCAAGCTTTGGTGACAGAAAAACTTACCAGATGGATCCGGCTAATTTAAAAGAAGCAATCAGAGAATGTGAATCAGATATTGAAGAAGGTGCAGATGTTATTATGGTAAAGCCGGCACTTGCTTACTTAGATGTTATTCGTGAGGTATCAAATCGTACCAATTATCCGATTGCTGCTTATAATGTCAGCGGCGAATATTCTATGGTCAAAGCTGCCGCTATGAACGGATGGATTGATGAAAAAAGAATTGTGATGGAAAATCTCATTGGAATGAAAAGAGCCGGAGCGAAGATAATAATTACATATCATGCGATTGATGTGGCTAGATGGCTAGACGAAAAATAGAAAGATGAAAGATGAAAAATGAATGCTGAATAGATGAAAGATGGAGGATACGATGAACATAAACAAATCAGTAGAATTATTTGAAAAATCAAAAACATATATTCCGGGAGGAGTAAACAGTCCGGTAAGGGCTTTTAAAGCAGTTAACAGAACGCCTATCTTTATTAATAAGGCAAACGGTTCTAAGATATATGATGTAGATGGAAATGAATATATTGATTATGTTTGCTCCTGGGGACCCTGTATCTTGGGACATGCTGACAAAGGTGTTATAAATGCCGTTAAAAATGCCTGTGAAAGCGGCCTGACCTTTGGAGCACCTACAGAAAATGAATATGTACTGGCAAAGCTGATTCGAGAATTGATACCTTCCATGGAAAAAACAAGGTTGGTTAGTTCGGGAACAGAGGCTGTTATGAGTGCTATTCGTGTTGCAAGAGGATACACGAACCGTGATATGATATTAAAATTCAGGGGATGCTATCACGGGCATTCGGATGGTTTACTCGTCAAGGCTGGTTCCGGTGCTATGACACAGTCAGTACCAGACAGTAAAGGTGTTCCAAATGATTATACAAAAAACACATTGATAGCAGAATATAATAACGAAAAATCAGTAGAAGATATATTTAAGATATATGGTGATAAGATAGCAGCAATTGTTGTTGAACCTGTAGCTGCCAATATGGGAGTTGTTCTTCCAAAAGAAGGATTTTTACAATTTTTAAGAGATATCACGGTAAAACACAATTCCCTATTGATATTTGATGAAGTAATTACCGGATTTCGATTAGGCCTTGGCGGAGCTCAAGGATACTATGGAATCACACCTGATCTAACTACTTTAGGAAAAATAATTGGCGGAGGAATGCCGGTTGGTGCTTATGGTGGAAAAAAAGAAATTATGGAAGTTGTAGCACCGGTTGGGCTTGTCTACCAGGCGGGAACTTTATCTGGTAATCCAATTGCTACGGCAGCTGGCATCGAAACACTTAAAACTTTGAAGAATACTCCAGATATTTATAATAAAATTGAGGCACAAACTAACAAGCTTGTTGATGTTGTAAAAGAAAGGTTCGAAAGTCAAGTCTGTGTTAATCATATTGGTTCATTAATGAGCGTATTTTTTACCTCTGAGAAAGTAGTTGATTTTGAGACTGCAAAAACATCAGATACAGATAAATATGCTGCATATTTTGGATATTTATTAGATAGTGGAATTTATCAGGCACCTTCTCAGTATGAGGCGATGTTTATTTCATATGCACATAGTAATGAGGATATTGAAAAAACAAGTGAGATAATTAGAGGATGGCCAGGAAGTTCTTTTAGTAATAACAGGCTTTCTTAAATAACCTTTTTACGATATAAAACATGTTGACAAAAAGAAGTACAAGAGATACAATTTAATAGCATATAAATCTTATGGAAATAGTATGAATAAAGAAATTAAGAGGAGTTTATATGAGTTTTTATAAACTATAATTGGAAAGGACGTTTATGATGGATGAATTAGAAAACAAATTGGAGAACTTAAAAAAATACATAAAAAGTCTTGAAAGTCTTGCTATTGCTTTTTCTGGAGGTGTTGATTCAACATTTTTATTAAAGGTTGCGCATGATGTACTTGGTGAAAAAGCGGTTGCGGTTACAGCACGTTCCTCTACTTACCCACAACGAGAGTTTGATGAAGCTTCAGCCTTTACAGCCTTAAATGGGATAAGACATTTAATTTGCGTATCAGAAGAGCTTGATATTGACGGCTTTGCAAGCAATCCGGTAAACCGATGTTATCTTTGCAAAAAAGAATTGTTTACAAAGATAATAACCATTGCAGAAGAAAACGGACTGAAGCATATAGCAGAAGGATCTAACATTGATGATAATGGAGATTATCGTCCAGGACTTACTGCAGTAGCAGAATTTGGAATTGTTAGTCCATTGAGATATGCAGAGTTAAACAAAAGAGAAATTCGTCAACTTTCAAAAGAGATGGGACTTCCAACATGGCAAAAACCATCCTTTGCCTGTCTTTCCTCAAGATTTCCATATGGTGAAAGCATTACGGTTGAAAAGCTCAACATGATTGATAAAGGGGAACAATTACTTTTTGATTTAGGCTTTTCTCAAGTTAGACTTAGACATCATGGTAATTTAGCCCGCATCGAGATTGAAGAGAGGGATTTTGAACGAATTCTTAAAAAGGAAACACGTGAATTGGTTCACTCAAAACTAAAAGAACTAGGATTTATATATATTTCATTAGATATGAAAGGTTATCGTACTGGTAGTATGAATGAAACGCTAAATTTGTAATCTTTTATTTTTAACACCATCTAATTAATAAATATATTCAAAGGGAAGATCAATTAAAAAAATTGTCTTCCTTTTTTTATGCTGACAAGTTACATTTTATGCAATGTTACATGTTCACAGCCTGTAAAAGCGAGGTTGCTAATATCGATAAGTGACTTGGGTAGGTAGACATCTAAAAGTGCTGTACAGTCTTTAAAAGCCCATGAGCAGATCTTAATCGTGCCCTCGCAAAATATTACTGTTTTCAGGTTTTTGCACTGATTGAAAGTAAAAGGAACTACAGAGTTAACGCTGCCTGGAATTGTTATTGACTTTATGCCACAGCGAGTCATGGCATACTGCCACATATTAATCAGATTTGGCGGTAAAATGATTTCTTTTATGTTCGTACAGCCGTCAAAAACAAAGCCACCAATATCTGTTATAGTATCGGGAATTTTTACTGATGTTATCTCGGTATGACCCTTGAATAAATCGTCATAAAGAATGGTTGCATTTATCTTATCCGGAATAACAACATGTTCGGTTCTTCCATTGTATGATGTAATACAAAAAGTACCTTCGTCAATCATTCTATAGTAAAAATCCATAATATCACACCTCCATAGTTGGTTTATAATATCATTAGTCTTTTTGTGGAAATAATTTATTTTTATAGTACGCTTCTGCCTGATAAATCACAGCTAATGGATTATGACCTAAAACTCTATCTTTTACTGCAAATATAGTTACAAGGGCTTCCGAATACTTTATAAACAAAGAATCATGTCCTACGCATAAACCTAAAATGATATTAAGTTCTGTTTTAGCTTCATTTAAGAATATTGCTTGTCCTATAGGATTGCACATGGCTACTTTTTCAGATTCAATTACATCAATATAATCTTTAGGAATATAGCCATTTTTACATATTACTGAATTTACTTCAAATCCATTATAAGATAGAACCTTACTTAACATTTTAGCTTCATTCTCTAATCCGATACAGAATGCAAGACCTATATTGTTGTATCCACACGCCCTTGCAAAATCCATTATTTCTTCTAATCTCGTATTTTTACAATATCCTTGACTTGTAATCAATGATGAAAAGTGGGCTATTTTATAAATATCTTCTTGTTTATACATTTCTTTTATTTTTTCCATTTTTTTATTAACGCTTGGACAATTTTTAGGAGCCTTATCGGTTTCTCCGTTACTACATACGTGTACAGAACATAAAGCACAATTATACATAATTATAAATCCTTTCTTTTACAGTTTAACTTAATAGTTATAAAGATTTAACTTTTGCTATAATGCTATCTCCAAACCTGTTATATATCTTAATTATAACACAGCTATAAAAATGTATCAATTTTCAACATTGATTTGTTTGTGTCAAGCGTTTATTGGCAAATCCCTAAGGGATATTTTTACATACAGTC
>CAUQEW010000048.1:0-29341 GCA_963517115.1 uncultured Lachnospiraceae bacterium | reverse complement strand
TTTTATTTATTCTTTTATTTATTCTTTTATTTATTCTTTTATTTATTCTTTTATTAAACCCAATAATCTAGAATAAAAATCTTTATGGCCTACATAAAACCAGACTCGTGACATTAATTCAACACAACCTATCGCAACATGAGGAGCTGTGGGTATATAGGAATAAAGAATTTTTCGTTTGCGAAGACACTTTCTTTCATAAGTGCACCGAGGAAAGACTAACTTGTTGTCTTAGCCTCGGCGCACTTATGAAAGAAAGTGTTCGTAGCAACAGAAAAATTCTATTCCTATATACCCGCAACCCCTCATGTTATCGATACCCTACATCAGAATTAATGTCACGGGTCCCGCTTCGTTATTCGGCTATAAATTTTTTCTTAATCCTCTAATTGTTCCTTAGTAATGGACTTTCCATCTCTCCAGATTCTCTCTAAATCATAGAATAATCTATCTTCTTTCGAGAAAACATGAACGATAACGTCGCCATAATCCATTAGAACCCAGTTAGTAGATCGTATTCCTTCAATTCTTTTTGGTTCATATCCGTTCTTGCCTAATACATCCTGTACATTATCAACTAATGCTTGAACTTGTGAAGAGTTCGTTCCATTTGCTATAATAAAGTAATCGGCAATAATTGTGATATCTCCAATCTCTAATACTTTAATGTCTTCGGCTTTTTTCTCATCCAATGCTTGATAAGCAAGTCTAGTCATATCTTTTGATATATCTTTCATCGTGATCCCCTTTCAAATTTTGTTTTTTTGATGTTCCTTATAGTAATCATATGCTTCAACTGTTAAATTATCTATTTCTTGATGTTCATCCTTAAGATAATACAGGGTATTCTCAAGTATTCGATACACCGCTTTATCTAAATCATCGAACGCCAGCTTCCGTATCTCGTTTAGATCCGGAATTTTGTTCTCTGATCGGTTAGGCTCTATATAATCAGCAGTAAATACTATCTTCTCTAATAAAGTCATATCCGGTTTACCAGTTGTATGATAAGTTATAGCAGAAAGGATATCAGCATCTATAATGCCATATTTATATTCTGCATAATATGCTCCAAGCTTACCATGGAGCAGATATGGATTTCGTCTTTCTACCTCTGAAATGGCCAAATTATATTTTTCACATTTCATCAGCATTTTTTCGTCTGACAAGTATTTAGCGCAGTCATGAATTAAACCTGCCAGATTAGCTTTCTCTACAGCATCTGCATCAGCACCTATTTGAATTGCCATTGCAAAGCTGGTTGCCTGAACCCCTAAGGAATGATAAAATCTCTTCTCCGCCAGTTTCCTAGACAACTTTTGTTGTAACTCAAATATCTCATATTCCATTCAGAACCTCCATGATAGAAACACAAACAATATCAAGACTATTCTTGATCCTGATATAATTGATGTTCTAAAATATATTGTTCCACTTTATCCGGAACATAATACCGTATTGATTTTCCATCTTTCTTACTTTGGCGAAGAGATTTTGAGGATATATCCATATTGGGAATCTGTAGATAATGAATGATTGCATCGAATTTCTCTGTTAGATGATTAATTTGTTCTACCATTTCATTTCTAGGAAGAAGGTCTCTTCCAGCAGCTACAATATGGGATAACTGAAATATTATTTCAGGATCCTTCCATTGTTCAATCTGAAGTAAAGAATCTGCACCAAGAATAAAATAATATTCATCCTCCGGATATTGTTTTGTTAATCCTTCTAATGTTTCCGCTGTATAAGTTAGCCCATCTCGCTCTAATTCCATCTTTGATAATTCAAA
Organism: uncultured Lachnospiraceae bacterium; assembly: GCA_963517115.1. Classification (GTDB taxonomy): domain Bacteria; phylum Bacillota; class Clostridia; order Lachnospirales; family Lachnospiraceae; genus Anaerocolumna. The sequence goes on along the minus strand of CAUQEW010000048.1, from coordinate 27,549 downwards.
ATGCGGATTATTCTCAATAGCTAACAAAATCATCTGTATGCGATGTTCGTCAGAAAGGATATTCTCATGGATTTTATGAGGAGGATTCTTCGAAGGCATAATTAATATCTTATCAAGGTTTAATTGATCGTAGGTACTTTCTGCCAAAATCAAATGTGCTATATGAATCGGATTAAAGGTTCCACCCATAATTCCTATTTTTCTCATATTTTAATATATCCTTTCGCAAATTTGAAATAATCAAACTATCCAAGTCAATTTATTGTTTACTTTTCTTCTCCACTGGAAGTTCAATCCTCTTTTTATCTTTAGATGGTCTATACAGTATAATTTTCTTACCGATTACTTGTACTACTTCAGCATGGGTTCTTTCTGCAACTATACGTGCAATTTCATTTGGATCATCCATACAATTTTTTAGTATATTAATTTTAATTAATTCTCTAGCCTCTAATGCTTCATCAAGTCCCTTAGTAATCTCAGGTGTTAAACTTGATTTCCCAACTTGATAAATGGGTTCTATGGTCATTGCTAAACCTTTTAAATAAGCTCTTTGCTTACTTGTCATATATCATAATCTCCTTTATTATTTATAATAATCAAATTGGAGTCCATACATTCTTACTGTATCACCTTCTTGAATATTTAAAGCTTCTAATTCCGTAAGAATTCCGTTTTCTTTCAAGAATCGCTGGAAGAAGCCAAATCCCTTCTCAGATTCCAAATTCGTATAACCAAGCATTCTTTCAATTCTAGGTCCTTCTACTACAAAAGTATGCTCATCTTCTTGTACTACTGTATATGGCTCATTAGATAAATCTACATTCGCTGGGAAGAATTCACGTTCAAATACAACGGGCGCTGTATGAATAGAATCTAGTAATTGCTTCACATAATACAGAAGCTCTTTAACTCCTTTTCCAGTAGCGGCAGAGATAGGAAAAACACGAACCCCTTGTGGTTCAAAAGCTTCTTTTAACTTATTAACTGCTAATTCTTCCTCTTCACCATAAAGTACATCTAATTTGTTCGCTGCTATTACTTGCGGACGATTCGGTAAATCAACATTGTATGCAGATAACTCAGCATTAATAGTATTAATATCCTCTACCGGATCTCTACCTTCTGTAGATGCAGCGTCAACAATGTGAACAATGACTTTGGTACGCTCAATGTGTTTTAAGAATTCATGTCCTAAACCAACACCTTCGGAAGCTCCTTCGATTAGACCTGGTATATCTGCAATTACAAATCCATCGGCTCCATCTAAATCTACAACACCTAGATTCGGATTCAAAGTTGTAAAATGATAATTTGCAATCTTTGGTTTTGCATTGGTAACTCTAGATAAAAGTGTTGACTTACCTACATTTGGAAATCCAACTAACCCAACATCAGCAATTACCTTTAATTCTAATGTAACATTCAATTCTTGAAATGGTTTTCCGGGTTGTGCATACATTGGTACCTGCATTGTTGCGGTTGCATAATGTTGATTTCCTTTTCCGCCTCTGCCGCCTCTTAACAGTACTTCTCTTCTATTACCATGAGACATATCTGTAATAACCATTCCCGATTCCGCATCTTTAACAACGGTACCTTCCGGCACTTTAATAATTAAATCTTCACCGTCTTTTCCGTGGCAACGTTTTTTACCGCCTTTTTCACCATCACCAGCACAGTATTTTCTAATATATCGAAAATCAGATAACGTATTAATTCCGTCATCCACTTCTAATATTAAATCTCCGCCTTTTCCACCATCTCCGCCATCTGGGCCACCAGCAGGTACAAATATTTCTCTTCGGAAACTAACATGACCATCGCCGCCTTTACCAGAACGTAAATATATTTTAGCGCTATCTGCAAACATCTGATTTCACCTCTAATTCTCTTCTATGTCAATGTAATTGTTATATAAATGTTCTATATTATTATTCTATATTAATGCCCTTATTATAATCGGAAATAGCTAAAATTTCAATAAGAACAATAAAACTAACCCCAAATTCATGATTTAATCAAGAATTTGGGGTTCATAATCATCTCATACTATTTTGATTCTACAGGGTAAACGGAAGCTTTTTTCTTATCTCTTCCTTTTCTTTCGAATCGAACAACACCGTCTACTAAAGCGAATAATGTATCATCGCCACCACGTCCAACATTAGTTCCTGGATGAATTTTAGTTCCGCGTTGTCTGTAAAGAATGTTTCCTGCTAAAACAAACTGTCCATCAGCTCTTTTCGCACCTAATCTCTTAGATTCAGAGTCTCTACCGTTCTTGGTAGAACCAACACCCTTTTTATGAGCGAAAAATTGAAGGTTCATCTTTAACATAACCTACACCTCCTTGAATATTCAACAACAGAATTGAGACTCAACTCTGCTGTACAAATTTAATATATTCCTGTCCATAATCTTCTTGTATTCCCTGTAAACCAAGAAATAAAGAATTCAGTAATAAACTAGACTCATTACTAAGACTTGAAACAATCTTGAAATCTATCTGGCCTTTTTTTTCATTTTCCTTATATTCAAAGGTATCTGAAGTAAAATGTTCTATAGAATTCATAGTATTAATTACCAGTGCTGATACTGCTGCACATATAATATCCTGTCCACTTTCAGCGAACCCCGCATGTCCAGAGCACTTAAAACCAATAATTTTACTGTCTGCATTATTATAAATCGATACTTTTATCATATCATTTACCTTTAATTTTATGCGTTGATTTTTTCAATCTTAACTTTAGTATATGGCTGTCTATGACCATTTTTCTTGTGGTATCCGGACTTTCTCTTGTATCTGTAGACAATAACTTTTTTGTTTTTGCCTTCTTCTACAACAGTAGCGGAAACTTTAGCGTTAGCTACTGTAGGGTTACCTACTACTAATTCGCCGTTGTTTACTACAAGTACTTGATCAAATATAACAGATTCTCCAGCTTCCAAACCAAGTTTTTCTACTTTAATGATATCGCCTTCAGCTACTTTGTATTGCTTACCACCTGTTGCTATAATTGCGTACATATGGCACCTCCTATTATCATTACTCGCCAACTATGGTGTCTGAGATCATTTTAAAAACTATAAGTTTAAAAATGAACAGAACTTCAAAACCTCGTTGTGCGGCACACTAAATTATAATAGCATGGTCGGAAGTATTTGTCAACGAATTATGTCTTTATTTTCTATATTTTCTACTAATAAATTTTTTTATATTTATTTTGATCTTTTTTATTGCAAATATACTTCCTGTGTACTAATCTCTTAATAGATTATATGTTTATTACTATTCAGCCTTACGGCTTCATAGCAACAATTTATGCCTTAACATGTATCTGATAAATAATTTTTCTACATCTTAACTACGAAAGGATAACACACTTATGAATCAATCAACTCTTCAGCTCTATAACCAAGATAGTCATATGCAAACATTCCAAGCAACCGTTTTAACCTGTAATGAACAAGTTGTAACAGATGGTGGTTTCTCTACACCTCATTATATAATTACCTTAGATGCTACCGCATTTTTTCCAGAAGGAGGTGGACAACCTTCGGATGTGGGAACGCTTGGTAATGTACCTGTTTTAGACGTTCAAGAAAAAGATGATATTATATACCACACCCTATCAGCTCCACTTACGATAAGTGACGTCGTAACTGGGCAAATTGATTGGACAAAACGTTTTAACCTCATGCAGCATCATTCTGGGGAACATATTATCTCAGGAATTGTACACAAAAAGTTTGGATACGATAATGTCGGCTTTCACATGGGAAGTGAAGCTATCACTATTGATTTTAATGGTAACTTAACCGAATCCGATATTAGAATAATTGAATTAGAAGCAAATCAGGCTGTATATCAGAACCTTCCCATTGAAACTAAGTATCCGTCTACAGAAGAACTTCAGGAGTTAGACTACAGAAGCAAAAAGGAATTGACCGGCAGTATTCGAATCGTAACCATTCCAGGTTATGACACCTGCGCTTGCTGTGCACCGCATGTAACTCTTACCGGAGAAATCGGTTGTATAAAGATTACATCTTGCGAAAAATATAAAGGTGGCGTCAGAGTAAGTATGCTTTGTGGTACCAGCGCCTTACAGGACTATAATTCGAAAGAAAAAAGTGTTACCGAAATCTCAGTGTTATTATCGGCTAAGCCTAATATAGTAAGTGAGGCTGTTAAAAATCTAAAAGCTGATAATACTTCAATGAAAGGTCAGATTTCGGATCTTCAGAATCAATTACTTCGCTATAAGGCCGAGGCTATTGCAGAAGGTACCGAATCCATCTGTTTATTTGAAACCGATATTGCTCCTAATTTCTTAAGAAACTACGGCAATCTATTAGTTAGCCGATGCAACGGACTCTGTGCCGTATTCACCGGTTCGGATGAAAACGGATATAAATATGTGCTTGCTAGTAAAACCCTTGATGTACGTCCAATAAGTAGCCAAATCAATGATGCTTTTAATGGAAAAGGCGGTGGTTCAAAGGAAATGGTGCAAGGTTCTGTTGTTGGAAACAAAGAATCACTAGAAGCTTTCTTCGCACAAATAAAATATTAATATTGGTTCGGGTGTCATAAGCCCTTCATAATTGAAATTATGAATAGCGGTGCATATATATTCATTTTGTCGTCGAACTAGTTCGACTGAGGTCGGCTGACAAGGCTGTTTATGTCCGACTAGAGACTCAGTGAAAAACAGAGCTACTGCGATGTTTTTCATATCTTTGAGGCTCTATAAAGGACATGCCGCAGGAAGGTAAGGTAGACAAAACGAATATATATGCGGCGATATTCATTACACAGCCTAAATTAGGCTTATGACACCCGAACCACTATTAGAACTATATAAAAGAATGCCGATTTTCACTGATAATCGGCATTCAATAGATAACACATAATTTTCTTTTGCTAATTATCAGTTAGTTGACATACCGTTGCTTCAATATAATCAATCAGTTGTTCAGCGTTCACCACCAGCTGACATCCTCGAATTCCAGCGCTAACTGTAATGGTATCAAAAAGAATTGCTGTTTCATCAATATAAGTAGGATATTTTTTCTTCATACCCACAGGAGAACAGCCTCCTCTTATATAACCGGTAAGACCCAACAGATCTTTCACATGTATCATCTCAATCTTTTTATCTCCAACTGCTATAGCAGCTTTTTTTAAGTTTAATTCCGTGTTTACCGGTAAACAAAATACTATGATACCTTTTTTCTCACCTCTGGCTACCAATGTCTTAAAGACCTGTTCTAGCGGAACTCCAATCAACATAGCAACATGTTCTCCGGCGAGATTATTTTCATCAACTTCATATTCTAATGATTCATATTGAATTTTAGCTTGGTCTAATAGACGCATTGCATTTGTTTTAATCATATCGCATTACCCCTAATATATTTTATCCTATACGTCAGTTTCCACTATTTATCTAAATCTGTTCATGTAAAGGTTTTCGAACTTTCTTTCTAGTCACCTCAACCAGATTGAGTGCGGTAATATCTACTAAAGTTGTCTTAATCGGATCTTGTCGAAACAAATCACCTAACTCCTTCATCATCCTATCCTTAAAATCCTGTTGTTCCATATCAATAAAATCAATTATAATGATGCCGGAAAGATTACGTAAGCGAATTTGTTTTGCTATCTCATGAGCAGCCTCCATATTCACCTTAAAAAAGGTTTCCTGCACTTGTTTTTTACCGCTAACTGCTTTGCCGGTATTAACATCAATAACTGTTAAAGCTTCCGTGGGCTGAATGATAATCGTTCCCCCGCATTTTAACCATACTTTTTCACGAACCGCATTTTCTAACTTAGTTTTTACACCATAGAGATTACCTAAGGTAATTAATTTATCTTCAAAAAAATGTAGTTTTGTTAAGTCTTCTTTTTGATAACGTTCTAAATATGAGTTTATATTCTCAAAAATCTCAGTATCATCTGTTAAAATCTCATCTATACTATCTGCAAAACCATCACGAATATCACATATATATCCGGGAGGTGTCTGGTATATAAGAGAAAAAGAGGTTTTGTGTATACCAAATTCAACAATATCATTATATTGCTTTTGAAGAACTTCAATCTCATTCTTGATTCGATTCTCCTGCATATGATTCGCATTAGTTCTTACAACAAATCCGTAGGAATCCCCTTTCATACCTTGCACATATCCTCTAAGTCGCTTTCGTTCAATCTCATCTACTATTTTTGATGATATGCCTATCATTGACTTTCCATGGATTAGAACAACATATTTTCCGGTTATATTCAGATTAGTGGTAACAACTGGCGCCTTGGTTTTTACATCTTCTTTTGATATTTGAACCAATAATTCATCACCAATCACAAGCTTATTCGTTTTCTTGGGTTTCGTATAGATTGGGTTTTGATTCTCTTCTAATGCCAGATAACACATTTTCCCATCAGCGATTTCTAGAAAAGCAGCGTTAATATTTGTCACAATATTCTTAACCTTACCAATATAAATATTGCCAAGAATATTTTTTTCACCAATTTGATCCACATTAACCTGAACCATTTCGTTTTCTTCATATATAGCGGAGATGATTCTGTCTTTTTGCATTGTAATAATTAATTTGTTATTCATTTTAAACTCCCATTTCTAAGGCAACCAGTTTTCTGTCCGTTTCATTACCTAAATCTGCATAGACCTCAATCCGGTGTACCTGATAGGAAAATGTATTGAATTCTATCTCGGCATATTGGCAAAACGCTTCCATTACCAATTCCGGTTTTAAATTATTTACACTGCCTGTTGCCAGCTTCATATATACTTTAATTCCATTTGAATAGCTTTCGGCAACAGAAAAATCACCCGCATCCAAACTGTCAACTTGTTCGGTATTCTTTTGAAAATTCTCTCGTTCAAATGCAATTTGGTATATAAACGGTTTAATATCAACTTCATTTTCGCTTTTTTTTGATTTTTTTAAAATCATTATATTTTTTCGATTATAAAATTCAAGAAATCTTTGCTTAAAATTCACTATATCTAAATACTCATAACCATCTTTTACGGAGACCATATAATCAGCAGCTGCTACAATTGACATAGCATTTTTACTGTCATCTGGAAGCACTATAAAGTTTACAATTTGAATATCCTCTGCCATTACTTCGTTGATTTTCCGAATCATATCATCCTTGGCCTCACAGGTGTGAACTTGTAGATCCATGTATTCTCCATCACTTGTAAGTCCCACTCCTAGTGGTGCAGCAAAGGACATAATTTGATGAGGGCTATATCCCTGTGAATATTCCACGTCAATCCCAGCACGTCGAATAGCTTTCTGGAAATATCTCATAATATCTAAATGTCCAACGAATTTTAATGGACCTGATTTCGTAAATTTGATTCGAATCTTCATATTAGGCTCCCGTCTGCGTGCTTTAGCACGTGTACAAATCAAGGGGTGTGAAAGTGTTTTTCTTTCACACTAGCTCCCTACTTTCATTATCTGAGTACTTAGTCTAATAAAGTGCTCCGATTACCGAACTTTCTTACTTAATTTTTCTGCTCTAGCTAGAGCAGCATCAATATTTTCACAGAAGTTTTCTTCTCCTACTTCCTTATCAAACCCTGCTTTTATCATCATAGACATAGGTTGTTCCTGTATATGAGAAAATATCAAGGTAATCTTTTTCTTTTTGCATGTAGCATATATTTTCTTAAGTGTTCGAAGACCTGTTGCATCCATGGCTGGAACACTTTTCATTCGTAAAATTATAACGTTTTTAGATGCTGAAGAAGAAATACTCATAAATTTATCTGTAGCGGCAAAGAACATAGGACCTATGATTTCATAAACTAAGGTATTTGAGGGAACTTGACGAAGATTAATTCCGTCCGGATTGGTATCCTCATTAAAATCTGAATCCTCATCTGAATCTTCATCAATATATTTCCAGCTATGAACTCCAGTCACATCTGCCATTCTCTTCATAAATAATAAGGCTGCCAATACAATACCAATTTCAATCGCAACTACTAAGTCAAATATTACAGTAAGTAAAAATGTAGTTATAAGTACAATGATATCACTCTTCGGAGACGTTTTTATTAACTCTATAAATTCTCTCCACTCGCTCATGTTATAAGCAACCATTATTAGAATAGCTGCTAAAGCAGGCATTGGTATCAGTCCGGCTAAAGGCATTAGAACTAATAGAATTAATAATAAAGTAATTGAGTGAACGATTCCTGCAATCGGTGTACGTCCACCATTCTTTACGTTTGCAGCAGTTCTGGCAATTGCACCTGTTGCTGGAATTCCACCAAATAAAGCGGAAAAGATGTTACCAACTCCTTGTGCAATCAACTCCATATTAGAACGATGTCTGCTTCCAATCATACCATCTGAAACAACACAAGATAATAATGATTCTATTCCAGCTAAAATTGCAATGGTAAATGCAGGGCTTAATAACTTTTGTATCATAGCAAAGTTTGTATGTGGAAAGGCAAAAGACGGAAACTTAGATGATAGCTCTCCATAAACGCTTCCAATCGTATTTACCTCTATATTAGTAAATTTAACAATCAAAGTTGTAACAACAATCGCAATCAAAGAACCAGGAATTTTATCTGTTACCTTAGACCAAAAAATGAGGATGAATAAGGAAATAAGGCCAATCATTAGCGCAGCAGCATTAATACTGAATATATTTTCACCATAAGCTTTCATTTTCTCAATAAATTCAGAAGGAACAGACCCCATATCAAGTCCTAAGAAATCCTTTATCTGTCCTGCAAATATACCTACCGCTATACCGGCAGTAAATCCTGTGGTTATCGTATAAGGAATATATTTAATTAACCCACCAAATCGAAGCAATCCTATAATTACTAATATAATACCAGCCATAATAGTTGCCACTATCAAACCATCTAATCCAAATTCGGTTACAATTCCATAGATTATTACTACAAAGGCAGCAGTTGGCCCTCCGATTTGTACACGACTTCCTCCAAAGAACGAGATAAAGAATCCAGCAATAATTGCCGTATACAATCCTCTTTCCGGATTAACTCCCGATGCAATCGCAAGTGCAATGGATAATGGGAGTGCAATAATTGCAACAATAATACCTGCAATTACGTCCTTCACAAACTGCTCCTTTGAATAGGATTTCATGGTTGAAAACAATTTTGGTTTTAACTTATACATTATATTGACCTCCAAGCCCTTCATATGATATATGTGTGCGAACTACATACTTTTAGCAGCAGTATTTAGTTCTAAATACTTAATTTTTCGCAAAATGCACCACAATATAACATATTATGCTTATAGAAATCATTTATCAAGAGTATTCCAGTTAATTATAAATTTTTGGTAAATATATATATTATTTTATGAAATTTATATAAAATTTGTCTAATTTGATTTTTATTTATACAACTTGTCCTGTTTCTTCATAACATACCCCTCCGTTAAAAACCTTAGCACCACAATTAGCACAAGCTTTTCTACAGTTTGGTGTTACTAACTCATCGATTCCACGTCTATATTCTCTCCATAAGAAATCCTTCGTTACTCCTACATCTATGAAATCCCATGGCAATATTTCTCCTAGTTCTCTTTCTCTACTAGTGTAGAATGCTATATCAAGCTCATTATCCTGAAAGGCTTTCAGCCAAACGTCATATTTAAAATATTCTGACCAGGAATCATAGAGACAACCGGCCTTATATGCATCATAGATTACCTTACTTATTCTACGATCTCCTCTTGCAAATACACCTTCCAATATGCTGAGTTCCGCTTCATGCCAATTGTATTTAATACTTTTATGATTTAACTGTTCCTTCATCTTTCTTTTCAAAAATCGCTGTTTTACTAGGTACTCCTCTGTCGTATTCATTCTTGTCCACTGAAATGGAGTAAATGGTTTTGGAACAAAGAAGGAAGTACTAGAGACAATACCAACCTTACCATTTCTTCTGTCCTTCGGTAATGTATAGTATGCTTTCGCAATCTCATCGGAAAGAATAGCAATACCCTCAATATCTTCCTCAGTTTCTGTTGGCAAACCAAGCATAAAGTATAGCTTAACCCGGTTCCAGCCACTTTCAAAAGCATCCATTGCTCCCTTTAAGATTGCCTCTTCCGTTAAACCCTTATTAATAACATCACGAAGTCTCTGTGAACCTGCTTCCGGAGCAAAGGTTAAGCTGCTCTTCTTCACATCTTGCACTTTACTCATAACATCTAATGCAAAGGCATCTATACGCAAAGATGGCAAGGAGATATTTACACCCTTGGAACTAAATTCGTCAATTAAATAGTATACTAATTCCTGTAATGCTGAATAGTCACTAGAGCTTAAGGAGCTAAGTGAAATTTCATCCTGTCCGGTGGACTTAATCATTTGTATTGCATAATCTTTTAAGAACTCAACGTCACGTTCACGTATTGGTCGATAAACCATTCCGGCCTGACAGAAACGACAGCCACGAATACATCCTCTCTGAATCTCTAATACAACTCTGTCCTGGATAATTTTAATAAAGGGTACTAAAGGTTTCTTTGGATAAAAGGTATCACTAAGGCTCATTTCAACCTGTTTATGAATGGAATCCTTAGCATATTCATTGTTTTTATGAAAAGCTTGAATCGTATTATCTTCGTTGTATTCAACGTCATAAAAAGCGGGTACATAGATACCCTCAATTTGGGCTACTCGTTCTAAATAATCCTTTCTACTACCACCCAGACGTTTGTTCTCTTTATAAGCATCCAGCACCTGATCATAAACGGTCTCTCCTTCTCCGATATAAAAGAAATCGAAGAAATCAGCAATTGGCTCAGGATTATAAGAACAAGGTCCACCACCAAGTACGATTGGATCATCATCTGTTCTATCTTTTGCATAAATGGGTATCTGTGACAATTCCAGAATCTGCAAAATATTAGTATAGCACATTTCATATTGTAAAGTAATTCCTAGAAAATCAAAGTTTTTGATTGGATCCTGTGATTCTAAGGCAAAAAGAGGTATTTGCTTTTCTCTCATTATCTTATCTAAGTCGACCCAAGGTGAGTATACTCTCTCACAATAGGTGTCTTCGCGTCTATTGAACATATCATAAAGTATCTGTATACCAAGATGTGACATACCTATTTCATACACATCAGGAAAACACATACAAAATCGAATATCAATCTTGTCCAAGTCTTTTTTAACCATATTTATTTCATTTCCAATATATCTTGCAGGTTTTTCTACGGTTAATAGGACTTCATCTGTAAGTGCTAATTTTCTCATTTCTTTCACCTTTTCTTCACCATATTCTTAGAAAAACACATTGGTTAACATAATATAATTATGTAACCAATGTGTTGCGTTATAGTAAATCATACTCTAGTCCTTACTAAGATGGCTACTTCAATGCATATAAAACTTACACCTACAACGAAAAGCCTTACTACAGCTGATTATTTTTTATTATTATACCTTATAATTTCATAAAATACAATTATGAATATTACTTTGATCATCCAAGCATGATTATTACATCTTTTTCGGTAATGTTAAGCCTTACTTTTCTGTATCTACATATTTCTCAAAAAAGGAAGCAACTACTTCTTCTGCATTTTCTATTACTTGATTAGAGGATATGCATTCTTGAATGAATTCACTATTTAATGATTTCCATTTTATATCCATCTTATCAATAAATAATACAGTTAAAAATAACATAGCTGCGCAAATGGTGCGTATTAAGAATAATTTTATCGATATAGCCGGTAATTCCTGTTTCCATAAGCTTAATTCATTATTCTTATTTGGTTCCTTATATCTGAGAGAAGGCTGATTTTTACTATTACCGTTCACTGAACTAAGGTTTTTCGTACAGCTTTCTCTTGCAAGCTTTATAAATTCAGCTCTCGATGGAACCGAATATTCTTCTTGATTATCCATACCTATCCTCCAGTAAGAGTCATTATACTATATGTTCCTTCATTCATATTATATTCAGGACTTGTTCAATATTATTCACGAATCGTTTAAATAACATTGAAAAATAGGACAATATCATTTATAATGAAAATTAACTTATTGAAGGAGGATTATACAATGTCAACCAATGTATATGATATTTTGATTGAACGTGGCTTTATTGAACAAACAACCCACGAACAAGAAATTAAAGATTTATTAGCGAAGGAAAAAGTAACCTTTTATATAGGATTTGATGCAACCGCAGATAGTTTGACAGCCGGACATTTTTTAACTGTTATGGCTATGATGCACATGCAAAAAGCAGGTCATAGACCAATTGCCCTTTTAGGTGGCGGAACCACAATGATTGGTGATCCTTCTGGTAAATCTGATATGAGAACTATTATGACCAGAGAAACCATCCAACACAATGCGGATTGCTTCTATAAACAACTATCCAGATTCATTGATTTTGATAATGATAATGCCATTATTGCTAATAATGCGGATTGGTTATTGGATTTAAATTATGTAGAATTCTTAAGAGAAGTTGGTATTCATTTTTCAGTCAATAAAATGCTCACAGCTGATTGTTATAAACAACGATTAGAAAGAGGACTTACCTTTTTCGAATTTAACTACATGTTAATGCAGTCTTATGATTTCTGGAAATTAAATAAACTTTATGGTTGTTCCTTAGAATTAGGTGGAAACGATCAATGGTCCAATATCTTAGGTGGTGTTGACTTAATTCGCAGAAAAGAACAAAAACCTGCATATGGTTTAACCTTTAAATTACTTACAACAAGTGAAGGGATTAAAATGGGTAAAACCATGAAAGGCGCTGTGTGGCTGGATCCTGAAAAAACAACTCCTTATGAATTCTATCAATATTGGAGAAACATTGAAGATGTTAAGGTTGAAGAATGTCTTGGTTTGTTAACTTTCCTTCCAATGGATGAAGTAAGAAGACTTGGAGCCTTACAGGATAACGAAATCAACCTAGCAAAAGAAGTACTTGCTTATGAAATCACTAAGATAGTACATGGTGAAGAAGAAGCTATAAAAGCGCAAGAAGCTTCCAGATCCCTATTTGGTGGTGGCATGAAGTCTGAAGATATCCCTACTACTACCTATCCTGCTGATCAATTCACAGCCGGAATCGATTTAATCACTTTGTTAGTTGATGCTAAAATGGCAATCTCTCGTTCTGACGCAAGAAGAAACATTATTCAAGGCGGTGTTACTGTAAATGAGATAAAAGTTACAGAATTTGATAAAGTTTATACACCAAATGATTTTGATTCAGATGGTCTATTACTAGTAAAAAAAGGCAAAAAAATATTTCACTGTTTTAAAATCAGTGAATAATTAACGCCTAGTAGTAAGCCACTAGTCTTATAAAAACAATCATGTTTGCCTAGCCGTTATTACTGCTATAAACAAGGCTAGACAAACATCTTATGTTATAAAATGCGGAGAAACCCGAAAAGGAGTGAAGAATATGCCTTGGTGTCCAAATTGTAAGATGGAATATGTTGCCGGTAAAACAACTTGTATTGATTGTGGGGCTGAATTAATTGATGATATGTCCGCTGAACTTGAACTCATCACTTTTATGACTACTGAAAAAGAAAAATTAGCTCATAAATTTGTACAATTTCTCCATTATTCAAAGATTGATAATGCTACATATGAGTATAATGAAGAAACAGAGCTCTGGCATGTATTAGTAAATGAAACTGCAGTCAAACAAGTAAAGAAGTTATACGAAGCATTCTATTCCGTAGAAACACAACAACAGCTTTCTGATCTAATGCAAGGTAAAGAGTCAATTAAATCATCTGTTCAGGGTGAAGACAAGGAAGAATATACAAATTCAGATAACGAGTTCTCCAATGATGAGCTTTCCAAGGAACTTTCTGAGGAGTATTTGGATGAAGATTCATATGCAGATAATGACTCCATGTTTGACCAGGAAGAATTAGTAGAAGTATTGCAGAATTCCAAAAAGAAACCGTCAAAACCAACTACTTACGTAAAGAAAGAAGAACAATATAAGGATCTAAAGTCATCTGCATTTACCTTCCTCATAGTGGCTGTTTTAGGTATCGCTGTTCTTATACTAAATGCTGTTGGAATCATTCATCTTTTTTATGGTATTATGCCTTATATTGTTATGGGTATTATGTTTATAGCATTTATAGTTGTAGGTTTCTCATCTTATTCATCCGCTAAGAAAGTAGAGACGGAAATTGAAGAAGAGAACCGAGTTACGGATGCTATCAATCATTGGTTATCTAAAAATATAACTGCTGATTTGTTAAATTCTTATACGAATAGCGAAGATGCCGAAGAAATCAAATTCTTCCATAAATTAGAGAAGATGAAAGAAATGATTAATGCGCAATTCGGTGAATTAGATGAATCTTATCTAGATCGACTGGTTGAAGAATTTTATAATGGTAATATTGAAGTTAACTAAATTATTAATTATCAAATGCCCAGTTTGGGTTGCGAAAAGAATAGCGGTGCAAATGCACCGCTATTCTTAACCCCAATTCTTAACCCCTATCGAAAGATATCTTCTAATTCTTCCTTACTTAAGGAATTAATAAATACTTCTTTCGATTGAATTACTGAATTCGATAGTTCTTTCTTCTTTTTTTGTAATTTATAGATTTTTTCTTCAATGGTTCCCTTTGTAATTAACTTAATAACATGTACCGAATTAACCTGCCCAATACGATATGCACGATCGGTCGCCTGCTCTTCTACTGCAGGATTCCACCATGGGTCATAATGAATAACCGTATCGGCACCAACCAGATTTAATCCGGTGCCACCGGCCTTTAGTGATATTAAGAATACCTTTCCTTCTCCTTGATTAAACCGCTTAACATAATCATTTCTATCATGCATTTTTGTGGATCCTTCTAAATAAAAACCTGGTATATTCTCTTTTTTCAGTTCATTTTCAATTATGGATAACATTGATGTGAATTGTGAAAAAACTAATATGCGATGTTCATTTGCGATAGCATCTGTAATAAGCTCCATAAGTAATAAAAGCTTACCACTTCCTCCCGTGTAATTTTCAATAAAGGTACCAGGATGGCAGCAAATTTGGCGTAATCTAGTGAGCGCAGCTAATATCTTTATCTGACTCTTCTCAAATCCTTTTTCGGTTATTTCATTATTAATTTCACTTTTTATATTTTCCATGTAAGATAAGTATACCTTTTTCTGCTCCTCCACCATATCTGTAAGCATTTTTGTTTCCACTTTTTCAGGTAACTCTTGTAATACATCCTTTTTCATTCGTCGGAGAATAAACGGAGTGATACGGCGATTTAGATCCTGTAGTACTCCTTCTTGATCTTTCATGATAGGTTTTTCATACTGGTTTATAAATTTAGTATGGCTGAGAAGATAATCCGGCATAATAAAATCAAAGATGGACCATAATTCTGATAAAGAATTCTCAATCGGTGTTCCGGTTAATGCAAATTTATGATCAGCATTTATTAACTTTACAGATTTTGCATTTAGAGAATCTGCATTCTTAATAAATTGAGCTTCATCAATAAAAACGGTGTGGAATCTGATTTTTTCATAGACTCCGATATCTCGTCGTAATAAAGGGTATGAAGTAATTAATATATCGGGAGCTTTAATGGATTCAATCAGCTCTTGTCGCTCTTTCGGTGTACCAGTAATTACTTCCGAGGTTAAAGATGGTGCAAAATTATCAAGTTCATCCTGCCAATTATAAATTAATGAAGATGGACATATGATCAAAAACTGTTCTTTTTCTAAAGTTTCTTTGATAGATGCCATATACACAATTGCCTGCAATGTTTTACCTAGTCCCATGTCATCTGCCAGTATTCCACCAAGATTATTATCTGCCAGAGTCCTAAGCCATTTATACCCGGTAACCTGATAAGTTCTTAGCGTCGCATTAATTCCCTCCGGCAACACATATTCTGTAACACTTGGATTTAAAATACGATCAACCAACTGATTAAAATCTTCATCTTTCTCAACTTGAAGCTGCTTTTCCTGGAATACATTATTCAGATAAATTGCAGTATTTTTGGATAATTCAATCGATTCATTGTTTAAGTCTTTACTTGATACATTAAGTGATTTTAATATATCCCAAACTTCACGAATACTATCTTCTTCCAGATTAATAAAACTACCATTCTTTAACCGGTAATATTTTTTCTTCATTCGGAAAGACTTAAATAAATCCTTCAATTCATCCTTTGGCACATCTTCATAATTCAAACTCATCTCAAGTAAATTAAGCCCATTGCTGATACGTAATCCTGCTTGAAACTTTCCTGGAGACTTAATATTTATCTTTTTAAAGTCATCAGAATAATATAATTCACATTCCTGAGCCAATTCATGGATTGAATTGGTCAAAAAATTATAGATATCATCTTCATCACGCATTAAGAAATTATGCATTTTCGGCTGAAATCCTAGTTTTTCTAAATACTCAATATAATAGTCTTCTTTTTGAGGCTGTCTTACAATAATGAAATTATCTGTGGTGGCACTTTCAAACGCATTAAATTCATACTCACCATATTTATACTTTAGTTCTGCACGGATATAGGTTTTAACTCTGTCCAGATACACAACTGCTTTTAAATCCGTTGTAATAAAGCGGTCTTGAATTTCTTTTGGTACCGTTAATTCCATTGTTTCACTAATTCTTGGCAGGACTACTTCTAAAAATTTATTTTTATTATTGCCTTTAAATACTAAAGGTTCTTTTTTCCCGCCTAAATTATTATAGAATGGTAAGTAATTACCAAGAAATCTTTTGTTGGGTCTATAAATGCATCCATCAATATATAGTAGCTCCCCAGCTTCCGTAAGAGGAATCACGTTGAATTTACTATGATAATCTATCGTAATACCATCCTCAATAAGAGCTAGGTCGTACTTTATTTGAGGATTTGTTGCAGAATATCGAACTTCCTCATATTGTTTTCCAAATAGTTCTAAGGAGAATTGATTTTCACCAAGAATATCTAACAATCTAAATAACATGTTTTTTGATAAGATAACCTGAGATTTAGAAAATATTTTTGAGTAAAATATTTTATCAATTGCTTCTTGTATTTCATATATTTCAAGAAAATAATCTAATATTTTCTTGGATTGTTTATCAAACTTACTCTCTCCATGGATAAATTTAAATTCTTTTCCTAGGTTAATATTTTCTTTGTAGAAAAAATCAGCTAAAAACTTTTTAATAGATTGAACCTTATAATACCGATGGTTACCAACATGTAAGGATATCATGGCATTACCTGAATCTGGCCGTATTAGAGCCGGAATCATAATACTTACTTCTAAATGGTAGGTTTCACCTTGAGTTATATTATCTTCTTGATTACCAAAATAACCAAGTATTTGATATATTGTCTTCTCCGCCGGATTATCGGGTTCTTCTATTAAAGTTCGCTCTATATAATTGAGTACAAAAAACAGTGCAGTCACAACATGCCTGCACGCCCCATCCTCTTTCAAATGTTCAGAACAATTACAATTATGTTCAAAGGATCCATCTTCAAAGACTTGTATATTTACCATGTAATCATAATTATCCTTAATCATAATACGGTATTGCTTTTTTGTATTGGACCAAGTGGCATTTACCACATGGTTTTGTTTATAATCTTGCAACCCTCTGGAATATATAATATCATTGGCAGCAATATTTCTAATTCCTATTCTGGATAATTGTATCATTTTAAAAGCTCCTTTTACTTGTCCTTTCTTTGCATCCTTTTATTATACCACAAAAATGGCATAAATGTTCATAAATATGATGAAGAAATTGAACAATTTTCTAGTATTTAGTAAAAGAACGTGTAATTGTCACGAAACATTTATTCGCCTATATTCTGATGGAGTAAATTGAATTTCCTTTTTAAATGATTTGCTAAAATAACTAATATCACTAAAACCGGTTCGTTCACATATTTCGTAAACAGTCAGACCTGTATCTCTTAATAAGGATGCCGCCATAGTCATACGAAGTTGAGTCAAATAGCGATTAATTGATTGACCGGTGCTCTTTTTAAAATCAGCAAGTAAGGTCGTTCTATTAGTATGAAAAACTTGCGCGAGTGTTTCAATTGTTATCTTTTGATGATAGCAAGTTTGAAGGTAATAAATCACTTCTACTGTAAGCTTTGAAAAACTTGATTCGATACGATTTGAAATAATAGTATCCTCATTCTCTTCCGGACGAATTAAGGAAAATAAAATCTCAAACAAATATGCCCTGCTACGACATGGCCATAATCTTCCCTGTACAGCAAGTTGTTCCTTTAGTTGTTGTAGCTTATGTTTTATTACAGATGAATCTATTACATGAAGCTGTAAAATTTTCGAAGTAAGTTTAGAATTATGTTTAAATTGAGATAAATAAAATAAATCTTGTTGTTCTGAGATTGATAATGGATCCGTACACTGAAATGCATCTAATTCAAACTTATTATTAATAACGGACGGAGTAAAAAATAATATAGTTACGATATTTTCAGATAGTTCATAGATTACAAGTTCGTCTTTTTCATTTAAGCATAATACATTTGCTCCTGTTAAAATGAAATTCCGCCCATTAAGCTGAATATGTATGGTCCCAGATTCGATAAATACAATTTTATAACAGTCTTTTGCGGATGGACTTTTTAACGTTTCTAAATCATTTGTTACATAAATTGATAAAGTATACCCTGAATACCTATTGTTTTCATAAGTTATAAAAGCCATAAAAATCACCTACAATCAAATATAATTAAAGACATTATAATTGATTGTAGGCAAGTTGTAAATATTTATGTAATTATGTAATTATCATATTAATCTAACTGATAGAATCTAACGCTTGCTTCAAATCATTAATTAAGTCTTCTGCATCTTCAATACCGATTGACAAACGTAAGGTATCCTCATAAACTCCTGCTTTTTCCCGTTCCTGAGCGGTTTGCCCAAAATGTGTTGACGTAGCAGAATGTACAATCAATGATTTAGCATCACCCACATTAACCATATAATCAAATACACGGACATTTTGTAATACTTTCTTTGCTGCTTCCAGACCACCTTTTAGCCGAATTGACATGATAGCACCGGGACCTTTGGGAAAATATTTTTTAGACAAGGAATAATAAGGGCTACTTTCTAACCCTGGGTAAGATACCTCCAAAACCTGGTGATGATTTTCTAAGAATCCTGCTACTTTCAATGCATTCTCAATATGACGATCCATTCGAAGTGATAGTGTTTCCATGCCCTGTAGTAAATAAAATGCACTGGTGGGACTCAAGTGAGAACCAAGATCTGTCAAATACCGGATTCGAAGACGTTTTGTAAATATGGTTTTCTTTAACTCTTCTTCACCAATTGAATTCTTGTATTCTTCGTAGAATGATTCAAACTGTGGAAATTTCCCGTTAAACCAATTAAAGCCACCTTTTTCAACTACTAATCCAACTATAGTTGTTCCATGTCCTGCTAAATATTTCGTGGCAGAATAGCAAATAATATCAGCACCATAGTCAAAAGCCTTTAATAAATACGGTGTTGCAAAGGTATTATCAATAATTAATGGAATTCCATTCTCATGGGCAAGCTCTGCAATGGCCTCAATATCCACGATATTCATTCCCGGATTACCAAGACTTTCTATATAAATTGCTTTCGTTTTCTCATTTATCACTTTTTTGTAGGACTCTATATCATTTTCATCCTCAACAAATCTTCCTTGAATCCCGTATTCCGGTAATATTTTATTGAGTAAGGTTGTACTTCCCCCATACAAGGTCTGAATCGCAACTATTTCATCTCGCGCTCGTGCTATATTTAAAAAGGTATTCGAAATTGCTGCCATTCCGGAGCTTAAAGATAGTGCTGCACTTCCACCTTCTAAAGATGCAATTCTTTTCTCTAGAACATCATTTGTTGGATTTGAAAACCTAACATACGAATGTCCTTCCTCAGAGTAATCAAAAAGTCTTGTACAACGATCAAAATCTCCCAACTCAAAGGCCGCTGTTTGATAGATTGGCACAGCCTTTGAACGATAATGTTCTTCAGGATTATAGCCTGCATGTAATTGTCGTGTTGTGAAACCAAGCGTATTATCTTTATATGCTTCATAGCTCATAGTTAATTCCCACCTTTTTGTATAATATATTTTCCAACAGTCTCAACAATATATCTGCTACCCATGCAATTCCGGCGCAAAGTATAGTTCCCCATATAATTTTGTAGGTATTCATCGTTCGAAGTCCGTCAAATAATATGGTTCCTATTCCTCCGGCATTAATCGTAGCTGCAATAGTAGCTATTCCTATAGTTGATATAACTGCTAAATGAATGCCTGCCATTATTACAGGCATAGCAAGTGGCAATTTAATTTTATATAATATTTGCCATTCATTCATTCCCATCCCCTCTGCGGCTTCAATGATAGACTTATCAATTCCTTTCAGTCCAGCCATGATATTGCGAAGAAGTAAATACTGATTGTACAGCACTAATACCAAAATAGCTGTATTTTTACCAATTCCCATTACTGGGATTAACATGGCAAACAAAGCAAGACTTGGTATGGAATATATTGTACTAAATATTTGGATTACGATGTTCGTTATTATTTCTGATTTCATAATTAATACAGTAATTACGAAAGCCAAAACAATTGAAATCAACAATGTTATTCCCACGATCTGTAAATGCTGAAGTAATGCAGTTAGTAATTTTTCATGATATTTTGCAAAATAGGAAAGCATTAAATCCCCCCTCCGTCTTGAATGATATATTGCTTTTCAGCTGATTTTAAAAGCGCTGAAACAAATTCAACAGCCGGATTATTTAATATCTCACTTGGAGTTGCAAATTGTATAACCTGCCCCTTATCCATAATCAACACTCTAGTGCCGAGTTTAAATGCCTCATTGATATCATGAGTAACAAATAAAAAAGTTTTCTTTGATTTTTCATGAATTCTAATAAGCTCATCTTGAAGATTCTCACGGTTGATTGCATCAATTGCACCAAATGGTTCATCAAATAACATAAGTGCCGGATCCACGGCTAATGCTCTTGCTAAACCGATTCTCTGTTGCTGCCCACCTGAAAGCTGCGCCGGATATCTTGACTTAAATTCTTTTGAATCAAGATTTACCAATTTGAAAAGTTCTTCCACCCTATCGTTAATTCGTTTCTTATCCCATCCAAGAATTTTGGGTACTGTGGCAATATTATTATAAATTGTCATATGTGGGAAAAGACCTATCTGTTGAATTACATAACCAATTCCTCTTCTCAGCTTTACCGGATCCATATCCTTAATATTACTACCAAATAATCTGATTTCTCCACTATCCGGTTCGAAAATGCGATTAACCATTTTAAGTAATGTTGTTTTCCCGCAACCTGAAGTTCCTAGAATTGTAATCAATTCACCTTCATTGATACTTAAACTCACATTATCCAGTGCATTATAATTGGCATTTGGAAAACGTTTATTAATATTTAGAAACTCAGCAGCAATACTCATATTCCTATCTTCCTTTCAGCTTTAAAGCTTTGGTAGGACAACCCTGTACACAGATTCCACAGCCTACACATTTCTCAACATCTAATATAATATTTACCTCTTTTTTGAATACTTCAAAATGGCATTTTTTAACACAATTGCCACATGATATACATTTAGTATCATCAAATTCTATAATACGTGTCGTTTTTGGCCAAATTCCTATGCTATTTCTTTTTCTCTGGCCACGAAACAGGTAGCAGCAATCGCCACAGCAGTTACATATTCCATTGGGATTCACGGTATGCATAAGTCCAATTTTATCAGCCTTTTTCACTACTTCTTTTGCCTTTTCCTTATCGATCTTCTCTGATAATCCACGATGGGCAAAAGAATTCATCCCGTCTCTATAAGTAATACATGTTTTGGTTGGCAATCCGCATTCTCCGCGAAGACTTCTACAATCACAATAGTTTAAATAAACCGGTCTATCCTGCTGATCTATAAATGATAACACCTCATCCAAGGGTAAAATCTCATCTTCTGTTGGAGGAATATCTGGATTTTGCTCTAACCTATTATAATAAGCGTCAAAATACCATTCATCAAGTGTTTCCCTATCTTCTTGTGAAAATCTTTTATAGGTATCCGTTTCAGATATTGAAAAAATATCCAATCTACCATAAAAGTTTGAAATCTTAAAGCTCCCCTTTTCTTCCTCCACCATGGATATGATTCCTCTAAGATAGCTGTTCTTTATGAATTGATTTATATTTACAATACCCATTTTTTCTAGATCTACTAAAGTAAATGTTTCCTTTTCTATGTTGCTTACAAATTCAATTTCTTCCTCTGTAAACATTCGATCAATTAAATGATAAGCTACTTCTGGTACTTGAAACTTTTGCATAAATGTAAGGTTTTTCATTACATTGTTCTCCTGACATTATTTAATTGATTCATAAAATTCTTTCGCTACTTCTTCATATTCTTTCTTGTCTACATCAACTTTTGCATTCAATTTGGTAATTGTTTCGGTATCAATTTTAGCATTAATACCATTAAGAATCTCAGCGATTTCTGGATTTTTATCAGAAATTTCTTTACGAATTACAGGTGCTATATTGTAGGGAGGCCAAACATATTTATCATCTTCAAGTAAGGTGAAGCTTTCATCAACAAGTCTTCCTTCTGTTGTATAAGCAGGAGCAACATCCGCTTCTCCATTTACTAATACTTCATATTTCAAACCATTATCATATACTTTCGAAGATGCCCAATTAAATTCACCATATTTTGCTTCAAGAGCGGGAATGCCATCCTCTCTAACATCGAATTCGCCTTGAGATGCAAATCTCAATTTGTCAGCATTTTTCTGTAAATCTGAGATTGTCTTAATATTATATTTCTCAGATGCTTCTGTTGTAATAACAAGACCCTGACCATCATTTGCCTGCGCATAGTCTAGCCATACCAAATTAAATTGCTTCTCATATTCTTCTTTTACCGTATCATATACTTTTTGGGGATCTGTTTCTAACGGTAATTGCAATATGGAAAGTAGTCCTGTTCCTGTATATTCCGGGTAAAGATCGATATCGCCACTTACAATTGTCGTATGTACAACCGAACTTGCAATATTAAATACTCTTTCTACTTCAAACCCATTATCCTCTAATGCTAAAGCATAGATCTCTCCTAAAATAAGATTTTCTGTAAAATCTTTTGATCCTATCTTTATAAGAGCTTTTTCTTCAGTAGAACTTACATCTTTTGAACCACAACCTACAATTGATGCTGCAATTAATACAAAGGTTAATGCTAATGATACACTTTTCAAGATTGATTTTTTCATAAAACTCCCCTCTGCCCACCTTTGTGGACGTAAAATCTAGATATTTGAAAGAGATATTTCTTTCAAATTAGACTTTCACATTTTTATACTTTGTTATTCTGCGATCTAATAGATTCAGAAGATATCCTAATAGTAGGGAAAGCATTCCTACCGAAGCTCCTCCAATAAAAAGTAAATCTGTCCGCATAAGCCCAAGTCCTGTAAATATGAGACTTCCAAGCCCTCCGGCTCCTATGTAAGCTGCTAATGTTGCACTCGCTATTACTTCTACAACTGCGGTTTTTATGCCTGCAAATATTAATGGAAAGGCTAATGGAATTTTGATTGTAAAAAATGTTCTCCATTTTCCCATTCCCATTCCTAGTGCAGTCTCTAGTACTGCCTCCGGCAGTGTATTAAAGGCCAACGATGTATTTATTAGTATTGGAGGTATCGCTAAAATTGTTAAGGCAGTGACAGCCGGTTTCATTCCTGTTCCCATAATCGGTATACAAAGGACTAAAATAGCTAAACTCGGAACAATCCTGAGTGTTCCAAATATACCTTTTACGAATTTATAGATAAATCGATATCGTGTACTAATAATTCCCAATGGAATTGCAATAATCATCGCAAATAGGATAGAAGTTAAACTAATATCTATATGCTGTAATACTAATTGTAAATACTCGTGTAAATTATTCGAAAAGTATTCTATTAGCAGTTGCAAGATTTTTTATCTCCTTTCAGATTTTTCATGATTCTTTGCTATTCATACTTATATACTATGAATAGTATGATATTAAAAATATATACCCCCTTTACTAATTTGTCAATATCTTTTCATATAATATTTTTTCAAAGCTCTTCACTACAAATGGTTCATTTACTTCTATTTCACTTCTATTTCACTTCTATTTCATAAAACTAATTTTCTATTTTATGTAACAAAAAAAGCTACCAGGTAATAATACTTATAGTTGGAAGCTTAAAGGTATAAATATTCAATAACGAATGATGATATAAGTTAATTCACGACCAGCTTTGCAACTCTATTATATTTCCTTCTAGGTCCGTAGCATACACAAAAACAGCTTTTCTTCCATCTTTGTATTCTGTAGTTACTATTTCACCTATTTGCCCCCCTCCAAAAGCTTTCACTTTTTTCAGAGTTTCTTTTACATCATCTACTTCAAACGCAATATGTGCTAATCCACATTGATTCACACAAGCTTTCTCTTTTTCTATCATGTCATCATACGAGAAGATTTCAAGTGTTGGATGATCTTCATCATATCCAGGCATACATAAATGCTCGCCTATTATATGAGCATCCTTGATACCTGTCATTTTATCAAGCCATTCACCTTTTAAATCCCTAATTTCTCCGATGCTCCTACAATTAAGAACATTCTTATAAAATTGAATTAATTTATTACTGTCTTTTGCAATAATATTGGTATGCACATATCGAAACATTTTTTCCTCCTTCAGCCTAAAGAATACTACTATTGGGTAACCACTACTAATTAATAATAATACAATATCTACCAACTATCAATGCTAAATCTTCTATGTAAATCTTTAACAAAAAACGATACAAAAATAGGCTCTGTCACAACTTATGGTTGATTTTTATTATATTTAGAGCAGAGCTATGCTCTGCTCAATTGTAATTTATTTAAGCTCACTTTTGTAAAAGATTGCGAGAAAAATAACTTTGGATTGTTCTTATTATCTTACAACTTCGTAATGAAGTTCAACGAATTGATTAAAGCGGTTGATACTTTTTAATGATAAGGGCGTTTGAAAACTATTGTTTCTGAACAGTGGAATACCTTTACCAAGTAAAATTGGGGTAATAGTGACAATAAGTTCGTCTACTAACTTTTCTTTGATGAAAGTGTTAAGCAAGTTTCCTCCGCCAACAAGCCAGATGCTTTTACCGTTTTTATTTTTTAAGTCTTTTGAGAATTGAACGACATCTTCGCAGATAAAATTTACATGTTCGTTATCATCCTTCTTAGTTCTGGAAAAAACATAGCATTCCTTGCCTTTGTATGGAAAATCACCTTTTTCATGCTCAATAATCCAATCATAAGTTATTCTTCCGATTAGAACAGTATCAACTGATTTATAAAACGTTGTATAACCGTTATCTCCCTCGCCTTCGACCGCAAATAGCCAATCCAAGTTGTGTTCATCTGTAGCAATATATCCATCTAAGCTTGAAGCAATATACAACACTAATTTACGCTGGCTCATCACTATACCCCCCGATTTTTTTTTGTAGAAGATTATATAAAAAATATTCAGTTCATATTCGTAAACAAATATAAAACCTTGCAATACAAATCATACATCAAATAACGTAATTTTACAGTTGGTATACACGTTTCTTATATCTGGCATATAATTTCCCTCCTGTCGTGGTTCATGAGCATATTATAACACATTCTACGACGGATGGCAAACAAACGTTCTAAATATCAACAATAAGCTGTGACAGAGCCAAAAAATAGACCGACTATAGTTTTAATCATCTATAGCAGATCCATTTCATTCTAAATAAGTTCATGATTGATTATATTTTGCTTATCCCTTATTCGATTAGGACAATTCCAATTCTTACAATTAGAGCAGATATTACAGTTGCTGTTATCCCGATTATCTGTTAATTCAGCTATATAAACCACGCTTTTTTTAGGATTTAACATGAGAGCATCATTATATACAATATCTTCAGGTCTTAACAAAGAAAATATATCTTCCGTCATATTTATACTATACTTATCTCCTAAAAAGTCATAAGTTTTTACCCATAAACGTTCTTTATTGTTAATAACAATTGCTAAACTTTGATATAATTTTTGAAGCATTACCAAACTAATACATTCAATTATATACGCACGTAATATCTTCTCGGATTCCATATATGTTTCCTGCAATTGGTCAATAGATCTTCCCAATGATGCGATTACTACCATGTATTTTTCGTATTCCACAAAGGAAAGCTTTTTATCTACACCAGCAATTTCATAATAAATAATTGGTTTTACAACCGCTTTCATCTCCTGATACACACTCTGTATATCCTCCGTATCAACATTATTAAAATGATATTTCGCAGCCAGTTCCTCAATTTCTTCATTATCCAATGTTATTTCAGGTTTAATAATATTCATGTATAATTACCTCTGTTCGTTTTAGAATCATTGTTCCTATTAATCCTATGATTCCTATTTTTCAATTCCATCTCTCGCACTAATTCCTACATCAAATGGATGTTTAACTTTCTTAACTTCAGATACATAATCGGCTAATTCCACCAATTCTTTAGCTGGATTTCTTCCAGTTAAAACCACCTCTAATTGATATGGTTTATTTTTTAGGAAATCTAATAAATAATTCCGATCAATTAACTGGTTACTATAGGCTGCCATGATTTCATCTAAAACAAGCATATCACACTCCTCCCTCGAAGCCTGTTTAATTACCTGAATAAGAAGTCTATTATAAACTTCCTTTGCTTCTTCTTTCTCATCCTCAGACATATTAAAATAAAATCCAAACGTCTTTTCAGCCGTAATCACCTGTATATCTTCAATGCTTTTTAACACCTTCAATTCACTGGATTGATTATCCTTTAGAAATTGGCTAAATATAACCTTTCTCCCACTACCCGCACATCGTACGCAAAGACCCACAGCCGCAGTAGTTTTCCCTTTACCATCCCCCTCATAAATGTGAATCAACCCTTTTCTATTTCTATCAATCATATTTTACTCCTTTCCGCCTCATTAACAGCACCAATATCAGGAGTGTGAAAGTATTTTTTCTTTCACACATATATTTCTGTCTCAATTATCAAGGCACTAAGAATAATCCCTTAAATAGACTCTTTATAATCAATTTAATAGTCTCTTTTTAGTCAATTTAATGGTCTCTTTTAAGTCAATTTAATAGTCTCTTTTTAGTCTCTTTTATTCTCTTTAATAGTCTCTTTAATAGTCTCTTCAATTGACTTGGCATGAATAAAGCTGTATGGTTTGGGTGTCGGAAGCCCTACAAAACTGCATTTATGAATAGCGGTACATATATATTCGTTTTGTCGTAGACCGGCTGACAAGGCTG
>CAUQEW010000047.1:0-30576 GCA_963517115.1 uncultured Lachnospiraceae bacterium | reverse complement strand
TCTGTTGGCTAGGGATGGATTAATTTGGACAAGACGTTCCGTGACATCTTTATGTTTGGATGTCATGAAAACGAACGATTTGAGTAGATTTGTTTTCATACATCAGTTACATTTAAATCCCCAATTTATTTCATTTAATAAAGAATCCTCTAAGGCCTCATCAATCATTTCATTCCAGTTATTCATGGAACACACGCGAATGCATGCATCCACAATATTGGGCTCGTAATAGATACCCGAGAATCTTTTAATTTCTTCAAGTGCAAAATCCAATCCAAGAGATGGCCGATATGGTCTATGAGCTGTAATCGCTTCTACCACATCAGCAACACATAAAATTTTTGCTTCAAGTGAAATAACGTCACCGGTTAGACCATTGGGATATCCCTTTCCATTTAGTTTCTCATGATGTTGTAGTACAATATTAGCAACTGGCCACAGAAAATCAATTTCTCTTAAAATATCATACCCCATTAGAACATGGCTTTTAATTATCTCGAATTCAGCTTCGGTTAATTCGTTTGGTTTAGTAAGTATTTCTGCTGGTATTCCAATCTTTCCTATATCGTGTAACATTCCTGCAATATATAATCCTTCTATCTGGTTTTTCTCCATACCTATCTCTAATGCTATTTTATAGGCCAAAAAAGCTACTTTCTTTTGATGCCCAGCAGTATAAAAATCTTTTTTTTCAATTATGTTTCCTAAAGTTTTAACGATTGTTATAAGCTGCTTTCTCTGTAAAATTAATTCTTCATATTTCTTTGTAGTATCTGTGACAAGAATAGCAAACTCATTTTTACTGTACCGATAGGGAAATAGATTAAAATATTTATTCAACTTCTGAGAGTAGTAGTCCCTCGATTTTGGGTTTTCGACTTCTATCTGATTTTGGAAAATATCGATCAATCGAATACCTGAACGATCCATTATATAGGATAAGGATTTACCAATTACTTCTTCTCTTCTACAATCAGTAATTACTTCAAATACAGAATTAATGTCTACTATATAATAATTTTCATTATTTTTCTCCGGATCGTACATCGATTGAAACACAACCACACCTTGATTTACATTGGCGAAAAGTTTGGCGTATCGCTTTTGATTGTTGATTAATTTCTTCTCTAATATTATATTTTCAGTTTGTTTTTTGATCATATCACTTAACATAACTGCTAAATTGTCTATCATAAAAATTATTTGTGCCATTTGTTCCTCTCTTATTATAGGAACATTCTGGTATGCATTTCTGAATTTTTCCGACTGAATATCTCTTTTGTCTGCCTCTTGAACTATATTTTCTAAAATTGGCTCATTTAATAAAAATTGACTCATAATAATATTGGCAACGATGGTATCTTTATTGTATATTGGTGTTCTATATATTTTTATACCATTGCTACAGGTAATTAATTTATTACCAATCTCCACATTTGTAACATTTTTCATACATTCATTCCAACATTGCTGCTGTGAAGACTCTTCCTTGCAAAAAAAATCCGCACATAAAGAGGTCCTCCCCGCGTTAACAATAACTTCCCCATCGATATTAACTATTGATATCGGCACCTTGACAATTTCATAAAAATCATTCAACATTTTTTCTAGTAATTCAACATCAAATATTTTCTTTAGTGTAATTTTCAATCTGTCCTCCCCTGAAAGCTTGTTGCACTTGAAGATAATTCCTTTGATTAACTGCATACATACTCATGTTTGTACATAATTATTGTAGAATTATGTGAATAATATATATGCAACTTGCGTACAGAGCAAATTATATCACGTAACTTGCTTTATAATCAAGTAATAACAGCAAATAAATCTATATTTCTTTACAATTCTGTATACAAATACAAAAACAATAGAAGGTGATGTGTAATAACAGTATGAAAAATTTAATTGGCAGTAGAGTGCGTGAAGCACGCCATAAAAAGACCCCCAAAATTACCCAGATTGATTTACTGGCTCGATTAGCTATTCGTGGGGTATATCTTGAAAGTACCTCCATTTCAAAAATTGAGTCCTGTACTCGTCCAGTGACAGATATTGAATTGGTAGCTATCGCTGATGCACTAAATGTAAGCATTCTATGGTTACTTCAAAAAGAATAGTATTAATTTTTAAATGGATCAACAAATAATAAGATAAATGTTATACAGATATTATTTGCTGTTTAAATGCAAAAGAACTATCAGCAATAGTTACGCTAATAGCTCTTTTGCCCTTTGAAATAACTTCATTTCAGGCTTATTACTTACAATTCACTATTGATATCAGAAAGTAATGCTAGATGTACATCAACATTTCCTTTTTCATCGACATCAATTTTACGAATTAAATGTTTGAGCATTGGATTAATGCTAAAATCTTTGATTACATCAATCCTTTTAGCCTTTATCCAATTGCTCTTACCGCTATTCTTCTTGATTAATTCCAATTCTGACCGGTAAAATTCGATATCTTTATGAATGAGGATTGTTTTTTCCTTTAAATCTTCCATGGTAATTATATCATTTGCATACATTTCCATGAATTTTTGTTTATCCTTTACCCTTTTATTTAGCCTTGCTGTATATTCTTTTTCTAACCTCTGATTCTCATCTTTGGCTTTATATTGTCGGTTAAATTCTTTCATAATATTCTGAACAACGGAAGGGCTGCTTGATAAGATTGACGCAAAGTATTCCTTAAGGGACTCTAACATTTCTGCTTCATCAACCGATATTGCATTCTCACAATAATCAGCACCGTTACTATTACGTCCATTACATACCCAGGTAATATGGGTGTTTTTATAAGTCCTTACAAGCCTTCGAAAAGAAGAACCACAATGGCTGCATTTTAAAAGTTGACTTAATACATACTTATCACAGTTGCGTTTTCCAGTCTGATAAAAAGCGTCTTGCCGACCGTAAAGTATTTCTTGTGCTTTATAAAAGGTGGCATCCTTCACAATGCTTAGTTCCGGTCGTTCTACCACCAACCATTTATCCTTATTTGTGTTCCGTCGTTTCCCTGTTAAGAAATCTTCCACCTCTTGTTTCCCATTCACAATCTTACCTATGTAAATCTCATTTGCAAGAATTCTACTTACTGCATTCTGACTCCAATTATAACCACGTTTTGTCTTGATCCCTTCTTGATTCAATACATTAGCAATCCGATTCGCCCCCATATTTTTCTCAGTATACATGGTAAAGATCCGGTTAATAACGTTAGCTTCTACTTCATTAATCTTAAGTATAAAATAATTGCTAAGTATCTTGTCATAACCATATACTATATTTGGTACTCTTCCCTGCTCTGCATTCTGCCTTTTACCAAATTTGACACGTTTTGAGGTATTTGCACTTTCTTCTTGAGCGATAGCACTTAACATTGTCAGCATGAATTCTGAACTTTCGGAGGAGGTTTGATCATAGTTGACGAAGTTTACCTTGATTCCTAATGCTTTTAACTTGCGAATACTGGTTAAAAAATCTACTGTATTACGTGCCAAACGGGAAACGTCCTTAATTAATACAAGTTCGAAAGATCCCTTTCTAGCGTCGGATAGCAATTTTAGAAGCTGGGGGCGGTTCTTCATCTTTGTACCGCTTTTTCCTTCATCGGCATAAATATGTACCAATTCATGACTATTCCTTGCTGCATATTCGGTGAAGAATCTTTGCTGGCTTTCTAGGCTGTCCAACTGTTCCTCCTTATTAGTAGATACTCTGCAATATGCCACTACTTTCATCAATCTTCCTCTTTCTTAACGAGATCTTTTACGATTGCTTTGACTAGATATTTTGCAGTCTCATCTGCGGTATTCGGATTATGAAAAGTAATATGTAATTTACGGTTCTGGTTTGAACTCTGTTCTGATTCAGTACGAGATAGGCTGTTGTTAACTTGTCCCATTTTTTGTCCCACCGTTACACTATTTTCTATATCCTATGATGAAATGGAAAATATTATGCGAATGTATATTTTTTCAGTTAAAAGATATACTTTTGTATTATAATAATTTTAGTCAAGGGGATATTCACAATCCGCTTCGCTAAGAAGCGGGGGACTTACTTATATGGTTAAATAAATATAAAAATATTGAAAAAACCTCTTTACAAAGTCTCTTCTATGTGTCAAAATATAAAAAATCCTAGGAGGTATTAACTAATGTCATCAAAAAATCAATCAGTTGGCTATTTGCCAGATGAGCGCCCACCGGTCGTGGAATTACTACTATTTGCACTACAGCAGATTGTTGTTATGTTCCCAGCAACTGTTCTCGTTGCATTAATTACCGGGTTCCACGTATCTACCACTATCTTTGCCAGTGGCTTGGCAACACTTTCTTTTATTCTTGTAACGGGAAGAAAAATCCCTCTCTATTATGGTTCCAGTTTTTCTTATATAGCTGCAATTGCTTCCATAATGGGTGCAGAAGCATTTTCTGGTTATAGTCTGAATGAAAAAATCTCAGTTGCACAATTTGGTATCGTAATGTCTGGTTTTGTTTCTATCGCTGCTGGATTAATCATTAAACGTTGTGGAAAATCAACCATTGAGAAAGTTCTTCCACCAACCGTTACCGGTAGTATTGCAATTATCATCGGTTTATCCCTTGCTTCAAACGCTATGACGAATGCATCTTCCTATCCTGCAACTGTTGCAGCTGACCAGGTGGGGCTAGCAAGTAATATGGCCTGGGTTATTGCACTTGTTACACTTTTCTCAACAATTTTATATTCGGTATACTTAAAAGGTAAGCTGAGTCAGCTGCCTATTCTTTTTGGCCTTTTTACAGGTTATTTAACTGCTGTAGTAATTGGAATGACAACAGGACTCGATTTTATTGTTTTCAATACCATATCTACACCAGGTATCTTTCATTTACCAGAATTCACTTTCCCAAAACCTTCTTTGGCAGCCGTTGCAGCTATTATGCCAATCGCAATCGCTACAATTCCTGAATCAACTGCTCATATTTATCAATTAGATATCTATGTAAAAGATTTAGCTAAGAAAAAAGGTTCTAAGAAAGAATATAATATTGAAGATAAACTTGGACTTAACTTAATTGGTGATGGTATCGGCGATATAATCTCCGGTGCAATCGGTGGTCCAGCAGGAACTAACTATGGAGAGAATATTAGTGCTATGGCTTTATCTAAGATATTCTCAGTACCTGTATTAATTGCTGCCGCTGTTATCACAATGATTATTTCTTGTTTTACTCCTTTAATCAATGCAGTATATTCCATTCCAACCGCAGTTATCGGTGGTTTATCTATATATTTATTCGGTATCATTGCCGCACAGGGTATTACTATTATGATGGACCGAAAGGTAGATATGTTTAAATCTAAGAACTTAGCTGTTATTGCCGTTATCTTAGTTATCGGAATCGGCGGCAGTTTTGGATTTGCTAATGGTATGATTCCTATGTTTGGTATTGAGTTCCCTGCTATCGCTTCTGCAGCTGTTGTTGGTATTCTTCTAAACCTGTTACTTTCTATTGGGGAAAAGGCTGAGGTTGAATAATAAATAGAAAGCCAATTTAGGTTATGGAGGAATATCGGACGTTTGATTCGGGTGTTAAAGCCCAATTAAGGTTGTTTGATGAATAACGGTGCATATGTATATTCATTTTGTCTACCTTACCTTCCTGCGGCATGTCCTTTGTAGCGCCTCATAGATATGAAAAACAGAGCAGCTGCTCTGATTTTCATTGAGTCTCTAGTCGGACATAAACAGCCTTGTCAGCCGGTTTACGACAAAATGAATATACATATGCACCGTTATTCATAATTTCAATTATTGAGGGGCTTTTAACACCCGAATCGTACGTCGATATTCTTAATATAATTTATTGGGGCTTTCTGGGTACAATCAGATATGAGGAATAAAAAAATGTTGGCACTGCTTTATAGCATGCCAACATTTTTATTGTTCTTTTATAGATAATGTTTAGTTTGAATTTAATTAAATATTATTTATTAAATCTAGATAATTGCCATTATGATAAAGTTTAGAATGAATAGGCCGGTGGCAACCCATAGTACTGGGCTAACTTCTTTGGATTTGCCGGTAACTACTTTTATGATGCAGTAGAAAATGAAACCGGCTGCAATGCCATAAGAGATACTATAGCAAAATGCCATAAAGATTGCTGCGAAGAATGCTGGAATCGCATCTTCTAGATCACTCCAATTAATGTCTTTAAAGGAAGATAACATCATAATACCAACTGCAATTAATGCAGGAGCTGTTGCTTGTGAAGGAACGATTCCAATGATAGGTGCAAGGAACATGCTCACAATAAAGAGTATAGCTGTAACAACTGAAGTTAAACCGGTACGACCACCAGCTGCAATACCAGCTGCACTTTCAACATAGGTTGTAGTATTAGATGTACCAAATATTGCACCGATTGAAGTTGCAACAGAATCTGCGAATAATGCTTTGTCCATTTTTGATTTAAAGCCTTTTCCATCTTGAAGAGCTTTTTCATCTGCAGCATCAAAGATACCTGTTCTTTTTCCTGTTCCAATAAATGTACCAAGTGTATCAAAGGTATCTGATAAGCTGAATGCAAAAATAGTCATAAGAACAAGTGGAATTCTTGAAGCATCACTGAATAAAGATAACATACCCTCTTGTCCAAACGCAGCACCAAAGGTCTGTCCAAGCTGTGAAAAAGAATCTCCTAAACCTGTTGTTGCACCAAGATTGGATAAATTAACGATACCAAAAGGAATTCCAATGATAGTAGTTCCAAGTATTCCGATCATAATTGCGCCCTTAACTTTAAGAATAAGGAGGATAAATGTAAGAACCAAACCAATCAAAGCTAAAATAACACCGGCATTATTAAAATCAACTAATGCTGGAACCGCACTGCTGTCTGCTATTACAGTTCCACCGTCTAATACAATGTTTTTACCTGGATCTGATGTGAAATTAATTAATCCTGCATTTTTAATTCCTATGTAAGCTATAAAAATACCAATGCCTCCACCAATAGCGCTTTGTAAACTTGATGGAATTGATTTGATAATTAATTTACGAATACTTGTAACAGTAATGGTAATATTAATTAAACCACATAAGAATACCATTGCTAATGCTTGTTGCCAGGAGAATCCAAGTCCAAAGCATACTGTGTAGGTAAAGAATGCATTCAATCCCATACCAGGAGCCTGCGCATAAGGTACATTTGCAAAAAGACCCATTACTAATGTACCTGCAGCTGATGCTATAATAGTTGCTAAAAATACTGCACCACCCGGTATACCTGTTTGTGATAACATTTGTGGATTTACAAAGATGATATAAGCCATTGCAAAGAATGTGGTAAAGCCAGCAGTTATTTCCGTAGAAACAGTTGTACCGCTTTCCTTAAGTTTGAAAAATTTTTCCATAAAAAATCTCCTTTTCTTGTTTTTATCTTAAGAGAAACCTCTTAATTTCTAGCCTAGCTAATTATTTTATAAATATAACATTGTTTCTTTAGGGAAATTTAATACTTGTTTTATTATACATCTTTTTAACATATATTGAAATAGATTTTTTAAATACCATCATTTTATTTTCGACTTATTTCTATTTTAAATATTTTGTGTTATACTCGTTTTAATAAGCTTAGAAAGGAAGTATAGTATGTTTTTTCATATTCAGGAAGAGATTTCTCCTATCACCTTACAGGAATTGGACAAAGACAAACTAGCACTCGGTATTATTACGTTAGAGGAATTAGAGCAATGCTATGAATATTTTGGTTTTTCTCCCTCAACCATAAAAGAATGCAAGAATAATGAACAGCAAGTTCATGGAACCATGGATATCTACGACAGTTATCACTTTGGCATAATAACAGGAATTGATACTCAGCATATCATAAGAGTACAAGATAGAATTGGAATTTATATCAAACATAATCTATTCTTAATTGTAATTATTGAGGACAGGGACGATAGTATTCGTGTCAAGCTTTTTGAATCGTTAAAGCATATAAATCTTACAAAAGTAACACTTGAAAGGCTAATATACGGATTTTTAGAACGTATTATAAGTGATGATTACAACACACTTGCAGAGATTGAAGCCGAGATAAGCGAGCATGAAGATAAGATAAATGATAGTAAAGCGAATAAAAATTTCAATAATGAAATAGCAAAGATTCGTAAGAGGCTTCTTTTGCTCGATAATTATTATGAACAACTAATTGTAATTGGTGAAGAACTAGAGGAAAACGGGATTGATTTATTTAAAGAAAAAAATCTGCGTTATTTCAAAATGTTTACAGACAGGGTGACAAGATTAAGTAACACTACTCGAATGCTGCAAGACTATAGTATTCATGTCAGAGAGGCTTATCATGCTCAGCTAGATTATAATCTAAATAGTATTATGAAGATGTTCACCGTTGTCACTACAATATTTCTTCCACTTACACTCATTGTAGGATGGTATGGAATGAACTTTACAACTATGCCAGAGTTGACCTGGAAATATGGTTATCTGTTTGTTATTATTATCAGCGTCATCGTTGCTGTCATTTGTATCTTGTATTTTAAGAAAAAGAAGTTTCTGTAATTGATAATAAAAAAATTCCCTAGAGTCATTCCTCTCAATGTCATATTTAAACATGAGAAAGGAATCACTCTAGGGAAATTTGTTCTATGGTTATGAAAGCTTTACAAAGCGGTCAAAAAATTTCTCTGCGCCGCAGACATGGCGTTCTCCATCGGATTCTCTTATAATGTAGTCGCCATTTCCAATAAATGACCGCCCTCGCTTGTTACTGATAAAAGGGCATATGATTAACCCATCCGAACGTCTAATCTGCACTAAAGAATCTGTATTTATCCATCCATTTACTATTATATCTCTGAATAATTCAAATCCATCTTCAAGTCCCTTATTGGATTCATAAGGTTCTGCTTCTACCTCAAGTCCTTTTCGCTTATATACCATTAACACACCTCTTCTCCTATATTGATATAGCTCGATTAAGTTAATTAAATTATATCTTATATATAGGAGAAATGCAATAAGTATGAATTTCTTAAAACTAACCTCCAGTATCCAAGCGATCTCATCGATAGCTCATTTTTACTGCCACTATTCTGCCAAATAAGCTTTTGTCTTTTCGATAATCTGATTCGCTGTTACATGTAGGTCTGTTTCGCCATTTAAAAATGATTCAGTCTCGACTAGTATCATATCCAAGAGTACATCATCTACATATATTGGTGTCTTCAGTAGTTTACATTTGTCAATAATACTTTTAATTTTTTCTTTACTTGGTTGAACTGCCTCAAAGTTATCACTACTAATATATAGATCATCCTCTTCCATTCCCCAATTTTCTAAAGCACTACTGTTTACTGGCAATCCATCCCCTAAGTCCGTCTTCTGAACTGATTCTGCATATAATCCTTGGACAAATTTGTTTGCAAGTTCCTTTTCATCACTAGCATTATTAATTCCAATTAATCCGCTAGGTATAAATTCATCTTTTACTATCGCAAAGTCACCTTCTGTTTGATCAATTGCTGACATTGGAGCAAATATGTCCGACGAAGAACTTATTTCAGAAAGACTTAATTCGGCTTGTTTGTCGAAAATAAGCTGTGATTCCATCATATTCAAATCATTATAACTATCTTCGATGTAACTATCTTTTTCTGCTATTACCTCTGTTTGATCACAAATCATTTTTAATTGATCAAGAAACTGTACTAGTCCTTCTTCATCAAACGCTCCACTTTCACCAATAAAACCATTGGAATACAGCTGAAAGAACAAGGAAGTCAACTCAGTGTAAGTATGTAGCTGCGCTCCAAAAACGGGAAGTTCTGCATTTACAACATACTCAGCAAGTGATTGCATGGAATCTACTGACTTAACTGCTTCCTTCTTACCAAAGGCAAAAGGCACCACAAACCGAATGGGGGCAGTATAAATTTTGCCTTCTTTCTCGTAGCTTTCCATAATATTACTCAATACTTCACCGTTATCAATCAACGGATTAATGATATCACTTAAATCCGCAAGTATACCCTTTTCAATATAGGAATCTACCGGCATACCATCTAGTAATATAATATCGGCTCCTTTTCCTGCAAGAAATTCTGCATTAATGGTTTTAATATGATCCATAACGGTGGTTCCATCTTCTTCACTCATTTCGATCCGATAATCTACTTTTACATCCGGATTCATATTCTGAAATTCTACAATTGCTTGCCTAACCGTACTATTTTCCTCCAGAGATACCACGTCTAAGGTTTTACTTGGGGTAGTTGAAATATCTTTATTATAAACATAATACTTAATATCACGTTTCCCATTTTCTGATTGATACATTACATAAAAATCTTCCTCTTTCCCTGTAATAATGGCATCTGGACTAAAGGAAGGCATACTCATAGAAGCCAAGGCACCATCAGCAATTATCTCCCAAGCACTTCCATTCTCTACTAAGCGATGAATTCCGGAATTGGATACCATATACCAGTTACCTTCTTGATCTGACGTAAATGCAGAAGAATCCATCGAGCTTGAGGTAGAAATTTCAGATATTGTTTTACCGGTATTCATATCAATTATATTGATTCCATCTCTCTTCTCATTTACGACCATTAACTTATCATTGGAACACGCATATTCGTAATCACCTTTTACAAAGCTTGTTAATTCTTTTCCCTCCTGATAAATAGAAGAGTGGTCTGGATAAGTAATCAAAATTTTATCCGCAGCTAATATATCAATTCCATTGGGACTATTACCATAATCAAAAGGATCTTTAAAATCGTCAATTACTAACTCTTCAGATTTTATACCATCTGTACTTCTTAGAATATGTGCTATTATGTTTCCCTCTCCATATTCACTTTCTATAGCATACCTTGTTCCATCGGGAGCATAAGTTACCATTACTGACCCCATTCCGTCCTGATTCAACCATTCTGGTATCTTTCTTTCCCAACTATTATCTTCTCTTAGGGTATATTGTATTGTCGCCTCTCCATTCGCTGGTTCTAAGGCTATACAATATATTTCTAAACCTCCATCAGGATTTTTGATCATCTGATAAGCAATTTCTTTTCCAGCCTTTACCTCTTCCGGCATATCAATCGCTTCTTCTATGTAACGTCCCATTGCTATGTCTTTCTCTTCTTTCTCTTCTTTTTCTACAGTTCTGCTTTTGATATTATTACAACCAGTTATTGTAGTAACTATAATGATTGCCGTAAATAATACTGATACTATCTTCTTCCATTTCATATTAACTCCCATCTGCGTGCTTTAGCACACATACTAATTAAGATGTAAAAATAACTCTATATAAACCACTCCCTTTATTAAATATAGCAGAATGTTCTCTAAAAAAACTTTAAATATTAAAGATTTCTTAAAGGTTTTTTTTCATCGTATATGTTAAACTATTTATATATTAATATAATGTTGGTTCGAGTGACAGAAGCCCTCAATAATTGAATTATGAAATAGATGCATGGTTCGGGTGTCAGAAGCCCTTCATAATCTGAATTATGAATATCGATGCATATACATTAATTTTGTCGTAGACCGGCTGACAAGGCTGCTTATGTCCGACTAGAGACTCAATGAAAAACAGAGCAGCTGCGATGTTTTTCATGTCTTTGAGGCTCTACAAAGGACATGCCGCCGGAAGGAAAGGTAGACAAAATGAATGTATATGCAGCGATATTCATTACATAGCCTAAATTGGGCTTTTGGCTCCCGAACCATTAATATTCATTCCAAAATCTAAATCGGGCTTTTGTCACCCGAAAGAAAGGATATAGCTTATGCGAATATTAATTGTCGAAGACAATAAAGATTTATGTGATGGTATGTGCTTTCAATTAGAAAATGAAGGATATACTACAGACACTTGTTACACAGGAGAACATGCCCTATATTATGCCCTCCAGCAATCCTATGATATTATTATTTTAGATCGCATGCTCCCAGTAATGAATGGTTTATCTATTCTAAAAACAATTCGTCAAAAAAACATCAATGTACCCGTAATTATGGTCACTGCCATGGATAGTCTTCATGACCGTATTGATGGACTCGATTCTGGGGCGGATGATTACCTTGTTAAACCCTTTGCTATGGAAGAATTGCTTGCCAGGATTCGTGCTCTTACAAGACGTCCACAAAAAATTGAGCAAACAGAACTTCTTATCTTTTCTAACCTAGAACTAGATGTGAAAAAGCAGCTCATAAAGACCCCTCAAAAGTCTTCCTCTTTATCCAAACGTGAGACAGATTTGTTGGAATTCTTTATGCGTCATCCAAATCAAGTCCTTCCAAGAGAAACCATTTTATCCCATGTATGGGGATCGGATAATTTTGTGGAAGAAGGAAATCTGGATAACTATATTCATTTTTTAAGAAGACGTTTAAAGTCTATTGTCTGTACCGCGCAAATCAAAACTATTCATCGAGTCGGATATTGTTTGGAGTAATTAACCGGAGGCACACATGCTATTTAAACTAAAGAAACAATTGATTATATTGAATACGATAATAACTAGCTTCATTCTTAGCATTGTAATAATCGGTGCCTGCGATGGCATTATAAAGCAGATTAAAAAAAACAGCTTGGATAGTTTTGTTAATCTTCAGGATACCATTACCTATCGACTTCAGTCAGAAAATATCATTAATGATGCCTGGGTTGCCGAACTAGAAGCAGCTTATAAACTAATTATACATATTGAAGACAATGGATTACCCTTCTTCTTTAAAGGTTCCTGGATCTCTCCTTCTTTAAGGGAAACCATGATAGACGAAGCTAAAAAAGAAGCTTTATTAGAGGGAATCGATACTACTGTCTATTCTATCCATTCCGATAAAGTTCGCAGTTCTATTTTTAACTTAAATAGTAATCAGACAACACCTGTCTATGGTTCCGTTTGCCTCATTCCAAATGATAATGGCTATATGAGTTTAACCTTAATACAATATCGTCCAAATGAGAAACTCCAAATTAACAGACAAGTGATTCTATTTATTGGCATAAACATCCTTGGTATCTTTGCATTATTTCTTGTAAGCTGTTTTTTCATTAACAAAGCATTGAAGCCAGTTGTAGATAGTCAAAAAAGGCAGACTGAATTTATTGCTGCAGCATCTCATGATTTGCGTTCACCCCTAGCAGTCATTCAAACCAATGCTTCTGCTTTACTTATTGATGGAACCGATCCAAAACGCTTTGTACCAATTATTATTAAGGAATGTACACGTATGTCAAGATTAATCCATGATATGCTTATTTTAGCTTCTTCGGATTCCAAAACATGGATTGTTCAAAAAGAAGTAATTGATACAGATACTTATCTGATTGACCTTTATGATTCCTTTTCCTCCTTATGTCAGAAGAAAGAACATAACTTGACTATTGATTTCCTGCAAGATACCCTGCCGCAAATATATGCAGATAAAGACCACCTTACTCAGGTCCTTAGTATTCTGATAGATAATGCAATCAGTTATTCACCGGTCAAATCTAATATTATCCTTCGCCCTTACCAGAAGAAAGCTTCCTTCTTCATTGAAGTAGAGGATCATGGTATTGGTATTACAAAAGAACAAAAAGAATATATTTTCAATCGGTTTTATCGTGCAGATAACTCGCGGAATGATAACTCTCATTTTGGCCTTGGCCTTAGTGTTGCAAAAGAATTAATAGAACTACAAAACGGGAAAATAAGTATGAAAAATACTGTAGATGGAGGTTCTACCTTTATGATTGAACTACCTCTATGATTGAACTCCTCTATGATTGAACTACCTCTATGAATAATATGTATTATCCTCTTTGTCATTTTGATATATATGCAATGGCAATCTGGGTTCTATGTTCTAATTGAGTTTTGTCAAGAATCGAACTTATATGATTTCTTACAGTGCCATCGGAGATGAATAAAGCCTCTCCAATTTCTTTATTGGAACACCCTTTTGCTACTAGAGAAACCACTTCCATTTCCCGTTCTGTTAATTCTGTAAATATATTCTCTTTTGGCTCGGATTTGACCCGACTTGTTATATAATCCATAATATCTCTCTGAAAAACAGTTCCCCCAGCTGCTACTGCACGAATTGCCGCCAATATTCTGTCTGCTGGACTATTTTTTAAGATATATCCATTCACTCCGCTTTTCAATGCACGTAGGATCAGATCCTGCTCATCAAAGGTGGTAAGTAAAAGTGTAGCAGCCAATTGTTCTTTTATAATAATCTGCGCTGCCTCAATGCCATCCATATTGGGCATACGAATATCTAACAGAGCTACATCTGGATTGTACAACCTGCATAACTCCACAGCCTGTTGCCCATCTTCTCCACAACCCACAACCTCAAGGTCGTTTTGGGTTTCCATGATCATTTTAAGACCTTCCCTTATAATTGCGTCATCATCCACCAATAAAATTCGAATCATCAGCTACACCTACCTTCTTCAGAATTTAATCTATCACTTGTAAAAATTATAGCTTTAAACTAATTGTAATTAATATGAGAATACATTTGTAATTCTAAATTCCGTGTCTATTCTTTCAATAAAACATCTTCCCCCACATTTTATGGTACGTTCCTCAATCGCTTCTAATCCTAAACCTTT
The DNA here is from genome assembly GCA_963517115.1 of uncultured Lachnospiraceae bacterium. Lineage (GTDB taxonomy): Bacteria > Bacillota > Clostridia > Lachnospirales > Lachnospiraceae > Anaerocolumna. The sequence continues at coordinate 15,923 of CAUQEW010000047.1, read as the reverse complement.
TTCATATTTGATACCCATACGATTGCTTTGATGGGCAATCAATTTCCCATTATCCCGATATTCAACCTTTATTACTTTATTAAGAACATGAATGGATAATTGGAAATCGGTTGCATTAGAATGCTTTAATATATTGGTCAGAGACTCCTCTAAGTTCTCATGAATACATTGCCATATATCAACTCCGATGTACTCTAAATTACCGGTTTGAATCAGCTTTGTATTAATACCATGATTCACTTTAAATTGTTCTAATGTGGTATGTATTTCATTTAATCCAAGCTCACTTCGAACCGGTCGTTCTTCTCGTAACGCTGCTCTTATATCGTCGACACCCTGACGTAAGTTACCAACTGCCTTATCAATTCCCTCTTTTGCTTTTTCAGTATTTAAATCGAACATTAATCTAGAAGCTTCTAAGAGAATAATACTCCCGGATATTCCGTGTCCCACTTTATCATGTAATCTGGCTGCCAGTCGGTTACGTTCCTCTAGAGCTGCTGTATATTGTAATGTCTTAGTTAAGCGCCTGTTATCTGAAAGCATTTGATTCAACTGTGCCAGTTCCTCTTTCTGTTCTAAAACTAATTTTCTTGTACTTTCGGCTCTATCCCTAACTGTCTTTGTATAACATAATACAATTACAAGCAACAAGGTAAAAATCAATACTTCGCTTCCTGGATTAATAATAATAGTTATAAGAGCCATACCACCTGCTAATAGGTAGTAAAAGTATATTCCCATAGCAAAATTATCTATTACATAAATAATCAGAACAATAAGTAACGAGAAAAAATGATTCATATCTAATAAAAATGAAACTAAAAATAGCATAGCATTTATTATATATTGAATTTTAGTATTATGTTTTACATTAATTCTATCTAATAAATAGCAGGATAGGAGGATACAGGAAAAAGCCAGCACCAAGATTAATAAGTACTCCATCTTGGCTCCGGCTCTATGTAGAAATAAAATAGAGGCAGCAAACGCAACTCCTTTAAAAAAAGCATACATAACTGATCTCTCCAGCATAATATCTCCTTTGCCTGGTTCTTTATATCCTACTACTTTCCTTTTGTACGAATTTCACTGCAGCAATCAGAAAACTTAACAAGGCAAACAGAGTAAGGATTAAGATGTTAATTCTAACATCCATATTAGGATCCCTGATTAAGTCTTTTATGCCCTTCATCATCCAATAATGAGGGGTAGCCTTCGAAAGTCTTTGGAGCAATTCCGGAGCCCCATCTACGGAGAAATATGCTCCACCCAGAATCGGGCCAATGGTACCTAGTATAATAATGAAGGTTACCATAGCATTCAAACTCTTACAAAATAATGCAACAATTAAAGCAAATCCTATCATAAATAATGCAAACAACGACATCACCAAGGCCAGATAACTAATTGGTACTCCAATCGGATAACCCCCTATTACTAGGAAAGTACAAAATACCACAACAATAATAAGACTTGTAAAGACTGCAAACATACTAGTTCCAATAATGTACTGTTGTGACTTAACCGGTGATATCTGAATCCGATTGAATACACCACTCTGCCTGTCTTCCATAACAACGAGGGCAGTACAAAAACTCATCATCATCATCATCATGGTAAAAAATCCGGCTGCTTGGATAAGTCCTTGATAGGCTGCATCTTTCTCCTTATTTGCAACATAGGCGGATCTCTGTTCAATCTTCTGATCATTACTCTGAAATCCTGCAAATAGTTCTTGAAACAGGCTTTCGTTGCCTTCAGCCGCTTCCACAATAAGATTAACGCTATTGAAATAAATATTGATATAGGCCTTAATATAAGCCACATTCTCATAATCATCCAAAGTTGTAGTAATTACACTAGGAATCTTTACTTTAGAGATACCATTTTGTTCAAGTCCTTTTGGTATCTCTATTATAGCGGATATATCCCGATCTATCAATTGATATGTGAGATTATCATAGGTTACATTTTCTATGGTTACAATTTCTAATTCTTCATTCAAATAGCGCTTAAAATCAATAGAAATGCTACTGTTATCTTCATCGATGAAACCAACTTTAATATTTTTCGTTTCACTGTCGCCAAAGGATGATCCAAATGCGACAAAGAGGCAGCAAATAGTAATGGAGAAAGCAATTGCAATAATTAAAGTTACCATACTCCTTTTGATATTACTTCTAAAGAATAAAATTATATTTTTCACAATAACCTCCTCATCTTGCTTCCTTCATGTTATTGAATCTAATAATTCCAATTGTGGCCATGATAATAATAATTACAAATTCTATCAGCATAAATGTAATTGCTTTTCCTGTTCTGCTAAACACAGTAATATCAAAAGCCGCTTGTTGTAAATGATATACCGGCATATTTTCTGTGACTCCTTTAATATGAATTGGCTTTGCAAAGGTACCACCTACAAACATCATAACCCATAAAGGCGGCATAATTATCATAGTCGGATTACCTTTAATAAACATACCAATAACGATTCCTATAATTAGCATCGTAAAGCTGGACAACAAAAATAATGAAAATAAAATCAGATTATCACCCACAGTTTTAGCATAATGAACATTAAAGAAAAGCACGCTAACCACCATTACTACGACAACTTCCAGTATAGCAGAAGGAATCTGACCGATTACTTTTTGAATAAATACTTTCGTACGACTGACCGGTGAGGCAATTAATCGATTCACTGTTTTTAACCTTATTTCCTCACTAAACGTACCTGCCCCTATGATTGATCCTACAAACACCATCATGACTATCATCGCTACCCCATAATAATCTAACATAGATCTATTGGCATTAAATTCTTTCTCCTCTACAAAGTTATTCTCTTTGCTATTCATGTTAAGAAGCTTATCAGGAACCGTATTCGCGATTACTGTAATTGCTTTTGACAAATTAGAATATCCGGTGATAAGTGCAGATATGGTTCTATTTTTAATTGGATCCTTACCGTCGTAAATACGAATTACATCGTCATCAAATATTACAAGTCCCTCCAATTCATTATGTGCAACCTGCTCCTTCGCAGCTTCTTCCTCTGACATTTCTATAAATACTGTATTCTCTTCATCTGATGTTCCCTTAATAAAGTCATCAATAACCACAGCATCCATCGGAGATGTTGTCTTTACCATATATCCAATACGTAGTTCTCCTACAACTGAGTCTGCCAAGTCCTGCCCTGTCAAAAGATTACCAAGCAAATATATTAAAAGAATTGGAAATACAAACATAAATGCTAAGTTTGTTTTATCCCTGAAAAATGCTTTCAATTCTTTAATAATAATCATCTCTATCTTCCCTTTCTGTTATATATTATGGGTTTAAGTAATAAAAGTCCTTCTATTGATAGACCATTCGGTCTTTAACGCTTTATACTTTACCGCAATTCATGTCCAGTTAGTGTTAAGAAAGTTGTATCTAAATTAGGAACTTCACTTGCAATATTATGGATTGGAAGATTTCTACCAATCAATTCTTCTAATATTTTTGATACACTGTTTTGGCCTACTTGAAGATCAACGCGAATCATTTGCTCCTCAATAGAAACATGTTTTACACCTGGAAGATATATTATCTTTTTCTGAAATGCTTCTATCTCAAAATCAGCTGGGAATTTCGTTTTAATAAAGAATGACTGAATATCAGTTACATTAGATACCAATTCTTCTTTTGTACCTATTGCAACTAGCTTACCTCGATCAATAATTGCAATTCTATCACAGATTTCTTCTACTTCCTGCATGTAATGGGAAGTGTAAATGATAGTAGTTCCTCTTGTCTGCAGAATACGAATGGAATTCAAAATATGCTCTCTTGACTGAGCATCTACTCCAACAGTGGGCTCATCCATTACGATTAATTTAGGATTATGCGCAATTCCGCATGCAATATTTAATCTTCTTTGCATGCCTCCTGACATTTGCTTTGGATTCATTTTCATTCGGTCGCTAAGACCGACAAATTCCAATGCTTCTTTTGCAGCTTTATCAAGTTTGTCACCCTTTAGGCCATAAAGAGACGCAAAGAACTTAACATTTTCCAAGGCGCTAAGGTGGTAATAAACTGCAATATCCTGTGGAACCATTCCCATTAATTTTTTTGCTTCTTCCTTATTTTTATTAATATCATATCCGTCTATCGTAACCTTACCTTTATCAAAATCAATTAATGTTGTAATAATGCTTAAAGTAGTTGATTTACCAGCCCCATTAGGTCCCAGAAAGCCGAATATTTCGCCCTCCCTTACTGCAAGGCTTAAACTGTCAACGGCACAAAAATCATTATAATTTTTCGTCAAATTATTAACTGATACAAAATCCTTCATTCGATAACCCACCTTCCTTTATCTTTCTCACATCTTCTGATAAGTAATATTATCACAGAACTCCATTCTTTGGTAATGACTTCTGATATATTTTACCCATGACAAATGTAATAGATGGAAGGACTCCTCAATCATTATGTAAAAAATATTCAAAAAAGGTTATCGCAAAGTATATTGCGACAACCTTATAAAGTTAATTTCATTTTGTTTTTGCAATTTCATATGCTTTTCTATCAGCAATTGTTACTGATATTCCATTATAGTAACTCCTTCAACCGTTCCTCAATCGTATAAATTTCTTCTGTTGGTTCATATCTCTCTACTACTTTACCATTACGATCAATCAAAAACTTTGTAAAGTTCCATTTTATACTTGGTTTCTTCTTATAATCAGCATCAGCTGCTGAAAGCATATTATCCAAAACCGGTGTTAACTTATGCTCCTCACTAAAGCCTTTAAATCCTTTCTCACTCACTAGATATTGAAATAATGGATGTGCATTTTCACCATTTACCTCGATTTTAGAGAAGATAGGAAAAGTAACACCAAAATTAGAATCACAAAAACTACCTATTTCTTCATTACTGCCAGGCGCCTGATTACCAAACTGATTGCAAGGAAAATCTAATATCACAAAGCCGTCTTCCTGATACTTTTCGTATAAATCTTGTAATCCGTCATACTGAGGGGTAAAACCACACTCTGTGGCTGAATTTATCACCAATATTACTTTACCTTCATATTTATCAAAGGATATTTCATCACCATATCTGTCATTTGCTTTAAAATCATATACGTTCATTTTTCTTTCCTCCATTATTTTAATAAGTTTATGATAGTTTCTTCGATTTTCTCTGGTTTATCCGTAGGTGCGTATCGTTTTACGACCTCTCCATTCTTATCAATTACAAACTTTGTAAAATTCCACTTAATGCTTGATCCAAGAACGCCACCCTTTACTTTCTTTAAATAAGTATATAGTGGTTCCTCATTATTACCGTTTACATTGATTTTAGAAAACATTTTAAAGGTTACTCCAAATCTTGACTGACAAAAGGTATGAATCTCTTCATTACTTCCTGGAGCTTGGTTTGCAAATTGATTGCAAGGAAAATCTAGGATTTCAAAGCCACTGTCTTTATATTTTTCATACAAATCTTCTAGTCCTTCATATTGGGGTGTTAAACCGCATCCAGTTGCAGTATTAACAATCAGCAGCACCTTACCCTTGTAATTATTCATTGAAACATTATTTCCTTCTGCGTCTTTTACAACATAGTCATATACATTCATTGTTTATGTTTCCTTTCTTATGAACTGGTTTGTTCCATTGTTTTCTGCTTGATTGCTTTCCATTTCATTGTCCTTAATTGAATTGTACTCAATCATTTCTTGTTTGTCAACACTTATTTTATATTAATTAACTTTATTTCGTTTTACTATCGCTACTGTTGCAATATATAATAAGACTATGACTCCAATTAAAACAACATACGATATACCCTGATTTAATACGCTTGTTCCATTCTCCATGGATTTAGTCATATCAATGATCCATCTGATTGGACTAACAATACTGATCATTTTTAATAAATTGGGCATATGTTCAACCGAAACAAAGGTCCCTCCTATTATTGAAAATAATACGGTTATACTAGAGGCTGTTATGTTCGCCTTCATTTCACTTCTACTAATCACAGTAATAAAAGTTCCAAATGCTGTGGCTACACAAACAATAAAAACACCAATAATTAAAGCATACTTTATTGATAATCCAAAGGGAATCTGAAACAGTTTCATAAAAAATAATGAAAATCCTATCTGAAATGTTCCCAATAACACGTTATAACATACATTTCCACCAATATAAGAAGATACCGTTTTGGGTGCATAACAATAGCGTGTTAGAGTGCCTATATTTCTATCCTTAATTAAGTTAGAAGCATTAAAGGTCGAAGTAATCATTAATAAAGTTAATAAAAATGCAACCATTCGTTGCGTTCTTGTAATACTTTCTTTCTGTTCCTGGCCTAAATTTATAGGGATTCCATTTGCTATAGAAGCTTTTAACTGATTTTTGGTTTCCTCATCGACTGAATTATAATAGTATATCATTTTGAAATCCTTAATTTCTTCTGACTCACTGTAGTCAAAAACAACATGATATTTTTCAGTAATTAAATCTGTATGAACAGAACCGGGATTCGCAAAATTATACTGTATTCCCTTTGATTGATTAAACAGAGAGGATATCCCAGTATAAAGGGACGTATCCTCCTTAACTAATACCCCCACTCTTATTTTGGGTGAGCTCATTTGATTGATAAAGCTCCCCAATAAGATTAGTATAATGGGTAAAATTAGAATAAAAATAAATAGAATATGTTCGTTATAACTACGTTTTAGATTATTTTTTGTAACTAGGTAAATCCCCATTGATAAACTCCTCCTTATTAAATGATTTCATACCAATTATGGTAAATAAAATTCCAACCAAACATAAAACAATTGTTGTCCCATATAAGGTAGTGTTGGAATTGTCATATATGCTTAAAAAAATGCTCCTGTTAATCCAAGTTAATGGGGATAAATGAAACACAAACTGTAACCTAGGGTCTAGCGTTCCTATGGGGAAAAACGAACCTCCTATAAGCGCAAACACACTGATTGGAAGATTAAGAAAATTCTTTACCGTTACAAAATTCTTCATTCCAAGTCCGATGATCAATCCAGCAGCACAAATGCAAAAGGTCTCTGTGGTGAGTAATGCAGCTATCAAAGGTAAACTACTTCCTAGTTGAATTCTCCATATCAGTTTTGATGCAAGTAATACCATCATATTGCTTACACTAAACGTTATTGTGCAAGATAATAGTTTAGCCCCAAATATCTGCCCTCCGCTAATGGGTGCTGTTAAAAATCGATATGCTGTCTTTGCATAGCTTTCCTCTTTTCCAGCATAGGCTGCTGTAATCATTGCCATGGTGCAGCAAAAAGGTATCATTACCAGAGAATAATAGTCATAGCTTGTAAACTCCTCTGCAAAATTACCGGATAGTAAATAACCTAATAACAGTATCATGACCATCGGGAATATAATGCTATAGCCAATGGTAAACCCACTTTTTATCCTTCTTTTGAAATCAAATATAAATAATACGCCAAACGATGTCATACTCAAACCTCCCTATCTCTTAACTCTGTTCCTGTTAAATGAAGAAATATTTCTTCCAAGCCGTTAAAACCAAATGGTTGATACTTCTCCTTTAATTCATCAATTCCGGTATCTTCTAGCAATTTTCCATGATCCATGATTACAACGTGCTTACAGAGAGTTTCGATTTCTTCCATGTAATGAGATACAAAGATAACAGTTGTTCCGTTTTTATTCAAAGTTTTTATTGCCTCCATAATATGGTTTCTAGATTGAGGGTCTATACCCACAGTTGGTTCATCCATAATCAGCAATTTCGGTGTGTGTGCAATGGAACAGGCTATATTCAATCGTCTTTTCATTCCACCTGAATATTTTCGCGGCATATCCTTCCTTCTATCCCATAGTCCTACAAATTCTAAGGCTTTTTGAGTTCTTTCCTTCAATTCTTTTCCTCTATAGTCATATAAGGAACAAAAGAATTTTACGTTATCGTAAGCACTTAAGTCCTCATATATTGCTAGGTCTTGAGGTACAACCCCTAGTTCTCTTTTGAATCCCTTTTGATTTCTATTCGTATCACTTCCTTGATACCATATTTCACCACCATCAAGAGAAGTAATTGAAGTAATGAGCGCAATCGCAGTGCTTTTGCCTGCTCCGTTCGGACCAAGAAATCCTAAGATATCCCCTTCTTTTACCCCAAAAGATATACCATCAACGACAATCTTTTCACCATAACTTTTTTTTACATCTTTCATTTCTAAAATTTTTTTCATCCTTACTTACCACCTTTTCTGTATTGTTTAATTTGACTTGCCTAATATTGTTTATCCAATGTTGGATATTGTTATATTTAAAATTCATTTGCTTCCTACTGATAAATGTATCTTTCTATCAACTATTTACCAGATAGGAAGTCACTGAATGATTTTTATTTGTGGCATTCTATTCTGTGATTATATTTTCTTACAACCTTATTACCTTTTTACCTGACTTTTTAATTCTTCTAATATCCGATCTAAATTTACGACTGCATTGTTCGGATCTTTTAATATTTCATTTTTTAATCTTTCTGTATAGATAATCTTCTCATCCACATCGGAAAGAGGTTTTTCTGTATTCATGTCACTAAATTCGAAGACTTTGATATAATTCTTTGCATTCATACCCTGATATATATATATATCGATATGACTGATTAATTCCTCATGCCATTCAATCTGCTTTTCCAAATTATGAATTGCCAAATCAAAACTAAGTACTTCCAGTTTAGGTGTTTGATCTGAAGTTTTAACCTCCCGCCATTTCCTCCAATAAGATAGTTCATCTTTCAATTCTTCAATATGTCTACCAGCTATTGTTACGATCTCTTCCTTTGATAATTCGCACATGATAGGATAGGTAATAAACTTCATTGATCCAACATTAGAAATGGGTGTTGCCAATTCTTCTTTTAGCTCCTTTTTCATCTCTACCTTGCCACTATCTGTAATGGCATAAATCTTTCTAACTCGAGATCCTGTTCTCTCTTCCTTTAATACCTTAATATGTTTTTCTTTTTCCAACTTCGTTAAGGCATAATATATGGATCCTGATTGTATCTTCGCCCATTGCTCTGTACCTGATATCTGAAGGTATTTTTGTATTTCATAACCGTGAGTTGGTTTAATGTTTAGATAGAATAAAATCAATCCCCGTATCATATTTTTCAAATCCTTTCCGTATGTTGTTATCCAACGTTGTTCATATTATATATCCAACGTTGTATATTGTCAATTTAATTATTACATCATAAGTATTTCATTTAATTTTTACAACATCAGAATTTCACTTAAATGAGTACATTTGTCTCGCAATAAAATTACTTTTAGCTGGAAAGTATTTATGATATAATGAAAGCGGAATGAGGAATTGCAAGCTTGCTTGCGGATTCCGATTGGAGTAACAAGATCATGAACATGCTTTCTGTTCATGATCTAATGAAAACGGAATGAGGAATTGCAAGCTTGCTTGCAGATATTCAATTTCACACCCTAAGTATGAGTCGCAGTTGGCGGCGAGATGGAGGTAATAATGATAAAAGATATTTATCGAAAGAAAAAAACTGTATTCTCTTTGGAGGTATTTCCGCCGAAAAAAGAAAATGAAAGTTCCTTGATCTTTCCTGTTCTAGATGAACTTAAAAATTTAAACCCTGATTTTATTAGTATTACATATGGTGCAGGAGGCAGTACCAGCAAGAAAACTATATCTATAGCTTCGTATATTCAAAATGAATGTCATATAGAAGCACTTGCCCATTTGACCTGTGCCTCATTAGATAAACAACTTTTAGATCAATATCTTAAAGAATTAAGAGAGAATCAAATCTATAATGTATTAGCTCTTAGGGGGGACCGACCACAAGAAATGTCTGAGGAAGCCTTTAAAAATCGTACTTATGGGTTTGCAAAAGATCTAGTTACAATTATCAAAAAAGATTACAAAACTTGTATTGGCGGAGCTTGTTATCCGGAAATACATCCTGAATCTCATAATCTGAAAGAAGATATGTATTATTTAAAGTCTAAAGTAGATGCCGGTACAGACTTTTTAATTACGCAACTATTTTTTGACAATACAAGATTTTATAATTTCTTTGAAGAAGCTAGAAACAATGGCATCTCCATTCCTATATCCGCTGGTATTATGCCAATTACTTCACCGAAACAAATTCAAACGATTGTAGCGTTATCCGGTGCATCCATCCCCTCGGCTTTAAGCGCCATCTTTACTAAATATAGCGATAATCCAGACGATTTTAAAAAGGCAGGTTTAGAGTATGCAATTAATCAAATAAATAGTTTACTTGATTATGGTGTTCCCGGTATCCACCTTTTTTCCTTGAATAAGGTTGACGTCAGCACTGCCATTTTTAAGGATTTATTGCCTTTTAAAACGCAGCTCAATAACAAATAAATTATCCACTATTTTAGCTTCAATCTTTCCCTTCATTGTTTCAACCAATAGCTTTGATATGGTCAGTCCTAAACCGGTGCTTTGATTATTACGAGATAAGTCACCGGTATAGAAACGATCAAATATAATTTCAAGTTCACTTTCCTTCATCTGGTTCTTATCATTTTGAAACTGTATAATACATTCCCCGTCTAAGGTATATTGCTTTAGGACGAATAGTCGAATGGAATATTTCAAAGCATTCTGAATCAGATTATTGAGGATCCGATTGAATTGTATCTTATCAACTATTATAAAGCATGGGTTTTTCTCAAAGTTAATCTCCACTTGAATTTGCTTTTCTTCAAATTCATTATAGTAGGCTACAATAGTATCACTTAATGTATTTTGTACCTTTACGACATCAAAAACGATTGGATAGTTTTCCCCTTCCATTCTGGATAATTCATAAAAATCTTGTATAAACCCTTGAAGCACTTTCGCTCTTTTTTGAATAATCAGTAAATATTCTTTCCTCTGTGTTTCCTCTGTCATTGGATCCTTTATTAAATCCACATACCCAATAATTGAAGTAAGCGGTGTTCTAAGATCATGTGAAATATTTTCAATTTCACGTCGTATTTGTGTTTCTCTTTTTTGATATACGATTCGTTCCTGTTGCCTTGCCTGGTATAAATCATTTATTTTTTTTAACAACTGTTCTATGATAGAATCCGTAGTAAATGCATTTAACTGCCGGTTTCTTTCCGGAAACTTTTCTATTTCTTCCATCTGTTTTGTCGTTTTACTGATTGATCGCCTAAGAAAAAAACTATGTGCAGCAAGATAAACATTAATTATGAATAGACCAATACATACATAAAGCATACCAACTGCACCTCCTTACACAACTAATTGATTTCTTTTTTACGAAACAGTACATATCCAACCATTGCAATTAATACCATTTGTATGATACCGATAAGCCAATAATAGTAATATCCTGCCTCTGCCTCCCAATAAAGGTGTAACACATGCTTTGCGTAATCAAAATCTATATTATTTATTAAATTCCAAGGTAAAATTTTAGCTAATCGATTAAATAGTAAAAATCGCATCCCAAGTAAATTGCAAATTGTAGGAACTGCTATTAATAATCCACAAGAGGCTGCTATTGCGCCACTACTTTCCATGATAAAGGCAAAACAATTCATAGTTGCCAGTGCAAAGAATAAAAAAGGAAGGCAGGCAAAATATGTGCGGATTAATAATTCCAACTCAATTGATCCCGAATTCTCTAATAATAAATAGCCACTTATTATGTGAACTCCAACGATGATAATAAATGCAATCATGGCATACACGATTTCTACCAAAAGCTTTCCAAAATATATAGTACCTCTTGATATGCCATAACTAACACTGTTCTTCATGGTGTGATTATTATTTTCATTGCCATAAATCATATTGGATACCATAATACACAAAATATAAACTATAAGTATATTTGAATAAAGATTTGAAAAGGAAAAAGAAGTATTCGCATATGGAAAACTGCTATCCGTATATTTCACGACTGCTAAAACCACATTAGAACTAAGTAATAATAAGGAACAAATTCCAATGAATAAATAAGTCCATTTATAGTGCAGCACACGATAAAATTCACTCTTTACATAATTACTCATTGCTTTCACCCCCTACCAACTGAATAAAATAATCCTCAAGATTAATTTCTTTTACTGTAATGGATTTAAGGCCGGCCCCATTACGGACTGCAAGTTCACTTATTTTAGTAGGTTGATCTAAATATTCATAGATATGGATGGAATAATCGGGTGTAACCTTATAAGTGGTATACCCTAATTCTGTTTCTAACAAGGCTGTCATTAATTCAACCTTTTCTACCTTTAGTTCTATATATTTATTACTTTCCTTCGTTAACTCTTCATTTGATAATTGTTTAATCATCTTGCCATTATGAATAAATCCGTAATACGTTACCAGATTGGAAAGCTCTGATAATATGTGGCTGGAAATGAGTATCGTAATGTTTTTCTCTTGATTAATCTTTAATAAAAGATTTCTTATTTCAACAATTCCAAAAGGATCCAGTCCGTTGATTGGCTCATCAAGCAATAATAGTTCCGGCTTATTCATAAGTGCCAATGCTAATCCGAGCCTCTGTTTCATACCGAGTGAGAAGTTTTTATATTTCTTATTACCGGCATCAGATAAACCAGCCTCACTCAATGCTTGCTCCACACTATGTTTTCCCGGAATTCCTCGTTGAATACGGTAATACTCAAGATTCTGTGTTGCTGTCATATAAGGATAGAAACTGGGAGTCTCAATAATTGCTCCTATTCTCCTTCTTTCCTTATTCAGTGCCTCACCAGTGGTCTCATTAAATAACGATATTTCTCCCTCTGTTGCATAAGACTGCCCCGTAATTAGTCTCAATAGGGTTGTCTTACCCGCACCATTCTTACCAACAAGGCCATAGATTTCCCCTTGCTTAAGTTCCATGTTGATATTGTTTAATGCGATCACATTGTTATACTTCTTCGTAAGATTTTTTGTTGCTAAAATAACCTCTCGCATCTTACTTCTCCTTTCAATTTGATAGATTGTGGTGTACATCTATCATAATAGAGATATTATTTTAACAAGTACTTAATAAAGTTTAAAGAAAGTATAAATTTTAGTTTTCAAGTTTAAAACCTATCCCCCATACGGTTTTTATATAAGCTTCGTCGTCGTACTCCTTAATCTTCTTTCTAATATTGCTGATGTGAACATTAATGGTATTATCCTCGCCGTAATATCCGGCTTTCCAGATGTCTTGATATAGCTGTTCTTTTGTAAACACTCGATCAGGGTGTTGCAGTAATAGCAATAGTATATCGAATTCATAGGCCGTTAGTGCAATCATATTTCCTTTCACCATAACTTCTCTCGATGTGGGTTTTATTACTAACTGCTTCCAAAGATAATCCTTTTCATCGGTTACACAAGGCTGTAATACTTGACTTCTCCTTAGTATAGCACTCACCCTGGCAAGCACTTCTTCTCTTTCAAACGGTTTCGTCATATAATCATCCGCCCCATTTTTTAGTGCATTTACCTTATCTTCTAATGCGCTCTTCGCTGATATCACGATGATTGGTGTCTGCGCCGTCTTCCTTATCTCTTTAATTAATATTTCCCCGGTAATTCCCGGAATCATTAAGTCTAACAATATCAAATTAAAAGTATTTATGGTTAACTGTAGCTTTGCTTCTGTTCCGGAAAAAGCACATTCTACTTGATATCCCTCCCGTTCAAGGTAAAAACGAAGAATGTTGTTTATATCCTCATCGTCCTCAACGACTAATAGTTTCACCTGTTCCATATTTGGCTCCCATCTGGTTATTAAATATATGTGGCGCAATTTCATGAATCATTCTTTTGTATCCTTCTTTCATTATAAATGTTATTTATATCTTAGGTAGCACTAATCATGGTAAAATGACAACTTTTAATCTTGTCCAAATATTAGCCCATTATTTCAAAGTTTGCAAGATAATATTAATAATTTGAAACCTTATTTATCCATATCTTTTTTGAAAGTATACGAAATTGTAAAATATGTAAATTTATTTTTAATTTTATTTGAATATACAATTGCTAAGTGTTATTATATAGGTAATTCGTACTAACTCGGAGGTTATTCATGAATAAAACAAAGGTAGATTACATAATTTTTTTTCTATTCTTGTTTACAATAGGAATGATTGTGTTTTCTTCACTTTCATTTCAAGTAAACAATGTTAGAATTGATAATGAAGAATTAGAATATTTTAACGATGGATGGACCCTTATTAATGAAAAGGGAGATCAACTTAATATAGTTTTGCCTCAAAAATTACAGTCTAAAGCGCAAGAAATCATAACTCTTACCAATGAAATACCACAAGAATGGGAAGGTCGTACTCTATCTTTTCGTACATCCGATCAACTCTTAAAGGTATCCTTTGATGATGTAGAAACATATACCTTTGGCTATCATGATGTAAGACCTTTTGGAAAAACACCTGGAAGTGCATGGCATTTTATAGAAATTCCTTCCGATTTGCAAAAGGGAGAAATCGTAATCGAACTATCCTCTCCCTATAAAAATCTAGGTGGAAATCTGCCAAGCATACATATAGGGTCAAAAAGTAATTGTGTTTTTCAATTATTAAAACACAACCTGATCGGCTTCCTATTATGTTTTATGATCCTTCTGTTTGGAATTGTACTTGTTCTTATATACATTATTGTACGGAAGTTTAAAATCAACACAAAAAGCTTGCTTTATCTGGGCGAATTTTCAATTATCATGGCACTCGGATCTGTGATTGAAACAAAAGTGTTACAATTCTTTTTTGGAAACCAATCTGTGCTATCAATCAGTATCTTTTTGTTGCATATGCTTGCTCCTATCCCCATGATATTATTTCTGGGTGAAACTTTTTTTATTGATGTACGCCGTAAATATCAATTACTTGCTAAAGTTTTTATAGGTAATTTTATTATTCTTGTTAGCTTACAGATAATGAATATATTTGACTTTATGGAAACCAATTGGGTTAACCACCTTTTACTTCTGCTTGCGAGTATCTATATAATTACTACTATAATAAAATTAATAATAGCAAGAAGATGGAGTCGGAGTTTAACCCATTTTTGTGTAGCTCTCTTTGTATTGATGTTATGCGTTGTTTTGGATGTAATGAGCTTTTATGTATTTAATATAGGAGACGTAACTTTTTTTCAACGGCTAGGGCTTCTAATATTTATCTTAATCCTTAGTATTCTTGATATAAACAAACTATTAAATCTTCTTAGAAAAGGGACAGAAGCAGAAGCACTAAGGCACATTGCATATGAAGATATTTTGACAAAGTGCAAAAATCGTATCTATTTTGAAGAAAATTTTTCTCAATCTGAGAAATGTATTCATCAGAAAATGAATGTTGGGGTTGCCATTTTTGACATTAATAATCTAAAGAAAATTAATGATCATAAAGGACATACAGAGGGTGATTCTTTGTTAATTCATGCGGCTGAGTTAATTAACAAGTATTTTTCTGAATATGCAGAAGTTAGCAGAATAGGCGGGGACGAATTTGCCTTTGTAATTACTGGTGTACCCCAGGCGCAAATAGAAGAGGCTTTTAACAAATTTAGTCAAGCCATGAAAGACCAAAAGAACAAGTTAGAAGTAGATTATGATATTGCATATGGGTATGCTTACTTTAATCCTACTATAGATAGGGATCTACAGGCAACCTTTGATCGAGCTGATAAAAAGATGTATGCTTGCAAGAAGGCAATGAAGAATATGTGATGGTTTAGAAAAGCCCAAATTAGGTTGTGTAATGAATAGTGTGGCATTTATATTCATTTTGTCTACCTTGCCTTCCGGCGGCATGTCCTTTGTAGAGCCTCAT
>CAUQEW010000046.1:0-31709 GCA_963517115.1 uncultured Lachnospiraceae bacterium | reverse complement strand
GGTACATGGTTCGGGTGTATAAGCCCTTCGTAACTTAAATTATGAATTGCGGTACGTGGTTCGGGTGTTATAAGCCCTTCTTAACTTAAATTATGAATTGCGGTGCATATATATTCGTTTTGTCGTAAACCGGCTGACAAGGCTGCTTATGTCCGACTAGAGACTCAATGAAAAACAGAGCGACTGCGATGTTTTTCATATCTATGAGGCTCTACAAAGGACATGCCGCCGGAAGGCAAGGTAGACAAAATGAATATATATGTACCGCTATTCATTTCAAACCCTAAATTGGGCTTATGACACCCGAACCATGTACCGCTATTCATTCAAACCCTAAATTGGGCTTATGACACCCTAACCATGTACCGCTATTCATTCTATACACTAAATTGGGCTTATGACACTCGACTAATATTGCTTCATACCGTTTATAAGGGATAGGAAAAATGATTTCCCTATCCCTTTTTTATTATTCTTCGCTTTCTTCCGCTGCAACTAAATAGCTTTCTAATATTATTTTCTGAATCTTATCTCTTGTTTCTGAATTAATTGGATGTGCGATGTCGCGATATTCTCCATCTCCTGCTTTTCGGCTAGGCATTGCTATAAACAATCCCTTCTCACCTTCAATTACCTTAATGTCATGTACCACAAACTCGTTGTCCATTGTAATTGATACTACCGCCTTCATCTTACCTTCTTTGCTGACCTTACGTACTCGCACGTCTGTTATCTGCATTTTGTAAATCCCCCTTTAATATTATTTATCGTCTAGTTGTCATTTAGAATACGTATCTATCGTTCTTCTCAACTACAATTTTAACTTCTCCTTTTTCACCAATGTGTGTTGTATTTGCTCGAATGGTACCACGGCTTTCTACAATGCAATTCTCAATATAGGTGTTATCCCCTATATACACTTCATTTAAAATGATGGAATTTTTAATCGTACAGTTATTACCAACATAAACCTTCTTAAATAACATGGAATTATCAACTACTCCATTAATAATACACCCACAGGATATTAAACTGTTTTTCACGGAAGAACCATGATTGTATTTTGCAGGAGGCAAATCATCTATTTTAGAATAAACATCAGGATATTCCTTGAAGAAATAATCTCTGACTTCTTTTTTTAGAAAATCCATATTAGTTTTATAGTAAGATTCAACCGTTGCAATATTGCTCCAGTAAGTATTCATCTCATATGCATAGATTTTCTTAAGGTTCTTATAACGAATCAGAATATCTTTGACAAAATCAAACCTTTCTTCCTGGGCTGAGGTTTCTAATAATTCGATCAGTAAACGTCTTCGAATAACATATACGCCTGCAGATATTAAGTTGTTGTTGGTTACAATTGGTTTCTCTTCGAACTCATCTATTCTACCGTCTTCGGTGGTCTTTATGACACCAAATCTGCTTGCCTGGTCTCCATCTTCTTGTCTGCATACCACCGTAATATCCGCTCTCTTCGATATATGATATTCCAGTACTTTATTATAATCCAGTTTATAGATACCGTCACCAGAGGCAATTACAACGTAAGGTTCATGGCTATTCTTTAAGAAACTTAAATTCTGATACATGGCATCTGCTGTTCCCCGATACCAAAAACTATTATCCGCTGTAATGGTTGGTGTAAACACAAACAGGCCGCCTTGCTTTCTACCAAAATCCCACCATTTTGAGGAATTTAAGTGTTCATTTAAAGATTTTGCATTATATTGAGTAATGACTGCAACCTTCTGGATATGGGAATTAGACATATTGCTTAATGTAAAATCAATAGCACGATAGCTTCCTGCAACAGGCAAAGCTGCAATGGCTCTTTTATTGGATAGCTCCCTCATCTTATTGTTATTACCACCCGCTAATACGATTCCGATTGCTCTCATAATTTGTCACCTGCCTTAATTAAAGTCTCACCGCTTTCAAGTATTCCGTTTGGATAATCCTCCGCTACGGTTAATCCTGCGACAGCAGTGTTTTTTCCAATCTTAACATTAGCTGGTATGGTAGAATTCTCTGCTACGGTTACTAATCCAAAGGAATAAATATGTGGGGCAATTTTATTGACTACTTCCTCACCAATACCAAGCTGTGAATTGGCACCAACAACTGCACCTTCAGCGACAATGGATTTATCAATGATCGCACCTTCCTCTATTATGGCAGCCTTCATAATGATAGAATCTCTTACTACTGCACCCTGTCCAATAAATACACCTGAGCCAATAACTGAACTATGTACTTCACCATAGATTTCAGTTCCCTCACCGATAATTGCTTTATCGATAATGGCCGTATCTGCTATGTATTGTGGAGGTATGGTATCACTTTTTGTATATATCTTCCAAAATTCTTCATATAAATTGAATTCCGGAATCAAATCAATCAATTCCATATTGGATTCCCAATAAGCACCTAATGTACCTACATCTTTCCAGTATCCATTGTATTCGTAGGCAAATACCCTGTCACCTCGTTCATGACAATAAGGAATAATATGTTTACCAAAGTCACAGCCCTTTTGCTCGGATAGAGCGATCAGTGCTTCTCGGAGTACCTTCCAAGTAAAAATGTAGATACCCATGGAAGCTAAATTGCTTCTTGGCTGTTCTGGTTTTTCTTCAAATTCTAAAATTCGCTTATCCTGGTCCGTAATGACTACACCAAATCTACTGGCTTCTTCCATTGGTACCGGAATAGTTGCCAAGGTGATATCTGCATTATTTGCTTTATGGAAGTCCAACATTACTTCATAATCCATCTTGTAAATATGATCTCCGCCCAGAATTAATATATATTCGGGATTATAGTACTCCATATATTCTAGATTCTGATAGATAGCATTCGCCGTTCCTGTATACCATTCGCTGCTTTTACTTTTCTCATACGGGGGAAGAATAGAGACTCCTCCTATATTACGATCCAAATCCCACGGAATACCGATTCCGATATGCGTATTCAGCCTTAATGGCTGATATTGGGTTAATACTCCTACCGTATCTACACCTGAGTTGATACAATTGCTAAGAGGAAAGTCTATGATTCTGTATTTTCCTCCAAAAGCTACAGCAGGTTTTGCAACATTAGAAGTTAGTACACCAAGTCTGGAACCTTGTCCCCCTGCTAGTAACATAGCTATCATTTCTTTCTTAATCATGTAATCACCTCTTGTTGTTTAATTTGACACTATTATACCATTGTTTTACATAAATGTGAATGAATTTTACAAATATTTTGATAAAATTTGAACTTTTTATGGCACATTACATAAATCCATTCTCATGCATTACAAGTTCGTTTTATCTGTTCCTAGTCATGCTCTATTATCTGTTTTTTTCATATCATGTAGGTATGCTGAAATTTTAATTGTATTTTTAGAGGAAATGTTTATAATAACAAATATACAGAAATAATATTCATAACAGTAAACTAATTAATTAAGATAGGAAGTGTCAAATTTATGTATCAAATCAATTTTAATAATCCAATCAATGTTCATTTTATTGGTATCGGTGGTATAAGTATGAGCGGTCTTGCCGAGCTTTTACATACGATGGGTTTTCGCGTAAGCGGTTCAGATTCGAAGAAAAGCAAAATCACTCAGCATTTGGAAACATTAGGTATTACTATATTATATGGACAACGTTCTTCTAATATTACATCGGATCTGAATCTGGTAGTCTACACTTCGGCAGTAAAGGAAGATAATCCGGAATATCAAGCTGTTATTCAACATGGAATTCCAATCATGGATCGTGCAGAACTAGTGGGGCAAGTTATGTTAAATTACAGCAATTCTATAGCTGTTTCCGGTACCCATGGCAAAACAACTACTACCTCCATGCTTTCTCTCATTTTATTGGAAGCTAATTTAGACCCAACCATTTCTGTAGGCGGTATTTTAGATAATATCGGTGGTAACATACGCATTGGTCAATCCGAGCATTTTATAACGGAAGCTTGTGAATATACCAATAGCTTTTTA
Organism: uncultured Lachnospiraceae bacterium; assembly: GCA_963517115.1. Classification (GTDB taxonomy): domain Bacteria; phylum Bacillota; class Clostridia; order Lachnospirales; family Lachnospiraceae; genus Anaerocolumna. The sequence goes on along the minus strand of CAUQEW010000046.1, from coordinate 27,709 downwards.
AAATTTAATCCAACAAGAAGCATAATATTAAATGTAGAAGCTGAGCATCTTGATTTCTTTAAAGATTTAGAGGATATTCGTCATTCTTTCCGTGTGTTTGCAGATCGTCTACCAAAAGACGGTTTACTTATCATAAATGGCGACATTGAGAATGTTTCTTATTTTACAGAAGGTTTACCTTGTGCTTTTATGACCTATAGCATAGACGCTTCTATAACATCTGTTCCTGGTGTATTGGCTCACTACAGTGCAGCCAACATAGAGTTCGATGAACTTGGTCATGGCAATTATGATTTAATGGAGAATGGAACACTATTAACTCATATTGATTTAAATGTTATTGGAATTCATAATATATCCAACTCCCTTCCGGCCATTGCTTTAGCAAGAAGTTTAAACATCTCCTTGGATATCATCAAGGAAGCTTTATTAACCTTTACCGGCACAGAAAGACGTTTTCAATATAAAGGAGAGATAGGCGGCGTAACCATTATTGATGATTATGCACATCATCCTACTGAGGTGCTTGCTACTTTATCAGCGGCGCAAAATTACCCTCATAAAACTACTTGGTGTGTTTTTCAACCTCATACCTATTCGAGAACAAAGTCTTTCTTAAAGGAGTTTGCCTCTGCATTATCTCTTGCAGATAAAATAGTATTAGCTGATATCTATTCAGCCAGGGAAATCAATCCCGGCGATATCTCTTCAAAGGATTTACAAGATGAATTGATCAAATTAGGTAAAGATGTTTACTATTTTGAATCTTTTAGTGATATTGAAAACTTTTTATTATTAAATTGTACGAACGGTGACCTGTTGATAACTATGGGTGCCGGAGACGTTGTAACGATTGGAGAAGCACTCCTAGGAATATAGTTATCCACATTATCCACAACCTTATCAACAATTTGCATGTGATAGGGTTGTGGATTTTTTAGTTCACATAATAATTTTCTACAAGAATAGACTAATTGTCTTGGACTACTTGGTTTTTATCGTTTTCTACTAAATATTACATTTTTTTACATTTTATTTATAGGCCTTTATCCACATTATCCACAGTATCCACATTCCATTCCTATAAGTGGTTTCCAGCAAAATACCCTATTTCCTTATGTTATTTCCTGTGTTATAATGACCGTGACGATGCAAGCTATAAAGCATCACGTAAGAAAATGTGAGGTTATAAATAATGAGTACAATTTTATTAAATTCCAACAGTGCATCAAAAACCACTGTCATACCGAATCTATTTATAGATAATTATATGCCTTCTGCTAATGGCTCGTATGTGAAGGTATATCTGTATCTACTTCGATGTATCACCTGTTCTGACATTGAAGTTTCCATTTCATCCATAGCTGATCGTTTGGATGATACGGAGAAAGATATTATTCGTGCTCTTTGCTATTGGGAGAAGATAAATTTGATTTCTCTAATCCGTAATACAAATAACGAAATTATCACAGTTACCATAAATGATATCTTTAACCTTAGTAGCGGGCAGATTGATACCAATGAAGAAATAGCTCCTACAACTGCTTCTACCAATTCAGCTATTGTTTCAAACAATTCAACTGCAGTTTCTACCAATTCAACTGCTGATTCAGATGACAGACCTGCGGTTATTCAGGCTATGTCAGCAGAACCTACACAACCAAATCCAAATCGTAATTTTGAAAAACCAAATTATTCAGAAGCACAAATTAATCAGCTTACCAATACGGATGAAGTAAAATGGCTGTTAAATATTATTGAGATTTATCTGGACCGTTTAATTAAACCAATGGATCTGCAATTAATTTTGTATTTATATGAGAGTCTGGGATTTTCTGCTGAATTAATTATGTATCTTTTTGAATATTGTGTATCAAAAAATAAGAAAAATCCTTCTTACATCGAAGCGGTTGCTTTATCCTGGGCTGAGGATGGAATCGATTCTGTAGAGAAAGCAGAAGCTGCTACTGTACTTTATAACAGTAACTATAATGCAGTTAACAAGGCTTTTGGTTTAAACCGAGCTCCCGGCAATGTAGAGAAACAATTTATTAATAAATGGCTAAATAAATATAACTTTACGATTGATATTATAGTGGAAGCCTGCAATCGTACCATCCTTATGACACAGAAGCCAGACTTTAAATATACGGATCGGATTCTAGAGAATTGGTTTAAAAAGGATGTCAGAGAATTAAGCCAAGTTTCTCAATTAGATGAAGAGCACTCTAAGAATGTTGCAGTAAAAGCTAATATTGCAAAATCAGCTCCTGCTACAAAAGCCTCGTCTAACAACCGATTTAATGCATTTCCCCAAAGAACATATACCGATGAAGATTATTCTTCTATGGAGCAAAGGCTTCTACATAAACAATAAGTTAAGGAACTATAAAAAGGAGACTCGATCTTATGTCTTTAAAGAATTTTCAATATAATAAAATTTTGCGGGAATATGATAATAAACAATTGCAGAATCGACACGATTTGGATATTCGTATAGAGGAGGTTTATAGTGCTATTCCTGAGCTTAAGAAAATTGATGATGAAGTAGTTACTTGCTCCATTCGTAGTGCTAAACTCCTCTTAATGGGAGAGGATTCCGCATTATCAACCCTTAAGAAGATAACGGATGCAGCCTCCGGTAAGAGAGCTGACTTATTAGTTTTGCATGGATATTCTGAGGATTATCTGTACCCCAGATATCACTGCCCCGATTGTAAAGATACCGGTTATATTGGCACGGATAAATGTCATTGTTTTAAACAAGCAATTGTAGATATTGTATATTCACAATCCAATATCAAAACTGCCATCGCCAGAGAAAATTTTAATTCTTTCTCCTTCGATTATTACTCTGACGATTTTGAAGAACCTAGTACAAGGTTAACACCACGAGAAAATATCCGAAGAGTAGTTGATGTATGTAAACACTATATTAATACTTTTGATCAGGAATTTCAAAATCTTTTACTGTATGGTAACACTGGTGTTGGGAAAACTTTCTTAGCAAACTGTATTGCCAAGGAACTGCTTGATAATGCTCACACCGTAATATATTTAACAGCTTTTCAACTTTTTGACATCTTAGAGAAAAACAAGTTTGGTAAAGGAGAAGATAGCTTCGAATTTCAGAATCAGTTTGACTACATACTAGATTGTGATTTGCTTATTGTTGATGATTTAGGCACGGAATTAAATAATTCTTTTGTAAATGTGCAATTATATCTATGTATTAATGAACGTTATCTCAGACAAAAAGCTACTATTATATCAACGAATTTATCTTTGGATAATATTAACACTATTTATAGCGAGAGAGTCTTCTCCCGTATCGCCAGTAATTATACTTTATTAAAAATAGTTGGTGAAGATATTCGACTTAAGAAACTCTTTTAATGGTTAGTTTGCGATTTAGCCTTGACTAACTAAATTGTTAATGGTATAACTTTAATGGACATTTTACCATTAACTTTAACAAATTTCATTGGAGGTCAATTGAATGCCACAACAAGAAAAGATATTAGAAACGATTCCAGTCGGCACTTTAGGTATCATTGCTTTAGAAAGTAGTAAATCCCTAGGAAATAAAGTAAATGATTACATTGTAGAATGGCGTAATGCCAGAGACAGTGCGCATACTGCTACTATAGCATTTGCAGGATACCAACGCGATTCCTATCTACTTGATGCGTGTTGCCCAAGATTTGGTACCGGTGAGGCGAAGGGTGTAATTAAAGAATCCGTACGTGGTACCGATTTATACCTACTTTTGGACGTTTGCAATTACAACTTAACTTATACAGTTTGTGGACATACCAATCATATGTCTCCGGATGACCACTATCAAGATTTAAAGAGAATCATCGCCGCTGTTGGTGGTAAAGCCCGTAGAATTACGGTAATTATGCCTTTCCTATATGAAAGTAGACAACATAAACGCAGTTCAAGAGAATCCTTAGATTGTGCCTTAGCATTGCAGGAATTAACTAATATGGGTGTAGAAAGTATTATTACTTTTGATGCACATGATCCTCGTGTTCAAAATGCCATTCCTTTGAAAAGTTTTGAAACAGTTCAACCAACCTATCAGTTTATTAAAGCCTTACTTAAAAATGTGCCGGATCTTACCATTGATTCCGACCATATGATGGTAATCAGCCCAGATGAAGGCGGTATGAGTAGAGCAATCTATTTTGCCAACGTTCTTGGTTTAGACATGGGTATGTTCTATAAACGTCGTGATTATGCTACTGTAGTAAATGGACGTAACCCAATCGTTGCTCATGAGTTCTTAGGAACGGACATAGAAGGCAAAGACATGTTAATTATTGACGACATGATTTCTTCCGGTGAGAGCATGATTGATGTTGCGAAAGAATTAAAAAGAAGAAAAGCTGGCAGAATCTTCGTTGCCTCTACCTTTGGTTTATTTACCAATGGCTTACAACGATTTGATGAAGCATTTGAAGAAGGCTTAATCTATCGCGTTTTGACTACGAACCTGGTTTTTCAGCCAGAAGAATTATTGAAAAAACCTTACTACATTAATGTAGATATGAGTAAGTATATTGCGTTATTAATTGATACTTTGAATCATGATGCTTCCATTAGTAAGCTGTTAAGTCCAACAGAACGTATTCAGAATGTATTAAACCGATATAAGAAATAAGATTACTGGTGACAGTCTTTTATCAAAAAGCGCTAGGGAAAGATGATAAGTAATCTTTCTCTAGCGCTTTTTTAAATCTATCTACTAATGAAGTTGGTGTTAGAGTATTTTATTCTTGAGGTATCTCCTCCGTATTCGAACCATCATCAGATACTGCTTCATCCTCTGGAAAATCTTCTTCATTATTCACTTCTTCAGGTGGATCTGTTTCCTCTGATGGAAAATCTTCCACATCTCCATATTCTTTCACAGGTTCCTGGAAATCTATATCATCGTCGCCCTCAAAGTCTTCTTGATCTTCATAACTCTCGTCGGTTTCATCTGAATTATCAATCATATCTTCTTCTGTATTCTCTTCTTCCGAATTATAACCTTCTTCCAGACTGTCTTGCCATTCTGATTCATTATCAACTTCTTCTGATTCATTTGTTATTGTTTCTTCAGACGTTTGTTTAGCAGGCGTTCTATTGTCGTCAAAAGGAGTGAATTCCTTGTTCTTCAGTTTTTTGTGTATCGCACTCATATATTTATTCCAGATAGTACCTGGAAAACTTGCTCCAGATAATTCATTCATTTGCTTTGGTATGTCGTAACCAACCCAAACTCCTGTCGTATAATATGGGGTATAGCCCACAAACCAACCATCCTTTTTTTCACTAGTGGTACCTGTTTTTCCTGCGCTGGACATATTATCAAGTCCTAGACCTTTTCCTGTACCATTCTTTATTACACCTGTTAATACATCTGTCATCATTCTTGCTGCATTACTATTAAATATTCTTTTTTCTGAAGTTGTTTCGCCAACTATTTCCTCACCTTTTGAATCCAGTATTTTAATAATACAAGTAGGTTCTCGATAAATACCATCATTTTCAAGAGTTGCAAAGGCCGCTGTCATCTCTAATGGACTTGCTCCTGTCGTAAACCCGCCCAATGAAGCTGCCGGATAATAATCATTCTTATCGATCTTAGCAAAATTCATTTCTAGTAAATATGATAAACCTATCTTTGGCGTCAGCTCCTCAAATAACTTCCACGCAATGGTGTTTTTAGATAATTCCACTGCTCTTCTTAACTCAATCTTTCCGGAATAGACTCCATTCGAGTTGGTAGGACCATCTTTAAAAGCTTTATCAACAACCAGGTCATCCGGATAGTACCCTCTTTCAAAGGAAGGAGTGTATACGATTAAAGGCTTTATTGCACTGCCAGGTTGTCGGAAACTTTGATATCCTCTATTTAAGGTATATCCTGTACTCTCTTGATATCTGCCTCCTACTATTGCCACTACGCGGCCGGTTTCGTTATCCACCGATACTGCTGCACCTTGCAGCGAATATGTATCATCTTTATCTTTTTCCGTGTAATCAGCTAAGGTATCATTAACCGCATTCTGTAATTTTTTCTGTTTATTCAAATCAAAGGAGGTATAGATACGATACCCTTCATAGTATAAGGATTTTTGACATTGATTATATAACTCATAGTACTTTTCATCATATGCTTCACGATCCGCTTTATCTGTAAAATCATTTCTGAATTCAAATCCCTGTTGTTCCATTAATGCTCTCGCTGCACAATAATAAACATAAGTTTCTACATAATTATTCTTGCTCACCTTTATCTGTACTAATTCAATTTCTTCGTTACATGCAGTCTCATATTCTTCTCGATCAATTATTCCATCTTTATACATTTGCAGTAAAATTCTATCCCTACGTTTTTTTGTATTGTCTGGATTGACCATCGGATTATATATGGTAGGATTATTGGGAATTGCACATAAGAAAGCAATTTGAGATAGACTCAGTTCTTCAATCCCTTTACTAAAATAGCCTTTACTTGCTGCTTGAATTCCATAATAGCCGTTGGCAAAATATATATTATTAAGGTAAAACTCCATAATCTGATTTTTAGTGTATTTATCTTCTAATTCTACCGCTATTAGCATTTCCTTGATCTTTCTCTCCCAACTTACTTCATTAGACAAAAATATATTCCTTGCCAGCTGTTGGGTAATAGTACTTGCTCCCTGGGTAATGTCTCCTCTATTCTGCAATAAAGCTAGCATAGCTCTAATATTAGCTTTTATATCTACGCCTACATGTTTCATAAACTTCTTGTCTTCAATTGATATCATCGCCTCTGTCACGTATTCCGGAATATCGTTATACTCAAGGTAATAAACATCCTTTTCTCCCTTTAATGTGGACACAAGCTTTTCATTTTTATCGTACACTAAGCTGGTTTCCGACTGTCGGAAGGTATCTAGATTCGATTGGTTTACCAACTGCTCTGCTTCAGATTCGAATTGTTTGATATCATCTCCATATTTAAAATTAAACCCTAGAACAACAGCTAGCACCGTCAGGGAAATAATTAAAGATAGAATAAGAAATGCCCATCGAATTGTTTTTTTAAATCTTCTTTTAGTTTGTTTACCAGTATTCGTTTTACTAAGCTTCTTCTTAGAGGCAGGTTTCTTCCTTGTAGTCGTTCTCTTTCCTACTGACCTATTTCCTGTTGAATTCTGTCCTGCTGCCTTTAAAGTTTCATTTTTTTCTGTTTTTTGATTCATATTATCCTCTACACTATTTCTGAGATATATATTCTACATATCTATTTCGTAGCTTCCTGTATTAGTTTGATAAGTTAATGTAATGATAATTTATCTTTAATTGATCTAGTATTGTCTTTTCTCTGTTATGGCAGGTAAATAGAAGGACTTGCCCCTTAATATCCCTAGAGAGTGCCTCTAGGGCGGCCTTCGTTCTATTATCATCATATAGGGCAAAACAATCGTCTAATAGAATAGGCATAACTCCCTCACCATATACTGAATTCGATATGGCAATTCGCAAAGCAAAATATAATTGTTCTATCGTTCCAGCACTTAGTTTATCCAATAAGACAAAATTATCCTTATGTCCCACCTTAATATTTAACTTCTCGTCCACCTTAATATCTGAATACTTACCATCTGTTACCTCACTAGCCAAATCGGATACCAGCTGATTTAATTCAAGACCAAAGCTATCATGTATATTCACAGATAGATTATTAATTGTTTGGGCTGCTAACTTAATCGCTGCTAGCTCCTGTTCATTCTCGTTTCTTTTATGTAGCAGTTCTTTATGGAGCTCTTTATTCTGTAATAGTTTTTCTTCATTACCCTCAAGTGCATTTAGTTCCCATTTCAGCTTTTCCATCTGTATTCTACTGCTTTCATATTCTTTTGCCGTTGTTTCTTGATTTGCGGTGATACGTCGTTTTTGTTGTACGATATGTTCTTCCAGAATTCTCATCACAGAATCATTTAGCGTCTGAACATTGTATTTATCATCCTCAAATAAACCTTCGGACTGCTTCATATACTCGAGAATTTCGCGATGTATCGTTGAAAGCTTCTCTTTCATAAACATAATCTGCTCTTCATAATCCTTCTTCTGTTTACGCAGATGTTCAAGAGACATTTCACTTATTAGAACCTCTTCCTGCTTTTTCTTTAAATCATGTTCACTACGTACTTTCTGCTGTAAAAATATATTGCTTTCTTCCGTTTGTAATTTTACTATTTCCTTTTCATATTCGCTGAATTCCTGGTGAAATGCAATTTCTACTAAGTGGGTTTGATGGGATAAGTATAAGTATGTAATAACACATAATAAAATAATTGCAGAACCTATTCCTACTATCAATCCACTTTTTCCCAAAAAGAAAAGGGTAGCAAGGACACTGACAATAGCCGGAATTAAGCAATATAATACATTTTTATGTTTATCCTTTTGAATATCTTTCTCTTTATCCATACTCAAGATCTTCTTATTTTCTTCTAATATAGCTATCTTAGATTTTAATACTTCAATTTTAACAATATTGTTTTTAATATTTGTATTTTCCTCTTGGGCTTCTTCTAGTTCAAGTACTTGGTGCTGTAATGCAGATTGTTTTACCTCGAGTGATGTCTTTTGACTGAGTCCCTCACTATAGCTTCTATATTTCTCCCGAATGGCAGGAAATTGTTCCAGATAGGCATTATATGCTTCTATAGAAGAAAAGCCTTCAAACTCCTCTAAGTTGTTTTCAATGATATCCTTTTTCCCCTTGAGAACACTCAACCGATCTTCCATTTCTTTTAGCTGTATGCTTAATCCATCTATCTTAGCCTCACAGGCCAAACCTTCTGTTATCTCTGTTTCCAAAAGAAGAAGCTTGGTATCTATTTGTTGTGCTTCCATTTCTTTTCTTCTGTCTTGTAAAAAACTAAGAGCTTTTGTTACATCCACCTCATTGCTTTTAGACAGCGAAAGGTTTGTAATATAATTGCGTAACTCTGCCACAAGCTCCTGATCGGTTCTGGATTTCAATTGTTCTATGCTTATGGTATTTCGATAACCTGCCTCTGTAAGTCCACCATATAAGTCTTTCAATTCCTCTGGCGCTATATTTATTTCTCTGCCTGTTTCCAGTTCAATAATACTCCAATTCTTCGTACTTTTATCAAAGTTTCGAAGAATACGATACATCTTCCCTCTTATCTCTATATCCATACTCCCATTATATGCTCCAGGAGTATCCCAAGGCTGATATTTCAGATAGGTATCATCCTTTGATGCCCGGCCTCTTAATTTATCAATGCCAAACAACATTCCTCTTACAAAGGTATGAATCGTAGATTTACCTGCTTCATTATCACCGTAAATAAGGTTAATTCCTTCTTCCAGTCTAATTGTTTTATTATTAAACTTACCAAAATTATTAAGTCGTACTTCATTAATTCGCAAACTTTCATCTCCCTGATATAACTTTATCGGCATAGTACTTGCCTCAAGTTTCTTAGTTTGTTATTGCCTAGCACCTAAAAGGGCTTCAATTCCATAATACAATGCTTTTTGTGCAATTACATCTTGTCCTGCCTTGTCACGTATGCCTTTTATGTACAAACCTATAATATTATCTTGATTCTCCTGATACAAAGCATCAAAATCATAATCTGGTACCGTTTCATCCACTACTTCGATTACATTTCCAAGCTTCTTGAAATCTTCCTTATGAAAAACAATATCGGTATCTCTAATTCCAGATAATAAAAAGGTATAAATATTCTTTGTTCCATATTCCTGTATCTTTTCCTTAGCTAGATCTAACAGCGCCCCATTGGTAGTCTCTTGACGAACCGTTAGAATCACCTTAAAATATTGTCGTATGGAATTTGGCACAAACTCAATGGCAATTATTGAGGTATCTACTTGTTTCTCAATCTTTCCTATTACATAACCTCTAGGCCCTGTCTCATTCTTATCCATAGGTTCTAAGGATCCGGCATAAGCCATTCTGTCACTTATAATTTGTGGTTTATGAATATGTCCCAACGCGACATAATCAAAACCATTATTTTGCAATGCCTTTTTGTCGATTGGTATGTTCTTCTCATCACCACCATGGGCCAGCAGAATATTAATTCTCTCCTCACAACCTGGATAAACTTTATGATACCTTGGTTCAGTGATATCTCTGGTATGATAGCTAAATCCGTATATCTCCGTATTAATATCCTCAAGGTAGATACTGTCCATAGCTTCCTCATTTAACATATGCACTTTATTACCCCAGGTAAATTCCATATAATTTGATCTGACTCCGATATAATCATGATTTCCTGCAATTAATACAACTTGCGTATTTATTAATTTATCAAAGCAATAATTGATTTCCTTTAATTCACGAATCAGGGGTTGCCTGTGAAATAAATCACCTGCTATTAATAATAAATTTACCTGTTGTTCATTGCAAATGTCTATTATTCTATTAAAACTGGTCAGAATCTCTTTCTCACGCTCGATTCCCCAGGGATAATCTGCATCCGGCCTCGCACCGATATGAATATCTGCAATATGAATGAATTTCATTCCAGCTACCTCCATTTCTTATTTTAACTTTAAACAGCTGCTTTGTCACCTTTCATACTTTAGTGATTACTATAGCACAAAACCCTAAATTATTCTACAAGGCTAATTCTTAAGATTAGTTTAAGAGTTAATAACCTTACTTATTTAATTTAACTGTACACTTGTTTACAAAAAAAGTTCCGTATCAACTAATTTCTTATTTGATATGGAACCATTAATTACGACATCGTTTTTTTTTGTTAGTGCAGAACCTTTCTCATACATATACTGTTTGTATTATTAATATAAGGTTCATAATTTTCTATTATGGCATACCCCATGTTTATATAAAGGCTAATTGCTTCCTGTTGCATAATCCCAGTTTCCAGCATAGCATATTGATAGCCTTTCTCTTTTGCTAATTCTTCTAGTTTGTTTATCAATAACCTTGCTAATCCTCGCCGTCTCTGATCCTTCTTAACAAATATTCGTTTCAATTCTACAGAGTCGCTATTATAATCTTTGAATGCTCCACAGGCAGTAGGAACTTTTTCATTCACAATGACAACTACATTCTTTATAAAATCAACTTTATTATGTTTTTCATACTGTTTTTGTAATGTACCATATCGTTTTGTGAGGTCTTCATCTAGCAATTCTATTAGTTGAATAAACATGGGATTCTTACTGTTAGTATGTACGATTTCAAGATCCATTTATATACCCCTGCCTTTCATCTTCTAAGCTCCTACGCTGATTATATTACCACCATCCGTTATATCTCATTGAAGTATATCTTAATGGGATATCTATGTCAACACAGTGATGTTTTTTGTGTTATAACATTATCCACAGCAATGTTAAGTTCTTTTAGCATATCCAATTGACATATAATTAATAAACATAATTATATAAGGATATATATGATTATACATATTGTACAACCACAGGAAACCATTTATTCAATTGCAGAAAATTATGAAATATCGGTGTCAAGATTAATATTAGACAATGGGTTAATAAATCCCGATAACTTAGTTGTTGGGCAAACTATTGTGATTGTTTATCCTGAACAGACTTATATTGTTCAGGAAGGAGATTCTTTAATAGGTATCGCAGAGGCATATGGAGTTACTTTAATGCAAATATTAAGAAATAATCCTTATCTCTCAGATAGAGAATTTATATATCCAGGAGAAATAATAGTTATTAGTTATAATAAAAGCAATACGACAATTTCGACAAACGGTTACGCTTATCCGTTTATTGATACAGCGTTACTAAGAAAGACTTTACCATTTCTTACTTATTTGTCTATATTTAATTATAGAACTACGGCAGAAGCTGAAATAATTGGTATAGATGATACAGAGATAATCCAAATAGCAAAAGAATATGGAGTCGCTCCAATCATGTTATTATCAACGTTATCAGCACAAGGAACTGGCAATTTAGAGGTTTCATACAGCATATTATATAACGAAGAACTTGTGAATAGGCAAATTGATAATATCCTTACTATTTTAAAAACAAAAGGTTATTATGCATTAAATATAACTCTTGAATTCATTAATACGGAAAACACAGAGGCTTATAACAGTTATATTACGAAATTAACCAGTCGCTTAAATAATGAAGGATATCCAGTATGGGTCACTTTAACACCAAGGCAATTCTATACCGATAATGAGATTACATTTGAAAGAATTGACTATTCCGGAATTGGCAAGACCGCAAATGGTGTAATGCTTTTGTCTTATAGTTGGGGATACTCTTTTGGACCACCGGCAGCTCCAACTTCTGTTAATTTGGTAAGGATATTTTTAGATTATGTTGTTCCACTAATCCCACCAGAGAAGACTTATATTGGTTTACCAATCATTGGTTACGATTGGCAACTTCCGTATGAAATAGGTATTTCAAGAGCAAATTCTGTTACTACCGATACCGCAATAGCCTTAGCCGCCGAAGTAGGTGCTACTATTCAGTATGACGAAAATGCGGAAGCACCATTTTTTGAATATATAGATATTAGTTTTAGGATACCAAAACAGCATATAGTATGGTTTAAAGATGCAAGAAGCATCGTTGCAATAGTTAATTTAGTACCAGAGTACGGGTTCCAAGGTATTGGCATTTGGAATATTATGACCTTCTTCTCACAAATGTGGTTAATTATTAATACACAATATGAAATAGAAAAGATATCACCTGAATTAATAATATAATAAGAATATGCACTATAAATCGCTAAGACTGTTGAAAAATACGGCTTTACAAAAAATCAGCTGTATTGTATAATACCAAACAATGAAGGGGTTCCGCAGAATCTACAATCGCATTGCGACACAATTTTTGACTAGAACCTGCCAATATGCTATAACGAAAACATGATAATAAACAGATTCAAGGAGGAGTACAACAGGCTATGAGTTATGGAACAATTCCAAGCGTTAAGCTGCCAGTATCTCGCGTTGTTTTTGGCGCTAGCGGACAGATTATGAATTTTAGATCGCCCTCGCCCAATATTAACGAGGATTATGAGCGGGCATTTACACTGTTGGATGAGGTTTTTGATGCGGGAATCAACACTTTTGATGCCGCGGCCATGTACGGCGAGGCGGTACTTGGCCGATGGGTGGAATCCCGTAATATCCGAAATCAGGTTGTCTTGCTGACCAAGGGTTGCAGCAACAACCAGTACCGCCGTCGTTTGACAACCTATGACTTAATGAGTGATCTGATGGATTCGTTTTCAAAGCTGAGAAATGATTATATCGACATCTATCTGCTGCACCGGGACGATCCGACCGTTCCTGTTGGTCCGATTATAGAGCTATTGGACAAGTTTTGCCGAGAAGGTCGCATCGGTGTTATTGGTGTTTCCAACTGGCACCATTCAAGAATCGACGAAGCCAATCAGTATGCCAGAGATCACGGCCTGACAGAATTTACAGTAAACAGTCCCAGCTATGGACTTGCCGCCTGCATGGGCGATCCCTTTGATGGCAGCATCACTTTCTCCGGACCGGAAAATCAACCAGCACGGGAATGGGCCGCCGCAAATCAGATGCCGATCTTCGCCTATTCCAGTCTAGCCCGTGGTTTCTTCTCTGGTCGCATCAAATATACGGACGTCAGAAAAACCGCAGAGGACGGACACTGTTTTGCGGAATACGGCTTCCCAATTAACTATGAAAAGCTACGTCGTGCTGAGCTACTTGCAAAGGAAAAGGACGTTACAATGACGCAGATTGCATTTGCCTGGCTAATGCACCAGCCGCTTAATATCTTCGCTGTAACAAGTCCGTCCTCCACCGTGCATTTGAATGAAACACTAGCCGCCCTGAATTTGCAGTTAACCGATGCGGAATGCAGATGGCTTAATGTGGAGTGCGATGAGAGATAAGGGAAATACCTTTGATATTATAGGCTCTGTGACTTTCAACATCTTGATTTGTATGCGTGCTAAAGCACGTCGATGGGAGTTAAATGAACTATTTATTCAATAATGATATATGTGATTGGACTTCATGGGGACAAGTGTTCCACAAGGTAGAAGCATTCGAATTATTAATTCAGCACATTTTTACTCAAGAAAAAATCTGCTTTTTAAAAATAGAACAATGCAATCCTGGAACAAATGCTGTCTTTAAGATTGGTAATTATGTGATTAAGATTTATGCTCCAAAAGAGTCAGGTATGAATACGGAATCTGATTACTATACAGAGATATTCGGGATGGAAAGAGCTAGTGCGCTAGGTATAGCTGTTCCAAAGCTTGTAGCGAAGGGTACTGTTGAAGATAAATATAATTTCAGGTATTTAATTATGGATTACATAGATGGGCAAGCTCTTGGTGATATAAGGGACACTCTTAGTAATGAACATAAGATGATGATTGGGCGAAAATTGCGTAGTATAACAGATAAGATAAATACACAATGTCAAACTTTCAATAATATTGATATTATCGATAGAGAATTAAGCAATGATAGATGGAACATTTTTAAGGATAGTTTTAATAATGAGCGTATTAAATATTTAAAAGAACTAGTTTTAGAAAATGAAGTTTATGTTCATGGTGACTTGAATCCAGATAACGTGTTAATTAGCGAAAATGGAAGTGTATATATTATTGATTTTGCGGATGCACTTCTGGCACCTTCTGAGTATGAATTGGCGGCTATTATCTGTGATTTGTTCAATTTTGATAGCGCTTATATGAAAGGTTATTTTGTTGAACAAAATATTGAAGATATTACAGATCTATGTCTCAAGGGTTTATTAATTCATGACTTTGGTAGTAATATTATTCGCTGTAATCTTGGAAATATAGATGAAATAACAACCATTAAAGCATTAAAATACAAGCTATATCAAGCTATAAAAACAGGAACTCAATTAAATGCTGAAAACCTCATGAACTGGGTGTTTTCATAAAATACCTCGTGTATTCGTAACCTTCCACACGTAAAGCAAAACAATCCGATGTATTCTTTTATCTGACTCTATCCGCCTTTATCCTTCCCATGGATAAAGGCTTCTTATATGATTTACGTTTTCTCTCTTTTTATCTGGTTCTATCAGTAAATGACCGAGTTGAGTCAAAAAATTGAGTCAAGAATAGGACTGTTTCCAGCCCTATTCTTCTAAAAATATCTTTGTTTTTGCTTTATCCAAATTCGACCGGTCACTAATTGTGCATCTGAATAACTTTTCTATCAATACCTCTTTCCTGTCTTTTACCTTCATCCTGATCAATTCTCTGCCTATATTCATCATAATCTGTCATAAAAATTTCAAAAAATACATCATTTACACAGCTATAATATAACACATAACCGGTACCATCTTTCATTTCAAAGGAATAACTTACCATACCATATTCCAGACAGTTGTCCGAATTATAATTATACTCATAGGTTGACTGGATGAATTGCAAATCTATTCCCTTCCACTTCTTCAATATATCCAGAGCATCCTCATACTTATTAGTATACTTCTCCTGGTCAACTTCAATTCCTTCAGCAATATTACTGCTTTGCTTCATATTGAAAATATCTGTTACCAATTCCTGATTAGCATCAATTGATACACCATAATTTGTCCTGGTTTCTTTATCGGTCATGGTAACGACATAGACATTACCATTTCCTTCAAAATCATTATACGCTACCGAAATCTCAAATTCCTCCCAATCTATTCCATAGACATTCCCAATATCAGCTTTGGCCATTTCTATAGCTTTTTGTTCATCCATTCCACCATTTTCAACAAATTTATCCGGACTGACAGTCACTATATTCTCCTTTGCCTTTTCTGTCAGACTGTAATCTCTGCAATAATAAAAATCTATCATCTCCAGTATTTCATCCTCTGTTAATTCCCTTAATGGTAATACAAATAAACTCGTATCTTCCACAAAATAAAATTCTGTACTGATATCTGCATCCGATTGTGTTTTAATAACTGGTAACTTTTGAGCCGGAAATATTCCATTTTCATACTTTGCTCTCAATTCTTCTATTCTTTCTTTTTCATTGTCAGTAAATTCCCTTGAATAACTGTCTGCATTAGCGGGAGAATTCTGTAATCCTTCATAATAACTGTCTTTCACCTCTTCAGAAAGACTTTCCATTCTTTGTCTGATATAGTCTATTGCTGCATAAACAGTAATAGATGACATCAATAAAAATACTACTACAATAGCTGCCGTCGGTCGAAACTGCATATGCCATTTTGTACTTACTTTATCCGGAAGTCCTTGAATTGTTTCATCAATTCTTTTCCGACATCCCTCTGGTATATTAATATCATTATCCAATAATCTCATTCTTATTTTACTATCTATGTTCTGATTCATTTTAACACCCACCCTTTCCTTTTATAAACTCAATATCTCTTTTAAATTCTGCCTTGCCCGGCTAAGTCTTGATTTTACAGTTCCTTCCGCAACTTTTAATATTCTGGCGATTTCCCTGGTTGAGAAACCGTCATAATAATATAAAATGACAATCTGCCTATGTTGCTCGCCTAATTCCATAACGCTGCACCATATATCATTTTGATTTTCTTCCACTGCTTTTTCAAAAATAGTCATATCATCAACAAGCTGCATTCTGCTGTTTTTTGATAACATATTTTTTGACTCGTTTGCTATAATTGACATGATCCAGGATTTAAACTTATCCTTATCTCTTAGACTTGCAAGATGTTCATACGCCTTAATGATTGCAGCACCTAATGCATCTTCTGCATCCTGCTCATTTCTTAATATCCCCAGTGCAAATCGATACATACTCCGCTGATGTGTGAGCACTAAATCGGCAAATTCTTCTTTCTCCACGTATCTGTTTCTCCTTCCAGAAGCTTATCTTAAAATATATTCTATATATTAGACAATTAGCTTAGCCCTTTGGTTCCCTGTCTATTTAACAAATTTTATTTACGTTTTCTCTCTTTTTATCTGATTCTATCAGTAAAGACCAAGTTGAGTCAAAAATTTGAGTCAGAAAAAAGGACTGTTTCCAGCCCTATGATCCTTAAATAACCTTGTCATATTAACATAATAGGTTATACCTTTTTCACTAACGGCTCTTCCGTTGTTGCGTTATCACTAGATGCCGACTCGTCTGCATCTTTTCCAAAGTTATAGCATTTTGTTTGTCAATCACGCTTACAGTTTCAAATAAATCCATATACTTGTTTTGCTTGTGTAATACTCACCTAGAGCAATTATTGATTAGTACTCTTGACGTAGGATAATTTTGATTATTGAATCTTATCTAAAAAATCTACCATGATCTGAGTAAATTCATCCGGATGTTCAAAGTGGATATCATGTCCTGATTTTATTGTTATCAACTCATTACCTTCTATTAGGCTATGAACCTTAGCGGCATCTTCATCCGTATTAGCAGCGTATAACACACCATCTTCACCGTAAGCTGTTTCAGCCTTGATATAGACAGAAGGACATTTTATATTGGACAAGGTCGCTTCCTGGTCAAAACCTTCCATCCAGGTACCTGTATAAAAAGTCTCGGAAAACTCTAAATCAAAGCTATCGAGATAAAGTGTTCCGTGGAGCCAGGTATATGGTACATACCATAATTTCAACGGTTCTCCGGGATGCTTTTCGCGATAATCCCTTGCACTTCTTGCAACAAGCTTTCGCAAATCACCAAACATGCCCCATAGATAACTGTTTTCCATATAATAAACAATATAATCATCTTCATCTGTCTGATTTTTAAAGTTGTGTCCTATTTCAAAGCTTTCTTTCATGGCAAAAGTATTGACTAATTCTTCTGCCGTGACGCTAAATAATGGTGGGTCCTCTAGTACAAGCCCGAGTACATCCTTCGGAGCATTGGATGCGATCCAAGCGGCTAAAACACCACCGGAGGAATGACCTGATACTACACAGGGTTCACCAATAACATTTTCGATGAACCAGACAAAATCACGTCCCATAGCTACACCTGTATACTTTGAAAGGTCATTACTGGATTCTCCATGTCCATGGCAATCAATAGCAAACACATGATAAACTTCAGAGAGCTCAGGGAGAACTCTGGAATAATCTTCCCATTGCATGGACTGACCGTGTATCAGCAATAAAGAAGGTCCATTATCCGGTCCTTCTGCATAGTTAAGAACGGTTCCATCATCAAGTGTTACCTGTTTCTCTTCATATCCCGCGTTATGCGTTTTTTTAAGAGGCTTTTCATCATAATGCATATTCTGGTAAGAATATACGCCAAGTGCAATTGCAGCAATAACTATAATCGCAGCCAGTACTATACAAATTATTTTAAGAACTTTCCATCCTCTCTTTTTAGCCTTTGTGCTAGAGTTTCTTACATCATTTACTTTCAATCCTTACCTATTCCTCCGTACTTTCTTCCGCATTTTTAACAGCATCAACAAAATTCATTATTCGATCTTGCTTTGCGAGGGCAATTCCCTGACCCTCATCCCCGAGAACCACTAGGCTATCACCTGGGCTGATATGAAATATCTCTCTTGCCTTTTTGGGGAGCACGATTTGGCCTTGGTCACCGACAGTAACTAGTCCAAATACATGTTTCCCCTTTGGGTGAAGTCCCATACCATTTTGGGTGTCCCTATAATTGACCAGATCATCTAATGATACCTTATATAATTCTGCTAATGCCAGACAATGATTGATATCAGGCACGGTAACTCCGTTTTCCCATTTTGCTACAGCTTGTCGAGAGACACCTATCTTATCCGCGACCTCTTCTTGTGTGAATTTACTCTTATTACGTAATAATTTTAAATTTGAGTTTATCATGTCATTCACATCCTTATTATATCGTATAGTACTAATTTATCCACCAATCAAAAATTACATTCAATGTTACCTTAAGTTTACATTATATACGGTTATTCAGCTCATTGGCAACTTATAGTTGAATTGTTTTTAGCATTGATATCATTTGACTTTGATCAGAAATTGAGTATATGCTTTCTCAAATTCTAAACCACCTCCATCCTTCTCCCATTAATCTTTTCACCTCAGCTTCACCTCATAGTTGAATCAATCCTTACGTCAACACTTAACATCCGCCTTTTTCGTGGTATACTAATGAAGTTGTAAACCCTTATAAACATGGTGTTTTTGCGTCGTAACTCACGTCAGTTCGTAACCTTCCTGACGTAAAACAAAACTTTTAAAGTATGGGATTTATGATAGGTCATAGTATGCTATAGCCGTTTAAGATACTGGATTTTATTACGTGGTGTTTCATGATGGGTTATTATAATCTGTGTAAAAACTGTGTAGTAGCTGTGTAAAAGAATAGACCCCTGCAAGAGCATATTAAATACTCTTACAGGGGTATTTTTAATACTGTTCTGAAACTTATAATACTCTAAAGACTAAATACTTTTTCTAAAGTTCCTTATGTTTCAAATAATATTCTTTTTGTGACGGTGACATACAATCCCAAATAGTACTAATCTGGAAATCTTTCATTGTGACGAGTTGTTCCTTTTCTCTGTTCCTTTTAATTGTCATCTTAAAAGATTTTTTGTTATGTTTAATTTCACTTTTTTTCATACTAAAAAGTAACAGATTCACTTGTTTTGGTGTGAAAGCCCCTCTATTCTCGTAATACTTATAAAAATCTGAAGCAGACTTTTCAAAATCTTCATCTTTTTTGCTAAGTAAAATTAGACATTCTAATACATGTTTAACATTTCTCTCTTTTATTAATTTTGACTTATGCCTGCCTATTTGCTGCATTGTTTCGTCTTGCGTTATCTCTGTACCATCTTCTGATAAACCTAAAATTCCAAATTTATGTATACATTCTGAACCAACATATAATTCATTATTATTATTTTTATTTACAATCTGAAACTTATATCTTATATTGGGATGGTCACAAAGTTCGCATATGGAATTAGCAGTATCATCTTCTTCAATATTTCCAGCATAATTCCATTCTTGTAATGCATCCTTTAGAGTATCACTAACCGATAAAGGAATAAGATTCCTACTTGCACTTTCTGCCCAATTCATAATATCCCCCCTATTTTAAAAATAATTTACAACATTATAATAATGTACTCTGAAACTGATTTATAATTTGATAATATTATTTAATTCACTTTCAAGCTTTCTTATTAATTCTTTATAATTTACACTATTATGAGTTTTCATTCTAGTAGGTTTTGTATCAAAAATATAGTTTTGTAAATCTCTTATTTCTGTAATTAGTTCATATAAAGGGGTTTTAAACACAGGAAGAAAAATACCATTCGACATTGCACATCTGCTAATTGGATATGCTTTTAAAACTTCCTGTAATCCATAATCAAAGGTAATTATAGAATATAAACAGTAGCGAGCATCCAGCGGTCTTAATGTTGCCATAAGATATTCCAAATGTCTTAAATGTGATAAATCCCATGCCATACTAGAAATACGGTATACAATATCATTACAGTTAGGCTTTATATATTTGAAAAAACTATCAACCCGTTTATCCCGTGAGAAAAACAAATAACTTATTGCAAGTTCTCTTTCAAAAATAGTACCTAATTCGTTATTTATAAAATCTAATAATAAATTAGTCTTAAATTTTACACCTTTTTTATTATATGTAAGCTCAATTAATGCGACTTTAAGAATCAAAGCCTTAATTGCGTAATAGCGATTCCACAGAACTGCTACTTCTGGCAATTTACTATCATTTTTCATAATATGAAAAATTTCATCCGTTAATAGCTTTAGTTCATCATTAGTCTTCATATATTCTATTATTCCATTATTAAAGTATCTTTGCGAATTAATAACTTTGAAGCGTTCACATGCAAGTAAATTTTCATATGTATCAATTATTTCTTTATTACTATTCAATTTATTTGCATTTTCTAAAATATATAATGAACAATCATAATTAATATCATTCTTTAGAAGATATTCAATAAAATATTTTGACTTTTCATTAATTTCTTTGGGGTTTTCAGTAAAAATTTCTTTTAAATAACTTACCGTCTGTGTATCAAGTGCAATACAGGTATCAATTCCATAAGTTGTCGTGCCTGTTGTTATTATATCATTATAAGTATCATTGTCGATAACTAGCATTTTATTTGCAGATGCAAGACTGTATATATGAAAATTATCAATCTCTTGACTTTTTAAAAAGTATGGAATATCCGCTCCATAATTGTCATCAAAAAATATAAATCTCCAATCCTTTAGCAATTTATTATTATACTTAAAATTAGCCAATGCTTCCAATGGATATTCACTAGCTAAAACGTCATTCACAACATCCTGAGTTTCTTTTGTTAAAGTCATAGTACCTCCATATTTTAATTAAAATATAAGATGGATACTCGCTTCCAAGTATCCATCCTAATAAATTAAGCAAGTGTCTTTTTTCGTTTTTTATAAACAATATAGTCAAGTTGTTCATCCGATAAAGGGCTTAAACCACTAGCGTAAGAATTCATTCTATTTCTATAAGTCTCTAAATCTCTTATATTATTAAAGGAATAATCAGTAACATAATCTTTACGATTTTTACCTTGTATTTCTTCTTGATAAATTGATTTTTTAGTTGGTTTGTCAACATAGTTACCTTTTGCTTTACTGTATTTATGTTGTACTAAATGAGACATGTCTTTTAAGTGGTCTTCTTGTCTAGTCAATAGAATCTGCTGCCGTATAAAATGTTCAGTTGAATAAATGTAACGATTACTTACAATATTCTTAGGAACCAATAATACCGATACGTCAGTTTTAGGATATTTGCATTCAAATGTATCCCATGCATGAATTTTATGATTCCAAAATTCCTTAGGTTCTGTTACAAAATCATTTTCGGAAATACCAAGCTTTATGCATTCGTCATATGTAAACTTACTTAATTCACGACGGATAATATTTGTAATTAAATCAGACATTCTATCTTGATTGAAATTTTTAACAAATACGCATATATCCGATTCTTGGGTTACTATTCCTGTATTTAACAAATCTCTATCTATTATTTGTTTAAATATTTCAAACAGTAAAAGTTCAGAAGCACCTCTTCCTCTTGGTTTATCGCTTGATAAACCTAACTTTGTTTCATTTGGTTCATGTGCAAAATTTAATAAAGTTTTAAGTGTTGGTATTTCTTCATTTAAGCATAACTTAAAAACACAGGAAAAATAATCCTTGATAATTTCGTTCGCCTTTAATGAGAATGTATTGTTTGCATGTTCAATTCTATATGGGTCTATATATAATTTTGTATCTTTCAATAAATTTACATCAATAAAATTAATATTACTATGCCCTTCAATTTCAAGATTATATGCTTGAGAAAAATGCATTAAATTCCTCCTTATATAGGGAGTCAAATGGTATCTAATTTGACAAAAAACATTTGTATTTTCTTATTAAATATGATACACTAAATCTATCTGAGTATATAGGGATACCTATCAATTTAATAAGGTAATTCCAAGTCCTGCACTAATATTGACGTATTAGTGCAGTTTTAAATTATTCATATTGCATTTCCCCTTTCACATTAGAATATCTATATAATCTACTTATGTAGTTATTTTATTTAAAATTTCTTTTAGCTCCTCTTCATTAGTAATTGAATAGAATCCCTTTAAGCTTTTTTCATTATCTATATTTTTTTCGGATAGCAGTATTATTGAATCTATTTTGCAATTGAATTCAATAAAATACTTTTCAACATACCTTTTAGTATGTTCCAATTTACTAATAGGAGAATCTGTTTTTATATCATATAAAGTATATAAATAACAAGATTTAGACTGTTGATTTTTACAAGTTTCAATGACATCTTTTACATTATTGAAAATACGACTTTCAATATTATTACATAAAACAAAAATTTGTCTTGTTAACAAAACATTCTTTTTTTCCCTTATATTAAATCGATTCCCCATATATTACACCTCATCAAAGCGAGGTACGGCATGATATCTTCCTCCTAAATATGCTTTATCAATCTTCTTATCAAATCTTTCATTATAGTCTTCAAGTGAGTAAATATCCGTATTTCCATTATCTTCTTTATTCGCAAACCAGATTTCATCTCTTCTTAATAAATCTAAATCTAATAGTCTTGATTCATGAGTGGTTACTATTAACTGTATATTTCTTTTTTGTATGCTGTTTAAGTATCGTTCTATAAATTTATATGTTAACAAAGGATGTAAACATCTATCAAGTTCATCAATTACATAGGTTTTATTATTATTATCAGCAAAAAGTATTTCTATTAATTCAAGAAGTCTTCTTGTACCATCAGATTCCTCCGATATATCAAAAATTCCATGTATACCATGTTCAAATTTAATTGTCTTTGCTATAATGTTTTCATTGCTGTCAACTTCAAAGATAAAGAATGCTTCATCACCACGTAACAGTAAACCGACATCTTCAATTTTTCCATTATTTTTTTTGGCTTCAATAATACCTTTATCTAATTTCTCTTTTATATCTTCTAATAATTTCTTCGGTATAAACTCTCTTAATTCATCTTGCTTAATATCAACAATGCTAAAATTAGTGATACCTGTAGCAAACGATTTTATTGTTTCACAAAGTTCCTCTGAATTAGATTTTGTCATAAAATACGAATAATCAGAAAAAACTCTATTAGGAAAATTTATATCGAGTCCATCTTCAAACCAGTCATATATCTCTTTGAAGACTTTAAGTTCTGGTTCCTCCTTATATAAACTCATCTTATTTCTATTTATTTCACTTAAAAACAAAACATTATCTTGAGTTTTTATATCCTTAAGATACGTTTCTGCCCTTTTTCTAGCACTTTCTTTGCTCAAGTATTTTCCAAAATCATAAGAATCATTCACAATATTTCTAGAAAATATTAATATATCAGTTTCTTTGTCCATTGAATACAGCCACTCCGATTTAATACTACTTGTTGAAAGTATCATCTCGTATCCATATCGAAATAATCCACTTTTTAAATTAATTTTAAATTCAAACTTACTTGGTAGTTCTTTATTGATTTCATTAGTCCTGTTATACATAACATTATGACCCTTAGGCAATGTATCTACAATTATCTCTCTAGAAAAATCAAGGGCTTTCACCAAATTAGATTTTCCTGCAGCATTAGCTCCATATACTGCACTAAAACTTAGCAGTTTTATTTTGTTATTTTTAATAAGGTGTTGACTTTTTCCTCGTACCTTACCTGGTATCATACTGATTTTTTGTTCCTGATTAAAAGACAAGAAATTTTGTATTATAAATTCTATTAACATATAACTTCCTCCTATACTATATTTGTATTATAAGTGAAATTTTCACTTATGTCAATTATTTTTTATCGATTTTATCCTTTATACTAAAATTAAATGTGAAAAAATCGTCTATTCCTTTTATTTTGAACCTTAAAATATTAAGCTAAAAACGCCCCACATAAATTATCACCATATGGAGCGTATAATATAAATATTTTATAAATGATAATAAGATTAAACAATACTAAAACAAATTTGATATCTTCTGCATTTCCTCCTGCTTCGTATTAGGAAGAATATGACTATACAAATCCATTGTCTTAGAAAGACTGCTATGTCCTAATATAGTCTTTAATACTTGTGGCTCCATCTTATTTTCAATGCATCTGGTAGCAAAAGTATGGCGGAAGCAATGGCAGGTCACATAATCAAAGGATATTCCATCATCCTCAATTACCTTTAAGACTTTATTTATTTCAAGTGTTACCCTATCTCTGGTAATGGGTTCCCCATTATGCAAACAGAATATGAACCGTTCATCATTTATATGGATAACATTGCTTTCAGTCACTTTATCATACCGATTCTTTAGCACATCATATGATTTATCAATCATTGGTATCTGCCTTTTAGAGGTCTTTGTTTTAGGTTCATCCAGAAAATGCCCTTTATCAGGTATATAAACCAAGGTATGATTTACATGAATAATTCTCTTTTGGAAATCAATATCTTTCCACTGTAAGGCACGTAATTCACCATTTCTCATACCAGTCATTAGAGCTAAAATAAAAAATTCATATAAATAGCTTTGTTCTGCATATTTAAGGAAAAATTCTTGTTCTTCAACAGTAAAGACCTTTCTTTCTTTTTTAGCCTTTCCTTTTGGTATGGTGGCTAAAGGAACAGGATTTTTAGTAATGATGCCGTTCTTTTCTGCCTGTTTGAAACAGCCATTTAACATGGCAGAAATAAGCTTTATACTGCCCGTAGCAAAATCTTTATGAACCAGTTCATTATGAAGCCTTTGAATATGCTCTGGACGTACATCCGAAATTTTCTTATTTCCCAGCTTGTGTCTGATGTAATAGTTATAATGATTTTCATAGATGGTATATGTTCCAATCTTAATTGTATTTTTCTTATAATCCAGCATCCATGTTTCAAACCAAGCGTTCAGACTTAAATTTTGCTTTTTTGCATATAAGCCATGTTCCACCTCATACCGTAAATCGTTTAGTTTCTTTTGGACTTCCTTAAGACTCTTATCATAGACTGCAAATTTTTCTCCATGATATTCAAATCTTCCCATGTACAAGCCATCTGCTCTCTGGGTTATGCCTTTGGGTAATTTTTTACCATTCTTATCAACTGCCATATAAATTTCCTACCTTTCTTTTTGCAATAAAAAAAGGACTCAACTAGGTGAAATTAAAATCACGTAGTTATGTCCTTTTAATTGATGAATATAAATGCTACTTAAGATTATTAGAAAGCTATACTATCTAAGTATTTCTGGATTAGTGATACATTCCATAGCACTCCTTTCCCTATGGTAATCTTTGCATTGGCAGCAATCCCAATTTCAACGGCTGTCTTCCTTCCGCAACACAATATTTCCTTTAGCATATTTGTATCAACGGTTATAAAATTTTTGATTCTTTAGCAGTCATTTGACCTGCTTCTTGTTTATTGCTATTGGATTTCTCCAAATCATGAGGAACTACTTTTAGATAAAACACTCCTTCATCTTTTACATTTGCGATTAAATTATGAACCATTTTAATGCCCCTTTCTATGCACATAAAAAAGCCACTATCAAAAAGATAATGGCAAGTAATTCTATTAAATTGTTTCTTCATATTGGTTGGCTCTTTGATAATCCATCTCCAAATAAACACTTGGATTATATAGAAAATCTCTTCCATATTGGTATCCATTTATATCAGGTAATGGATACTTTATTACTCTTTGTTTCATCCGCTGTTGCATATTTTGAGATATGCAAACAGTATTAATACCTATGCTCTCTAATTCCTTAAAATAGCTTTTGGCTGTTGCTGTTGTAATTGTCAGGTCAGGAATTTTTTTCTCCTGTATCTTTTCAAAAAACTTTGGTATTCCATGATTTTGAGCCACGTACTGTAATACTTTCTTTAACTTTTCCTTTTTTGAATTAGTAAAAATACTGCTATCAACTAAAGATTTTGCAATGGTTAACGTAAAGTAATGTCCTGTTCCGACTAGTTTTTTCAGGTAATAGCTTAAGACATACTTTTCAATATCTGCCTGTGCAAAAGTTAAAAAGTCACGACTCATATCCTCGTAACCCAATTCATCCGATTTGCGTTGTATCAAATCATTTAATTTATTCTTGAATACCTGTACTTCAAATCGAAGAATTGCATCTGCTCTTTTTTGGTCTTCTAACGACAATGGCTGATTATGATTTGTCAATTCAGCAATTTTGTCATAAATATTCAAATGAACCGATTTACTTTTATGATAGTCTGAAACAGCCTGATATTCTTCCTCTTTTTTCCTATAATAAATTGTCTCTTCCAACTTCAACTGTTTAGGGTCAAAGCCTTTTGTAATAAGGCTTAAAAGAATATCCTTAAAATCAGTATGGATATCGCAGGAATAATCAATTCTCCTTAATTTGAATGGCGGATAACATAGCTGTTTCAAATAATTTACTTATTGTACGTTAGAAGTCAAGGCCAACAACACGCTACGATTTAGATTATGTTCTTCAATAAATCGATTTGCCATTTCATCATTAGAAGATGCAATTAAGGTTAATATCTCCCAAATACTAAGGGTATCATTTCCCTTTAAGATTAGCCTGTTATAACTCTGTACAGAATTGGTAAATTCATTTTCTATATACCAAGAGTAATTGAACTGTGGCAGAATATCCATAAAATGATTTATCAAAGCAGAGTATGCCATGTCACTAATTAAAGATGCAGGTATAGAGTAAAAACCTGTTCCGCCTAATAGAGCCATATAGTTAACAACGAGTTCAAGGAAATATGTTATTTTACCAGTAGGCTTCTTTTCGCCATCCACTGTCTTTTTTAGTTCCTCAAATTTATATAACTTGATAACTGGTATAGCCTTTTTCTCTTCTTCTGATATATTCATCTTAGAAGTTTTACATATGTGCATGGTGGCATAATCATTTAACTTAACTGTACTAAATGGAAGAGAGCGTCTGATAGTATTATAGTCAGACCCTTTACCACTTAACAGCATAGATAATACAAAGGTATGCATAGGTTCTTTACCCCCTTTCTTTAAAATTTATTAGGCGTTTGCGAAACGCCAGAACCCGTATAAATACAGGCTATTTTCTGTTACA
>CAUQEW010000045.1:0-33915 GCA_963517115.1 uncultured Lachnospiraceae bacterium | reverse complement strand
AACCCAAGTACGCAGCAGTTCAGGCGGCGTCTTTGACCCCTCCGGCATATAGTCACCGTAGGGCAGGACTTTTGGCTCGTCGCAATGGAAGACGGCGCGGTAGAAGTTCAGCGCGTCTTTGCAGTTCCCGTTGAATGTAAAATAAGGTGTAATCATGGTTTCCTCTCCTTTGTTTTGCGTTTTGGCTTAAGTAATTTATGGCACGGATGGGATTCCACTCAGATTGTTTATAAATTCATCTCTAAAAACCTCTGTAAATTATCATCCGGCATTAAATTTAGCTTTCTTCTAATATTGGTTCTATGATAATCCACTGCTTTTTTTGAAATCATCAATTGATCTGCTATTTCCTTACTAAGGTAATTATCTTTAATCATAACCGCAATCTGTATTTCCCTGGGTGTCAAACACTTAGCCAGATGCGATTTTTTCTTTGTCACACCTTGTATAGCAATATCCATCTGCTGTCGAATTCTATTCATACTATCCTTATCCAGTGTCTTGCCAAGATAGTTTAGTATTGGTTTCATACATTGTTCCATATTAGTGACAATGGTCTGCTCCAAGGTTTCCTTTTCTTTCTGCTTTTGCTCCAAAAAGTTCATCAATACCGAATTCTGGTTTTCAATAAACTCCGTTGATAATTCGGCATTTCTCTGAGCGGTAATATCACGGATATACTCTATTGCTAGCACCACTTCACTATTACTGTCTAGTATGGGTACACAAAATAGTTGCTGCCAACCACTTTCACCTTTTCTCTTATCAAATCTTACAATATCCGTTTGCGGCGCTTTACTTTTAAATAACCGAATGATTGGACAGACTTCACATGGCGACTTACGTTGATGATAAACATCATAACATTTATGCCCTGCAATAAAAACTTCATCTGGATACCAGCAATTGAGTGCTGGATTTGAATAAATAATATTATATTCCTTGTCTAAAATGCAAATACCATCCTGAATTACAGCTAGTACCGTCTGCAGTAATTCATTACTCAAATTATCGAGAAGTCTTTCACGCTGTATATTCTTCAGCAGTGGAGTAAATACCCAGGAATCTTGTGTTGATAAAGGTTTCATGGTTGTTGGCCCCCTTTCGAACATTATAGGTTAATTATATCATAATCTATATTGAAACTCAAATAACTTCATACCAGTCTCTATAACGCTTTCATCCGTGGTTACGCTTTACTATTGAACCTAGATTCCTGCAAATAGCAATAAAATGTCTATCCTAAATTAAGAATAGACATTTTACCTTTGAGATTACTCTTTGTTGAGTTCGCATAAATCCTTCGGTTTATTTTTTTGAAACATACTTGCTTATTTGAACTGTTATCGCACCTATCGGACATATCTGCCACAGGCACCGCAGGAGGTACATTCTTCGTCAATATAACGTGCCATTCATTTACCACCTTCAGAAAGATTTTATACCTAATTCAAGAAACAATCAGGTATGCTTTTCTTTTAATTTGCCTTCCTTTTTAATCATCTCAACATATTGCTCTACGAAATGTTTATCATGGATAGCACAGCCAACACAGTGCTGGCGGATGAGAAATTCAACGCAGTGGTCACATAAGGTACACCAGTGAATGGTATCATCCTTATTCTCCATCATTTTAACGGGTAGGTACGGATCTGCAAAGGATTGACGTCCAATTGCAATTGCATCAACTACACCATCGGTAATGTTTTTATTTCCCCAGAAGCGAAGGGAATTCTTTTCAGGTTTCACTGCCTGGAAAGCTTTGATTCCATCACGGTAAATGGAGTAACCGGAACCAATAACAGCTGTCTCTGGTTTCAGATTGTCTCGACATACTTTTTGAAAATAAAAATGAATGTATGCATAATCCGGAGTACGCTTGTCAGGATGGGCTAAATCCAAGGTAATGGACGGGGAACCTGCTGACTGAAGAATATAGCTTGCTCCGTGTGCTTCCAACTGCTTAATCAGATCAATGGACTCCGTTAAATCCATGGTTGCGCTGTCAGCATTTAAGGTACCGCATCCACCGGGAAAGCCTTCATAAAGAGAAATTTTTGATCCTAATATGAAATTTTCATCCGATATCGTTTCACGTACACGGTCGTAAAGGTCAATCGCAAATTGTCTGCGATTTTCCCATTTACCACCATATTTCCAATCTTCTTTATTATACGGTCTGAGGATCTGGGATCCTAAATAGCCATGGCAAAGCTTAAGATCTACACCATCTGCACCAACCTCATAGGCAAATCGCGCACCATTCACATAATCTGTGATTACTTGTTCAATCTCCTTTTCACCAACAAGTTTTGCATCCTCATATCCGGGAACGGGTTCTTTAGTAACACGGATTCTTTGAGAATAAACCGGATTGCTGATTTCGCCGGAATGTGTAATCTGAAACAATAAAATTGTCTCCGGATTGATTGATTTAAGATGTGTAACGAATTTCTTTAATGCAGGCAGGTTATGCTCTTTAATGGAAAGCTGATTTTTACGAGCTATGTAGTCATATTGAGGCGTAATAGCCTCCAATACAACAATACCTGCTTTTCCTTTAAAATATTTTTCATAACGGGCATACGTTGCAGGACTTGGATCTCCGTTATCTAAGGCATCACAGCACTCCATTGCATTGATAACAATACGGTTAGGGGCGATGCGTTTGCCTATGTTCATAGGTGTAAATAATAATTCGCTCATTTTTAATCCTCCTTGTGTTTTTGGTTAAGGTTAATATTTTTCCTACCTTATACATTAAATTATATACATTTTACACAACAAATCGATTCCCGAAATACTCTAGTGTAATACTAAGGTTACCTAGTATTCCGGTTGAAATGAACGCGATAATATGTATCAAGGCGCAGGATCAGGTACAATAATCGTCCGATAGAAAACATCATAACATTCCCTTTCATTGATGGGATTTCCACATATAATATATTTGGTATTAAACATCGCATTATTCAGAATATGTTTCTTCGTAAATATTCATAAATAGCAAAGGACACCTAACAATAATATTAAGTGTCCTTTGGGCAATAAATATTCAATTTCATTCAGTTGTTCACTGGTTTTGCGCCTAATACAATCACAATGATATATATAGCATACAATAATATGCTATACTCACATCTATTGTGATATTTTATAAGTTCTTGTAAATTCCATTCCTATATTTTTATTCATCTTTTCAACTTTACCAGAGCCAACCTTTTTTTCTTCTTGTAAGAAACCACCTTTAGATTTCTTCTCTTCTATAAGCTTTTTCATTCTTTCCATATCTTTCATCGACATTTTATATTCCTCCCTTCAAATATCAACCTATTATTTACATATGTTTTAACAATACGACAGTTTCAACATGCACCGTATGATAAGTGTATATGTTTTTATCTGTACTAACTGTATCTTATCATATCATATCTTTAACAACAAGTAATTGCAATATGTAAAAGAAGTTATTAATGTACTGTATTTTTAAGTGTTTTTCAAAACAACTTATTATTATACTGATGGTGGACATTACTCACATAATATTTACTCACTAACAAATTTCTTTTTTTCTATGCTATCTGTTCTTTAACATCTCGATTTCCCCGCTGATTCTGAAACACATCAGATGCTTCACTTCTAATCTATATATTCGGTGCCATTTTTAAGCACCGAATATATACATACGGCTTGCCACCTTATTTAATTTTCCCTTCTTCAGTCTCCACTTTATTCACAAAATCCATATTGTAACGATCAGCACCGTGATCTTTAATTACCGTGGCTCTTGTGATGCGGATTGCCAAAATAATGCAGTTTTCATCCGTTTCATTATTTGCGTCTTCGTACCAATTGGCAAATGCTTCACGAAGTTTAGACCTTAACTCAGCATTTTTCGGGTCTAAAACCCATCCGAGATTTTCGCCGATTCCGTTTCCGGAAAACCACTCGAAGCAAACCGCAAATGCAACTTCTTGGTTTTTAGCTATCTGCTGCATTTTAGTTGATTTTGCCCAAGTAGTAACATAAAACACACCATCTTCATAATAAGCGTCCAAATCACGGACATAAGGACGGGGTTTACCGTCAGCGTTCGGTTCCATTGCGATAGTCGAGAGAGAGATGATATTATCTTTTCCGTTGCCACACCTTTCCTCAATTATTTTTAATCCTTCTTCATACCTGCTCATTTTTATTTCCTCCTCATAATATTATAATCTCATAATCTCTAAACCTTATTTTATGGGGCTTTCAGATTATTCTTATTATCTTCTATTCCTTTCGTTTGATACTGTTCTTATATCTAAACCTTCGCTTTCTTCACCGCTTGTACCTCATCAATAATATCGCAGCGAATTTCTATCAACCGTTTAATCATCGCCATATCTGCCGGGGTGGGTCCGCGCCAGTCGTAGCCAATTTGCAAAAACTCTTAAGATATAACCTTGGTCCACGGTGCTGTCCGATGAGGTCTTATACCCCTATCCCCTTTCTTAATTCAAATTACTATTACAAGAATAAATCAGAGGTAAATCTTCTAAGTAGTCTTCTCTTCATTCGATTAGCTACTAATAATGTTTAATTCCTTTATAAATATCATTATACCTATGAAATATTTTTCAGTGCCCCTTCTGAGAATAATTACCCTTAAATATTTTATCTCTTATTTAATATTATAACTAGTTCTTTTACGTCGTCAGATATAATAACCTTATCAATTTTTATTAATATCCATTATATACCAATAATCTAGAAGTTTCAAAGCATTTATCCGTTAATCTACAGTAAATGCACCCATTATGGTGCTTTTTTAATAATGCCTCCAATCCTGTTCTTCCAATTCGCCTCAGTCCGCTCCCAATATCATAAAACATGTCACAATAAATCCAATCTGGGTAACTCTCAATCATGGGCTTGTAAGTATCAATCTGAATTTCAAGACTACCCATTTGAACTGGTACCGACCTTTTGTTGTTTGCCTAAAGAAATACCCCGCAAGCCTATGACTTACGGGGTACCTATTTCAAACACAGAGAGCATTGTTTTTTTTATTTTATTTTAACTTACTTTACTATTTATACCTCCTGGAATAGGCCTCTAGTTTCCTTTTGAAGAAACATATGCTCGATTCTTGGCAGGGAAATTTCCAGAGTCTCTTTCAGTACATCTTCAATAGTTTCAACCGGTATTACCGTAAGCTGGTTCTTTACTTCTTCCGGCACATCCTTTAAATCAATCAGATTGTCTCTTGGTATAAGCACTTTATTAATACCTGCTCTTTGGGCACCCAGTAATTTTTCCTTCAGGCCTCCAATGGGAAGTACGGCACCTCTTAATGTAATCTCACCGGTCATGGCAATTTTGGAATCCACTTTTTGGCCTGTAATTAAGGAAGCAAGAGCAGTGAATAATGCAATTCCTGCGGATGGTCCGTCTTTCGGAACCGCTCCGGAGGGCACATGGATATGCAGATCCCTTTCTTTAAAATTAACGGTATTTAAAGGCATCCTGGATTTTAACAGACTCAGGGAAATTCTTGCCGATTCCTTCATCACCTCTCCCAGTTTACCGGTCAATATAACCTCTCCGCTACCCGGCATATCGGTAGCTTCAATAAATAAGATTTCGCCGCCTACCGGTGTCCAGGCAAGTCCGGTAACAACTCCCGGGGGATTATCCTGCTGCGCTTTGTCATGTCTGGAAACCTGTCTGCCAAGAAGTTCCTCCAGCTCCTCCATCTGAATCTTATAAGGAAGCTCTGCTTTGTTCGAAACAATCTTTTCGGAAGCCACTCTAGCAAGTGCTGCCAGTTGTTTCTTCAGTCCCCGGACTCCGGCTTCTAGTGTATAGTCGGTGATGATTTTATAAAGAATCTCATCTTCTACAACCAGCTGTTCTTTTGACAATCCGTGCTCTTCTAAAACCGACGGTATCAAATAATTTCTTCCGATATGGAATTTTTCATCAACTGTATAGCTGGAAACCTGAATCACTTCCATTCGGTCCAATAACGGCCCCGGAATGCTTTCCAGGGAATTTGCCGTAGCAATAAAGAAAACATCGGACAGATCATAGGGAAGATCCAGATAATGGTCGGTAAAGCTGTTGTTTTGTTCCGGATCAAGGACCTCCAGCAAAGCGCTGGCAGGATCACCGCTGTAACCTCCGGCTGTCAGCTTGTCTACCTCATCGAGAACCATGACCGGATTATTGGCTCCAGCCTTCCGGATGCTTTGAATGATCCTACCAGGCATAGCCCCGATATAAGTCCTGCGGTGCCCCCGGATTTCAGCTTCATCCCGGATACCGCCTAAGCTCAAACGGATATACTGTCTGTCCAGTACTTCCGCAATACTTCTGCCAAGACTGGTTTTACCAGTACCGGGAGGTCCCACCAGTAAAAGTATGGACCCCTTTTTGTCATTTTTCAGCTTCATAACAGCCAAATGTTGTATAATCCGGTCTTTCACCTTATTTAGTCCGTAGTGCTGTTCATCCAAAATCTGTCTGGCTTTGCCCAGATCAATAGAACTTTGCTCTGCTTTTTTCCAGGGAAGCTGTACCAGCAGTTCCAGATAATTGCGGATAATATTATACTCGGAACTGTTAGGTCCCTGAGCATTTAGTTTATCCAGTTCTTCAAGGGCACTCTTTTCAATATCAGACGGCATCTGTGCTTCTTTAATTTTGGTCAGATAATCCTTATCTTTTTTATTTTCGTCCCCATTGCCTTCATTTAATTCCTCCTGAATGGCTTTAAGCTGCTCCCGGAGTACGGATTCTCTGTATGATTTGTTAGCTTTCTCTGAAAATTTTTCTGAAAGCTGCAGCTGCAGCTCTATGGCTTCCTTCTGTTTTAACAGATGATCCATAAACCGCAGACTTCTCTCTTTTAAGGACTCTATTTCAAGCAGTTCATACCTTTCTTCATTTGAAATAGGTATATACTGGCTTAAATATACCATAAGGCCATTTAAATCCCTAAACTCTTCCACAATCCGGATATACTGTTCGCCGCCCTGGAATTTCATACTGATTTCACGAATTACCTTCTTTAGATATTCAAGCATCTCCTCCTGACTCTTATGGTCTAAGTCCGTTTTGTCTGGGAAGGTCTCATATCCGGCTAATACCAGACCGCTTTCGATATTCAATTCCTTTACTTCAACCCGTTCTGTAATAAAAACCGTAAGTAGAATACCATTCTCTGTTTTCTGGGTATCATTGACCTTGAATATTACCCCCATCCGGTAAAAATCTTCTTCTATCAGACCTTTCTGTCCGAAATTCTGCTTTAACGGCAGTGCAATGTTGGTACTATTCTCGTCTCTTAAAAATGGTAGCTGCACTTCTTCGGGTGTTTTTATAAAAAACTTTGTTGTGACACCCGGCAATAAAACCGTATTGGATACGGGAAAAACAATTCCCATGTTATTATTATTCTCTGACATACTATCACCCTTTCCTTTTATCTTAAATGAATGTTCATTTACTATAAACAATTAATAATTGCGAGATCCCTTTGCAAGTTATGTTACAAAAATATCTCGCTGAAAACTTTTATTGTATTAATACCGCATCCTGTATGATTATAATCATCTCCTTTAATAAATCCGCTCTCTCCGCCTCGCTCTTATGGTTATCCGCTGCGATTGCCTTGACCGGATAAAAGATAATGGCCTGCAGATTATCATAACGGTAATTCTTAATGATCTGCTTTTTCTTCATATCCTCAATCAGGCTGTAAATATGACAGACTCCCTTTTTTCCTGAGCATCTGTTAACTAAGGATGGACAGTTGGAAAACTGCTCTACAAAGCTGAAGATTTCCTTATTTTGAATAATATAGTTGTAGTAACTTCTAATGAGTATCTCAATAAGCTGCTGCCCGTCCATCTTCAAGTCCACACAGCTAAGTAAATAATCAAAAATATCTTCGGAATATTCATTATAAATATTCTGCAGCATGTTTTCTTTATTTTCATAATAAATGTATACTGTTGCCGGCGAAACCCCAGCCATCTTCGCGATTTTTGAGATAGAAGCACCGTGAAAACCTTCCTCAAGAATGAGTTTGATTACCGCTTCTTTTATGCTTCTCTCTTTTTCATCATCTCTTTTTCTCATGATATCACCTCAACATATTTTTATAATAAATGATCATTCACTTATTGTCAATATAAATTTTTTTTTCATTAAGCTTTCCGATTCGGACAAAAGTTATTGGATGTGGTAGGGCTATGATCTATTTCATATAATAGTTCTTCAATATCTCATAAACTACCTCCGTAATTGATTTCATTCTACTGATTCACTGTATTTTTTGAAGTTATCTAAAATACATTGCCAGCCATATTGCTGACGTTCATCGGTATTTTCAGTTTCCGCATCAAAATCTTCTCGAACAGTCACATAGTCGTCTTCTTCCTTAAAAGTAACAATAATCTTTCGTCCATCTTCAAGTTCATAAGTATAACCTTTATAGAGTACAACTTCAGTATAAATCCCTTCAAACTCAAACCCGAAACTACCGTCCTTTGCTTCCATCCGTGTAGTGAATTTCCCACCGATACGAAGGTCATTTTTTGCCCAAGGAGAATGCCAATCGTCTGAAGCATAATTCCAATGAATGATATGTTCCGGGATGGTAAAATGGTTCCATATTTTTTCTAAGGAGCCTTTAACTTTAATGGATACAGTAATCATATAAACACCTCTTCTCTAAAAGTTTTACTGGATAGGAATCCAGAACCTCATTATAATTGCATTATCCTCCAATTGATAATGATTGTCAATTGAAAGCTTTTATTTTAACATGGATGTTTCCTACAAAAAATAGAAGAAAGCTATCACAATTAACTTGACAGCTTTCTGGTTCCAACAAATGTACAATATTCGTAACCTATTTGACGGTTACGAAAAAATGTGTCTAATTTCTTGAGCTTTCTATGATTTTTAATGAAACTGCCTCTAAATTTTGATAAATTCAGAGGCAGTTTCATTGATCATAAATTTGTAAATGATATCTGGTGTTTCTGTTCCATTGCCATTTCCTGTAGTTGTTTAAAACGTTCTGTAACTCCATTACAAATTACTTCGATTCTCTGTTCATCCATGTACTCTGACTGTTTAAATACTTCATGCAAATCACCTGTCACATCTTTTAAATTTTCAAATGGAATCCACTCAAAATCAGTTACCAATTCCATCTGCTTTAAGTGCTTTGCATAGAAAGGTTTTGATTCAATTTCATCGAAAGGATTGATTATTTTTGTTAACTTATTATGCCACAAACTTGTTCCCGTATCAAAAACTGGTGCTGCTCCAATCCAATCCAATGTTTCTACATTTCTGATAGCACCAAAATTGCCAAAGTGCCTATCCGTATTTGCCATTAAATAATCAAATACTAATAA
Source organism: uncultured Lachnospiraceae bacterium (assembly GCA_963517115.1). Classification (GTDB taxonomy): domain Bacteria; phylum Bacillota; class Clostridia; order Lachnospirales; family Lachnospiraceae; genus Anaerocolumna. The sequence goes on along the minus strand of CAUQEW010000045.1, from coordinate 24,499 downwards.
GTAATTTATGAATTCAACCATATTGGGTATTCCTAGCTTTTCACTTGCCTGTACAAAATGTTCATACGATGAATTTTGACTTCTCTTCTTCATTGATTTATTAATGCTTACTGCATTTACCAATTCCGTCTCTGTAGTAATAAAATCCTCACATACGCTATATGGCATTCCATTTTCCCATAATATTGTGTAAGGAACATAATTCTTACTACCAAGACGCTCATGTAACTTTGTCGCAAAAACCTCATTCAATGGTTCTTGCATATATGGATTACTTCCTGCTTTAATCAAGCATCTTTTTCCATCAATAATTTTCCACTTCTTTTTCAGCCATCCATCCGATGTGTTACATGGAGACATCAAATCAATAGTTTCATTTTCTGCGGGTTGTCCGAACAAAATATTTCCAACATCATCTGAAAATGAATTTTCAAAAAAGTTTATATTAGACCATTCTAATGAAGTATTATCTGGTTTCATCCAGTATTGATCCGACAAACTAAGCCCATAGCATTTTGCTAATAATTGTTCCGTGTGGGATATTTCGAGTTTTACTAATGCCTCTCTGATTCCAGAACGGCTGGCTGGAATAGAGCGGCCATACCACCATTCATTTAATTCTTTCTTATTTGGAATTCCAGTTTTAAAATCAATTCCTATCGGAAGGTACGCGAGTTCAAGTGCTTTTGTAACTTTAACTATCGCTGCTGTATCATCATCGATCTGTATTTGTACAACAGGTGTATTCTTATTCATTAGTGTACATTGCATCTTCTTGTCCTCCTCTCAATTCATTGTCTGTAGTATACCATAAGCACAATTAAAATTCTATCAATATCTATATTAACAGTTTTGAAATGTTAAACATAACCGTATCGTGGCCTATTTATTATCAAAAAAATATCTTGGCTTACTTTGCGTCTTCTTTTTGTATTCAATTGCTTCTGTGGGACACCTATGAAGACAGGCCATGCAATGGGTACAGTGATTTCCCCATACGGGCTTACCGTCAGTTAAGATAATGTTGTTCAGTTGGCATAGCTCTACACATTTACTACAACTGACACATCTAGTTTCTGTAACATGAAATCCTTTAGCGTGAACTAACAGCGTATAAAAAATGCTGTTCATTATACCACTGCTTTCCAACTTCCCAACAATTCCTATTTGAGATGTAACAGTGCTGCAGTCAGGAGGCCGTTTATGAAGGAAAACAGGAAAACTAAATATACACAAATGGTATTGCAAGATGCCCTAATGGAATTAATGGCAGAAAAATCCATTTCCAAAATAACCATTAAGGAGCTTTGCGAAAAGGCTGATATAAACAGGACAACCTTTTATGCACATTATACAGACCAAAACGACCTTCTTCATGAAATCGAAGCTAACGTTCTATTATCGGAGTTTTATTCTATTTTTGTGCTCAATGGAAGTATTGGTCTGATACAGCACTGGCTTAAATCCGGTTTGACCAAATCGGTAAATGATATGTCCGAAATAATCTTTAATATGGCAGCACAAATTAAGTAACTTTAATCCCGATTCCTTCCTGCAAAAACGTTCCTAAGTCACTGAAATCACCAACCTTTCCTTGCTTGTATATAAATCATCGACCTTTTTGCCCTTGTCTGAGGAACATACCGGCTGTTTTGCGTTTTTTACGCTTGGAAGCTGCTTGCGGTGGATTTGTGAATATTACAATCGCAATTGTAAGCAAAAGCATGACGGTCAAGGATACCATGGACAAAGTGAGATTTCCGGGTTCAGAAGTGTTCATGAATGTTTCCGTATCAAATCTCATAACCGTCAGTCCAGACAATATTGGATACAAACTGCGCATCGTAACATTTTTGATAAACATGGCGCTATATCCGAATAGAAAGGATACGATAACGCCGCCCATGAAAATCCCCGGCTTCCTGCTTGTAAAAGCGATGATGGGCAGAATTGCAGTGTATGTTAAAGCCGCTGTTCCTAACATCTGCAAAAACCCAGTGAATAGAACTGCAGCACTAAGCCCTGTAATACCGGACAGCAATCCGACAGCCAGCGTTACTGCATAGCTATATAACCCGAACAGTACACTTAAGATCCCCATTGCCAGCAGTTTTCCGAACAACAGGCATTGAAAGGTTACCGGAATGGGCAAAATAATTTTTAAAGTATTATCTGTGTATTCCCTATTAATTAAATAACCACCAATCAAGGTGAAAATTACAGGCATGAAAATCGTTGCACTATTCCATATTGTACTGTTAAAGAGAGCGGAAAAATCAAATTTCTGTGTTGTGACCTCCGCAGTGGCAACTGCTTGCGTGAATACAGACAAAATTGCAGGAAAAGTCATGCCGATAAGGCCAATGAGTAAAATATGAAATCGCTTTAATTTTAAAAATTCGGTTTTTATAATACGAAGCACTAAAGATACCCCCTTTCTTCAAATTTCTCTGCGTCGATAGATGCGGATCATCAAATAAATGCAGACTGCCGCTTCCAACAAAAGCACACCAAAACATACAGATGCCGGTGCAAAGTATTGGCTGAAACGATTGTAAAACTCTGTCTGGATTTCACCGGTGGGCGAGTAAAATTGGTATAGCCAGCGAAAAATCATGGGGATGGGCATAAGCGTTCCGGCATTAACCCCTAAAGGCTGCATCATAATCGCATCACTAAAATGCATGATATAATTTAGCAGTGTGTAAAAGAACACAATAGTCACCGAGAGAATGTAGCTTTTGTTGAACCAAAGAACCAGCACAATGCAGGGAAGAGCAGCCGCCCACATGAGTACCCCTATCGATGCTGTCAGTGAAAACTGAAAAACAAAATCATGGAGCGGAATATTTTGAAAAACAGCAATCGCTGTGCCGACTGCAAATCCCATTAATTGAAATGCGATTGAAAAAACCAACAGAACCAATAGCTTTACAACAACCAATTGCTTTTTTGATACTGGAATGCAAAGCAGATTTTTTAATGTGTCATTGTCCTGCTCCACAAAAAACAGGTTAGCCGCTAAAATAATCAGTAGGGGCATTAAAAGCAAAAAAGCATTGTCTTCTCTTACTCCGGATTGGATACTTGCAAAGTTGGAATCTGACAATAATACGACATTGAAAAGAGGAAAAATGAAAGCTGCTAGTATTCCAAAGAAAAACATTTTCTTTCTTTTGAATTTTTTAAATTCACTAAGAAGCAGGTCACGCAATACCCTCACCTCCTGTTATACGCTTGAAGTAATCCTCCAAAGTATCTTCACAAGTGTGGGCTTCCGATACCTCCAATCCGTTTTCAATAAAAGTACGGTTTAATGCAGCCACAGACAAATTGTGATCATACAGGCGTAAGCTGTGATCATTTTCCACTGTAAAGTTTTTTACACCAAAGTTTCTCTCCATGATTCTGGCTGCCTGCGCTGTGTCAGTAACAACAAAACGAATGTATTTGCCGTTCTTTTCTTCCAGCTCAGCAAGGCTTTCTTCCTCCAGTAATACACCGTGGTCAATGATTCCAATGTCATCTACCAACAGGGAGATTTCTGAAAGAATATGGCTGGAAATTAAAATAGTTTTCCCTTTCACATCGCACAGCTCCCGAATAAACGAACGCACAGCGGCAATCCCGATTGGATCAAGCCCATTGATCGGCTCATCCAAAATCAGTAGCTCCGGATCGTGCATAATGGCAAGAGCAATGGCCAATCGCTGCTTCATACCAAGGGAGTACTGAGAAAACAGCTTTTTATCTCCGTATGGCAGTCCCACAATCTCTAATGCGCTTTGAACCGCATTACGCTTAGAAACACCTCTAAGCTGCGCAAAGATTTTCAGGTTTTCTGTACCTGTCAAATTTGGATAAAATCCCGGTGCTTCAATTAAACTGCCAATGCGGGGCAGGATTTTCTTTTCGTTTCCTTGAATATTTTTGCCGAAAATCTGAACCTCTCCAGAAGTAGGTCTAGTCAGATTCAGCAGCATTTTCATAGCCGTGGTTTTTCCTGCTCCATTTCGTCCAAGCAGACCATAGATGCGGCCTTTTTTTACATGGATATTCAAGTTAGCAACGCTTTTTTGCTCCCCATATTGTTTTGTAAGATTTTTTGTTTCAATTATAAAATCACTCAAGCTAAGAACCTCCTTTTCTTGTTTAAATAAGTCTATCACGCCAACCTTGCATTAACCTTGCCGCAACCTTGCATTAACCTTGCAATTGCGTAAAAAGAAATCCCTGCCTGCGACAGGGATTCTTTCACTTATTCAGTGTTAGAAAGACAGTAAAAACAGTATATTGATTTGGCTCACTTTGAACAGTAATTTTGCTGTTCATTTTTCCAACGATCTGCCGGACAATGGACAGTCCCAATCCGCTTCCCTTATCAGAACGACCCTTATCGCATTTATACAGCCTTTCAAAGATATTCGGCAAATCGGCTTTCTCAATCCCAATTCCGTTGTCCGCTATACGAATTTCAATTTCTGTTTCTTTTTCTGCCATTTCAATCTTGATCTGTGTGGCTTGACTGTGGTTAATGACGTTTTGCACCAAATTGTTGATGATGCGAGCATATCCGTCTAAGTCTACTTTTGTAAACAGCGGTCTTTCCGGAATTTCTATTTCATAGACCAAATGGTTTTCATCAAAAATGGGTATCCAATCTTTCAGAATATTTCGTGTCTGTTCCGCAAGCTCCACCTGCTCTATGGATAAGGCAAATTCACTAGAATTCAGTTTGAACCAGTCAAATAGAATATCAATATAATCTTTCAGATCATGCGCTTTCCGTCTTGCAATTTCAAGATAATCCTCTCGTTCTTTTTCAACAACCACACCTCTGTGAACTGCGTCCAAATAACCAATTAGGGTGGTAAGCGGCGTTCTTACATCATGAGAAAGACTGGTCATAAGCTGACGATTGGTTTCGTCCGCTGCTCTGAGTTGCGAGAGCTGTTCTTCATAACGATAAACAATTTCATTCATTTTATAGGAAAGGTCTGCGGTCAACTCATTATTTGAGGCAAGGATTTTTCGGTTACCGTTTCCAGCCTGAATATCATTGAGAGCATCCGTCATATCCTGCAACTGCCTTTTGACGCCAATCAGTTTTGATAAGCAGACTATACCGAAAAGGAGGGCAAGGCAAAATAATATGCCTAAAGTCACATATAGAATCATCTCCTACACCTCCTTGTTGAAACGATAACCTATTCCTTTTACCGTTTGGATATAAAATGGTGTGCCGGAGTCGGGTTCGATCTTTTTACGGAGGCGGCTGATAATAGCCATAATGTTACTGTCATCATAAACATAAGACTCACCCCAAACTTCCTCGTAAATCTGTTGCTTCGTCAGAATTCTTCCTTGGTTTTTGGCGCAGAACAGCAAAAGGTCAAATTCTTTCGGCGGTAATTCAAATGTACCGTTCTGTGTGGTTACGCTCCGGCTATCTAAGTCTATGGTCAGCCCTTGGTAGGCTAGCGGATGTGAATGCTCTCCCGTCAGATTGAAACGTGTGTATCGGCGTATCAGGGAAACCACACGGGCAATCAATTCATCCATATCAAAGGGCTTTGTCAGATAGTCATCTGCACCGGAGCGTAGCCCGCGGACTTTTGATGTATTGTCATTTTTAGAAGTCAGCATAAGAATGGGAATACTGCTTTGTTGGCGTATTTTCTCCATTGTCTGGAAGCCATCCATTCCCGGCATCATCACATCCAAAAGGATGAGCTGGTAGTCATTCTTTTCGAGCATGGTCAGCCCATCTACACCAGAAAAGCAGCTATCTGCATCTATATTTTCAGCCGCCACACTCTGCTTTATCAAAGCACATAATTCCTTATCATCATCTATAATTAAAATTCTATTTGTCATGATTATTCCTCCTGTATCTATTATCTTCTGGCTTGATAACATCTTTAGGAATAAGCCACGTATTTCCCATCTTTACGGCTCCCTCAATCCGACCAGCAGTACAATAGTAAAGCACCATTCTGTCAGTAATGCCCCCTTTAGAAGCAACTTCTTTTATTGCTATATAGTCCATACTCATTCCTTCCAATATATTTATTATATTTCTTTTGTCCGAAGTATACAAGGTTACGAAACAAATATAGAATAGACGTTCGATATAGCTCATCTTTAAATTGATTGCTGTCGAGATATCTAATGGAAGTATCAAGTTCCGGCAATAATGGTTCGGTAGTTAACTCGTTATTTATATACATGTAAATGCCCATAACTCTGGGGAAGTATATCAAGGTTTTTTCTTCTTCTGGTATATGCATCAGCAATTTTTAACATTGATAGATAGTCCTAATAATCAACGGGAAAAGCCAAAATTGTATTTTCATTTTTTGAGTATTCTCTTTAAGTAGTTGACATCTAACAACAAATTTACTGTCTCAAAATTTCCTTTATAAAACACACCCCAGTTATTGAAAATACAAGGCAATTCCTTTGCTTTTTGTAGCGTATCCACTTGAATTAGAGATACAGGAACATCATTTATTTCACAATACTGTGTTATCATCTCAATGCTTTGATAGACATAGGGGCATTGCATATCATAATAAATTGTTAACTCTTTGCTTTCAATTTTTTGATTTTTAGCATTTTGTGTGAACTTTGGTGTTGTTTCGTCAAAAGAAAGTGCAAGCAATTCATACCCATTATCGGTAGTATCAACAACCTCAAAGCCAAACTTTTTCGCAAATGATTGGTCAGTAAGCCATGATTTTTGTTTTTTTGCTCCGAGCATACAAATCCCGGATTTACCCTTTTCTTTGGCATCAGCCAAACAATACTCCATCAGTGATTTTCCATACCCTTTTCCTTTGTAACTACCAGAAACCCATAAACAATACAGATAATAATAGTTGTCACCAGTAATGGGAACCCAAGCGGTTTCTAGAGGAGCATATTCAATAAAAACCGTAGCCTTTGCATTTAACTTTCTAAAGACATGACCTTCATTTAGTCGGTCAGAAAGCCATTGTCGCTTCGCATCAATACCTTGATGGGGCTTTTTACTGCGGATAATACAACATAAATGTTCATTGACAAGGTTTTCTGTTGTTAAGTTTACAAAATCAGTACACATATTTTAATTTTCCTTTCTTACAAATTCCTGTTAATCTGCGTGTTATTATAAATAATAGGACACTCATCAGCTTCAGTCATCTTCTTTTACGATAAGCTAAAATAATGCATTTTGCATATTCTGGGTCTTTGAGCTCACCGTATTCGTTGAGTAAGCCGGAATAGCTTAATGCTGCAGCTCCCTGAATGCTCATTCTTTTTCCTCCTATAGGCTTTTGACCGTTAACCACACTTTCTATTGAAAGTATCCTAACTTTTCTCTTGTAAATTTCCCCATTCCAATTATTATATCGTAAGGTACTCGACTTTTCTATTACTAAATTTAATTATCTCAAGCAAGTAACAGCGAATTTGTAAACTTTCTGAGAACTCTCTTGACAAAACGTGTTCAGCCTAGTTATAATGTACTTGTCGAATAAGTACATTATAGCACAAAGGAGGTGCCGTGTGGAAATTATTATCAGCAGTAATACGAGCAAGCCGATCTATGAACAAATAACCTCGCAGATTAAGGCAATGATTATGAGCGGAGAATTAGAGACGGGCGACCCCATTCCGTCCATGCGGGCATTGGCCAAATCTATTCATGTCAGTGTTATTACCGTACAAAAAGCTTACGAGGATTTGCAACGAGATGGCTTTATTGAAACCACTGTTGGGCGGGGCAGCTTTATATCGGCGCAAAACAAAGATTTTTTTCAGGAAGAACAACAGCGAAAAGCAGAAGAGCATTTACAGGAGGCCGCAGATATTGCGCGCACCAGCGGTATACGCTTAAGCAAGCTGGTTGAACTTCTGACTATGTTCTACCAGGAAGGGGATTAACAATGGAAGCTATTTTACAGGTTGAAAACCTGACGAAACAGTATCCTGATTTCAAGCTGGATCATGTTTCGTTTTCTATTCTGAAAGGCACTATCATGGGGCTGATCGGTGAGAATGGCGCCGGTAAAAGCACCACAATTAACGCTATTCTTGACCTCATCCGAAAGGATGAGGGGATTGTAACCTTTGGGGGAAAGGAACTGTCCTCCAACCCCAAGCAGATCAAAGAGGACATCGGCGTTGTGTTTGACGGTATCAACTTTTATGAAACGCTCACACCGGCCAAGGTCGGCAAAATCTCGGCGGCTGCCTATAAACAGTGGGATGAAGCCATTTATAACGGTTACTTGAAAAAGTTCCAGCTCGCATCTGACAAGGAAATTAAAACATTTTCCAAGGGCATGAAGATGAAGCTTTGTATTGCTGTAGCACTCTCTCATAAGCCAAAGCTCTTAATCCTGGACGAAGCGACCAGCGGCCTTGATCCTGTCATGCGTGACGATGTGTTGGATGTTTTCCTGGATTTTGTCCAGGACGAGAACCACTCTATCCTTATGTCTTCCCATATCACAACGGATTTGGAGAAAGTGGCTGATTACATCACCTTTATTCACGAGGGAAAAGTGCTGTTCTGCAAATCGAAGGACGAACTGCGCTACAACTACGGTATCATTCGCAGTGGGGCCGCTCTATTTGATGCGATTGACAAATCGGAAATTCTTGCCTATCGGAAGTGTGACTATCAGTGGGATGTACTGGTTGCCGATAAGGAAAAAGCGCGCCGCAAACATAAGACAGCGATAGTGGATGATGCCTCTATTGACGATATTCTTCTTCTCTATGTAAAGGGGGAACAGGCAAAATGAAAAGCTTGATTTTAAAAGATTTATATAACATCGGTCACAACGCTAAATCCATGTTTTTTATGCTGCTGGTTTTTGCTTTTATTTTTATCCCTTTCAGCGGACCACAAGCCTATATTATCGCCAGTGGCATTCTATGCAGTATGATGATTATTACAACATTCAGCTTTGATGACAGCTCCAAGTGGATGAAATACGCTATGGTTACCCCGGTTACTAAAAAGGATCTGGTGGCCGGTAAATTTATCGTTCTGCTGATTTTTTCAGCAATTGGCGCTGTCAGCGGCCTGGTGATTGGGTCTGTTGGCGGCATCATCGTCCACAAGGTTGATTACAGCAACATAAGCAACATCCTCATTATGCTGTTTATCACTATAGTTAGTTTGGTAATTGCCGAGATTATTGGAAGTATGTCCATCCCTCTTCTATTTAAGTTCGGTGCAGAAAAGGCCCGTATGTTGTCACTTGTTGCTTTGATTATTCCTGCTGCGATCTGCTTTGGCGTCTATGAGCTTCTGCTCTTCTTTGGTGTTTCCTTTACAGATAACTTTGTGTTTATCCTGCTGTGCTGCTCCCCAGTGATCGCACTACTTTGGAACTTGTTGATGTACAAAATTAGCTATGTGATTTTCTCAAAGAAGGAACTTTTGTATTAAGTGATTGGAGGTATCTGCTATGAGTGAAAAAAGATTTGAGGTTATTGAAAGCGAAGGTTCCGCGAGAGGTATATTTGTGATCGTCGAAGGAAAACAGGAGTCAATTACCTTTTAGCCAAATTTGGTGTTGCCGGTGGATTATGTCCGCTTATGATTATGGATTCCACATGCGTTGAAAGTTATTTTTTATAGCACATGACAAAAAGGGGATAAACGCTAAAACGTTTTCCCCCCTAGATGGATGGTTTCCTATTCTTTTACTTGATGGGCTTTAATTAGTATCACTAGTCAAAATAATAATTTTTAATCCTACATAAACGAACCAAAATGAGAAAATTATTTGCGTCATAAATGTAAAGTATGGCCCAATTAACCAAGGAAATGCCCCAATAATTGCAATTAGCCCAGTCATTATTCCTAGGAGTATGGAGGATTTACCAAAACCGGATCGTTTCATAGCAAAACCTAATATTATAACCGCAATACTAAATAAGAGATATACCATGTGATAACCACCATAATAAATACTCAATAAAAGTTTAAGGACATCTGGAGATAGTTCCATATCAAAAACTGGATAAACTAAACGTCCTTGAATCATACAAATCATTGATAAAATTGTAATTACCAATGCCAATATTCCACAACCAATTGAAGTACGAACTTTATCATTTTGAATTAATACTTTATATAATCCAATAATGGATGGTATCAAACTGATACTTCCAAAAAATAAAATTTCATTAGACATTGATATATTAAACTTCCAATGAAAAAGCCACTTTTGAATCTCTATACTCTCATCCGGAGGAAATTGCGGGAATAACAGAAACATATTCTGAACTAGAAATAACATTCCAGCAGCAATAAACGAAATACCACTAACCCTTAAATATTTTTTATTCTTGATATCCATAAGTTTTTATACCTCTATTCTTTATAATTGCAAGTCATAGAAATTCTAGCAGACAAATTGATTCCCATCGCCTTTATCTTTGAGAAAATAGTTATAAGCCATCCGAATACGCGGTATCTATCCTTTCTGATTATACTATTCTACGAGGTTTAAAAAGTCATGAAGTACACTTATATGAAGGTCATCTATAAAACAGACAAAAAACAGAGAAAGTTATAAACAGAAGCTTATGTAAATATGTTCATATTAAATTGATAGAAATGTGCCTAAGCTTTAACAAAATATATTCTACCACATTCCATTGCAATTTAATAACATAACTTTTGCCATAATGTTACTTTTTCCATAATTTTTCTTTTGCCATTAGTGGTCCCTTGGCGGCAAGATATCCAATTAAATCCGATATTCAAACAACATCAACAGTTCCACTTTGCCAAAATCCTTATAGCTCTGTAATTTCTTTTTTTAATGAAACTGGCCTCTAAATTTGATGAATTCAGAGGCCAGTTCATTGACTTTATAAATTTTATTATCAAATAGCATATCAGTCAATTTCTTTTGCTTGTTCTCCAAGCTGTTTATTACAGCATCCACTGACCTGATTTTACGGGAGATAAAGTAATTTCCTGAGAGTATTGCAGTTTTTGTCCATCAGCTTTAAGTTAAAGCCAATCTCCCGTCCGCTCATCTGTTTATCGAAATTAACGGAGAGTTTAAGTAGTAAATCATTCCAGCCTTTATTCAGATGGAACGTTTTATCTAGCTGCTTTCTTAAAAGAATACCCTCATGTTCAAAAACGGTTTTTCCATTCAGATCTATGTGGATGTATCTTTCCGCTGCAAGTTCAACTTGTGTCTCCACTTCTTCCTCCGACCAGACTCTGCATTTTGCAAATGCAGTTCCGTTGCCTTTGTTCATACCGGAATGGGCAGCATGGCGGATATCCACATAACCTAAGCAGTAGTATTCCTCTGCGGTGGCGTGATGCCAGCATATACTTCGTCCGTCCTGTGTATAGAAAGCGGCATTCGGGTTTTCTTTCACCGCTTGAATCAGTGCCAAATCAGACTCGTTTTTATCATCAAAGAAGCCAATGGTGTTCCATCTTGTTACATAACCGTGTCCCCAGGATACATTCCGGATAATTTTCTTTGTAATCCCCTTGCAGTTGATATCAATCGTCAGCGTTGCTTCATGAACAGTAGGGAGGATATCGGTAACCGGCACCATTTCCCAGAAAAGTCCTGTTATGCCCTTTGAAATGGTCTCGGCATCCCGCAGCGGGGTCTTTCTCAGATAATTGGAGCCGCGCTTTAACACCCAGCCTTCCGGCAGAGCAAGGTTAGCTTTCATTCGGATTTCTTCACCCGTACCGGCAACCGTAAGATGAATTCTTGATCTTCCGTCACAAGAAACGTCAGTATCTATAAAAAGCTCAGCTGGCAGTTCATCCTCCTGTAAGACGGCTTTTGCAGAATGGTTCATCACAATATAGTTCCGTCCATCCGGTATCAGGGAAGCATCACCCTCAATCATCTCGGTGCAGGCCTTGCCGTTTGTATCGATTGACAGGGCGGTTTTGACATATTTTCCGTTTTCATAATCATAAGATTTTCCGTCATCCTCATACAATTCAAAGGGCATAGAGGGTTTGCCGTAAACATGAAGTTCCACCTCATTTAGGGGCTGTTCCCCGATATAGGATACTACCGGCCCAAGAGGAAGAATGCTTCCCCCTTTTACATAAACAGGAATTCTAGAAAGCGGCGCAGCAGCTTCTATCCATCTGCCTCCGGTGTATTTTTCATCTGTCCAGTAGTCATACCATTCGCCCTCCGGCAAATAAACCTTAAGCACTCTGACTTCAGCTTCCAGTACCGGAGCAATTAAAAGGGACGGGCCAAACATATACTGGTATTTCATATCCGCTGTTTCAGGTTCTTTCGGATAATCCATACACATGGCACGCATCATGGGCGAACCCTTTTCCGTAATTTGTCTCGCACAGCTATAAATATATGGAATCAACTGGTAACGAAGTTTGATAAAATCCACAATAATTCCGGTCGCTTCTTCACCGTAAGACCATGTTTCGTTATCGGGGCGGGTACCGTGGGTTCTGAACAGCGGACAAAATACACCCCATTGCAGCCAGCGGATATAGAGCTCCGCACTGAATCTTGTGTCAGTGGCGAAACCGCCGATGTCCGTACACCAGTATTCCATTCCCGCCATACAGGTACTTAGCCCTGCCGGGACCTGATCCTTTAATACTTCCCAAGATGAGTCAATATCGTTAGACCAGAGGCTTGCGCCGTAACGCTGAATCCCGGCGGTAGCGGTTCTTGAAAGAATAAACACCCGCTCATTGTAATCTCTGCGCTGCCCCTCGTATATACCCTGGGACCAGAGCAGACAATAGAGATTATGTACACGCTCTCTCGGGTTTATATAGGCGGTGCTTCCCTCCGGATGATTCCTTGGTTCACCCATATCTGTCCAGAATCCACGAATTCCTTCCTCATAGAAGTGTTTCGTTTTTTCCCACCAGTATTCTCTCGCTTCCGGATTGGAATGGTCAAAAATCGGAACGATGTCCTTCGGTGTATCCATCAGGTAGCCTTTCTCTTTGAATTCGCCGTATTTTGCAGAAGCTTTATCAATAAAGGGATGCTGAGCCTGCATAACATGAAAGCCCATTTCCTTAAGCTTACCCAACATTTCCTTTGGATTCGGCCAGTTATCGGTATCCCACTGCATATCACCGAATTCCTTAAACCACAGCCAGTCTATAACCATCACATCACATGGAATCTTTCTTCTGCGGTATTCCCTGGCAACGACAAGCAGTTCTTCTTCCGAGCGGTAGCGGTTTTTGCTCTGCATGAGACCAAACGCCCACTTTGGAGGCATCGGTGTGCGGCCGGTCAGATCGGCATACCCACAGAGCATTTCGTCAAACGACCTGCGGCAGATAATAAATACGTCCATGATTTCATAATCAAGAAGAATGGCAAGCTGCTCTGTATTTGTTTCACCGGAATCCACCTCCCATAACCAAGGACTTCTCGCACGGGGAATACTATGCCCCGGCGGCGGATCGGATACAACGGCTTTTCCGATGGCAAAACGAGCCGGCCATGCGCTGTTTAAGAGAAGCCCATAGCCTTCGGAGGAAAGATAAAACGGGATACCCACATTTGCAGCTTTGTTTAGTCCTCCCCATTCATTCCACATTCTGCGTTCTTTGTCACGTTGGTTTAAGTTACCCATGGGATCCTGACCCAGGCCGTAGATTTTTTCACTTTGGGTCATCTTTAGACGCAGAATGCTTGATGTTTCTTCCGTGTCCGCCATATCAGGGTATGTTGTATTAAGAATTATTTTTCCACAGGAACTTTTTACCTGAAGATGAAACGGCTCAAAACCGATCATAATTTCTATTTTAGACGTCCTAATTCGAAGTCCGGCGCTTTCTTCCGTCAACTCAAAATCTTTAGCAATTATCTCTTTATTAACAATAAATCTGTCCTCTTCCGCAAGTTCTGTACCTTTGTTGAAGCGAAAGCGGAACACATCTTCTTCCGCAAACAAAATAGATGCAACGGACGTTTTTGTACTTAAAATTAATTCATTTTCTTTTTTAATCCATGTTGTTACATTGCCAATATGCAATTTTATCACCTCTTATTATTTTTTTTGGTACCCTTTCTTTTTTGTTATTATCCCTTAATTGAGCCGAGCATAAATCCTTTCTGAAAATACTTCTGTAAGAACGGATATATGAATAAAATCGGTATAGTTGCTACCACAATGGTTGCATACTTAACACTCTCACCGATCAGTGCTTTATCAGCACCTCCAACATCGGTCATCATACTGTCTGTGGAGTTCTGAATCAGTATTTCTCTTATGATCAGCTGCAGAGGAAATAGATCCCTATCTGTCATATAAATGGATGCGTTAAACCATTCATTCCAGTGGCCTACCCCGTAGAACAGCACCATTACTGCGATTACGGGCTTTGCCACGGGAACAAGAATTTTAAATAAAACCGTAAAATCTCCAGCACCATCAATTTTAGCGGATTCCTCAAGACTGTCGGGAATCCCGTAAAAAAATGTTCTCATGATAATCAGATTATAGGCACTGATTGCCGTAGGGATTAACATAACCCATCTTGTATCCTGCAGATGCAGGGATTTTACCAAAAGATAAGACGGAACGAGACCCCCGCTAAAAAACATAGTAAAAGTAATCATAAGCATAAAAAAGTTCTTTAAAAGAAGTTTTTTTCTTGATAAGCCATAGGCTCCTAATGTTGTTAAAAAGACATTGATGGCCGTTCCGGCTATTACATAATACAGTGTATTAGCGTAACTTGTCAGAATCAGCGGATTTTTCAAAACGAGCTTGTACGCATCCAGTGTAAAGCCGATTGGTGCGAAAAGAATACCGCGGTGTTCCATCATTTTACCCGGATCGCTGAAGGATCCGAAAAGTATATAAAGTACCGGGTAGAGGAACAAAATCAACAATACAGTCAAAATAATCGCGTTTACAACACTAAAAATTCGTTCACCGGCAGTAATTTTATAATGCATTTGAATCCTCTCCTTTACCATAAACTTGTTTGCGTGGCCTTTTTGCTCCAGGCATTTACAGCTACAAGCAGTACAAAATTGATAACCGAATTAAATAAACCGACTGCGGTGCTAAAAGAAAAATCGGCTTCAAGAATCCCTTTTCGATAAACATAAGTACTGATAACATCCGCTGTCTCATAGGTAATGGGATTATAAAGCAGCATAACCTTTTCAAGGCCTACATTCAGCATATTTCCAATTCGGAGGATCAGCATGATAACTACCGTAGGCATAATATTGGGTAACGTGATGTATAACGCCTGCTTCATCCGGGAAGCCCCATCAACAATGGCGGCTTCAAATTGTTCCTGATCAATGGAAGAGATGGCGGAAAGATAAATAATTGAGCCCCACCCGACCCCCTGCCAAATACTTGAGGAAACAAAGATAGTTCGAAACCATTCATTCTGCTGAAGAAAAGGAATGGATTCAATCCCGAAAATGTTCAGGATATTGTTGATAAGCCCGTTTCTGTTCAGGAAATCGGTCAGAATGTTACACATCACCACCGTAGATATAAAGTGGGGCATATAGGAAATGGTTTGTGCCGAGTTTTTGAAAAAGCGGTTACGTACTTCATTTATCATGAAAGCCAGAATAATCGGCGCAGGAAATCCAAAAATCACATCATACACATTGATAAGAAATGTATTTCTGAAAAGTCTTGTAAAATAAACACTGTTAAGAAATTTATTAAAATGTTCGAATCCAACCCATGGACTTTCCCATATGCCCTTCATAGGACTGAAGTTTTTAAAAGCGATCTGTGCTCCGTACATGGGCATATAACAGAATATAATAAAATAAGCAAGTACGGGCAAAAGCATAATATAAACCTGCTTATTCAAACGGATATCTCGAATCAAAATGGTATTTTTGATTGCTTTCAATTTTGACATGGTCTTTTCCCCCTTTCCGGAAAGAAAACTATTCGGTTAAGTATCCGGGACTGCTGCAAAATAATAAACTTACGGAATTAGACCTGAATAAAGTATATATCTTCCTCATTTTGCAGCACCCTCAGATCTTTTGCTGTGAAATATTATTTTGCGTTGAATTCATCCAAAGCAGTCTGTTTGAGACCGATTGCTTCTTCTATTCCCATGTTCTTTAAGTTGGAAATGAATTTGTCATAGTTGCCTTCCATGGGATCTGTTTCAATAATGAATTTAGAAACGCTTTCATTCACATAAGTGTAAATATCGGTCATGATGTCGGCAGCTCTCTGGCTGTTTTCTTCAGATGGTTTGACCGGAGGCAGAACACGCTCGTAGGTTGCGTCCTTCCAGATTTCTTTCTTAGCGGCCATCTGCTCCGGACGACCCGCACGAAGATCAAATACACGGATGTCAGGCATATGGGCTCCGTTGCTAACAACACCTCTGCAGTAGTGTCCCAAGGCGGTCGTTACATCCCATTTGTTTTCGTTATTTGTAATAAGCTCGGTGAACTGGGGTTCGCCATCAACCATCTCATAGGTAAGACCTTTGATACCGAAGTTGTAAAGCAAATGCCCTTCTTCTGAGTAGGCATAGTCGAACCATTTCGTAGTTTCCGCAGGATACTTGTTGGCGGTTGTGATGGAACAGCCGGCCATGCCTGCGATCGAGTTCATGTTAGTATTGAAGTTATATCTTGTGCCGTTCTCCTCTAACATGGGAAAGTTGGTTGCACCAATCGACCAATCCGGTTTCTCTGCCTCAAAATACTGCAGATATTTACCCATATCCCCCATCAGTCCTGCACTCCATGAGCCTGCAATACCGGTTGTAACCTTGGAGTCAAACATCTTCTTATCCGTGGTGATAAAATCCGGATCGATAAGACCTTCTTTATACCACTGGTGCATAAGGGTTAAAAATTCCTTGAATTCCGGTTCCATAGGACCATATTTTACGGTATTATCAATCATATAATAGTCTGTGCTTATGCCATAAGCCCACGCAAATATGTTCAGATTGGAGGTAAGGCTTTCATTGGTCTTATATCCGGCTGAAGTAAACGGAATTTCATCCGCTTTTCCATTGCCATTGGGATCCTGCTCTTTAAATGCAGTCAGAACCGTATGCCAGTCTTCCAATATCTTTGGTGGCTCAAGGCCCAATTTATCCAGCCAGTCGGTACGGATCTGAGGACCTACCATGATCTTGATCGCATCGTCTGTGGTAAACGATGTCATCATATATTGTTTGTTGTCACTTGTGGTAACTTCTTTCAAAGCATTGGGATATTCAGAAAGAAGAGCCTTGTAATTCGGCGCATATTGATCAATGAGATCGGTCATATTAATAATAACGCCGTCGGCAATCGCCTTGGAAGGTCCGCCGCTCTTGCTGGTCCAGTTGGTTTCAATGATATCCGGCAATGTATCGGAAGCAATCATCAGATTTAGCTGCTGTTCTTCCTGGCCTGCCACAGGATGTTTAAATTCTATGTGGATACCTGTCCTCTTTTCAAGTTCTTCCGACATGGGAAGCTCATTCATACTCTTTATGGTTGCACTGTATTTACTGTCAAGGGGACACCAATAAGTTAAGGTAATCGGCTCGTTTACAATGGGAAGCCCTGATTCCCCCGTTTCTTCATAAGAAGAATCAACAGTTGAACTGCTTGAGACAGTTTCGGAACTTAAGCTTAAAGAAGATGAATCTTTCGCCTGGTTACAACCGGTAAATAAGCTTAAAGATGTTACAACAGCAACTGTGAGTGCAACAAAACGATAGAACATAGGTTTTTTCATAATTTCCTCCATTTTATCTTGATTGAATTTTATGTTGTTCTTTATGCAATTCGACTTATGGGAGCTACCTATAAGCCGAATTCCAGATATCTATTACCGGAAATGATCATTTCGTTAACATCTTCGATTTTATAATAAGCGAAGCAAAAAATATATTAGAAGATTCACATATCAGTATCCATTTTTTAAGAAATTGATTCCCATTTTTATATATGTATATCGTTTTTTACTTCATGGTAAAATTCTATATTCTTTCAGGCTTTCACGATACTGACCGGGAGTGATTCCTTCGATTTTTTTAAATATTCTGATCAGATTCATGGAAGTTGAGCAGCCGGATATTTGCGCGATTTTACTAATCGTCAGCAAATCGTCCGCAAGCAGCAGCTTTGCTTTATCCACTTTAACTTTAGCGATGTAATTGGTCATCTTTTCGCCAAATTGTTCTTTAAAAAAGTTGGAAAGGTAGTTGGTTGATATTTCTAAATGATCCGCAATCTGCACCTGGCTTAAATTTTCATCCGAATAGTGTTCATTGATATATTCAATAATCTGATTCAGCAGGACATCGTTATGGCTTTTTTTATTCCCGTTGATATAATTGCAAAGCTCTTTATAGATAAATAATAAAAGTTCATACATTTCCTGTACGGATTTGCATTCCAGAAGCTTATCAACCGGATTAAAATTTCCGCCGAAAACCTCCGTATAATTAAACCTCAAATCACCAAGGGTCTTAATGGCGGTGCTGATAATGTCAAAATAAAGACAGCGTATTTCCTGAAGCGGCATCTGCTCTTTAAAATTCGTATCAAAGATTTCTTTCAGAAGCTTCTCAACCCGAAGCTGGTCACCGGTTTTCACATAGTTCGTCAACTGAGTTTCCGTCTCGGTGGAATATTGATAGTGAATAACATCCTGTCCAATCTCATCATAAGAGATAATAGTACTGATTCCTTTCAAAATCTTATAGTCAAGCGCCTTAACAGCCTCCTGATAGGAGAATTTAATGTCTTCGAAGCGTTCACAGATACAACCGATTCCGGCGGTCATAACGGTATGATACTTTTCCTCAATATATTTTTTGGTTTCTTCTACGAAATTAATAATACGCCGCTTAAGCTCCCTGTCCTGTTCACTGTTGATATTCAGTAACATAGCCACCGTACCATTTTCAAGTTCGACGGAATTGACCAGGCAGCCGCTGTAACTCAGTACATTCTCCTCACTGGCTTTAATAATAACAGTACGGATCATCCCCAGTCCGTAGTCTGGTTCACCGTATTCTTCACAGTTCTCAATACTGAACAGGACTACGGCAAAACGGTCATACGGAAAATTAATATTCGTAAAGTTAAGCATTTTTTCCCACGATTCGTTATCGGCAATCTGCCCTTTAATCAACTTTAGAATCAGATTTGACCTGATAACGGGAGTATATTGTTCAAATTTTTTAATATACTCCTTGTTTCTATCCATTATTTTAACAACGGTATTTTCAATATAGAGGAAATCATTTTGTTTATTGCCTTTCTTTTCATCCGCATTACTATTCAGATAGGTGACAATTTTGTTAATCGGATGATAGTTCCTATATGAAAGATACAGGATTAACAGGATGCTGATCCCTATACAAATAATAATGGTAGTGAGAACAAACGAACGGACATAGTTAATCTTGTCCTGAATGATATACTGCGGAAATACCGTAACGTATTTCCAATCATTTTCTTCGGAACTGATATAGGAAATTACAAATTTTTCTCTTCCAACCGAAGCATTAAATATTCCGCTTTCTTCGCTCATATCCGTATATTGGGGAAGCTTGGATATAGCCATGCCGGCGGGTGTATTCGAGGCCATGATATGGTCATTGCTGTCAATAATATACGCTACCCCTCCGGCAATCCCTTTCACACCGGAAAGAAGCTCTTCAAATTTACTAGTCTGAATCATGACTCCGATATTACCCACCGGATTATCTCCTGAGAAAAACTGAAAGGAATGCAGAAACACTAGCGTTTCGGTTGGTTCCTGTGCAGTCAGTACGGACCTTGTAAAATAATACTGTCCGTTATGGGTTTTCGTGACAATATTCTCTTTCCAGTCGATATAATCACTGGCACCCGGGTTATAGGTCTGATAGAAAAACTCCGAATGCGCACTGCCGGAAGAAGTTATGACATAATCAATATTTTTCAGATATACATAGAAATCATCAATAAATGGGGTAATATATTTATAGGAGGTAAAATTCTGTACGACCTCAAGGATCTTGATACGATCCTCCGGTATGACCGGTTTGGTGGAATAGGTCAAATTGCGGATATTCTGATTCGTGGAAATCTGATCGCATAATTTATTTATTTCATTAATATGCGAATCGATGGTTTGCCGCATCTGCGACAGAATTGCCATATTTGCATTCGACGTCTGGGTCTGAAGTACTTTTTCCGCCTGGAAATAGATAACTCCTGCAACGATTAGCGGAATGGTTAAAACCATAATATAGGAGAAGAAAAACAGGAGAAATATGTTTTTTGATCTTTTTTTGGGTTTCTGCATAAGGTTTACCTCTCTATAGTTATGGACAATGTAGTATCTAGGTTATAGTTATCTGTTTTGCAATCATTTTTGTCTGTGTGAATACTTTATACTCATACAGGTTATTCTAACATATCGTTATTATATATACAATTAGAATATATATATATTTATATAGGCAAATCAAGGAGGTGTTCTAATTGAAAAACAATGCTGACAAAGATAATATAAACTATGAAAAATTAGGTACACATATAAAAGAAGTCCGTTTAAGTAAAAGTCTTACTCAGGAAAGTCTAGCAGCTTATGTAGGATGCAATGTTTCACATATTTCCAATATTGAAAACAATCATACAAAAGTATCGCTTAATATTCTATTAGCAATTGCCAATGCTCTTAATACAAGTATTGATTACTTATTAGCAGACCAATATGAAAATACATCTTTCGCACTGGATAATGAAATATTAAGATCATTAAAAGAGTGTGACAATGAGAAAAAGAAGAAGATCTTGAAGATAATATCTATCCTTTAATTCTCATCTTATAAAGCGTACCTGTATTCTTATATTTTATCTTATCAATCGCATACAGTATGTATGAGCAGCTCCGAACTCCTGATCAGCATCTTGCCTCTTCTATTAGCGGTCTTCTATAATTATTATGGTTTCATTTTAACGGTTATTCCGTTAAAATGCAATATATCCATACATATTTTATAAAATTAGAAATATGTGAGGTGTAAATCATGGATTATATGGAGAGGATACTAGCACTTAGGGAAGATAGCGATTTAAATCAAACGCAAATCGCAAAATATCTAAATGTTGCCCAAACTACCTATTCTGATTATGAGAAAGGTAAGGTAAGAATACCTATCGAATGCTTTATCAAACTTGCTAAGTTTTACGATGTAGACTTAAACTATATCACAGGGATTAGCAGCACAAAAAGACCTTTCCCAAGGCAATGAGACTCAGATTGGACGGGACTGTTCCTTAATCCAATCTGAGTTTTTTTAGTAACCTTACTTACTCTTTGGTTCCCTCAAATTGGCATAATTGAGGCGAACTAACTGTTACAATCTTTGTAGAGTTTTTGCTTTCATTATGTTTTACACTTTTTGCTGTAGTTGACATTTTATATTTCCTTCTTAAAATCCTGATTAGCCGATAGGTTCATTGCCGGTCGCTTATCACTGGCAGGCACAAGAGCCGGACGTCCTTGTGGTTTGTTGATATAGTCTCCAAGATTATTGAACCTTATCAGATCCACACACCTTAGCATTACTTTATAATGCTTTCGTACTTCCTCCTTCCCAAGATAATTATGATACAGGTGTCAGTTCACAAACAACATGTTATATTATAAATCAGCCTACCGAGCACTTATTTTTATAATTTGCTTCACCATATGTACTTTTTAGGAAATAATGACTTTACTATATTTTCTTAGCAAATACGGGTATAATAATTCCATATATTGCTTAATAAGTCTAGCATACTCATAACTTGATATTAGCATTTGGCGAGATATATTGATTTAAATCCGTATCTTCGGCGAAAAATTGAGAGAGTGTAATATCAAAATAAATGCATATCTTATTAAGTGATGTAACAGTAGGAAGCATGTCTTTTCGATACCATGATGAAATAGTAGACTGAGCCATACCGGACTTTTCAGCCAGTTGATATTCACTCCGGTGTCGTTCTTGACGTAAAGTATTTATTTTTTCTAATATATCGACCAAAATATCACCAATTTTGTACTGTTTTGTTAACTATAGGTTATATTATACTTCAATATATCGTTGCAATATAATAATTAATTTCGTATATTAATAACGATAATACGTATTTGATAAGAAAAATAAAAGGCAATTATATTTGTAAAATTGCTCTTACACCTCTTCAAAAGTTAATGCTTGCTAAATGGAACAGTCTTACATTTGAACAACAAGATGCTCTTTTAAAATTTCTGAATACTTTATAATTTTGCAGACTTTTTTCCTTAGCTTCAATTCGCATTTTGAATACAGTTAGCTAAAGAGCAAGCCTTTAATACTTTATTAATGACCAGTCAAAGCATCTATGAAATGCTCCAACTGGTCATTTTAATTTCACTATTTAATTATATAAACTGTCTACAAAAGAGGCTCCTTGTTGATGGATATGCTATTCTGTTAGTACAATTCCATTTCAAAATGTTCATACAATACAACATCCCCACCTCAGAAAACGGAAACATATTTCAGTACAACCAAATATAAAAAAGCACCTAAATATCAGCTTCAAAACACTCAAACCCTTTGATTTATTGGGCTTTACGGGTTAGCATTATCACTGTCTCTACGTGCCTTGAGGAGATAAAAAAGATGCCGTACCCCTCTGGTATCCCATTGACGGGAATATACTACAGAAAATCTGTCAAACTTGCAGATTGAGTTTTCGGATTCCCAATGCCGCAATCTGACGCACTCGCTCATCTTCGTCGGTCAGGTGTCTATTTATCTCGTCATAGTAATTAATGTCACCGCTGTTTGCCATAGCACGCAGCACATTTGCCCTATTTTCAATTTTCCCGTAAGCATCTAAAATAACCATTAACCACCTCAATTATATAGTTTATTATAGAATGTCTATTGTACAACTATTGATCTTCAATCTTAAAAAGATACTTTCCTTTTCCCTTGCCAGCTACTTCCATAATAATATCTGCTTTTTTCATAGCAATTATAACTTTTCCAGCATTCGCATATGAGAAATTCAAGTAATCTGCGATATCTTTTCTTCCAAATACCAGACTTCTTCCAGCGAACTGATAAAACTCTGTTATACTTTTTCTCATAATATTTGTTAATCCCACACTTCCACACTTTTCATTGATTAAATCAATAGCTACTTTTTCATCCTCAATAACTACTTTTTCGTCTTCAATAGCTACTTTTTCATCTCGAATAATTACTTTTTCATCTTTTTCTATTGGAACATCATAATTAAGATTGAAAAGTGTTACCCAAAATGAGTTGTTATCTGAATAAAATTTGGGTTCGAGATTTTCCTTGTAATTAACTTCTTTGCGATAATCACCCTTAATTTTCTTAAAACCACTACCTCTCCGTTCCATATAATTCATTCGATTGAATATGTCTGCTATAATTGGATTTCTTCTTCTTGATGGAATCCTGTCGGTATCAAGGTTTTGAACAATAGAACCATCATACATTCCACCCGGAGAATATATTTCAAGTCGGTCATCATACATTTCGATATGAACTTCACTTCCCATATCCAAATAATCACGATGAATTAATGCATTTACAATACATTCAAGAATTGCACGCTCTGGATAGTCTGGCATTTCTAATCTGCCGTTGGCCGTTTTCTTCCATCTTTTCTTGGAGTTATTTTTTACAAATTCTTCTCCGCTTTGAAGTAATGTTACAAGGCTTCCACTGAACTCTTTATCATCAATAGCTTCCATAACACCTGATGCTTTATCAAGCCCATACCATCTTGTACAAAATAATCTAGAATGTCTTACGGGTGAATCGTCAGCTAGTAAAGCACCTGCATTGGTTAACATTCCATTCACATCAGTCAAACCAAAAGATGTGAAGTCCGATTCTTCCAATTCTTGTCCAGCTCTTTTTCTATATACTGATCGTAATTTTATAAAAGCAAAATCTTCGCATTTGTACTGTGAAGTAAGACTGTCATAAGTCTTGTTGCTTCCATGAAGCACTAAACGTTTTAAGTCAATATTTCCTGCTGGAATACTCTGATTACCAACCCGTATAAACGCAGTTCTGTTTCCTTCTCCTATGTAATAATAAGGCGTCTCAATTCCTGATGGAACTCTTAAAATCACAAATTCATTTCCTGCTTCTTCGTGAATTTCCATATTTACTTGTGGTATAGGATCCATTTTTGTTTTGATGATCTCACTTATTTTTTCGGACACATCTTTTGAATCTGAAAGCCCATTAAGCTCTTCATTATCAGTGACCCCAAATATTAATACTCCGCCAATGCCATTAGCAAAGGCACTTACACTTTTCAACCAGCTCTTTGGTCTTCTTTCTTCTAATGTTTCTTTTTTATCATATTCTGTTGTTTCACCAATCAAATCTGATATTCTCAAGATTTCACCTCCTTGTATAATAATGATGTAGTCATTAAGACTACTCAATATCAATTTAATA
>CAUQEW010000044.1:0-34386 GCA_963517115.1 uncultured Lachnospiraceae bacterium | reverse complement strand
ACATAAAGATGTCACGGAACGTCTTGTCCAAATTAATCCATCCCTAGCCAACAGAGCCAGAGTCGTATTAGATCTGAATAAATCTGAAAGGCATATCAGAGGTGGCTTAGCCACAAAAGAAAAATATCTACATAAAACGAAATACGGTCAAGCATTTTAGCCCTATCAAGATTATAGTTACAAGAAACAGAACCGGATTCCTTACGAAACATGGAATCCGGTTCTACAAACTTTTAGAATTATGTGAATATGACTATTAATATTTTGATTAAATGATAAATTTTATCAAATAATACATTTATTTGGTTGATATTATATGATATAATCATCGTAATTAGGCAATAAACTTACATCAAAGATGGCTTAAATATGGTATTATTGGGAGAAGTTGAAAGAAGCTTGTTAGAAAGTTATCAATTTCAATTGACGAATCAAGTCGAATTTGATACAATCATTCTGCACTATTTATAAAGGAGAAGACAATGGAAAAAAGAATTGTAATTGTAGGTGCTGGATATTCGGGTATCTTAACAGCTAAAAAATTAGCTAAAAAATTTAAGAAAAATAATGATATTAGTATAACAATAATTGATAAAAATCCATTCCACACAATGCTTACGGAACTTCATGAAGTAGCAGCAAATCGTGTAGATGAGGACAGCATAAGAATAAGTTTAAAAAAGGTTTTTGCTGGTAGAAAAGTTAATGTTAAACTTGACACTGTTACATCAATCGATTTTAACAGTAAAACAGTAATAGGAACAAATCAATCCTATCAATATGATTATATTGTATTATCTGCAGGTTCTAAACCTACATTTTACGGAGTGCCAGGAGCAGAAGAATATACTTTTAAACTTTGGTCCTATGAAGATGCTGTTGTTCTGAAGGATCATATTCATAATACTTTTAGAAAAGCTGCATGTGAATCGAATTCTGTTGAAAGAAAAAGAATGCTGACCTTTTATGTGGTTGGTGCTGGATTTACCGGCGTAGAAATGATTGGCGAATTAGCTGAGTATGTCCCAATCCTTTGTGAAAAATATGACATCGATAAAAGAGATGTAACATTATGTGATGTTGACGGATTAAGTAGACCAATACCTAATTTACCTGAGAAACTATCTCTAAAGGTTTCAAAGCGTCTGGAAAAAATGGGTGTTGAACTTATCCTAGGTGCAACTGTGTGTAGTGTAGGCAGCGACTTTATAGAATTAAAACAAAATGATAAGGTATTACATCGGAGTGTAGGAACAGTAATTTGGGCTGCAGGTATTCAAAGTGCAGATGTTACTCAAGCAACTGGAGAGACACTTGAATTAACTCGAGGTGGACGTGTTCAGGTTGATTCTTACCTTCGCTCTACTAAAAATGAGAAT
This sequence comes from uncultured Lachnospiraceae bacterium, assembly GCA_963517115.1. Lineage (GTDB taxonomy): Bacteria > Bacillota > Clostridia > Lachnospirales > Lachnospiraceae > Anaerocolumna. The sequence continues at coordinate 33,007 of CAUQEW010000044.1, read as the reverse complement.
GTATATATAACTGGTGATAATATGTACTATGTGGCAGAAGGTGAAGATCGCCCGGTTCCACAAATGGTTGAAAACTGTGAGCAATGTGCTGACACAGTGGCTCATAATATGGTTTGTGCTATAACTGGACAAGGTGTGATGGAAATCTATAAACCTGCTTTTCATGGAGTAATGGTTAGTATCGGCGGACGATATGGTGTTGCTCATGTTGGATTACCTAATTTTATGTTTAGCTTACCTTCATTTTTGGCAATGTTTGCAAAACATTTTATAAACATAATATATTTCATTCAAGTTCTAGGCTGGAATAAAATATTTAGCTATGTAAAACATGAATTTTTCACGATTAGAAATTGCAGAAGTTTCGTGGGCGGACATTTTTCAAATAGAACTCCAAGCTTTTTATTGGTACCTTTAAGATTATGGCTTGGTGCAGTCTGGGTTTATGAAGGAGTTATGAAGATTGTTGAAGGTTGGTTTGTAGCACCAAAACTGACAGGTTTTTTTGGCGGAGCAGATGCTTGGTATAACAGCATTCTTAATATTACAACCAATGCAGCTACTACCGGTGGGGCAGACGCAGTTTCATCCGCTACTACGGCAACAGCAGCACCAACGGCAGCACCAGTGGCGGCAGATGCAGTATCAGCAGCTTCTGGAGTAGTGGCTGATGCAGCAGGAGCAGTTGCAGATGCAATTGGAAAAGTTCTTATTAATTTTGATTTCTTAGGATTATTTAAAGTTATATTTGTAAGTGGAAAAGATTTAGCTGATTCTACAATTAGCGATTTAGCGTTTAAACTTGATGTACCATTGATGAATTGGTTTGTTGAGAAAATAATCTTACCAAATGATGGTATACAAATAGCTATGCAAGCTTTCATAGTAATTGCAGAAATCTTAATTGGTCTTGCTTTATTAGGAGGATTATTTACAGCTCCTGCAGCAGCTTTCTCACTCGTATTACAAATTATGTTTGTATGTACAACCGGTTTGTATTTAGGAACTTTCTGGATGATATTTGCTGGAGTGGCAGTACTAATCGGAGCGGGCAGAACCTTAGGTCTTGATTACTATGCAATGCCTAAATTGAAACAATTATGGAAACGTTTACCACTCATAAGAAAGTTGTATATTTATAATGACTAATAATAATGATAAACTGAATGATAATATTGAATTTATCACATTTGATGCGGCGATTGAACTTGTGAAAAAGGAAGTGGATAATACGTTATCCACTTCTCCACGCATCATTCGTGGATACACCAAACATTTAATGGCTTCTCGAGGTAAATTTATTCGAGCTATTTCAGTTATAATATGTGCAAAAAATAAGGATGAATTGATTCATCCAAATGCCATTAAGATTGCTACTGCAATCGAAATTTTACATCTTGCTACCCTTGTTCATGATGATGTAATCGATAATGCAGATTTACGCAGAGGAGATATTACTCTGCAAAAGAAGTATGGTAAGAGAACTGCAGTCATCTGTGGGGATTATTTATTATGCGCTGCTCTTAATTTAGCGGCCTCAATTTCAAATAAAGAGGATTATTTAGATCTCGATTTGCCTGATTATATGGGAAAAGTTTGTCTGGGTGAGTTAAATCAACACATTAACAATGCCAATATGAATTTATCTATGTACCAGTATCTAAAAATTATATCTGGAAAAACCGCGGCTCTTTTTGAAGCTTCCTTTTATGCAGGTGCAATTTTTTCCGGAAGTCAAGAAGTAGAATGTAAGAGATATAAACAATTAGGTTATAATATTGGTATGATTTTTCAATTAATAGATGATTGTATCGATTTTGAGAATACAGTTGATGTAGCAAAAAAACCAGTACAATCTGATTATGAGCAGGGAGTAATTACATTGCCTCTGATACATGCTTTTAAGGATATGGATAGTTTTAAAGACAAAGCCATTCATAGTGGTGTGACTAGAAGTGAAATTAATGAAGCCGTTGCTAAGACAGGTGGATTAAAGTTTACTCATATGGTGGTGCAAAAATACTATAACAAATCATTAAAGATCATTAATGAATTAGAGATATCAGATAATAAAAAAACAAAACTAATATCTGTGCTGAAACAAGCTGCGCATATTCTATAATAGAAATCTTCATAAATGAGCATTTGTTTCAATATAAAATAGTGTATGAAACTGATTAAGTGCTTTACGAAGGGAATAGAAGTTGGTGATATTATGGTTAAAAAGTTTCTGGATTACGTTGAAATAAGGACTAAAATAACCAGTACATTTACTTTCTTGATGACAATTGCTGTTCTTCTATATAAGAAGCAAACAATAGACTGGAAGCTAACATTACTATTTTTTACCTCCATGTTTCTATTCGATATGACTACAACGGCAATCAATAATTATATAGATACAAAAAGTAATCATCAAATATTGCAGTTTAAGAGAAAAACTGCCCTAGCTATCATATATGTTTTATTTGGATTGAGTACAATACTAGGTTTATATTTATCCTTCCTAACTGATATTGTCATATTATTAATTGGTGGATTTTGTTTCCTGTGTGGGGTTTTATACACCTATGGACCAGTACCAATTTCAAGGCAACCATTGGGGGAAGTTGTATCAGGAATATTTTATGGCTTTTTAATACCATTCATTTTAGTATATATCAATACGCCAGAAGGAACATTTCTGTTATTAAATCTGAATTTTGAGACTATTTCTTTAGAATTACAGATTGTACCTATTATATCCTTGTTACTTTTTTCAATCGTTCCATTCTGCACAACAGCAAATATAATGTTAGCAAACAATATCTGCGATTTAGAAAAGGATATTGCCGTAAAAAGACACACATTGCCATATTATATAGGGAATAAAGCACTTTATTTATATGCAGGCTTATATTATATAACCTATGTGGCGATAATAATTATGGTGATGTTAAAAATACTATCTCCTATTAGTTTATTATCGTTATTTACCATATTTGCTGTGCAAAGAAATATAAATAAATTTTTTAAAAAGCAAGAGAAAACGACTACATTTGCTTTGACAATCATAAATTTTATTATAATTATCGGCGTTAATACTTTATTGATTTTCATTAGTGCAATTTTCGCTTGAGAAGTGCGTGCTAAAGTACGCAGATGGGAGCAGGTTGAAAAATAAAGTACATTTTTCAACATCTTGATTTGCATGCGTGCTAAAGCACGCAGTTGGGAGTTTAAAATGAAGTTCTTCAAAAAGTCGGATATTATAATTATCGGTGTTGTATTAGTTTTTGCAATAGCATTTACTTATTTTTATAGATTGGTTTTCAATGATAAATCTGCAGTTGCTGAAATTTATTATAATTCAGAGTTAATTGAAACAGTAGATTTAGATACTGGTATAGATAGAACATTCTCAATTCCACAAGATGATCATGTAATATTTCATCTATTCAAGGATGGTACGATACGTTTTGAAGAGTCGGATTGTCCTGATAAGATCTGCATTAGAGCAGGTAAACTTAGTATAGTTGGAGAGAGTGCAGCCTGCCTGCCAAATAAAATTGTAATGAAAATTGTTCCAAAGTCCGGACATAGTGATGATGACTTGGATATTATTGTTGGAAAGTAGAAAGGTCTTTATGGACGAAAAGATAATAAGCAAAGCAGCAAGAAATTTAAATAATACTAAAAGTCTGGTTTTAACAGGATTACTCTTTGCTATTGCAATGGTACTTTCCTTGGTTGAGAATTCTTTTCCGCCAATTGTTCTTGCGGCACCAGGAGTAAAACTGGGTCTTTCAAATATTGCAGTCATGTATGCATTGTTTTTTTTAAATAAACGGCAGGCTTTTACAATAGCAATACTGAAGTCCATGTTTGTATTTCTTATCAGAGGTTTTGTGTCAGCCTTATTAAGCCTGACTGGTGGAATATTGTCCTTAATTATCATGTCAATCTTACTACTGATTTTTAAAGAGAAAATATCCTATTTAATAATTAGTATATTTGGCGCAGTGTTTCATAATATCGGGCAACTGATTGCGATATCTTTTATATTTACGTCTGTGTACATATGGGCTTATCTTCCTGTACTTTTATTTACAGGAGTGTTAGCAGGAATCGGTACATCGGCATTACTTAAGTTTATTCTACCAGCCTTTAAAAGGATTGGTTTGAAATAAAAATAAAAATTAATGGAGGAATTAATTATGAAAAAAGTATTAGCTTTATTACTCAGCTTAACTCTAGTAATCTCAATGTTTACAGGGTGTGGCAAAAGTGAAACAACAACAGCTCCGGATGCAACAACAGCTCCAGCTGAAACAACAGCAGAGGAAGCAACAACTCCAGAAGCAACAACAGCTCCAGAAGCAACAGTAGAAGCAACAGCAGAAGAAACTACAAGTGGCGCAGCTGCTAAAACAGGTCTTGCAATAATTTCATCTATAGCAAAATCTACAGATGCTGGTGAAGAAGAAGGTTTAGGCCAGGTTGACTCATTAGTTGTAGCTGTATTAGTTGGCGAAGACGGCAAAATCTTAGACTGTGCAATGGATTCAGCTCAGACTAAAATCAATTTTTCAAAAGAAGGAAAAATTACAACTGACTTAGCTACTGCATTTAAGTCAAAACAAGAACTTGGTACTGAATATGGTATGCTTGGTGCATCCGCAATCGGTAAAGAGTGGAATGAGCAAGCAGATGCTTTTGCAGCTTACGTAGTTGGTAAAACAATTGACGAAGTAAAAGGCATTGCTGTAACAGCAGAAGGTGTAGCATCAGATGCTGATTTAGTTTCCTCAGTTACTGTACATATTGGTGATTTTATTGCCGCTGTTGAAAAAGCTGTTACAAATGCACAAGATTTAGGTGCAAAAGCTGGAGACAAAATTGGACTTGGCATATCAACTGACATTGCAAAATCTAAAGATGCAGCTGCAGACGCTGATGGTGTAGCAGAAGCTTATTCTTATTATAATACTGTTACTACAGATGCTGATGGCAAAATTACAAGCAGTATCATTGATGCTTCTATCAGTGATGTGACTTTCACAACAGCAGGTGTTATTACTTCTGATTTAGCAGCAGCTCTTCAGTCAAAGCAAGAACTTAAAGATGCTTATGGAATGAAGAAAGCTTCAGCAATCGGTAAAGAATGGTATGAACAAGCAAATGCATTTTCAACCTATGTAACAGGAAAAACCATTGATGAAGTAAAAGGTATCGCAATTTCAGCAGAAGGTTTAGCAGCAGATACTGACTTAGTAAGCTCTGTAACAGTACATATTGGATCTTTCATTACAGTAGTTGATAAAGCAGTTGCTAGCGCAGCAAAATAATTAATTGAGTTTTATTACAAAGGGGAGGGGTTTTGCAACTTCCCCTTTTTCTACAAAAGCGAGCAGATGGGAGCCAATTATGAACAAAAAATTAATATCTTATATACTTATGATAGCGATCCTTTTTAATCTTACTGCTTGTAGCAATACAAAGAAAACGCGTTATGAAGCTGAGTTTCTTGAACTATTTAATACCGTTACAAAAATAGTTGGATATTCCAATACCAAAGAAGATTTTACCGCTTATGCTCAATTAATATATGATAATCTTAAGGAATATCATGAACTTTATGATATATATAATAATTATGATGGAATTAATAATATTAAAACGATTAATGATAATGCTGGAATTAAACCGGTTAAGGTTGATAAAAGAATAATTGAATTACTCACTTTTTCTAAAGAGGAGTACCAACTTACAGATGGAAAAGTTAATGTTGCTTTTGGATCAGTGCTTAAGGTTTGGCACGATTATCGTACAGAAGGAATTGAAGATCCAACCAATGCAAAGTTGCCTCCAAAGGATATATTGGAAGAAAATGTTAAACATACTGATATTAATAAAATGATAATTGACGAAGTAGCATCTACCGTGTATCTTGAAGATCCGGAGATGAGTCTGGATGTTGGTGCAATAGCGAAAGGATATGCTACAGAGGAAGTTAGTAACATTGCTTTTGAAAATGGATTTACAAATGGAATGATTAGTGTCGGTGGAAATGTTCGTACAATCGGTAGCAAGGGTGACAACAAACAAGCTTGGAACGTTGGAATACAAAATCCCAATCAGGAAGATGTTAATACGAACCTGATGATTTTGAATTTAAAGGATTTATCACTTGTTTCAAGTGGTGTTTATGAAAGATTTTACACAGTAGATGGAAAACAGTATCATCATATTATTGATCCTACCACCTTAATGCCAACAGAATATTTTACGGCAGTTACAATTGTTTGCAAGGATTCAGGTGTCGCAGATTCCCTTTCAACAGCAATATTTAACATGCCTTACGAACAAGGGCTAGCATTGATAGAGGATCTACCAGATACAGAGGCACTATGGGTATTTAAAAATGGCGACATAAAAAATAGTTCAAAATTTAATGATTATATTAAAAAATAATAATATTAAGGACACAAACAAAGATGATAGAAATGTACATACGGCATAATTTTGAAAAATCGGAATTCTTTTAATAAAAAAGAATTCCGATTTTTTATTGTTAAAAATTAAACAATACGCATACTGCACTATTATTACCAAATAAGTATTTTGATGGATAAATCACCAAGAAAAAATACTATATTAGGACATAAAGGGATATAAAATATCAAAAAAATAGTGTGAAATATTTTCTGTTTGTGATAAAATAATTATATTGCGCTATTTACTAATAGCCCCAATATGGAGAACCATTATAATAAATTAATATAGAGAGAAGGAGTAAAAACATGGGAGCAGCAACATTTAAAGGTGGTATTCATACCTATGAAGGCAAGGAATTGTCAAAAGATAAGCCAACAACAGTTCTACTACCTAAAGGTGATATGGTATTTCCGATGTCTCAGCATATTGGTAAACCTGCTAAACCTCTTGTAGCGAAAGGCGATTATGTTTTAGTAGGACAGAAAATTGGAGAAGCGGATGGCTTTATCTCTGCAAATATCATTAGTTCAGTTTCTGGTACGATAAAGAATGTAGAACCAAGATTGACGGTTTCCGGCATGAAAGCAGAGTCTATTATTATTGAAAATGATAATGAATATAAAGCGATTGAAGGATTAGGAACTAAGAGAGATTTTACTAAACTAGATAAGAATAAAATAAGAGAAATTATAAAAGAAGCAGGAATTGTAGGATTGGGTGGTGCAGCTTTTCCGACACATGTTAAATTGACACCAAAAGATGATAGTAAGATTGATTATGTTATCGTAAATGCAGCAGAGTGTGAACCATTTCTGACTTCCGATTATAGAATGCTAATTGAAGAACCAGAAAAAATTGTAGGCGGCCTTAAAATCGAATTAAGTTTATTCCCAAACGCAAAAGGTATTATAGCAATTGAGGATAATAAACCAAGTGCAATTGAGAAGATTGAAGAGCTAGTAAAAAACGAGCCGAAGATAGAAGTAAAGATTTTAAAAACCAAATATCCGCAAGGTGGCGAGCGCCTAATAATATATGCTGCAACCGGTCGAATGATTAACTCATCTATGCTACCGCTTGATGCGGGATGCATTGTTAATAATGTAGATACGGTTATTTCAATCTATATGGCAGTAGCAGAGTCCACTCCACTAATGAGAAGAATTGTTACGGTTACGGGTGACGCAATCAAAGATCCACGTAATTTTAATGTGAAGATAGGTATGAATTTTGGCGAGCTTGTAGAAGCAGCTGGTGGGTATATCAGTGAACCCGAGAAGATCATATCTGGTGGACCTATGATGGGTCAAGCTTTGTTTAACTTGGACATTCCGGTTACAAAGACCTCTTCCGCTTTACTTTCTTTAGAAAAAGACAGAGCAATTGAAATGAGATCATCGTCATGTATTCGATGTGGCAGATGTGTGGATGCCTGTCCAAGTCGGATCGTACCACAGAAATTATTTTTATATTCAGAAAAATTTGATGCAGAAAACTTCATTAAATATAATGGAATGGAATGTTGCGATTGTGGTTGCTGCACCTATGCTTGTCCTGCAAAACTCAATCTTAATCAATCATTTAAACAGATGAGAAATAGCATTCTTGCCAGCAAAAAAAAGTAGAAAGAAAGAGGTGTCAATTTTGAACAATCTATATAACGTATCTGCTTCTCCACATACACGAAGCAGAACAACAACCACAACTATCATGCAGGACGTTGCTATCGCTTTGGCTCCTGCCAGTATATTTGGGGTTTATAATTTTGGAATCAATGCTCTTTTGATTATCTTAACATGTATTGCTACTTGTATATTGACTGAATATGTGTACGAAAAAGCTATGAAGAAACCATTGACAACTGGAGATTTTAGCGCTGTTGTAACTGGATTGCTGTTAGCTCTTAATATGCCAGCATCCATACCATTGTGGATACCGGTAATTGGTAGTGTATTTGCAATTCTAATCGTTAAAATGCTATATGGCGGCATTGGACAAAATTTTATGAATCCTGCATTAGCAGCACGTTGTTTTCTGTTAATAAGTTTTGCTGGAAGGATGAGTAATTTTAATATTCCGGCCATAAGTAAAACGGATTCGGTACCGGAATTATTTCAGTATTTACAAAACGGAGCAATTGCTTTGGATGGCGTTACAGGTGCAACTCCTCTTGCTGCCTTAAAAGCAGGTGAGTCGTTTCATGTTTTAGACATGTTTATTGGAACAATAGGTGGAACAATCGGAGAAACCAGTGTAGTTGCTATCTTGATGGGTGCAATCTATCTATTGGCTAAGAAAGTAATTACATGGAGAATCCCTATTTTATATCTCGGATCATTTTCCTTATTCGTATTATTATTTGGAGGAAAAGGGCTTGACCTTAACTTCTTAATGGGACATTTATTCGGCGGTGGTCTGATGTTGGGAGCATTTTTCATGGCAACCGACTATTCAACTAGTCCAATTACAAGAACGGGACAAATAGTATATGGTGTAGTGCTTGGAATTATGACTGGAATCTTCCGTTTCTTTGGAGCATCTGCTGAGGGAGTATCCTTTGCTATCATTTTCTGTAATTTATTGGTTCCATTAATAGAGAAGATAACTCTTCCAAGAATGTTTGGAAAGGAGGCCAAAGCAAATGAGTAATGAAGGACAAATTAAAAAGAAAACTAACATAATAAAAGACGCCATGGTATTATTTATAATTACATTGATAGCCGGTTTTGCATTAGGCCTAGTTTATGAGATCACATTACCAGCCATACAAGCTCAAGAATTAAGAATTAAGACAGAAGCATATCGTACGGTGTTTCCAGATGCTGCAGACTTTGTGGCAGATGAGGCCTTAACCCTTCAAGTTGAACAAGAAGCAGCAGCTGTCTTAGCATCAAATGGTTATGAAAAAGCAACCATTGATGAGGCACTTAATGCAGTAGATGGATCCGGTAATAAGCTGGGTTATGTAGTGACATTAACTACACAAGAGGGGTATAAAGGAGGTATTTCCATTACACTCGGATACGGATTAGATGGTATTGTAAAAGGAATGGAAGTCGTAACCATAAATGAAACAGCAGGTCTTGGAGCAAAGGCAGCTGACAAAAGCTTTAAGAATCAGTTTGTAGGTAAGAAAGTAGACCAGTTTGAATATACGAAGACCGGTGCTACAGAAGATAATCAAATTGATGCGATTAGTGGTGCAACCATAACTTCATCAGCAGTCGTTAACGAAGTCAATGCAGGAATATGCTTCATTACTGATTTAGTTGAAGTTGGAAACCCTTTAGGAGGTGAGTAGGGTGAGTGAGAATAACGAAAAGTTTAGTATAGATAAAAAAACAAATACGAATTATATGGAACCCTTTTTAAACGGTATTATCAAAGAGAACCCTACCTTCGTCTTAATGCTTGGTATGTGTCCTACTTTGGCAGTAACCACCTCAGCGAGCAATGCATTAGGTATGGGATTGTCCTCAACGGCAGTATTAGTAATGTCTAATTTATTGATTTCTTTACTAAGAAAAGTAATTCCAGACACGGTAAGAATGCCATCTTATATTGTAATCGTAGCAACCTTTGTAACTGTAGTACAATTTTTATTAGAAGGATACGCACCGGGAATATACAAATCCCTTGGTATCTATATTCCGCTAATTGTAGTTAACTGTATTATTCTAGGTAGGGCAGAAGCATATGCTAATAAACATTCGGTTGGTTTATCCATCATGGATGGTATAGGAATGGGATTTGGTTTTACGGTAGGATTACTCTTAATTGGTACCTTCCGTGAATTACTTGGTAATGGTACTGCTTTTAACATAAGAATTATGCCCGAATCTTTTGAACCAGCTACCATCTTTATATTAGCTCCCGGCGCCTTTTTTGTATTAGCTATTTTAACGGCATTACAGAATAAGTTCAAGTTCAAGTCGGCTACCAATGGATCTGTTCCGCCTTCAGAACTTGCATGTGGCGGTAATTGTCAGAGCTGTAGTGGAAGTTCTTGTGTATCCAACAGAGAGATTATAGATGAAGTAAAAGCGACCCCAAAAGGGAATAAGGAATAAGGAGGATGATTTAGATGGGAGAATTATTACTAATATTTATTGGATCAGCACTTATCAGCAATGTCGTACTAAGTCAATTCCTTGGCTTATGCTCCTTTGTTGGTGTTTCTAAAAAAATAAAAACTGCGGCAGGCATGGGATTTGCGGTAGTATTCGTTATAACACTTGCATCAGCATGCGCAAGCTTAATCTTTAATTTCATTTTGGTTCCGGCTAAGTTGGAATACTTGCAAACCATTGTGTTTATTTTAGTAATTGCTGCTTTGGTTCAATTTGTTGAAATGGTTATAAAGAAATACAGCCCGGCTTTGTATAATGCCCTAGGTGTATATTTAGCATTAATTACAACAAACTGTGCTGTTTTAGGTGTAGCTCTTATCAATGTACAAAAGGAATACGATTTTGTAACCAGTGTAGTAAATGGATTTGGAACAGCCGTTGGTTACCTTATAGCTATCGTTCTTTTAGCAGGCATTCGTGAACGAATGGAGCATAATGATATCTCAAAATCCTTTCAAGGAATGCCAATCGTGTTGATAACATCCGGACTTATGGCGATTGCATTCTTCGGATTTTCCGGTTTAGTATAATAGGAGGAGGAGAAGATGAATTTTATTGAAATATTAGAGAATGTAAATACATTAAATAACCTACCTATTTTAGCAATTAGTGTAAAGGGAGTAGGTATTGCTACCTTACTAATTAGCGCTACGGGAGCAATCATTGGAATATTCCTTGGGTTAGCTGCAAAAAAGTTAGAAGTAGCAGTAGATGAAAGAGAGCAACTGGTTCGTGATCTTTTGCCAGGTAATAACTGTGGAGCCTGTGGTTATGCAGGTTGTGATAATTGTGCACAAGCCATTGCAGCAGGGGAAGCTCCAGCGAATGTCTGTCCGATTGCAAACAGTGCGGCCCATGAGCAAATTGCTCAGGTTATGGGAGCGAATATAGTAGAAACTGAGAAACAGGTTGCCTTTGTTAAATGTGCAGGTACCTGTGACAAGACTAAGGTTAAATATAATTATTATGGTATTAAAGATTGTAAAAAAGCTGCATTTACACCTGGAAAAGGTCCAAAACAATGCAGTTATGGCTGTACCGGTTTTGGTTCCTGTGTGAAAGCCTGTCAGTTTGATGCAATACATGTAATTGATGGAGTAGCTATTGTAGATAAAGAAAAGTGTACTTCTTGTGGACTATGTATTTCAGAATGCCCTAATAAGTTAATTGAATTCGTGCCTTATAATACAAATCACTTTGTACGTTGCAATTCTAACGATAAAGGCAAGGATGTGAAGGCTGGCTGCAGTATTGGCTGTATCGGCTGTATGATGTGTGTTAAGGTATGTGAATACGATGCAATTCATGTGGAAAATAACTTAGCATTAATTGACTACAATAAATGTACAAATTGCGGTAAATGTGCTGAGAAATGTCCTACAAAGGTAATTTTATCACAATTGTAAGATGGTCTGAGACAAATTGATTTACAAAGTAGTTAACTTATTAATTAACTTCCAAAGAATTTGCAACATATTTATTTAAATAATGTACAAAATACTTTTTGTAATAGAAACGAAACTCTCATAAAAAGCTGTTTTACGAAAAAACAGTATTTTATGAGAGTTCCTTTTTTACAGTAAAATAGGATGCTTACTTAATAATTCCGTTCTAAAAGATAATGATTAACGAAACATTTAGCAAAAAAATGCATTATATTTACAATTAATTAACAAAAGTATGAGAAAAAGTAATAATAAATAAGTTAATATATTAAAAAAAATATTAAAAGAGAAAAAATATGCAAAAATTTGATAATATACTTGATTAATTGTTTAATGTGCTGTATAATTAAGCTACGAAAACGATATAGTATAATTTTGATGTGAAAGATGGTGGTGGAAAAAAGTGGCAACAATAAAAGATCTTTCATTGAAATGTGGTGTTTCAGTTTCAACTGTCAGCAAAGCTCTGAATGGTTATCAAGATATTAGCGAAGCAACAAGAGCGCTTATTTTAAGGGCAGCAAATGAGATTGGATATTTTCCAGATGCGAATGCAAGAGCATTGAAGATGAAAAAGACCTATAATATAGGCGTATTATTTGCTACATTATCAAACCATGGCTTAAGAAATGAATATTTTGCTCATATCCTTGCTTCCTTTAAAGAAAGGGCAGCAAAACGAGGATATGATATTACTTTTATAGAACATAATATAGGTAATCGTAAGATGACCTATCTTGAGCATTGCAGATACCGTAATTTTGATGGAGTATTTATTGCATGTGCTGATTTTAGCGAACCAGAAGTGTTAGAGATGGTTAACAGTGATTTTCCGGTAGTTACAATAGATCAGGCATTTAACGAAGCAATTTCAGTGTTATCAGATAATATAGAAGGAATGAGACAACTCACCCAATATATCATAGATCAGGGACATAGAAAGATAGCGTACATTCACGGGACCAAATCTTCCGTTACACATAACAGAATGGTCAGCTTTAACAATGTGTTAAGCGAGAATGGTATTACAATTCCGGAGGAATATTTTATTGAAGGAATATACCGAAGCACTGAAAGTTCGGAAGATTTAGCTCTAATATTATTGAATCTACCAAATCGCCCAACCTGTATTATTGCGCCGGATGATTATGCAGCTCTTGGCGTGATGAACACAGTAAGGCGAGCAGGACTTAGGATACCGGAGGATATATCGGTAGCAGGATATGATGGCATATCAGTATCTCAGGCATTGGAACCTAAACTTACTACAGTTAAGCAGGATACCGATAAAATAGGAGCTGAAGCTGCTAAGCAGCTTATAAATCTAATTGAGAGTCCTATGACAACTTCATTAGATAATATATACTTAAAAGTACAGCTGGTTAAGGGCGGGTCAGTGAGTAATCTCAATGTGACCTAAGGTTTAAGTCAAGGGAAGGGCTTGAGCCGTTAAACCCTAAAACCGAACAAAAAGAAGTAACAAATCAAGGAGGAGTATAGTAAAGTTAAATTCAGAATAGTTTTGGAACAAGTTTATAATACTCAATCAGTTTTACTTAGCTAACAATCATTTCATATATTAACTCCTACTAGTGGGTTCAGAACCCTCGTCCCTTTAAAATGCTGTTACAAAATAAGTATCTAGAACATTATTTTAGTCATTCTCTAGATAATCTGATTTGTGACAGTCATTTTTGTTTATAAGAATAAATGGTTAATAATCGTTACTATTCAGCCTTACGGCTTCATAGTAACAATTTAAACACAGAAATGATGCTTTGCATCATTCCGCGCATGGAAAACTCGGGTTTTCTGTGACCTTCGTTCACACAAAACACCTCGCGGCATCTATGGCTGAACTGTAACGAATCATCTAATAATTCTTTATTTAAAAAAGAAAAGGCTTGTTTTAATAGGCAAAAAGTGATAGAATGATAAAACACTCAAAAAAATATATTGACATTATGAATAAGAGTATGTTATATTAGACTAGCGATGGAAGAGGTCTTTTTTTTATGCCTAAAAACCAGAGTTCCACATATTTTAACAGCTGATTTTGAAGACGACAGTGTAGAATTAGCAAGAGATATATAGTGGTTCACTCAATTTTAAATTTAACCGGAGGTGGAAGTTGTGCGCGTAAAGATCACATTGGCATGTACAGAATGTAAACAACGTAATTATAACATGACAAAGGAAAAGAAAACACATCCAGACAGAATGGAAACAAAGAAATATTGTAAATTCTGTAAATCACACACATTACACAAAGAAACAAAATAATTATATCTAGTCTTCTATACAAGTAGAGAATATATATCTAATCTGCATTGTTAGGAAAGGAAAGTGAAATCATGGGAGAAACTGCTAATACCACAGAAAGAGCTCCAAAGAAAAATTGGTTTAAAGGTCTTAAAGCTGAGTTTAACAAGATTGTTTGGCCAGATAAGGAATCACTTGCAAAGCAATCCGCGGCTGTCATTTTAATAACCGTAATACTAGGTGTAGTTATTTCTATATTAGATTTAGGTATTAAATCTGGTATTGCTGTCTTAATTAAGTAGGATAAGGGTGATGATATGTCAGAGACGAATTGGTACGTTGTTCATACCTACTCAGGATATGAGAATAAGGTAAAAGCCAACATTGAGAAAACAATTGAAAACAGAAAGCTTCAAGATCAAATCTTAGAGGTTTCCGTTCCGCTTCAAGATGTTATTGAAGTAAAGAATGGCGTTAAGAAAAAAGTCCAGAAGAAAATGTTCCCTGGATATGTTTTACTTAACATGGAAATGAACGATGATACTTGGTACGTAGTTCGTAATACGAGAGGCGTTACCGGCTTCGTCGGTCCCGGATCTAAACCTGTTCCTTTAACAGAAGCAGAAATGCGCGGAATGGGAATTAAAAAAGACGAGATTATTATTGAATTTGAAATTGGTGATACAGTAGAAGTAATTTCCGGTGTGTGGGAGAATACAACTGGAGTCATCAAACAGATTAATCATCATAAGCAAATCGTCACAATTAGTGTTGATATGTTTGGACGTGAAACTCCTGTCGAAATTAGTTTCACAGACATCAGAAAAATGTAAACGAAGTAACATCTAGGATACGATGGGATACATTCCGTTGCAAAGATAGTAAGTCTAGATGGTGGGAGGGCAATCCCGATAAAACCACAATATTTCAGGAGGTATTCAATAATGGCTAAAAAAGTTACAGGTTATATTAAATTACAAATCCCTGCTGCAAAGGCTACACCGGCACCACCGGTTGGACCAGCTTTAGGACAGCACGGTGTAAACATTGTACAATTTACAAAAGAATTCAATGCAAGAACAGCAGATCAAGAAGGAATGATTATTCCTGTAGTTATTACAGTATATGCGGACAGAAGCTTCAGTTTTATTACGAAGACTCCACCAGCTGCAATATTATTAAAGAAAGCATGTAATCTTAAATCTGGTTCAGCTACACCTAACAAGACTAAGGTTGCAACTATTACGAGAGCTGAAGTGCAGAAAATCGCAGAACTGAAAATGCCTGATTTAAATGCAGCTACTGTAGAAACAGCAATCAGTATGATTTCTGGTACAGCAAGAAGCATGGGAATTACTGTAGTTGACTAATATGTTTGTTACTGTGGGAGGGTAATGGTTATGTAATAACCATAGAAAATCGCATTGCGATATTCACAATATAAGATAAATTATCTTATATACTCCCGATAATACCACTAGGAGGTTAATAGAATGAAAAGAGGAAAAAAATATGCTGAAGTTGCTAAGCTTATCGACAGAGCTACTTTATATGATGCAGCAGAAGCAATTAGTTTAGTTAAAAAATCAGCAGTTGCTAAATTCGATGAAACAGTAGAAGCTCACATCAGACTTGGTGTTGATGGACGTCATGCTGACCAACAGGTACGTGGTGCAGTTGTATTGCCTCACGGAACTGGTAAGACAGTTAAAGTACTTGTATTTGCTAAAGGTGATAAAGTTGCTGAAGCAGAAGCTGCAGGTGCTGATTTCGTTGGTGGAGATGAGTTAGTTCCAAGAATCCAGAACGAAGGTTGGTTAGATTTTGATGTTATCGTTGCAACTCCAGACATGATGGGTGTTGTAGGTCGTTTAGGACGTGTACTTGGACCTAAAGGTTTAATGCCTAATCCAAAAGCTGGAACTGTTACTATGGATGTAACAAAAGCTGTAAAGGATATTAAAGCAGGTAAGATTGAGTACAGATTAGACAAAACAAATATTATTCATGTGCCGTTGGGAAAAGCTTCATTTAGTGAAGAACAATTAGCGGACAACTTCCATACGCTGATAGGTGCAGTTAATAAAGCAAAACCTTCTGCAGCAAAAGGTCAATACCTTAAGAGTGTTACATTAGCTTCCACTATGGGACCTGGTGTAAAATTAAATACAGGTAAATTAAGCCAGTAGTTTTGCGAAGAAAGATTTGTTTTATAGTTGACACTATAATAGATTAATGATATACTACCAAAAGTAATAACTGCCGAAGACAGTAGGTGCCGATGAACTTAATAATAATTAGCTTGCACAGCAGGATAATTATTGAGTAACTCGTTAAGCGAGATATCTCATTCGTTCTAGGTATAAGTTGATAACGCCTACCGAGGGAAATAAGAAATCTATGATGACTTATGTAAACCCCTTGCTGTCTAACAGTAGGGGGTTTTTTTGAAAGTAGATAGTTACATTTCAAGGAATCCCATTTGACAGAAGAATTAAGCAAATCTATAAGGAGGTGTACTAGAATGGCAAAAGTAGAAATCAAACAACCTATCGTTGATGAAATCAAAGGATATGTTAAAGATTCAAAAGCAATTGTAGCTGTAGACTACCGTGGACTTACTGTTGAAGAAGATACAAAACTTCGTAAACAGTTAAGAGAAGCTGGTATTGTTTACAAGGTTTATAAGAATACATTGTTAAAGCGTGCATTTGAAGGAACAGAATTTGAAGCATTATCCAAACACTTAGAAGGACCTACAGCTGTAGCGTTTGGTCTTGAGGATGCAACAGCTCCTGCAAGAATCATAAATGATGTAATGAAAACTGCTCCAAAGTTAGAGTTTAAAGCTGGCGTTGTTGAAGGAACTTACTATGATGAAAAAGGTATCCAGATTATTGCAACAATCCCATCAAGAGAAGTACTCATTTCCAAATTACTTGGAAGTTTACAATCTCCTATTACCAACTTTGCTCGTGTTCTTAAGCAAATCGCTGAAAAACAAGAGGAAGTAGCATAAGAGATTACCGCAATACAAATTGTAAGATGAAAACCACAAACTAAAATATAATTGGAGGTATTTAATAATGACAACTCAAGAATTTATCGAAGCTATTAAGAGCTTAACAGTGTTAGAATTAAATGATTTAGTAAAAGCATGTGAAGAAGAATTTGGTGTATCCGCAGCAGCAGGCGTTATGGTTGCAGGACCAGCTGCAGCAGCAGCTGAAGAAGAAAAAACTGAATTCGACGTTGAATTAACAGACGTTGGACCAAATAAAGTTAAGGTTATCAAAGTTGTTCGTGAAATCACTGGCTTAGGCTTAAAAGAAGCTAAAGACGTTGTTGATGGAGCTCCTAAGATCGTTAAAGAAGCTGCAACTAAAGACGAAGCTGCTGATATCAAAGCTAAACTTGAAGCAGAAGGCGCTAAAGTTACACTTAAATAATTTAGATTTATACTGGTCCCATGGCTATTGCCATGGGACTTTTTTGATTTTAGGGTGATTTAATTTGTTTTAGGGCTTTAGGGCATTGATGTAGGACGCTTTGCCTTGGGGGGGATCTAGAACTCCGTGAGTACTTCATGTGTGTTTATAGTTCAGAGAAAGAATCCGACGCTTCTAATACTGTGATAATCGTTTAGAACATTCCAGCGACGCAGGAACTCCTCGGTGCAGGCACCTCGTCAAACATCCTGCTCTGCTGAAATATAAACGATTACCACAGTATAAGAAGCGATGCGGATTCATTCAATTCACTATAAACACACATGAAGTACTCGCGGAGTTCGCTTTTGTTATGTGGCAAAGCTGGCGATGAAGGAATGTGAGAAAAGGTGATAATGATAGAGGTGAAAAGATAAAAAGTAAAAAAGATAAAAAGTAAAAAAGATAAAAAGTAAAAAAGATAAAAAGATAAAAAGATAAAAAGATAAAAAGATAAAAAGTGAAAAAGTGAAAAAAGTGAAAAAAGTGAAAAAGTGAAAAAGACAAAAATGAAAAAGACAAAAAGTGAGAATGAAAAAAGATAAAAAGTGAAAAAGATAGATAAAATGATAAAAAATAAAAGAAAAAAAGTTAAAATAAGTAAAGTAAGGAGTTCAAAAAGACGGAGTACTGGATATGGATAATGGAAATCATATTATCTCCATATTATTTATCTTCTTACATAACAAAAATATTGAAGTGTTTAATTAATATTTATTTTCGATTATTGAATGTTGATTATTGGAAGAGTTTGCATTATTATACAACTATGAATTAATAAAGATTGCGTTAGGGAGTGGCTATATGGAAAAGATTATTAATTATAATAATTTAAGGGATTTCACCTATTCTAATGATTTGATTGTAAAACATCCGATTAGAGGAATTGTTCTTGATTTTTTTGGACTTGGTGGACACGAGATGTTTACGGATGATTCGGATAAGGCAAAATCATTTGCGGAGAAGGGTATTATTTTTTTATTACCGTATTATAATCCTTGGTCGTGGATGAACAAAGGGACGGTTGAATATGTAGATGAAATTGTTGATGTACTGATTGCGTATTATAAGTTACCTGAGGATATTGCTATTGTTTCAACTGGGGGAAGCATGGGTGGTTTAAGTGCTTTGGTTTATACCCGTTATGCTAAAATCACGCCGGTTGCCTGTGTTGCTAATTGCCCTGTTTGTGACTTGCCGTATCATTATACCGAACGTAGCGATTTGCCCAGAACGCTTTATAGTGCATTTTACAATTATGAGGGTAGTATGGACGAAGCTTTAAAATCTAATTCTCCATTACATCTCGTTGATTCTATGCCGAATATCTCATATTATATCTTTTGTTGTGATGAGGATAAAGCTGTAAACAAAGGGTTTCATTCGGATAAATTTGTAGGGCAAATGAAAAAATCTCACCAAATAACATATCATATTGTTTCGGGCAGGGGGCACTGTGATTTACCGGATGATATATTGAAATTATATAACGATTATATTTATGGTGCTTTTACCGATAGATGAGAACGGATGGATTTAAAGTTAATTGAGATTGGATTATTATACAATAGAAAAAAGTTTATTTATTTTTTGTAGAGGGGTAGTAGACAATGATAATTTTGGATAAACCGTTTGTTTCAAATGAAATGAAGGATTACCTTAATGAAACACAAGTTTTAGTGTTAAATAATGCTACAGTAATGAATGAGAATTGTGGTTACCATTTTAATTTGGGAGAAAGTAAAGACCTATTGAAACGTGTTACTGCAGGCGAAAGAATTTATACGATATCAGAAAATTCTTTAGAATGGATATACCATAATATAGCGGATGAAAAATTGATTCATTGCATTGACATAATGAAAAATAAGTTTGAGTTTCGTAAATTATTAAGTGACATATATCCAAATTTTTATTTTAGAGAAGTTAATATACAGGATTTGCAGAATATAGATTTTGATACACTCCCTGTACCACTTATACTGAAGCCGACCATTGGATTCTTTAGTGTAGGGGTTTATACCATTCAAACAAAGGACGATTGGATTGAAGCATTATATTCTATTGAGCAGCAAGCAGTGAACTGGGAAACTGAATACCCGGATAGTGTAGTAAAGACAACGTCATTTATATTGGAGCAGTATATCCAAGGTGAAGAATATGCCCTAGATGCTTATTATGATAAAGATGGACAGGTAGTGATATTAAACATTATGAAGCATGACTTTATTTCTAATTCTGATGTTAGTGATAGATTATATTATACATCCAAAGAATTAATTGAAAATAACTTGGAATGCTTTACAATATATCTTAATCAAGTAAATCAAGTTATAGGCGCTAAAGAGTTCCCGTTTCATGTCGAAATTAGAGTAGATCATGGTCATATACTTCCTATAGAATTCAATCCCATGCGTTTTGCAGGTTGGTGTTGTACTGACCTTACATATTTTGCTTTTGGTTTCAGAACCTATGATTATTTCCTAATTGATAAGAAGCCTGATTGGGAAACCTTGTTATCGGAAAAGGAAGATAAAATTTTTGCATTAATTGTTCTGAATAAGCCAGATAATTATAGCAATATACCCATTCATAATTTTGATTATGAGTTATTGTGCAAGAAATTTGAAAAAGTACTCTGTTTAAGAAAAGTAGATTATCAATCATTTCCAATATTCGGCTTCTTATTTACCGAAACCAAACTCGCGAATATACAAGAACTAGATTATATTATTAAGTCTAATTTGAAAGATTTTATTCATTCCTAATTAAATATATAATGAAGGTTGAAAATAATAATTTAAAAGATTAATACTACCTATTTCTTAAGCCTTAAGCGGTAACGTAATTTCTTAGGTCTTAAATGATAACATATTATGACTTACGTTTTGCCCTTTTTCCTAATACAATCATCTACAACGATTTGGTGGAGCCAACATTGATATTCCACTATAAATTCATCAATAATCTACAGCAACAGGAGGGCTTGCAGGTATATATTAATAAAGAATTTTTCGTTTGCGTAGACACTTTCAGCCAATCGTACGATTAGAGTGAACAGCCGGTTTTGCTGTTCAATCAAAGCGCACGATTCGCTGAAAGTGTCATAGCAACAGAAAAATTCTATTAATATATACCTGCAAACCCTCCTGTTGTCAAAAACTAAAGCAATAATTTATAGTGTAAGCCAACCCATCCTCCACCAACCTAAAGCCAACAACTCAAAGTAGGGGGACCTGCTAACTTGAATATTCATTGTATAGTTACTGATATATTGGGTAAATTGATAGAAAGTAGGAGGAAATAGAAAAAGTCAACAAAAAAGTGTTGACAGCTTGAAAAATATATGATAGCATGAAAGATGCACTATTGTGCTGTGGTATGCCTAACTATTAATATTATAGCACATATAAATATAAATGAAAAGTATTTTCATAAAATTATTCAAGAATATTTCGAAAACAAGTAATTGTTTATGCTTTAGAAATATTAGAGAATATTAATAAAATATCAAGGGGTGAAAACGTCAATGGATAAAAACAGGATGCGTCCAATCAAAATTGGTAACGGCGTAAGAATGAGCTACTCGAGGCAAAAAGAAGTATTAGAAATGCCAAATCTTATTGAAGTTCAGAAAAACTCATATCAATGGTTTTTAGATGAAGGACTGAAGGAAGTATTTGATGATATTTCTCCAATAGCAGATTATAGTGGACACTTAAGCTTAGAATTTGTAGATTTTGCGCTTTGCGAAGATGATGTAAAATATTCAATTGAAGAATGCAAGGAAAGAGATGCAACATTTGCAGCTCCTCTTAAAGTTAAAGTCAGACTTCACAACAAAGAGAACGATGAAATCAATGAGCATGATATTTTTATGGGCGATTTACCATTAATGACAGAAACAGGAACATTTGTTATTAACGGCGCTGAAAGAGTTATTGTTAGCCAGTTAGTACGTTCCCCTGGTATCTATTATGCAGTTGGACACGATAAGATTGGTAAAAGATTGTATTCATCTACTGTAATCCCAAATAGAGGAGCATGGTTAGAATACGAAACAGATTCCAATGATGTTTTCTATGTACGTGTGGATAGAAATAGAAAGGTTCCTATTACCGTTCTGATTCGTGCACTTGGTATCGGAAGCAATGTTGAAATTGAAGAATTATTTGGTGAAGAACCAAAAATAGTAGCAAGTATAGCCAAAGATTCCTCCGATAATTATCAAGATGGTTTACTTGAATTATATAAGAAACTACGTCCGGGTGAACCACTTTCTGTAGAAAGTGCAGAATCCTTAATCAGCAGTATGTTTTTTGATTCAAGAAGATATGATCTTGCTAAGGTTGGTAGATTTAAATTTAATAAGAAGTTAGCTTTAAAGAATCGTGTCATTGGTTTTACCCTTGCTGAGGATGTTATTAATAAAGAAACCGGTGAAATTATTGGTACAGCCGGCAAAGTAATTACAGAAGAGATTGCAAATGAAATTCAAAATGCTGCAGTTCCATCCATTATCGTTCAGGCAGAAGAGCGTAATGTAAAAGTCCTATCTAACTTAATGGTTGATTTGGCTTGTTACGTAGATGTAGATAAGGAAGAGTTGGGCGTTACGGAAGAAGTATACTACCCAGTACTTAAGAGCATTTTAGATGAATTCAGTGATATAGAAGATATAAAGACAGCAATTAAGAAAAATATTAACGAATTAATTCCAAAACATATTACCAAAGAAGATATTATTGCATCCATTAACTATAATATTCATTTAGAATATGGGATTGGTAATGCAGATGATATCGACCATTTAGGTAACAGAAGAATCAGAGCCGTTGGTGAATTATTGCAGAATCAATATAGAATTGGTCTTTCAAGAATGGAACGTGTGGTTCGTGAAAGAATGACTACGCAAGATTTGGAAGGGGTTAGTCCTCAGTCCTTAATCAATATTAAGCCTGTAACCGCAGCGGTAAAGGAATTTTTCGGAAGTTCACAGTTGTCCCAGTTTATGGATCAGCATAATCCTTTAGGTGAATTAACCCATAAGAGACGTTTGTCAGCTTTGGGACCTGGTGGTTTATCTCGTGATAGAGCTGGTTTTGAGGTTCGAGATGTTCATTATTCTCATTATGGAAGAATGTGCCCAATTGAAACTCCTGAAGGTCCTAACATTGGATTAATTAACTCTTTGGCTTCTTATGCAAGAATTAATGAATATGGATTTATTGAAGCACCATATAGAATCGTAGATAAAACCGACCCTATGAATCCAAGAGTAACCGATGAAGTAAGGTATTTGACAGCAGATGAAGAAGATAAATATGTTGTAGCTCAAGCCAATGAAGCATTGGATGAGAAGGGATACTTTGTAGGCAATAATATCTCAGGACGTTTTAGAGAAGAAACATCTGAGTTTGAAAAAGCTAAGATAGATATGATGGATGTATCTCCTAAGATGGTATTCTCTGTAGCAACTGCTATGATTCCGTTCCTTGAAAATGATGATGCGAATCGTGCGTTAATGGGTTCTAACATGCAACGTCAGGCAGTTCCATTATTAGTTACAGAATCACCTGTTGTAGGTACCGGTATGGAAGTAAAGGCAGCAGTTGATTCAGGAGTTTGTGCTGTTGCAAAGAAAGCTGGTATTGTTGAGAGAGCAACTTCAAGAGATATTTTAATTAAAAACAATGATGGAACTAAGACTTCGTATAAGCTTTTAAAGTTTGCAAGAAGTAACCAAGGTACTTGCATTAATCAACGACCAATCGTATTGAAGGGTGATAGAGTAGAAGCTGGTCAGGTAATAGCAGATGGACCATCTACTTCACAAGGAGAATTGGCGTTAGGTAAGAATCCATTAATCGGATTTATGACTTGGGAAGGTTATAATTACGAGGATGCTGTTCTATTAAGTGAAAGATTAGTACAAGAGGATGTTTACACCTCAGTCCATATTGAAGAATACGAAGCAGAATCAAGAGATACCAAATTGGGACCAGAAGAAATTACAAGAGACGTTCCAGGTGTTGGTGATGATGCTCTCAAAGATTTGGATGAAAGAGGTATTATCAGAATCGGTGCGGAAGTTCGTGCTGGGGATATATTAGTTGGTAAAGTAACTCCTAAGGGAGAAACAGAACTGACAGCAGAAGAAAGACTTCTACGTGCTATATTTGGTGAAAAAGCGAGAGAAGTTAGAGATACCTCCTTAAAAGTACCACATGGTGAATATGGAATTATCGTAGATGCTAAGGTATTTACAAGGGAAAATGGCGATGATTTATCACCTGGCGTGAATCAGACAGTTCGTGTATATATTGCACAAAAAAGAAAGATTCAAGTTGGAGATAAGATGGCTGGTCGTCATGGTAACAAGGGTGTTGTATCACGCGTATTACCAGTAGAAGATATGCCATTTTTACCAAATGGTAGACCACTAGATATCGTATTAAATCCTTTGGGTGTTCCTTCTCGTATGAATATCGGACAGGTGCTTGAGATTCATTTAAGCTTAGCATCGAAAGCGCTTGGCATCAAGGTTGCTACACCTGTATTTGATGGAGCTAATGAATATGATATCATGGATACATTGGAATTAGCCAATGATTATGTGAATACGGATATTAAGACCTTTGAAAAGAAATATAAAGATATATTAGATCCAGAAGTTATGGATTACTTAGAAAATAACAAAGATTATAGAGAAGAATGGAAAGGTGTTCCGATTAATAGTGATGGTAAAGTACAACTTCGCGACGGACGTACCGGAGAATTCTTTGATAGCTCAGTAACAGTAGGTTTCATGCACTACTTGAAACTTCACCATTTGGTTGATGATAAGATTCATGCACGTTCTACTGGACCTTATTCTCTTGTTACACAACAGCCACTCGGTGGTAAAGCACAGTTTGGTGGACAGAGATTCGGTGAGATGGAAGTTTGGGCACTAGAGGCTTATGGTGCTGCTTACACATTACAAGAAATCTTAACTGTAAAATCAGATGATGTTACAGGCCGTGTTAAGACTTATGAAGCCATTATTAAAGGTGAAAACATTCAAGAACCAGGTATTCCTGAATCCTTCAAGGTACTCCTAAAGGAATTACAGTCATTGGCACTTGATGTTATCGTATTAGATGAAAATGGTCGAGAAGTTAAGATGACAGAGAATATTGATTTTGGTGATGGAGAATTGACACCATTAATTGAGGGAGACACCAACTTTAGGTATGATGAAGATTATGGTGATGCCGGATATAGAGAGACAACGCCGGAAGAAGAAGAAAGCTTCTTTGATACATTTGAAGAGGATAACGTTGAACTTAGTGAAATGGATGATGACTTCGAAGAATAATTCATGACTAAATGAAAGGGAGTGCCAGATGATGCCAGAAGTAGCAAATAACGAAAGTGTTCAAGAGATCACATATGACGCAATCAAAATTGGCTTAGCCTCTCCTGAAAAGATCAGAGAATGGTCTAGGGGCGAAGTTAAGAAACCTGAGACAATTAATTATAGAACCTTAAAGCCGGAAAAAGACGGTTTATTCTGTGAGAAGATTTTTGGGCCAAGCAAGGATTGGGAATGTCATTGTGGAAAATATAAAAAAATCAGATATAAGGGTGTAGTATGTGATAGATGTGGTGTTGAGGTAACAAAGGCCAGCGTTCGTAGAGAAAGAATGGGCCATATTGAACTTGCAGCACCGGTATCCCATATATGGTATTTTAAAGGAATTCCAAGTAGAATGGGTCTTATTTTAGATCTTTCACCAAGAACTTTGGAAAAAGTACTTTACTTTGCAGCTTATATCGTTTTAGATAAAGCTAATACGGATTTGCAATACAAACAAGTATTGAACGAAAAAGAATATAGAGAAGCCTACGAAAAGTATGGTAATAAATTTAGAGTTGGTATGGGCGCTGAAGCAATTCAGGAACTTTTACTAGCAATTAATTTAGAAGCTGAATCCATAGACCTTAAAAAAGGTCTAAAGGATTCTACCGGTCAAAAAAGAGCAAGAATTATTAAAAGACTAGAAGTTGTTGAAGCGTTCAGAGAATCCGGAAACAGACCGGAATGGATGATTCTTTCAGTAGTTCCTGTTATTCCACCGGATTTAAGACCTATGGTACAATTAGATGGTGGACGTTTTGCAACCTCAGATATGAATGATTTATACAGAAGAATTATTAATCGTAATAATCGTTTAAAGAGATTGCTTGAATTAGGTGCACCTGATATCATCGTTCGTAATGAAAAGAGAATGCTTCAGGAAGCTGTAGATGCATTAATTGATAATGGTAGAAGAGGAAGACCGGTAACAGGTCCTGGTAATCGTGCATTAAAATCCTTATCTGACATGTTGAAAGGTAAGCAAGGACGATTCCGTCAGAACTTACTTGGTAAACGTGTTGACTATTCAGGTCGTTCCGTTATCGTAGTTGGACCAGAATTAAAGATTTATCAGTGTGGACTTCCAAAAGAAATGGCAATAGAATTGTTCAAACCTTTCGTAATGAAAGAATTAGTTACAAGGGGAACCGCACACAATATAAAATCTGCTAAGAAGATGGTTGAAAGACTTCAATCAGAAGTTTGGGATGTATTAGAAGAGGTAATCCGCGAACATCCGGTTATGCTGAATCGTGCGCCTACACTTCATAGATTAGGTATTCAGGCATTCGAGCCTATATTAGTAGAGGGTAAGGCAATTAAATTACATCCATTGGTTTGTACAGCGTTCAACGCCGATTTCGATGGTGATCAGATGGCGGTTCATTTACCATTATCTGTAGAAGCACAAGCAGAATGTAGATTCTTGCTTTTATCTCCGAATAACTTGTTAAAGCCTTCCGATGGTGCTCCAGTTGCCGTTCCTTCACAGGATATGGTACTTGGTATCTATTATCTGACACTTCAAAAGCCAGGCGATTTGGGCGAAGGACATTGTTTCAAGAGTGTAAATGAAGCCATATTGGCTTATGAGAATGGTGCTGTTACTTTACATGCTAGAATTAAAGTAAGAAGAACAGGTATCAATAGTCAAGGCTTCTTAGAAAACAAAACAATTGAATCTACTTTAGGTCGTTTTATCTTCAATGAGATTATAAGCCAGGATTTAGGTTTTGTAGATAGAACCAAACCAGAGAATTTCTTGCTACCAGAGATTGACTTCCTTGTTGCTAAGAAACAGTTAAAGAAGATTTTAGAGAAATGTATTAATATTCATGGTGCAACCACTACTGCTGAAACTTTGGATGCTATCAAATCTTTGGGTTATAAATACTCTACCAGAGCTGCAATGACAGTATCTATATCAGATATGACAGTACCACCTCAGAAGAAAACTATCATTGCCGAAGCAGAATTAAGAGTGGAAGAAGTAGCTAAGAATTTCCGCCGTGGTTTAATGACAGAAGAAGAAAGATATAAAGCAGTAATTGATACTTGGAAAGTAGCCGATGATAATATTACGGAAGCACTTCTAAGTGGTCTTGATAAATATAATAATATATATATGATGGCTGACTCTGGTGCCCGTGGTTCTGATAAGCAGATTAAACAGCTTGCCGGTATGCGTGGTTTGATGGCTGATACTTCAGGTCGTACCATTGAGTTACCTATCAAATCCAACTTCCGTGAAGGACTTGACGTATTGGAATACTTTATTTCTGCACATGGTGCTAGAAAGGGACTATCTGATACTGCTCTTCGTACAGCCGATTCCGGATACCTGACACGTCGTTTAGTTGACGTATCTCAGGACTTAATTATTCGTGAGGTTGACTGCTGTGAAGGTAAAGAATCTCCAGGTATGTGGATTAAAGCTTTCTCAGATGGTAATGAAGTAATTGAAGGACTAGAAGAGAGAATTACAGGTAGATACTCCTGTGAAACCATCTGTGATGATAATGGCGAGATAATTGTAAAAGCAAATCATATGATTACACCAAAAAGAGCTGTTAAAATTATGGCTACCAAAAAAATCGATGAAGCAGGCTTGAATGCAAAAGTTAAGATTCGTACTATTCTATCTTGTAAATCACACATTGGTGTATGCGCGAAGTGCTATGGTGCTAATATGTCAACTGGTGAGGCTGTTCAAGTTGGTGAGGCAGTAGGTATTATTGCTGCTCAGTCAATCGGTGAACCTGGTACACAGCTTACTATGCGTACATTCCATACTGGTGGTGTTGCTGGTGATGATATTACACAAGGTCTTCCTCGTGTTGAAGAACTTTTTGAAGCTAGAAAGCCAAAAGGACTTGCAATTATAGCTGAATTTGGTGGTGTTGTAACAATTAAGGATACGAAGAAGAAGAGAGAAGTTATTATAACCAGCGATGAAACATTAGAAGCTAAGGCATATTTAATTCCTTACGGTTCTAGAATTAAGGTTATGGATGGCGATATACTACAACCTGGTGATGAGTTAACAGAAGGTAGTGTTAATCCTCATGATATTCTAAAGATTAAAGGCGTTCGAGCTGTACAGGATTATATGCTTCAAGAAGTACAAAGAGTATACCGTTTACAAGGTGTTGAAATCAATGATAAGCATATTGAGGTAATTGTTCGTCAAATGCTTAAGAAGATTCGTATCGAGAATAGCGGTGATTCAGAATTCTTACCTGGTAAGTTAATTGATACATTAGATTATGATGATATGAATGAGAAGCTGACTAATGAGAACTTAGAAATCGCGGATGGTAAACAGGTTATGCTTGGTATTACCAAGGCATCCTTAGCTACAAATTCCTTCTTATCAGCTGCATCCTTCCAGGAGACTACAAAAGTATTAACAGAAGCTGCAATCAACGGAAAGATTGATCCATTGATTGGTCTAAAGGAAAATGTTATCTTAGGTAAATTAATTCCAGCAGGTACAGGAATGAAGAGATATCGTTCTGTAAAACTTGATACTGATATGGATGAAGAATTAATGATCTCTGAAGATTATGATGACGATGATTATGAAACCTTTAATATATCTGAAGAAGCTTTTGATGATAAGGATACTCTGACACTAGATGAGTTTGAAGAAGAATTAGATGACGAAGAATTTGCTGAAGAAGAATTTGAAGATGAAGATTTCTTAGAAGATGAAGAACTCTCAGACGAAGATTTCCTTGATAGCAGAAAATAATTACTACAAAGCAATTACTACAACAACATGATATACAATTACTGTAAAGTAATAAATATCTAAATAATAGAAAACTTAATAAATAGAAAGCAGTATATCTTCACTTGATGATATACTGCTTTTCTATTTGTAATCTTTGGCTCAGACACACCCTACTGTTTTATACAGCCACTATCCAATTTATATATTCTTCGTCATCTATATAGTATGTGGTATAAGTCATGTTTTAGATGGATATATCGCAAGAAAGACAAAAACGACCAGTCATTTTGGAGCATAGTGATACTTTATTTTTAAAAATAATACCATCTACGGTGATACTTTTTATAAAAACAATACCAGTTATGTTGATACTTTTTATGAAGTACCGCAGTAACTGTTCCGTTTTTCTTAGCAAGCATCGGACAGCTAGGGCTGTCAAGTTTGGATAAATCATTTATAGGTAGCATTGATAATCTTGAGAACTCATCAAGTATTCTGTTTGTAAATTAGAGTAGTAATCATT
This sequence comes from uncultured Lachnospiraceae bacterium, assembly GCA_963517115.1. Lineage (GTDB taxonomy): Bacteria > Bacillota > Clostridia > Lachnospirales > Lachnospiraceae > Anaerocolumna. The sequence goes on along the minus strand of CAUQEW010000044.1, from coordinate 3,544 downwards.
AATAATATGGTGTAAAATGGTAAATATTAATGAAATGGAGATATAAATGAACACAAAGCATGTGATAGTAGAGGATTATAATCCGGAATGGAAAAATGAATTTGAGCGAATATCAAATGAGCTGCAGGCAGTATTAACAGGGAAAATAATATCTATTGAGCATGTAGGGAGTATGTCGGTTCAAGGGCTAGCAGCTAAACCAAAATCAAACAGGCATGAAAGGACGAATGGAGATTATCCATATATTCCGCCAGTAGAAATAGAGTAGCTGAAAAATGAATTGAAATGATGGAATATATAGTTTCAGATAAAAGTGCAGTTTTCATAATGGAAGGCAACTGCAATTTTGATGAAATAGCAAGGAATATGAATGGAGAATTATTGATTCAATTAACGATATAAATTTATTTCTTAAATGGAACTTAGGAAAGAAAATATTAAAAAAAGACTATAATTAGTTTGCAACATTTTATAATAACATATCAAAGTAAAATTAGGAGAATAGAGAATAGAATGATTTACTTAAAGAGCTTTACCTTCCCGAATGCTGACATGGAATTTAACTTTTTTATGGATATAAAAAGAACCTGCTATGATTCATATTATCCGTTTAAGATATTATCGAAGCATGATCTGGACAGGCTGGATTTCGATACAGTTACCATCTTATATGGAGGGAACGGTTCGGGAAAATCCACGGCACTGAATGTCATTGCTGAAAAGGCAGGCATTAGCCGTGATGCTGTCTATAATAAATCGAACTTCTTCCCTGACTATGTCAAAATGTGTAGCATGAATACGGAAGAGGAAGAGGATATTCCGGAAAATAGCAGAATTATTACAAGCGATGATGTATTTGATTACATGCTGAACATCCGTAACCTGAATGATGGTATTGACCTAAAGCGGGAAGAATTATTTGATGAATACCTAGATGCGAAGTACTCCCAATTTCAGATGAATTCAATGGCTGACTATGAGCAGTTGAAAAAAGTGAATAATTCCAGACGAAAAACCCAGTCACGTTTTGTCCGGGGGGAATTGATGGACAATGTCCGTGAGTATTCCAATGGGGAAAGTGCTTATCTTTATTTTACTGAAAAAATCGGGGAAAATGGACTGTATTTACTGGACGAGCCTGAAAACAGCCTTTCTCCAAAGAGGCAAATGGAATTAATGAGCTTTCTTGAGGAGTCAGCACGATTTTTTGGATGTCAATTTATTATATCGACTCATTCACCGTTCCTGCTTGCCATGCGGGGAGCAAGAATTTATAACCTTGATAAGAATCCTGTAGAGATAGAACGTTGGACAGATTTGGAAAATGTACGGAGCTATTATGACTTTTTTAAAACTCATGAAAGCGAGTTTCTATAGTATTGACGAAAGATAGAAATAAATTACTAGATGAGCTAATTGATTTCTTTAATCAATAGCGTCACAATTTGAGTAACTTATTGTGTACTTAATGTTTGAAATAAGATTATTAATTTCTAGTTATAAAAATATAATTATAATAGAATACAAAAATAAAATTTAGTATGCTTTTATAGCTGGATAAAAAACGACTAACCAAAGTAGCAATAAGTCTGCGATTGTAGATGAAATTTTTATTTTACAGAACATAGAAAAGGTGGTATTTGTAAAAATCATCCATTGGCTGATAAGAAAATTATTGATTTAAATGAATTAGATGAATATCCATGCCTTTCTTATGAACAGGGTGTATATAATTCTTTTTATTTTTCTGAGGAAATTTTAAGTACAAGAAGTGTAAAGAAAAGCATCAAAGTGAGTGACAGGGCAGCTATTGTAAATTTCATGATTGGTCTCAATGGTTATACTATATCTTCTGGAGTTTTTCCAAAATATCTGCATGGAGATAACATTATTGCAGTGCCACTTAATGTGGATGAAGTCATTCGAATATGCATTATAAAACATAAAAATGTGACATTGACTAAGCTTGGTGAAATATATTTGGAAGCATTAAAAAAGATTGCAATGGAACTTTAAGTGATAATGAAACTTTAATTTATAAGATAAGAATATATATAAATAGCTTGATATAGTTATAATCTATATCGAGCTATATTTATTTGGGATTATACTATATCAAGATAATGCTTTATAATAATAAATATTGAGAAATTAATGGCATTATAGGATTTTTATCTGGAATGTCTGATAAGATTAAGGAGTGTAATTAATATGGATATTCAAGCAATACTAGCATTTTTGATTTATATTTTGATTAATGCGTTCACGCCAGGACCAGGCAATATTTTGGCATTGAATACTATGATCAATTATGGATGGGAAAAAGGGAAGCATTTATTCTTTGGAATATTTACAGGGTATTATTTTGTACAAGCATTTTGTGCATCTTTTACTTTTGGGTTAGATAAGCTATTACATCCTGTCATGTTTGTACTTAAATACGTTGGAGCAATTTACATTATATGGCTTGCTATTCATATTGCACTTAGTAAGCCAGATAATAGGTCAGAAGATAATAAGCCTTCTTTCTGGAGCGGATTTTTTTTGCAGATTGCAAATGTAAAAATATTTTTATTTGGCATTACAGCTCTAGCTGGTTATGTTGTTCCTTATTATACATCATTAGTTATGCTTTTGTTTTTTGAAATGTTTATTGCTACAATAGGTACCATTGCAACCTTGACATGGGTATTCTTTGGAGGAATATTTCAAAAGACATATTTAAAACATTTCAGAGTTGTAAATGTGATTTTAGCGTTGATACTTTTACAATCTGCAGTTGGACTTGTATTCCGATAGATAAAATTTAGTTCACAATTTTCAGATATGTCGTCACAACTTTTCACTAATACGAACTAAATGAAACATTCAATCGAGCAGAGCATATTTTACGATCTGCTCAAAAACATACAGAAATCAATAATGTGTTGTGAAAGAGTTTAATCTTTAAATAAATTCTTTCAATATAATGCAGCAAACATAAACACCGATTATATTATTTAGTTGAGATTGTTTGATTTGCTTAATTGCTAATGTATGCGCCATTTTTAATAAGCTATTTTATGAAGCTGTTTATTATTGCAATCGATTGCAGTTAAGAAAGTATCAGAGATTAGTCTCTTTGAAGCACTTGTTATTTTCACACTATATTTTTCTAGTCAGCAGGTTTATGCAGGAGCTGGCGGGAGGATCTGTGTGGATATGGAAACCATTTGATTTGTGCGTGCTATTCTTAGGCTCTGAAGTAACGATCAAGGAAGACGCGCGATAAATCGCGCGAGCGCAAATGTTTGACGAAGCATATAGTATAAAAAGCTACCGTGTAGCTTTTTATACTATATGGTGAGGAGTTTTTGCGCGTTCTGACTGTTTCAAGTGAATTCAGAGCCTTAGAAATGCTAGCACGAATCAATCGGTTTTCATATTCACAAAGGTCCTCCCACCAGCTCCTACAAAAACCGTCCCATCAACAATAGGAAAAGAAACAACGTTACAGTTCAGCCTAGTGGCTGAACCCATTACCAAAACACCGGCTAGAAGATAG
>CAUQEW010000043.1:0-36116 GCA_963517115.1 uncultured Lachnospiraceae bacterium | reverse complement strand
AGACTGTATGTAAAAATATCCCTTAGGGATTTGCCAATAAACGCTTGACACAAACGGGAACCTTGACAACCTGTAATTCGAGAGATATAATATATACAATCGGTTGTACAAGGAGGCAGTATGTATAATATTGATTTTGTAATTGGAAGATTACTCATGAAAGCAGGTAATGCTTTAAACAATATTCGCTTAGATGATTTGAAAAAGTATAATCTTACACTTTCACAATCAGAGACAATTTTATACTTTGCGAATAATGATGGAAAAAATATAAAAGATTTAGCATTACATCTTAGAGTGACACATCAAGCAGCAAGAAAGTTGGTTGATAAGTTAAAAGAAAAGGATATTCTGTCAACAACAGTATCAAAGAATGACAAAAGATCAGTCCAGGTATTCTTAACCGAAAAAGGTGAAAAGCTTTATACGATACTAAAAAATAACGTAACTGCTACAGGTGAAATCCTATTTAAGGGGTTTTCGGAGGAAGAAAAAGAACAGTTACTAGAGCAATTTAAACGTATGGAAAATATCATTGATATGAATTATACAAAGAGGAGGACTACTTCATGAATCAGACATTAAAAAATCTCCTGGGTAATAAGGATCATCTCGGAAGAAGATATGTTTTTTTACTGTTAGGCCTTATGATTTGCTCATTTGGCGTTGCCTTCACAACGAGAGCAGGACTCGGGACATCGCCTGTTTCTTCAATACCCTATTCTCTGTCCCTTGCTATTCCAACGCTGTCTTTTGGAAGCGTCTTGGTGCTGTTCTGTTACTTTCAGATCATTGTGCAGCTTGTGCTGCTACGCAGACAATGTGTCATTTCAGAATTGATTATTCAGGCTGTTTTGGCGTTTGTCTATGGATATTTGACAGATTTTTCTATGTTCCTGCTTCGTAATGTCAAGTTCGATACCTATATTCAAAGACTCATTTTTTTTATTGTTGGTTGTTTGATACTCGCATTTGGCGTATATATGGAACTTGTGGGAGATGTGGCAATGCTTTCAGGAGATGCGTTCATTAAGGCAATTGCGCAGGTCTGCAAAAAACCGTATTCGAATGTTAAGGTTGCGACTGATTTCACAATGAGCGTTCTTGCGGGAATTATCTGTCTGGTATCCCTGGGAAAGCTGGAGGGTGTACGCGAAGGTACAATCATTGCAGCATTCCTTGTGGGATTTATAATCAAACTCTATCAGAAAATATTCAAAAAGGCAGAGAAGCGACTGTTGGCATCATGATCTTATTAAGGCGTGTCAATAATATTTTGAGATAAATTTCAGTTTATTCGGAGATAGGATGAATATAGATAATATTTTGGAAAAATATAAAGTCAGACGCATAGGGATACTTCTTTCCACATTTCTCTTTCAACGACTCGAGCTCTGATATTGCCAGTTCTTCATTTGGTGCCTTGTATACTGCCTTGAAATCAGAAGCAAACTTTTTGTTATCTTTATACGATACATACTTAAAGGAATTGCGCAGCATGTGAATAATACATCTTTGTACCTGAGCCTTAGGATAAGCGGAATTTATTGCTTCTTTAAATACTGAAAGTCCATCTACACAGAAAAATAGCACATCTGCTAACCCTCTGTTTTTCAAATCATTGAGCTTTCCTAGCCAAAACTTTGAGGATTCATTAGCTCCTATTGTTATACCTAATATATCTTTTGTTCCATCCAGAGTAACACCTAGGACAATATAAGCTGCACGGTTAATTATTCGGTCATCTTCCTTTATTTTATAGTGTATAGCAAAACTTTGATTGCAGCCAGAAAAGCAGGATTTCCGCAGGCAGTTGAACTGGGAACAGACTTTATAAAAAAGATAGCTAATATTTTAACGTTTGAGGATTACTCCAAAATTGAAATTAGAATGCATCCAGAATTTATTAATAAATATACTTGTGAAAAGTTAGCACATGATTATCAGCGATTTGGTAAGCCGGAATAATCCTTCAAATTGCAAAAAGATATATAGTCCATACGAAAAGAACTTAAGCATAAGATGAAATTAATCGACAGAAAAATTAGAATTAAGTAAATTTTCATAAGGAATGGCAACAAATAAGTAAGTAGGAGGAGCAGGGATGAAATATTTAATAGCGGATGTTTCAAAAATTACGAACATCCCGATTGATACAATCAGGTATTATGTCAAGTTAGGTATTATTACTCCTGAAAAGCAAGGAAATTATCATTATTATGATGTTTGGGATATTAACTATTTATTAGAATACAGGCGATTTAAAGAATGTGAGCTCTCAAGGAATGCGATTAAGGAAATTTTCGTTCAGGATGATTTAGATGCATATTTAAAAAGGTTTGAAAATCTGCAAGATCATTATATAAAAAGAGAAAAGTATTATCAGGCACTGACAATTAGAAATAAGGAATATATTGAACATTTAAGAGAGATTCCATTTTATCTGAATCAATTTAAAATAGTCGAGATGCCAAATTTTTATTATCTCAAACATAGACAAGGGCACGATTATTTTCTTGAACAAAAATTGCAAAAAAATACCAAATATTGGTACGATAACTATTATTCATTTCTTAATGGATTGGTAATAGTTAGAAAAGAAGAAATATTTGAGCAAGAGCAAGCTTTTGCAGATGATTATTTATGGGCCATTGGAATTGAAGAAAAGTTTATCAATTTATTAGAGGATGAAATATTAGTTTGTGCGGATAAGATTAATTCTGTTAAAGCTCTCTATACCGTACTATATGCTACAGAACAAGGTTCTTTTAATATCCATCTTCTAGAACCGCTGAAACAATATGTGAATGAAAATGGGTATGTAATCAACGGTGACATTGTCGGTGTTCTTCTAGCAAGAGTTCACGAGAAAAATGGATTTAGAAGATACATTGGTTTTTGGATACCGATTGAATAATAGTATATTTACTTCTTGACTCCGTACTAGGTACGGAGTTTACAATATACACATTGACAAAAAAATATCAATATTTATATTGTAAAGGAGAAAGAAAATGTACGAAAAATTATTTACACCCTTCAACATTGGAAGCTGTACCATTAAAAATCGACTGGTTGTTCCTGCAATGGTGACAAATTACTGTGATGACAATGGTGATGCGACCGAACGTTACATTGCTTATCATGAAGCAAAAGCAAAAGGTGGCTGGGGGCTAATAATAGCGGAAGATTATGCAATTAATCCAACTGCAAAAGGATATACCAATATCCCCGGTCTTTTTAAAGATGAACAAATAAGCAGTCACAAAAGATTTACTGACAGAATCCATGCTGCTGGAGCAAAGGTTTTTTGCCAGATTTATCACCCTGGAAAACAGTCTTGTATAGAAGCAGCTGGTGTTCAACCTATTGCTCCGAGTGTTATTCCATGTCCGATTATTAGAGAATATCCGAGAGAAATGACAATTGATGAAATTCATCAAATTATTAAAGAATTTGGTGCGACAGCAAGACGTGCAAAAGAAGCAGGATTTGATGGTATTGAACTTCACGCAGGTCATGGATATCTTCTTGCAGAATTCCTTTCCTTATACATTAACCATAGATTTGATGAATATGGCGGATGTCTTGAAAGCAGAGCGCATATCATAAAAGAAATAATGGATGAGATGAGAAGTCAAGTTGGAAAAGATTACCCTATAATCATACGCTTCTCTGCCTTTGAAGATGTCCCTGGTGGACGGGATATATCTGAAACAAGAGTGCTTGCTAAATTATTTGAAAAATGGGGATTTGATGCTCTTCATGTGAGTAATGGAGTATATCATTCCAGCGGAAGAGTTGTTATTGCATCTTATAATCAAAAGCATGCATTAGGTGCTGACTACGCAAAAGAAGTCAAAGAGATTGTCAATATTCCGGTAATCACAGTCAATAGGATTAATGACCCTTTAATGGCAGATGGAATTCTTGTGCAAGGAAAAGCAGATTTTATCGCTATGGGTCGTGGTTCGATAGCCGATCCAGAACTTCCTAATAAGGCACAAAATGGTGAGTTTGGTCATATTCGTTATTGTATTGGCTGTCTTCAAGGTTGTGCCAATGGTCTGTTTGTTGAAGGTGAGGTTTCTTGTCTTGTTAATCCGGAAGTTGGAAAAGAATATATCGTCGATTATACGAAAGTTTCTAAAGCTAAAAAAATCGCTGTTGTTGGAGCCGGTCCGGCAGGTCTGGAAGCTGCCATTACCGCTGCACGCAGAGGACATGAAGTAGACCTTTACGAATCCAGAGACAGAATAGGCGGTCAGTTTGTTTCAGCTGCATATGGTCCAAATAAAGGTGATTTTACAACATTTTTAACCTGGGCAAATTGGCAGATCAGAGAACAAGGGATTCATCTTCTTCTTAATAAAAAGGCGGATGTATCCACCATAAAAGAAGGTAACTACGATGAAGTGATTATAACTACCGGTGGGAAACCAATAGTTCCGCCAATTAAAGGTATCAATCTTCCCCATGTTAAAGTAGCTGAAGATGTATTGGTTGGTAAAGAATATGCCGGTAATTCCAATGTAATTGCAGGTGGAGGAGAAGTGGGTTGTGAAACAGCAGCTTTCTTAGCATCAATTGACAGAGCTTCAACTGTTATTGAGATGCGACCCAATATTCTAAATGATTTGGTGGGAACCCCCAACACTGAACTTCAAGAAACTATGCGCCAATATCATGTTGCGACATTGACAGGTACTAAGCTGATGGAAATTAGAGAGGATTCTGTTATTGTTGAGGATGCAGATGGTCAGAAAGTTTTGCCTTGCGATACCGTTATTTTGGCTTTTGGATATACACCGGATGTCACATTAGCTAACGAACTTGAAGCAGCAGGCATACAATTCCATAAAATTGCAGGTGCTGTAAAAACAAGTACGGCTTATATTGCGAATCGAGAAGGTTATGAATTAGGTATGAGGATTTAATTGTGAATTTTATATAATACTAATAATGAAGAGTATCATGATTTGTTTTTGAAAAATAATGGTGAAGCAGAGTTGTAGAACAGTTTATAATCTACAACGCTGCTTCTTTTTTAGTAAGGTTTTACTCCGGAGGCAATTGATTATTTGAATTCTTACAATGAAAAGCGAATCTCAATTATTTTTTGGTCTGGCGAGGACATCGAGCGTAAACTGGAACAATGCCCTGAGCTAGTAACAAAATATGGTTTAAAGATTAAGTCAGTTAAATAGTAAATTGTTATTATAAAGGTTAAAACGGTTAATTTTACAAAAGTATAGCTTGCCGCCAAGGCCCCACCAGGCTCAAACGACATCTTTTTTACCCACTCAAGGCATGTGGAGACAGTAATACTACTACATCGGAAAGATACCTGAAACTCCTTGATTTTAGGCACTTTGAGCGATTTTATCAATTCTCACAAAGCGACCGAAAAGAGAGAAAAAAGGCAATTTCGGATGGGGTAAACGTATCGGTGGTTCTTGATATGGTGTCTCGGAACACATGAAGCTACAGTTCATAATTTCTTCATAAAAACTAAATTCTTTATCATTCAACTAAATAATTAGAAGTCGTACAGACCGCTTATTTTCAAGCTTTTTGAAAGTAAGTGGTCTTTTTGCATTTTGAATTAGAAATATAAACATGAGTGGAAAAGAGAAGGCGGTGATGTAGGTGAATAAAAATGAAGAAATGTATTCTTCTTGGTAAGACAACCATGAGACAGAAAGTGAAACAGTTAAAAATGACCAGAAAATCACAATAGTTCAGTTAAATAAGCTAAGTGGTTTTAAAAATCACCCATTTAAAGTAGAAACAAACACAGAATTATTTGAGTTGATGCAGAGTATTGAAAAGGATGGAATCTTGATTCCTTTATTAGCGAGACCCAAGCCAGACGGTAATGGTTATGAATTAATATCCGGGCATAGGAGAAAGGCTGCCTGTGAATGGGCGGGTATAACAGAGGCTCCAGTTATCATCCGTGATTTAGATGATAATCAGGCTGTTATAGCAATGGTAAACAGTAATCTTCATAGAGAAAATTAAAACCCAGCGAGAAAGCATTTGCTTATAAGATGAGATTAGGTGCTATGAAGTATCAAGGAAGGAGAACGGATTTAACTTCGGCCCAAGTTGAGCCAAAGTTAGATAATAATACATTAACAATATATCCACTTAAAGCACTATATGACGAAAATGGAGAGTGGAAAGTTGTTAATTATGAGATTAATCGGAAAGGATATAGGAGTAACACAGAATTGGCCAAACAAGCGGGAGAAAGTGTACATCAAATTAAGCGTTATATTCGATTGACAAACCTCATTCCAAAGATATTAGACATGGTAGATGACAAAAAAATAGCATTTACTGTGGCGGTGGAACTCTCTTACTTAAAAGAAGAAGAACAGAATGAGCTTCATGCTGTAATGGATTTGGAACAATGTACACCTTCCTTGTCGCAAGCAAATCGATTAAAAAGACTAAGTCAGGCAGAAGAACTGGATATCGATGCAATTTATGCAGTCATGGGAGAAGAAAAGCCGAATCAAAAGTTACAGATTAAAATCAGAGCAGATAGAGTAGAAAGATATTTTCCAAAGGATTTTACAGAGAAGCAAAAAGTAGAATTAATTGAAAAATTGCTTCAGGAATGGCATGGACATCAACCGAAAAAAGAGCAGAGATTAGTTAGAAGCAGATAAGAAAGATATAAAACAGTTCTGCATATTTGTTAATTAATGACATACTAAGTAAAATTTACTTAGAAGTAATAAGAAATCAAATATAAGCATTCAAAGAAAGTAGGTTAATCCTATTTAGAGTAGAGGTGATATTTATAAAACATATTTTCACAAGGAGGAAAAAGCAAATGGAACATAATCATATAGAAGTTATCGAAGTTGACCATGGATTTTCCATGATGAAAACAGTAAGCCACATATTTACATCTGGAGTGGGAGAAATCACATCGGAGCCTGCCATATATGAAAATCTCTTGGAATATCAGGGGAAATATTTTAGAATCGGCGGAGAAAGGCTGACAGTAAAATCAACTATGATAGTGGATGAAAATTATTATATCTTAACTTTGGCAGCAATCGCAAAGGAGTTAGAGCGGAGAGGAATGAGAAACGCAAACGTATTTTTAGCCGCTGGTCTACCACTTACAAGATTTTTGTAGACCGAATGATGACTTTTACAAAAAAGGTTCTGGTGGTGGACATAGGTAGCTGGACCATTGATATAATCAGATAGATAAAGAGCCATGTTTATGGTATAGTTATTAGACTGGCTAAGATAAAGAAAAAAGTAAACATATGATTGATTTGATGATGACACTTATATCACTAGAGACAAGCGAAGGCTAGTAAGGTACTATTACTGTGAAGTAAGTATAGAGTTAGGAGGTCACTATGAGCTTAAAAATAGGGCAGGTATCTATGTTATTTGATTTATCTGTGGAGACAATAAGATATTATGAAAAGGAAAATATTCTGGACCCCGCAAGAACAGAAAGTAGTAGTTATAGGAATTATGATATATGGAATATCTTTGAACTTGCAGAATGCTTAAAATATAGGAGTATGGAGTTCTCAGTCAAAGAAGTAAGACAAATGATGCATTATGATGGATTGGAGTTGTTGAGCAAACGTTTATCTGGTAAATGTTCAGTGCTAGAGGATGAAATTATATACAAAAGTAAATTACTTAAGCACTTAGAATCATTAGGTGAAAGGATTGAAAGTGCAAAGTATAACATAGGAAATTATTGGTTCAAAAAGGAAAAAGAAATATATTATGTCAAATGTTGCGAACGTTCTGGAAAAGATTATTCTGATTTTAATTGCCATGATGATGTTTTAAAATCGTGGCTAAATACAAAGCCTTTTTATAAGACATTGATGCATGTAGCTATTGATGACATATCTGGAAATGTGGAGCAGGATTTTTGGTCTATTGCTTTAGAAAAGGAATATTTTGAATATTTAGAACTACCATTATCAAAAGAAGTTCAAGTTATGAATGCTAATACATATTTACATACTGTCATTGATTTAGGAGATAAAGATGAATTATCGATAAAGATGCTTGAACCTTCAATAGAATATTTAAAATCACATAAACTGACTACAAATGGAGACATAATAGGAGAATTGTTAGTAAGATTTCATGAAAATGATAAGTGGTTTAGGTATGTTGAGGTAATAATACCGGTTAAAACTATGTGAAAAATTTAACTTGACTCTGTAGTTACTTCATACAATATATTAGATATATAAAAAGTATATCAAAAATTGGAGGAAGAAATATGTACAATACTTTATTTAGCACTATGAAAATTGGCAATGTAGAACTAAAGAATCGTTTGGCTGTAACAGCGATGGTAACAAATTACTGCAACCAAGATGGTACTCTAACGGAACGTTATATGCGTTATCATGAAGAAAAAGCAAAGGGGGGATGGGGGCTCATCATTACAGAAGATTATGCAATCAATGAAAATGGAAAAGGATATGATCGAATTCCAGGCCTTTACAATGACGAGCAAATATTATTAAATAAAGAATTTACTCAGAGAATTCAAAAATACGGAACCAAGATTATTTGCCAAATATATCATCCGGGAAGACAAACAAATCATTATGTGAATGGAGGTGTCCAGCCGATAGCACCAAGTCCAATCCCATGTCCATATCTAAAAGATATACCTAAAGAGATAACAAAAGAAGAAATAAATCTTATAGTTTCTCAATTTGGTGATGCAGCACTCAGAGCAAAAAAATCCGGATTTGATGGAGCTGAAATTCATTTAGCGCATGGTTATCTTTTATTTGAATTTTTATCACCACATACTAATAAGAGAACCGATGAATATGGGGGCTGCTTTAAAAATAGGTTCCGTATAGTTAAAGAGGTTTACGAAGATGTGAGAAAAAAAGTTGGGTATGATTTTTTGGTTACTTGCAGACTTTCTTCTAGAGATGGTTTTTTTGGTGGAAGAGACATCTTTGATAGCATGGAACTTGCTGTAAATTTAGAGAGTTTAGGTTTTCAATGTATTAATGTATCAAGTGGTAGTTATGGATCTCATAGTAATTACGATATTGATTCGTATAAGCACGGTTATGTGGCACCTTATGCGGAATTAATAAAGCAAGTTGTTAATATTCCAATTATGTGCACGAACAGAATTACTACTGCAGGAGTAGCAGAAGTAATTCTTCGATCACGAAAAGCAGATTTAATTGGTATGGGTAGAACTTCGCTTGCAGACCCGCATTTCCCTAATAAAGTTAAAGCAGGTAATGAAGAATCAATTAGGCATTGTATTAATTGTAACTTGGGTTGTTATGGTAACCTGCTGACAGGTAAAATGTGTTCATGTTTAGTAAATCCTACAGTTGGACGAGAAGGTGAAATCGATAACATAAAGACCGAGAATAAAAAGACAGTTTATATCGCTGGTGGTGGTCCAGGTGGTGTACAGGCAGCAATACTTGGAGTAGAAAGAGGGTACAAAGTCGTTATATTTGAAGCTACTGAACGACTAGGAGGTCAATTACTATCTGCGGCATATCCGCCAGGAAAAGGTGAATTAACATTGTTTACTTCATGGCTTGAAAAGCAAGTAAAGGAAAAAGAAATAGAAGTAAGATATAAAACAAGCTTAACGAGAGAAATTGTTGAAAAAGAAAAACCAGATGCTGTAATTGTTGCTACAGGTGGTACCCCATTTGTTCCTCCTATTAAAGGAATTAATCTTCCCCACGTACATACTGCAGAAGAAGTGTTGCTTGGAGAGGTGGCAACAGGTGATAATGTTGTTGTATGCGGTGGTGGAGAAGTCGGAGTTGAAACAGCGACTGCAATAGCATTTAGAGAAAATGGTCAGGTTTCAATTGTTGAAATGCTTCCAAATATTTTTTCTGATTTACAGTATAAAAGATTATTAGGCGAATATGAGGCAAAGATTTTCACAAATACAAAGGTTCTTGAAATTACTGAAGATAGTGTTATCGTTGATACGAATGGGACAGAAAAGGTTATTCCAGCAGAAACTGTTGTTCTCGCTTTTGGGTACAAACCAAATAATAAATTGGCTGATGATATAAAGGATTTATGTGAAGTAAAAGTAATTGGAGGTTCTGTTAAAACAGGAAATGCTCTAGAAGCTACAGGAAATGCGCTAGATGCAATTCTAGAAATTTAAGATTGCAAAAGCTCTGTAACTTATTAAAACTAATAGTTCAGAGCTTTTCAATTTCTCGCAAAGTGACCAATATTTATGCAAAAGGCAGTTTGGGAAGAGGGTGACAGAAATCGCTGATGGACTATGAATTTAGCTTCATTATTAAATACTATTCAAGATTTTTTCTTTTTGAATATCAAGTGAGTAAATAACTAGCCCTTGATATGACTTCGTATTCATGCCATAAAGGTGTGATTTTTTTTGATACAATGGAAGTTGGTTAATATGACTAAATATAACTTTTAGAATTGACATCTGTTGTTATTGCGTTGAAAAAATATCAGAGTATTTAAGAATAACATATGGATATGAAATCACTACAGATGAACAACTGTATTTAATGGTACATATTCAAAGAGTGATTTATAAGACAAAAGAGTAGCATTTTGTTACATGTTAGTGATTGGAGGTGAATAGATACGATTAACATGTAATTTAAATAAGATGGATGGTAACATTAAGTTGGCAAAACCTTTGATTCCTATTAAAAATGAACAGATGGAGGAAAAGAAATGGACTTATTAGTGTTTATGTGATCCAGAAGATCAGTTGTTAGTCATGAATAAAATCCATAATAGCCTTTTTTATTCAGATGTACAGGCGGGTGGCAAATACCCAGCATACAAATTAAAGGAATATGAGAGAAACAACATTTCACTACAAACTATTCCTGAAGATTTTAAATTATTAGAGAGTTATACCTGTGATTTTATTAGTTTTTCATGTTATGGTTCTACTACTTTTACTTCATATGATTTTACTAATACAGGTGGTGGGAACATGATTTTGGGAAAAAGAATCGGTATTTAGAGGCTAACGAATGGGGCTGGGAGACCGATCCACATGGTATCTGAGTATACGCCCCATTTGTAGTTCACTATAGTAAAAAAACAAGCTAGTTTGGTTAGACTTATAGTCTGAAAATGATTTTTGCATATAATTTAGTATTAAAACGATATTTTGATTGTCACCTTGTTTAGTAGGATTGGGAAATAATGTATCTTTTTCGTGATTCCTAAGTAAACTAATAAAAAACCATTCATTAATAATGTCGTCATTCGCTCTTTATATCTATGAAAAGAAATGATTCTTTGTAAGAATAATATAATAACGTTAAAATTTCGTCATCTTCAAGCAAAAGATCAGCGGCAAATAGATTGGCTTCATATTCCATTGGTTTATAAGAACGTTTTTCAAGAGCTTCCAGTTCCTGAAAACCAGACTCATTACAATTTTAGGCTTGGGTGTATTTAGCCCGCAGTAATTATACAACGAAATCATTTACTATAAAACGGACTCGTCGATTGGCGACTTCGTTTTTTTCTTTCTAGAGAATTTTTCAGATGCTTCTTTCTTTGATGAAATAATATTTGCGTTAATGATTGCATGAATATTTTTTTGATATCATCATCCAGATCACCACTGGAAAATAATGAATTATCAAGGTCTAAAACATCCTGAGCTTCCTTCGCACCTTTATATCCGAACTTGTCTTTAATCTGGTCAATGAATTCTTTCTTTTCGACTATTATCTAAAAATCTGTGAAAACTAAAGAACCGCCGTATACCGAACGGTACGTACGTGCGGTGTGGGAGGTCGGCTAGTCAACTAATGACTAGCCTCCTACCCGATTGGTTAGATCCAAAAATCGTAAGAGGCATGAAGGTTTAAAAAACAAATTAATCCCAGGAGAAATGGACTATAAACTATAGAAAGCAAGATATAGTATAGTAAAAATGCATAATATATATAGAAAAAATAACTATAAATTGTAACAAAAATAAATTTTTAACTTAAAAATTGCTGACATTAAAAAAAATTAAGTGTTAAAATAATAATATAAAAAAAGGAGGGTTAATAACTTGAAAAGAATTACAAGCGCGTGTCTTTTACAAACAATGAAGTTTGATGCAGCAAATGATGCCAATCCAGAGAAGGACTTCGAAAAGTATTGTAATAAGCTTAATGGTAAAGCAAAATATGTAATTGAAGAAAAAAAGAAGGAAGCTGACGGATCTCTGGTTGTTAAAATTAAAAAGCAATACAATAATTACAAAACAAGTGGATATATTGAGTAATAGTTATAAAATACCAGAAGAATGTTATCGTTCTTCTGATATTTTTTTATATCACTTGGGTTTTATGAGGGAAGGAGACGATAGAATTGTTTGCAATCGGAGAAGCAAAGACAATAGTTTCTTTGGCGAAGCTTGAATTACCGAAAGAGTATAAATTAAGGAAAAAGAAGCAAAAAATCTATGGTGCTTGGGTTGGCGAAAATATATTGTATTTATCAGATAATGTTAATTCATTAAAAGCAACAACAGGCAAAAAGGTTATTACTTTTGAGACGATCATAGATAATGCTGGTAGAATAAATGTTCCAAAAAGATTTGAGAAGTCGGAAGTAACAATTAGAGGCTGTATATCGACGATTGAAATAAAATTTGAAAATTAAGGAGGATGAGAGAATGTTTGATGTAGGAGAGTACATCGTTTATGGAAATAATGGTGTATGCAGGGTGGATAAAATTGGCCCAATGGATTTACCAGGTATACCAAAAGAAAAACTGTATTACACGTTAACCCCGGTTTATAAAACAGGAAGTAAAGTATTTACTCCTACTGATAATGAAAAGGTTATAATGAGACCAATAATTTCAAAAACAGATGCTTTGGCATTAATTGATGATATTATAAACATTGAAATATTGGATATTCCGGATGAACGAAATAAAGATATTTATAAGGAAGCATTCAGAACATGTGATTGCAGGGAACTAATAAAAATCATTAAAACACTGTACCAAAGGAAACAGCTAAGAACAGCAGAAAGGAAGAGACTAACTGCAAGTGATGAAAAATATCTTCATTTAGCAGAAGAAAGCTTGCTTGATGAACTGGTACTGTCGCTGGAAATGAAAAAAGAAGAATTACGAGAATTTATTGCTGTAAGGATTGTAAATTCAAATTTGGTATAGGAAATATAGTGCGACTCAAAAGTATGATGAAAGAAAGGTTGGACCAAGAAAATAGTTTATTTAAGAGAATGAGAAATATGTTAAAAGCTACAGACTATAGGATTAAGATTAGTGAGTTGAATTGTGTGTACTTTAAAGTGTATTCACTCATAAAAAACGGAGCAAAAATATGTTTGAGATAAATAAGCAAAATATTATCCAAAATAGAAAACAGGATTTAATTAATGATAAAGACGTAAAGGAAGTTTTTGAGGAGATTAGCGAACCTGAATTAGAAAGTTATTCTCTAAAGTACGAAGAGAATAATGGAGAATTGTTAGGAGATTGCTTGGACGAAGATCAATTACCTGTAGATGACAGTGATATGGAAGATGATGTAATAACAGATAATGGAATAGAGGAGAATTACGAATTTATTTATAGTGAAGATTCTGTCATGAAATATTTAAAAGAAATAGGAAATACACCATTGCTTACAAAAGAGGATGAACAGGAGTTGGCTGCTAAGATTGAAAATGGGGATCAATCAGCAAAAGAAAAAATGACAAATGCAAACCTTCGTTTAGTTGTCAGTGTTGCAAGACGATATGTACGTGGAAGTAATATGGCATTGATGGATTTAATCCAGGAAGGAAATATTGGACTAATGAAGGCAGTTGACAGATTTGATTATCATAAAGGATACAAATTCAGTACCTATGCAATGTGGTGGATTCGGCAAGCTATTACAAGGGCAATTGCTGATCAGGCAAGAATTATTCGGATTCCTGTTCACATGAAAGAGCAAATGAATAGAATTAGAAAGGTTTCAATAGAAATCATGGAAGATACAGGACGAGAACCAACTATTGCAGAACTTGCTAAACGAATGAATATATCAGAAGAACGAATGAATGAAATTGCTGAGTTTTACCGTGATACAGTATCTCTGGAAACACCAGTCGGAGCGGAAGAGGATGCCATGCTTAAGGATTTTGTAGCAGATAAAAGTATGCCGGAGCAGTTCTCATCTGTGGAGCATGTAATGTTAAGAGAGCAACTGAATGAAATTATGTCAGTACTTACAGCGCGTGAGCAAAGAGTATTGCGTTTGCGTTTTGGGTTTGTGGACGGTCGAATCTGGACTTTAGAAGAAGTAGGCAAAGAGTACCATTTGACGCGAGAAAGAATAAGACAGATAGAGGCAAATGCTTTAAAAAAATTAAAAATGAGAAAAGATACTAAAAAATTAAGGACATATTTGGACATTTAGGAGATGTGAAAAATGTTGAATGAAAAAGTAAAAGTCAGGGAATTTTATCATCTGCAAATAGATGGAATAAATCAAGTTAATGAAAAACAGATAGATGAAAAAGATCATGATTTATCGGAAGAAGAAATGAAAGAAACAGAAAAGGATGAGATTGTAATAATTCATTCCTAAGTAGATATTAAAGAGGGACTTGATTTCAATTAGAAAATTTTCTTTAATTATATGAAAATAATAATTTAATCATAGAAGGGAACTGTGCCATGGAAAAAAAGGCATATATTAAAATTAAGGGTTCGAGAGTTCACAATCTCAAAAATGTGGATATTAATGTGCCCAGGAATAAGTTGGTAGTTATTACGGGACTGAGCGGTTCAGGAAAATCCTCCCTTGCATTTGACACAATCTATGCGGATGGACAGAGAAGATACATGGAATCATTATCTTCTTATGCAAGAATGTTTTTGGGGCAGATGGAAAAGCCGGATGTAGATAGTATTGAAGGATTATCTCCCGCTATATCCATAGCACAAAAATCTACTAACCGAAACCCTCGTTCTACAGTAGGTACAGTAACAGAAATATATGATTATCTAAGGCTGCTCTATGCCAGAATCGGTATTCCTCATTGTCCTCAATGCGGCAGAATTATTAAGAAACAATCTGTTGATCAGATGATTGATACAATAATGGAATTGCCGGAAGGTACTAAGTTTCAATTACTTGCGCCAGTAGTAAGAGGAAGAAAAGGCCAACATGAAAAAATATTGGATCAAGCAAAAAAAGGCGGATACGTTCGTGTAATAGTAGATGGCAATTTATATGAGCTGAATGAAATGATTGAATTAGATAAAAATATTAAACATGATATCAATATTGTGATAGACCGGTTGGCAATAAAGATTGGCATTGAAAAAAGGCTTACAGATTCTCTTGAAAATGCCATGAAGTTATCAGAGGGGCTTGTAATTGTTGATGTAATAGGTGGAGAACCGATTACTTTCAGTACAAGCTATGAGTGCCCTGATTGCGGCATCAGTATTTCAGAAGTTGAGCCAAAAAGCTTTTCTTTTAATAATCCAGTTGGAGCCTGCATGGAATGCAGCGGTTTGGGTTACAAGATGGAGTTTGCACAAGATTTAATAATACCGGATGAATCCCTTAGCATTGATGAAGGAGCCATCATAGTTCCGGGTTGGCAGTCGAGTAAGGAAGAAGGTAGCTTTACCAGGGCAGTTTTAAAGGCACTGGCTGAAAAATTTGATTTCAGGCTAGATATACCTTTTGAAGCGTATTCAAAGGAAGTGCAGGACATATTGCTGCATGGTACAGATAAAAAGGTGAATGTTTATTACAAAGGTCAGCGGGGAGAGGGAACTTATCCCATAGCCTTTGAAGGAATTATCAAGAATGTGGAAAGAAGATATAGGGATATTGGTTCAGAAACCATGAAAGCGGAATATGAAACCTTCATGAATATAACATCTTGTAAATCCTGTGGCGGGCAAAGGTTAAAGAAAGAATCTCTTTCAGTAACTGTGGCGGACAAAAATATTTATGAAGTAACAGAATTGTCAATACAGTACTTTTTTGATTTTTTTGACAAAATAAAACTTTCCGCTATTCAACTTTCGATAGCAGAACAGATTTTAAAAGAGATTAAGGCCAGGGCATTATTTTTGATTAATGTAGGACTAAAATACCTGACTCTTGCCAGGGCAACTGCCACTTTATCTGGTGGTGAGGCACAGAGAATCAGGCTTGCAACACAGATCGGATCCGGACTCGTGGGAGTCACATATATTTTGGATGAGCCAAGTATAGGACTTCATCAACGAGATAATGGAAAACTGTTAAATACCTTATTTCATTTAAGGGACTTGGGAAACAGTGTTATAGTTGTGGAACATGATGAAGATACCATGAGGGCTGCAGATTATATTATTGATATTGGCCCAGGAGCAGGTGAGCATGGCGGTAAAATCATTGCAGCAGGTAATGTGGGGGAATTGATCAAGCATAATGATTCAATAACAGGAGCATATCTTAGCGGAAAATTATTTATTCCGGTACCTGCAATAAGAAAGCTGCCGGCAGGATTTTTAAAAGTTCTTGGTGCAAGAGAAAATAATCTAAAAAATATTAATGTTGATTTTCCGGTTGGTGTTTTTACTTGTGTTACAGGAGTTTCCGGATCTGGAAAAAGTACTCTTGTAAATGAAATATTGTATAAAACCTTAGCACGGAAATTAAATAGGGCCAGATGTATCCCTGGAAAATGTGATGGAGTGGAGGGCACGGGACTGTTGGATAAAGTAATTGATATAGACCAGAGTCCAATCGGAAGGACTCCAAGGTCTAATCCGGTTACCTATATAGGTGTATTTGATATGATTCGTGATTTATTTGCGGGGACAACGGCAGCAAAAACAAAAGGATATGGAAAAGGAAGATTCAGCTTTAATGTGAAAGGAGGAAGATGTGAAGCCTGCAGTGGGGATGGAATTGTAAAGATAGAGATGCATTTTTTGCCGGATGTCTATGTGCCCTGTGACATTTGTAAAGGAAAAAGATATAACCGGGAGACCTTAGAAGTACAGTACAAAGGAAAGAATATCCATGATGTATTAGAGATGACGGTTGAAGAAGCTCTTCCCTTTTTCGAAAATCTCCCGAAAATCCGGAATAAGATACAGACGTTATATGATGTGGGATTGTCTTATATAAAGCTTGGCCAGCCTTCCTCCACATTATCTGGCGGAGAAGCTCAGAGAATTAAGCTTGCAGCCGAGCTGAGCAAACCGAGTACTGGAAAAACAATATATATATTGGATGAACCTACCACGGGACTGCATTTTGCTGATGTTCATAAGTTGACAGATATTTTAAAAAGATTAGTTAGCAACGGTAATACGGTTGTTGTTATTGAACATAATCTGGATATAATAAAGACAGCCGATTACATTATTGATATGGGACCAGAAGGCGGAGATGGCGGTGGAACTGTTGTGTGTCATGGGAGTCCGGAAGAAGTTATAAAGATAAAAGAGTCCTATACTGGGCAGTATCTGAGGAGTTATTTAGAAAGGTGAGATAAATATGGCATCAAATAACTGAACCTTTACTACTGCCATGGAGGAAGGATCTGTAAATACTGCTTTATACCGAAGTAATATAAGCGAGCCTGATGCTCGTTTATATATTTCATTTATTTAGAATGAAGGTTACATAATTTAGAAAGGAGAATACAGTATGATATTGTATATTGATGATCTTATTTTATTAACGGGGATGAATTATCAACTTACTGTTAAGTAGCTTAGCGACGAGGAATTGACCATAATCCGGTATAAAACGCAAGAAATAGCTGCTTTACCGTTAAAAAGGTATCGTGACAGAAATGCACTGAATGAAATCGATTCTGTAAACGCTGATATATAAAATAACAAAGTTTAAAGAAGAAATTTTATCGCTTGTTCAGAAATCGACAATAGAATCGGAAAGCGTTTATAATGAAACTGATAAAATTGTTGTTTCGATTAAGGAGCAAAGTAATTCCATGCAAAATTCAATCATAGAAAAGTTGTTATCTTTGTCAGGAAATTTAAATACTAATGAATTCAATGTGTTGTAAAACCGATTTGTAAAAGGGAATGATTACGTCATATTTTGGATATTGAGATGTTAAACTCAATGATTGAAAAATTAATTCTTGACCGTTCGTTCTAGAAATGCTATGATATCCTATAAAGGAGGTGACCCAATGGGACGAAGCAAAGAATTTGAAGAAAATACAGTTTTGCAAAGAGCCATGGAAGTATTTTGGCAACAGGGATATGAAAAAACTTCTATGAGTGATCTTGTAGAGCAAATGGGAATTCATCGAAAAAGCTTATATGATACCTTTGGTGATAAGCATTCGTTATATCTAAAAGCTATGGATCGCTATGAAGAGTACAGTACAGCTAAACTAAAGTCTGAGACATTGAGGGCAAAAACGGCGTATCAGGCTATACAATATATTTTTGATTACATTATTGAAGGAAATGAGGATAAGCATTGTGGATACCTTTTTGTGAATGCGGCAACTGAGATGGGACCATGGGATCAAGAGGTATTGAAAAAGACAGAAGAAGCGTTCAGCCAAACAGAAAATTTTATTGCCGAGATTATAAAGATAGGTCAGGAAAATGGTGAGTTTTCCTGTAGATTTGATGATGAAGTATTAGGAGAAGTTTTGCACAATTCACTTTTAGGGCTACGTGTACTTGTAAAAACATCGGCGAGTAAAGAAAAAATGCATAACATAGCTAATTTTTTCCTTGATTTATTAAGCGTATAATTTTTTGCAAAAAGTAGAACGATCATTCTAAATAAGGAAAGATATTTAAAATTATTTGATATTTGGAAGATAGTAATGAGTAAGCGAGATACTTATTAACTAATATGTACAAAGGGATTAGTTAGTATATAAAATAGGTAAAGTCCATACTTATCAATATATCGGCTAAATCAAAAAATAGGAGGTATATATTATGAAAGCAGCCCAGATTGCAAAATATTCAAAAAGCATTTCAGCAGAAGTAAACGACATTCCGATACCAGAAATCAATGATAATGAAGTTTTAGTTAAGGTTAAAGTGGCGGCAGTTAATCCGTTGGAAATGCTTATTATAACCGGCAGCGTAAAACTGATTCAGGATTATGAGTTCCCGTTGACGCTTGGCAATGAACTAACCGGTGTGATTGAAAAAATTGGAAGAAAGGTGCAGGGATTTAAAGTAGGAGATGCCATCTATTCACGTCTGCCTTTAACAAAAATCGGAGCTTTTGCCGAATATGTGGCAATCGATGCAGGTGCTATCGGTCATTTACCGGTCAATCTTGATTTTGTGGCCGGAGCCGCTGCGCCATTAACAGGACTGACTGCTTATCAGGGGTTACACGAAGAATTGGGGGCGAAAGCCGGTGATACCGTATTTATTCCCGGTGGTTCAGGATCATTTGGACAAATGGCCATTCCGATAGCCAAGGCAATGGGGCTTAAAGTGATTGTCAGCGGAAATCCCCAGGCATGTGACAGGACAATGGAGATAGGGGCAGACCAATACCTCGATTATACAACTGAAAATTATTGGGAACTGCTTAGTAACATAGATTATGTGATTGATACCTTGGGTTCTAATGAATTTGATCATGAACTTTCGATAATAAAACCCGGTGGAAGACTTCTTTCCTTAAAAACCGGACCTAACAAACGTTTTGCAGAAGAACATGGATTTCCGGGTTGGAAACAAAAACTCTTTGCTGTTGCCGGAGCGAAATATGATAATAAAGCAAAGAAGAAGAATATTCAGTATCGGTTTATTTTTGTTCGTAGTGACGGCGCACAATTAAAAGAGATTACGAAAATTATTGAAGATAATCAGATTGTACCTGCGGTGGATCCAACAGAATTTCGTATTGAAGACATTGATAAAGCACTGAATCTTGTGGCGACAGGTCATACAAAAGGAAAGGTTGTTATCAGATTTTAAGGAATGATGTGTTCAGCTTTGGATTATTATTGTGCTTGGTTTTATTGCTGGCCATTGGCTTCATGTCTCAGAAGAGAATCAGATAATAAAACCTTCTGTGCGGAACATATCAAATAAACAGCGGATGAATCATCTTTAATGTTTTTCAAAATTAGTGAGATATATGTAATGAGAAGTATAATATAGTGCAGGTGTGAATAGTCTGCTATTTTTATCAAATATAACAAAGTGAGGTAGAAAAAATGAAACTTAATATTCCAGTAGAAGAAACGATTAAAAAGAGAGTAAGTGTAAGAACCTATGAGCCGAAAAGCCTTTCAGAAAAGGACAAGGAAGAGTTGAAGAATGAAATAAGTAAGTTAACGAATCCATTTGGAGTAAAGGTTAATATTCATCTAATAGAAAAAGATACAGCATCGAATGGAGAAAAGCTAGGAACATATGGAGTCATTAAAGGCGCAAAGACATTCTTAGGTCTCTCCGTTGATAAAAGCGAATACGGACTCATTGCAGCCGGATATCAATTTGAGAATCTGATTTTATATGCTACCAATATGGGGCTTGGAACGGTCTGGCTGGCTGCGACATTTAGCAGAGAGCAATTTGAAACTGCCATGGATATTAAAAAAGACGAACTATTTCCGGCAATTTCTCCAATTGGATATGTGTCAGGCAAAAAGAGTGTTACGGAAAGTCTGATGAGAAAAACAATGAAGTCAGATAAACGGAAACCATGGGATGAGATTTTCTTCCGGGATTCTTTTAAAAATCCACTTTCAAAAGAAGAAGCAAATGAGTATGTAAAACCTTTGGAAATGCTTCGATTGGCACCCTCTGCTACTAATGCACAACCATGGAGAGTAGTAAAAAAGCAAGGATCTTATCATTTCTTTGAGTCACACAAGAGCAATACAAAAGAAGAAGAAATTATGATTAAAAAGGTTGATCTTGGAATTGCCTTAAGTCATTTCCATCAGACAGCACTAGAGAATGGTTTAACTGGAAATTTTGAAAAGCAGCCAGAGTTGAAAATAGATATTCCAGACAATACGGACTATATTATTTCCTGGAATGCAGATAAGAAATAAATACGATGAAAAAATATCTAAGGGGTGAAAAATACATGAAAGGTGATGTAAGTGCATAGCTGAAGTACAGTGTTGGCAGAGTAGACCATGTATATGTTACCCAGCTGGGGGATTTGATAGTTAAGAAACTATCCTCAAAATTCTCAATAGATTTTTACGGATAATGTGGCACTTGCGCCATCCTTTAAGATAAGGATGCTGTATTGTTTCGTACGGCAAAAACTTCTGTAAAAATCTAAGAAAGAACAGGTGAAAGCTATGTGTAGAAATGTAGTAAAACAAAATAACGGATATGACTGATGATTTGACAGGTTTTGTGGAACAAAGCTTACAAGAAGAGCCCATAATCAAGACACCCATACTACTAAGCCGGTATGGAAGTGCAGGACAGCTACTAATAAGGGAAAAGATTTATGCAAGCATAGCAAAGCTATGGATGAAGTAATTATAGAGAATGCCTTTCTGGAGGCATACCGGTTGCTGGCAGTTAATTTTGACGACGTGTTGAATTCTGTTTTTGCAACAGTAGAGGATACTTTGGCAAATACCGAAGATGCAGGGAGATTAAAGAAAATTGAAAAGACTTTGAGCTCCTGGGAATCTAAGCGGAAAAAATTGACCGATATGTTGCTTGATGATACAATTACTAAAGAAGCATATGATGAAAAATATAATGATTTTTCGGATAAAATCAATCAGTGTAAAAATGAAATGGAACTCTTGACACTTAATTTAGATTCTCAAATAGGCAATTCCTGATGCGAAGGAGAGGTATACAAGTTTGTATAGAAAAGCTAATTAGTAGAAAAGTTAATGCATTTAATAGGTTAGAAAGGAAGCAATAAAATGAGCGTACATGATGACCTGTTGAATGGTAAAGAAGTTTTGAAGAAAACTAGTAGTGAGACAGAGGAGCATATTCAAATGTGTTCTTTTTGGCAGGACGAGCTGGAAAATATGTATTCTTATCGGCAAGACGACACATACAGAATGTTGCTGCTTGCTTGAACGTACGTCAAGCGTTGAAAATAAAGGGGTTTAAGCACATTAACAATAGCCATAAGTATTGAGACCCTTGAGGATATAAAAAAGATGACATCTAAGTGAAATGTGGATTTTTTAAGGCTTCTTCGAATTCAATACATCTATCGAATAAATAGTTGCAGTATCCCACAACAAAACAGGACCTCCTGTCGTAATTACTATTCTACGATAGGAGGTCTTTTCGTCATTGTCCTTTTTTCTTGGGCCTGCTCACTGTTCCGTAATTAGACTTTCTACTTCGTAAAGCCGTGGTGCCTTTATGCCAAACTTTCTGGCATCTGTAATAACTTCCTGTACGGCATAGCCAACTTTAAAGTGGTTATGCGCCTGAAGCGCATAGGACATGCTTTTCGGAGAAAAAACAACGTGACTCATAAGAAAACTAAAGACTTTCGGCGGCAGGACGCTCAACACTTTTGTCATAACATCAAGTTTTGAGCCTTTTGCTTTCAAAACAGGGATCATTTCTTTCAAGTCCCGGCCTAATCCATCGAGCGCTTCGCGTGAAGAAATTACTTTTTTAAAACTGTCGCTTTTTAATACTTCGACTTCCATTGCAGCGTTGAACGCGAAGTGATTCCAGAGCCAACTTTGTGGATCATTTTGAACTATTATCTTGAAGCCCGCCCCAACAAAAAGCTTACGAACCTCTAAATCCCTTTTGGTAGGCTCGGATTCAAATGTTCCAAACTGAACCGTTTTGTTAAACCCACAGTAAAGAGTGTTTCCCTCAAATCCACCGCCGGCGATGGGGATGCCATAAACAATTTGACTGCACGGAATCGGCTGAACAGCCAATCGCGGGTCTTGCCAGAAGTTGCTGAAAAAAAGGACTGTTGCATTTCCAACGCGCGGTGCCAGGTACTTAACCGCACTTGATACCTGTTCGGGGTTGACACTCATAAAAATGAGGTCATAGTCGTGATTTTCCTTTATCTCTTCGTGCATAACAATAGGCCATTTTTCTTTGACTATCCGGTCTTTTTTGCTTTGCCTTGTATTCCATAGTTCCAAGTTTACATAGGAGCCGTATTGTGCCTTCCTGCCTTCACGAACATAGAACTCAACGGTATGGCCTGCATTTTCAAACGCCCAAGCGTACTGTGTTCCTATAACACCTCTACCAAAAAATAGTATTTTCATAAAGTATCCTCCTAAATAATCACGTGTTGACTTTTCAACAAGTGTTTGATATTCTTAGCATACTGATATGTGGTGAGAATATCAATAGTTAAAGTTGTTCCAACTGTTGATAACTCAACACATTGCGCTTATTTGTTGAATATCTGGAGGAAAACATTGTGGATAGAAGAATACAAAAAACAAGGCAGTCGATTATGAATACCTTCATCGACCTTTTGGCTGAAAAAGGTTTTGAGAAAATAACCATCAATGACATTGCCGTACGCGCAAACATAAACCGAGGGACTGTTTATCTACATTACGAGGATAAATTCGACTTACTTGACAAGTGCATTGAAACATATGTTGAGCTGCTACTACATCATTGTGCCAATAGTGCTGACACCAATCTAAACGCAAGCGCATTTCAAAGCGTATTTGAATATTTGGAGAAAAATTTTACAATATACAAGTTGCTTCTTAGCAATGAGGGATTTGGATTTTTCCGCAGCCGCTTATATGCCATCGTTGCGCAAACAGTAACCGAAGTTATCGGTATAAAGCCAGAAAGCAATGCATTTTCAAATGGTGTAACCACTCATTTTTTGACTTCTGGGTTTATTGGAGTATTGGAATGGTGGATCAATAATTCTATGCCCTGCAATGTACAGGAAATTACTGAGCAACTTATGTTTTTGCTAGAACCATACACCAAGCACCTTGTATCACACTAACCTAATTTGCTGATAATATTTTTACTATTAACTTGAATTGTAATGCAAAAGCAGGCACCAAATCGACTAAAAAAGGCCTATTCAGGCGACTTTATCCGAAATATAGGCTTCCGCCAAGGGGATACCAGACGTGTAGAGGCCACTGAAAAAGTCCCCTTGAAGAAATATTAAACTAAAAAGCATTAATATAATATTTGCAATAGACAATTATGGTTATAAATTGTATAAGAGTTTGGTATGAACAGGTACACATTATTTTATACTTATACATTAGTTAAAAAAGAGCAGACACGGTTAAGTATTTGTTTTTCTTCTATGGTATATTGTTTTAGAGAGAGGAATCTATATGCACGCATGGGAAGCCATACAAAAAACTCTGAACCACATCGAAGAACACCTCGGTGAAGAAATCCAAATGGAAGAACTGGCAGAAATTGCCGTACTTTCACTGTTTTATTATCAGAGATTATTCACACGAGTGGTAAAAACATCGGTTCGAGATTATATTAAATTACGCCGATTGGCAAAGTCTCTCACGATGCTACGTGATAAAGAAAACCGCATTATCGACATTGCAATGGAATACGGTTTTGGTAGTCACGTAACTTTTACGCGAGCTTTTAAAGAAACCTATGGGATTACCCCTTCACAGTACCGAGATAAACCGATTGGCTTACAGAATTTTGACAAACCCGATTTATTGCTTGGTTATATTGTGGTTGATGAAGGGGTACCACTGATTAGTGATGGATTGGTTTTGGAAATGAACCGTAAATTTCTTGAAGAACCAATTAACTTTCTTGGTGTTACAGGATATTATCCATTCAAATATGGTAAAATGTTCGGCGAAAGAACCGGTGTAGACACGGTTGGTGAGATTTGGGACAGGTTTTTTAGGATTCTTCCGAATATCTCGCATATCTCAGAGGGGCGCAGGGTTGGTGTTTCTTATCACGGCGATGCACCAGACGGTTATTCGAGTTATTTTGTTGGTGCAGAAGTGAAAAAAGGCGAGAAAACCCCCAGATTTACAAATTGGCAACTGCCCATACGAGAATATGTCGTCTGTGGCTTTGAATCGGAAAATCACGAACAGATGATAATTGATTTGGGTAAGGCAATGAAATACACTCGGTTTTGGCTAAAAAAGCACAATCTAATTGCCGATGGATTTTTCCCTGAGATGTACTATAAAAGCACGTCCGACATCTCTTATGTAGAATTGTGGATTCCTTTTAAGAAACGAGAAAAATAAATAATTAATGCTGGAGGAAAAGCAAATGAGTAATTACGAAGAAGGATTAAAATTAATCGAAGAAAAGTTCGGAAACGGCAAAGACAATGTTATTTCCCTCGCGACGATTGCGCGGGAACCGGGCGCTAGCGGAATGCCTCGCCCGGTTGTCCGTAGTGTGGACGCCTATTATGAAGAGGGCATATTTTATATTGTAACAAATGGAAAATCAAACAAAATGCAGCAAATCTCACAAAATTCGGAGGTTTCGGTCGCAGGTTGTTTAGAGATGTTCACCGCTAATGGAGTAGGTGAAAACCTCGGTTGGGTGCTTGATCCCAATAATGCCGAAATAAGATCCAAACTCCGTACAGCTTTTGCCGAATGGTACGATATGGCAAATAATGAAAAGGATGAAAACTGTTGCTTTTTAGCAATCCGTCTCACTAAGGGAACATTAAACATTAATCATTGGGAAAAACTATACCATATGGATTTTGTGAATAAGACTGATATGGAAAATGGGGGCATTTTTTAATCAGTGAAACATTTCAAACTATTCGCCGGGCAGTTATAAATTTATAACAGACGATGTGATTTTACTTCTTGCTTTTGTTTACCGCAGTTTTTTCGTTATAAGTTGACAGAAATCATAATATGGTTAATAATTAGAGAGTAAGTAACATTAATAACTCTATACAAAATACGGAAATGGTGATCCTATGTCAAATAGATACGAAGAAGATTTATTAAAACAGCAAGTACTTGAAATCATGAATGACGAAAAAGCAGAGAAAAATACAACGAAGATAGAAGAAAAGGAAGAGCAAGTATGGGCTCCGCAGCCAAAGAAGTCTCCGTCCCGAAAAAAGAAAAATCATAAGGTATTAAAAATAGCAGGCATTATGGCTTTAATTCTACTGATTCTAATTGTCTTAATTATTGGAACAAAGCCGGGACGCAGCATTATCTATAAATCAGCAAGCACCTTTGCCTTTCATAATATGAACAACGAAGAAATTATCAAGGAATACGATGCGGCAGGCGGTACAGAGCATGCTGACGGAGCAAGACACGAAGACTATGTAACCAATTATCTGATCTATGGTATCGAAGAATTCGGGGGAGCCAGAAATACCGATTCTATGATGATTGCCTCCATCAATACCAAAGATGATACCTTAAAGCTTACCTCGTTGCTTCGTGACAGCTATGTTGATATACAAGATTATAAAGCAAATAAATTGAATTCTGCTTATGCAAGGGGCGGAGCGAGATTATTGGTTGATACGATAGAAAAGAATTATAAGGTCCAAATCGACGGTTATGTATCGGTTGATTTCAAATCCTTTGAGAAAATAGTTGATCTATTAGGCGGCGTAACAATAGAGCTGGGGAAAGAAGAAGCACAATACCTTAACAAAACCAATTACATATCGCATAAGAAAAATCGAAATGTAAAAAAAGGTGTTAATCATCTCAATGGCAATCAGGTCATGGGATATGTTCGCGTACGAAAAGTAAAAACCCTGGGCGGAGTAAATAATGATTATGGCCGTATTGTCCGACAGCAAAGAGCTTTAAAAGCGATATTTGATAGCTATAAATCTCCGAAAAACCTGTTCAAAATTCTATCCGTTACAAAAGAAAGTCTGGGTTATGTGACAACGAGTTTAACACAGGATCAGATAGAAAAAGCAATGGCGGATGTGGTTGAGAATAAAATAACAACCTTGGATACCTTCCGAATTCCGGTTGACGGAGCCTTTGACGCACCTAAGAAATACAATGGAATCACTTATCCGATTGTTTTAGATTGGGATAAGAATAGAGTTGAATTATATAAGTTTATATTTGATGATACAGAGAAGGAAGCGGTTGCCGCATTAAAGTAATAAGTCAAGATTGTAATGTAAAAAATATATTATTATCACTACTTATTCCCTCAGATTAGATGAAGCAACTGACTTTCATCCGTAAGGGCACAGAGTAAATACCCAGTGTACCGGCGAGTTAAGGTTGCTTCTTCGTTGGACATTACGTTTTGTTTTGTACACATTTGTTCAATATGCGGAAAGAGAAGAAGAGCTGTTTGCTATGATTTCCGACTTTTTATCTTTACTGTATTGGCTGTTTTAATTTTTGTCAGCCGCATCTGCGTGTGATTCCGAGAAAGCTCAGTTTCCGCCAAGGGGATACCAGAGGTATACGTCATCTTTTTTATCTCCTCAAGGCACGTTGAGACATGCGTTTTATTAACTCGAAAAAATTTGGCAAGTTATAATGTTAAAATTGAGATAGATATGAATGTATAAATTTTAATATGGATGCATGTGTTTAGCTAATGGATTTTATATTTTATTAGACAAATACATGCATCTTTTTCTATCATTTAGCGACATATTATTTACTTTGTGGTAAAATATAGAAAGAATTTTGTAAGAGCTAATTAAGATATTCTTTAATTAGTTAGTTATATTTATTTAGTGCCATTTTAAAGGAGATACATATTATGGATATATTAGCTGGCGTTATAGGAAGTATGTGCTATGTATGTGGAAGTATGGTTGGTATTGTAAATTCGGCTACTCAATTTATCATAATTTTAAAAAAACTAAATATCACTAAACGTATAAATAATAGAAGGCTTATAGAATTAATTAAAGATGACAACATGGAAAAAACTATAGCAGCATTAGTAATGTTGTTATTATTTATTTTTCCAATCTTTGTTTCGTTTGCAATAGTAAATGCTGCCTATAAATATACTAATGGGAATTTCCTTATGTGTTTTATATACAGTGTATGTTTATTCGGAGTGGGGATAAAGTGGACAAAGACATGGTGGGAACATATAAAGACAGATGAGAAACAAAAGGAGCCTTTAGTTACTCTTATGCCTGATGGTCGATTTAGAGATCTAGCAGAAAAAATATGTATAAGTGCAAATATTGGCTATTTAAATTTGTACTTTATAGATATTATTGGTACTAATGCTTTTACATTCAAAAATAAAAAGAGAAAACAACAAGGAATTATTTTTACTAAATCTTGCGAAACATTAACCGATAATGAAATCGCAGCTTTGGTTGGACATGAAGTAGCACATTTAAAGAATGGAGATTTTGATATAATTGAGAAGCTGAGAAGAATCATAGGATTTATTATCGTGTTTGCAGGTTTTGGAATAAGCATTGCTATTCTTAATCTACTTTCACAAGTTTTTATTGTTGGTATTATTCTTGTTATAATTATAGCACCCATCATTATAATTTATGAAATAGCAATGTTAATTTTCTTGTCTATTGATGATAGGCGACTATGGAAACAAATTCAAGAGATTAGAGCAGATAGAGCAGCTTGTACATATGACGGAGTAACTCACGAAGGAATGATAAGTTTACTGAAAAAATTAAAAGACGAGAATAATGAAAAGATAGTATGGTATAAAAAAATTTACATAAAGTATTTTAAAATAATGGAATATCCTTGTTTAGAACGGCGTATTTATTTGATAGAAAATTATAAAAAATGGTCTATTTTAGACTACTATTTGCATGCTGGACAGATGTTTAAATGGTTTATTACTGGTAAAGGGTGGATAGGAGAGTAATAAACCTTACTACCCAAAAAGTACATTGAGACGGTAGTATTATTAACTAGAAAAAGTTTTTTGGATATAAAGTTGAAATTAAGATTGAGATAGAAAGATTTGTTGATAGAGAGCTTTGGACTTAATAATCAGAATCTCTTTGAATATTCTATAATAAGTCTTATAAATTATATGGAAAGAATGATTAATAATGATAACTTTATTCAACAGTCAAATACTTTACAAATAGGCAAAAACAACACCATTTTATAGTGAAATATTCTTGTTTGTAATAACAGAGTTTTATAAAAAATAGTTTTTGCGTTATTATTTTTCTTTTTATATTTAAACCTAATAAAAAGGCCTGCATTTGGTGGTTTTATGTAGCTTAAAACAAATAACGCATGAGTGTTGCAACATATACAACTTATCATTATTGACAAATACTTCCTGGAGTTGTATTATTATTTTAATATATATGAAAATGAGGAGGTACAAAAGATTAATGAATGAAAATACCGACCTAAATGAGCTGGTTTCGCTTGCCAGTCGCATTCTCTCTGAATTGGAACTTCTTACCTCTGCTACGAAAGCAGCATCTTTGAATCGATTTCAGAGCGATTTTTTAGCGACGGAGCAACAGTGCAAAATTTATGAAGAAATTAATGGTGAAAGAGATTCACAAGCGATTGCAGATGCAGCGGGGGCTTCATTACGAGCTGTGCAGCTCATTATAAAAGACTTAATGGATAAAGATTTAATTAACGTTACAAAAAAAGCAAGGTCGAATATTCCAAGCAAGTCTACAGCAAAAATAGCTACATATTACGCAAAGTTGGATATCGAAAATGTCGGAGGTGTAATCAATGAGTGATGTAGGAAATCTCGAAGAACTATTTGCTGAATTTTTAAAAATTTACAAATTTATAAATCACTCTGAGATAGTGAATGCGCTTAATACGGAACTCAGTGATGAAACAAAAAAGAAAATTTATGAACTTTCTGATGGAAATCGTTCAACTCGTGATATTCAAAAGATTATTGGTATTACGCCTCCTACAATAACTGGATATTGGAAGCAATGGGCATTAAAAGGAATTGTTAGTCCTGCCCAACGAAAAGGAAGGTTCAAGGCCGCATTTGATTTGAATGAATATGGACTATCTGCATTAGTTACTGCTGAAAAAGGAGACGAAGAATAATGGATGATGTTTATGCAAAGCAGATACTTGAAGAACTTTCACAGATTCGTAAATTGTTAACGATATTGTCTCAGGACAAGCTTCAAAGTTTCAATGAAAGCATAGAGAAAAAATACTTGACTACTGATCAGCGTCGTCAAATGTATGAAATGTTTGATGGCGAAAATTCATATAAAACCATCGCTGATGCGGTTAAGTTCTCATCAGAGGGTGTTCGGAAATTTGCTGTCCAGCTTGAACAAGTTGGGCTTGTTGAGTTTGTTGCAATTAATGGAAAGTCTAAAAATCCAAAGAGAATTTTTTAGGGAGGGCAGCTCGTGAGCGAAATTACAAGAGAAGAATTCCAAAAAGTTGTTAATGACCTTGTGCTGGTTAAAAATGATGTTAACACTATAAAGGCAAACACACAAATTAATGCAAACTTATTATCATTATTGCACAGTGATGATATTACTGCTATCGTTTTTAGCATTGCTAACACCCCACGTTTATGCAAAGCTCTTATAATGTGTAAAAGACCAACTTCTGCTAAAGAGTTATGCGAGGGTTTGGGAATTAAAAGGCCAAATATTCGAAAGCAGGTCATTGATAAACTAGTTGAGGGTTCTTTACTTACTATCGGAGAAACGCAAGGGAGAAGCGAATTGTATGTCCGGGTAGCATATCTCGGCTTAATTAACTTTGACAAACTTGCAGAAAGAAAATATCCTGAGCTGAAGGTGGTATAATATGAGTATCACATTGGTTGTTTTTTGGGCTTTATTTCTATGCATAGCGGTAGCTGTGATTATAATAACCTTTCCATCATCTTTTGCGAGGGATAGTATGGAAAAAGGGTTGCGGAAAATACAACAGAGATTTATTTATGCAAATATTGTAGCATGTGTATTAATCGGCATCGCAAATAATCCACCCAATTATGCTATAAAAATATTTTTTATCGTTCCTTCAATTGATGTAAAAATAGCATTGTTGCTTATTCCAGTCGTTGCTTGTATCGTGTTTTCGATAGCTTTGTACTATCCATCAGTTAGATTTTTAGTAAAATCTAACCTCAAAGACCAAATTATAATTGACCAGCTTATTACGCTAATTTTTAACTGTGCATACGGAGAAAACGATAACCGTGAAAAAGCGCTTAATGATTTTGACATATTTTGCACAGAGCAGAAGGCATTCATCGACCAATATGGGCTAAATGTATATTTAGTTGAATATAAAAATCATACTAATACCATATCCTTTAAGCCACCACTTGAATTGACAAAATACGTCTTAGATAGGTGTAGCCAAGTAAAATGTGAAATAAACAATTTTGATCCAGCACCATTTCCCAATATAGGTTTGGTTTTATCTTTTATTTTTTCAACTGTTTTAACTGTTCTTTTATCAATTGTTACAATTAATATGTAAATAAAATAGTATTTTATGTATCAGTGTTAGGATTGATGTTGTTACAAGGAATTGTCCAAGAATAGTTTAAAAATTTATCCTTCTAGAATAATGTCCTTATATGCAATTCTGTTTACGACATAAGGAAATATTGTAAGGGTACATCAGCATAAATAGATTGATTAAGGAGGATATAAGAGAGCATATTTTATAAATATTTAGACGAATGTCATAGCACACCAAATAAAATGATATAAAAAGGTAGGGGAATGTAATTAGTGAAATTTGCTTTTAAAACATATGAGGATTTTTTGAGAGAATATTATACATATCATTCCCATGTATGTTCAAAATGCGGAATGCCAATGGAATTGACATTAGTACCAGTTTTAATCAAAATAGATAATGTAAAATTATCTTATGAAGAGTTGAACGTATTAGAATGTATAGACTGCCATTTTGCTTGCCTGCTTGAGTATTCAAAAGAAATAATTGATGGTTGTTATCAGACTGCGATTGAACGTAGCGAAAAGATGGGGATCTTTTCAAGGAAAGGATATCGTAAAAAATTTGATTATTGTACAAAACAAGATTTTCTATATGACCACAATGACTATTATAATATTCCTGGATTATCTTATGATGAAGAGCATTCTGTAATAGGTTTTTTGACTCCGGTTTATTTCACGAAGAAAGTTCTACTCTATTTTATGCAAGACCCTGACTAAAAAGTTGACCTTGGTGCAGAAACTTATGGACAGTTTAGTCTGAAAAACGAGTGGAGCATTCCATTTGGAATAAATCGTAATGACATAGTGGTTTTTTGGCTTGGAGATTTGAGTTACCTAGATAATATGACTTTAAGCATAATGAAGCCCCATAATGTAGAATCGGATCATCAACTAGTCACATCAGAATTTTATGTTGGGCAAATGTGTTGCATTTGGAGTCATCCAAATAGAGAAATTCGTATATGTGATCAAAAAAACAAATTATTTGCTGCATTGAAAAAGACATATGATATATCACTTTTTCATCTTAATGACGAGATAAGACAACAAAGAAAGCAATATATGAAACCTGTTATTATAACAGAAAGAACTATTGAACCTACGATTAATATGCTGCATAAGGTTTTGATTGAAGGGGTTAATATGCCGGAGCTAAAAAAGTTATATTTGAAAATCGTAAAAACTCCAGATAAGGAATACGAAAAATGGGGATCAATAAAATTTTATGAAATACTTCTTAAAAACATTAATAGTGGATATGATGACGTCCGCAGAATTATTGCTCCGCTTTATCTATTGAATGATTTCCGGCAATATTATGATCATTTATTATCAGAAGAAGCCAAAGAGAGTAAGCGCAAAAACATTATTCAATCTTTGGGTATCACATCATTTGATAATATAGGAAGAATTTATGATGAGCTTTTGAACAGACTTGCTGTTTTTTCAAATATATGATTTTGGGATATACATCGTAAAAATTGTATAATGTGAGGCGGATGAGAACATGTTTTTTTTAAATAAAAAGAACGTAGAAATGGAAAGAAAACTTGAAAATATTCTTGATATAGCTCAATTAATTATTGATAAATCGGAAATGTCTAGTGATAGCACTTTGCACCCGATATACAGATACATAAATGCTATCGGTTCTTCGGTTTTGCAGAAACTAATAATGCAATTATTTACTGGACAAGAAGTTGACTCTGTAGATGAGTTATTTTATGATTTGTGTCGCTATTTCAAGAGTGAAAATAAAATATATTATAGCGATTGTGCTACTATCGAAGATAATGAGAAAATAGAAATCAGCTTAAAAGATAACTTGGTCATTCCTGTTGCTTGGAATATGAGCAGGTTTGAAACTACTATTACAGCAATAGGTATTGATTGTGGGAACCCATTTGAATTTCAAAGATTGAATCACATGTCAATGTTATTTTTGCCTATTGGTGTTACTATTGTCCACAATGGTAATCATTCAATTTTAAGTGGAATATTAAAAAGAGAAGGCGTAATTCATCCAACAGAAATAGTTAACTTAGCCTCGCTATATGAAAAAATTAGATTTGATGGAACGTATTATAAGGATATAGAAAGTGACCAAATTATACAAGTGGTCAAAAATTTCGAATTAGGTGCAATTTATGAGATAGGTAGATTGTTAATAAAAAATGATATAACATTTTTAGGGCTATGATAAAGGGTGAAGAAATGCAGGTGGCAATTTGAACGGTGGACAGTATAGTGCTTTAAAAACGATCTGAAAAGAGTTTTTGTTGTGAAACATACCCTGCCGCCAAGGGGCTACTAGCTTCCGACGACATCATTATCGCCGCCTCAAGGCATGTGGAGACCATAATCCTGATGCAACGCCGAAACGTCATGTGGGAACTTTTGATAAGTATATTGCTCGAAAGCTTTATATAGTAACCAAAGGATTGATTATGAACTAATATACTAATATTCGAAAACAGAAACATTCCGCCAAGGGGTTACCAGCTTCAAACGACATCTATATTGACCGTTCAAGGCATGTTGAGTCCATAATCCTGTTGCAACGCTAGTATGCTTGATAAATAGCGAGTTTAAAATTTTAAGTGGAAACATATTTTGACGTGAGAGAATACTTTCACGTCTTTTCTTTTTTTTGTGTGTCTAAAGACTTTGAAATATGTGATGACATGGGGTATAATGGAAATTGATAGATGCAGATTTCATAAGTGAATACATACAAGATGAATGGGTTAGAAGTTCTGAAACTGATTGTACATATGGATATCTGAGCTATGTAGCTAATATTGATACAATTATATGTTAGTTAAAAAGGGGGCTGGTAATGAGAAGTTTATTTATAATAGGTAATGGATTTGATCTAGCACATGGATTACCAACCAAATACAGTGATTTTAAAATTTTTCTCATTGCCCACTATCCAGAAGCTTCAAATATTACTTTACCATTCAATATCGAACAGTATGATTGGGAAGATTATGATAAAATGGCTGCACATTTATTATTTTATACTATGAATAAATCATGTGGACCTGACTGGAATGATTTTGAAAATGCTCTTGGAGAACTTCATATTCATGATATATTTCCAGAGCGAAGTTAGGTACCTTTGATATTTTTGAAGGATAGTAGAAATTATGGCATTGTATCTACAGGTAGTTCTGCTCTGCATGCCTTATTACGAAGATAAGCCCGGTGGGATAGAAGAGTTAATGCCTTGGTCCGATATGATACAAGAAAGGTGTTCTATCAAAAAACAAGATTGGGTTAAAGTTTGGAGCGTTTTACATCAACTAGATTTGAATACATCTACGACATACGCAACAACCATTCCAATAATATCGGTTGATGTTGTTGCTCCATTGAATAATACCGTCAATAATTCAGGTAGCTCATCACGTACTGGAAGCCGTATGGCGGGAATGAAGCGAGAACGTAATATCTCAGATTGGGGTGCATTTGCCGAAAAACTTGTATACAAACAGATGAAATCAGACTTCCACAAAGTATTATGGGTTTCGGAAAACGCAAAAAAAGAGGGGGTCAACCCTGATGGTAGGGCGGAATTAGAAGAATGGCATAAAAAACAGGTGGAGTTGCATGGAATTAATGTAAATAAGAACAGAAGAAGTAAAAAAGGCATTGAAGGTTTCTTTGCGTCAATACCCGGTTTTATTGATGATGAATAAATCTGAAGAGGCATATGACAAAGATGTTCAGATTATTATTAAAGATGGTAAATACTACTATTTACATGAAGAACTCAATAGTTATTCAAAGTAAGCAAATCGCAAAGAATAATGGAAAATAAATCGTTTAACACACAAATAGATGCTCTAATCAACGGATTACAGACTGATGGAAAAAAATATTATCTGTAAAACGACTAATATGGAAATTGTTATTCCGACCGACGAAAATTATTTCGTGAAAACGAGCATGAGCAAGTTGACTGATGGAAACTATAAAATTTTAGGGAAGATTGCAATTATATGTGTTGATGAGGATGAATCTTTTGTTGCGAGCGTATTGTTTATCTGGATTATAAAGAAGTGAAAAAGAAGGTGAAACATGCAACTAGGACTTACAATCCCTCTACAAAAACATCTTAAATTAAAATTACTATCCTATGGTGAACCAACCGACCTATTCTTCTGTTGGGAGTTGCATATCATTCGATTCCAAGAGAAGAATACACTAGCAGCAGTAAATGCAAACAATAGATTTCTGGTGTTAATGGTTGGTATGAAAGCTGCTGACTGGAAGTTACTACCGAAACGCTTTGAAGAAGCAGTGACCATGGGATTCTTGAGTGAAGGATATACTAAAGAGCAGATTGATGCATATTTCAATTTGGCAGGCGATCCGGTTTTGACTAAGACACATGGAAGAAAACCGGTTGGTGGGATGAATAAAGCAATTGATCATTTATATTACATGTCAGAGCAAATAGAACCAGATCATTTATATCAGGAATTTCATTGTAGATTTTTGAATCGTGATATCTGTTCTCCAAGTGGCTTTGAAGGGTATGGATATCCAGTGGAATTTTTAGAAGCTGATATGAAGAGGATAGGTGTTATAAATGATAGAGTAAATGGAAAGAATAGTAATATAATTGAATTTAGGAGTAGTCCAGCTAAGAATTGTCAATAAGAAATGATAGAAAAATTTGAAAAATTATTT
>CAUQEW010000042.1:0-37176 GCA_963517115.1 uncultured Lachnospiraceae bacterium | reverse complement strand
GACAAAATGAATATATATGCGGCGATATTCATTACACAGCCTAAATTGGGCTTATAACACCCTAACCATTAATGTATATGTAAATATTTATAGAAGGGATATAATCTGCAGAGAAAGGAGGTGTAGTAAAATGAGTGAGCAAAGAAGCCTAATTGTAGGATTTGACTTGTGTAATGATTATTCACAGATTAGTTGCTATAGTCAGAAAACTAATGAACCGGAATCTATTTGTATAAACTCCAATCAAGAAAAATATTTGATACCTACAGTATTAGGCGTTAAAAGAGATACCAAGGATTGGATTTTTGGTGAAGAGGCCATAACCTGTAATCAAGCAGGTACAGCAGTATTGATTGATGGATTAATAAGACTGATTGATAAAGAAGAAGAATCGGATATTTATGGAGTTAAATTCCAACCCATTACCTTACTTGAAAAGTATATTCGCAAATGCTTACTACTTTTAAAAATATATTATCCTAATAACAGCATACAAAAAATTGCTTTTACTGTGAAGGTTTACAATGAGAAATTATCGGATGCAGTGTATAAGGCCTTGGAGAATCTTGGAATTGGACGGGACCGAGCGATGATACAAAGCCATTCCCAAAGTTATCAGTATTATGCTTTAAGTCAAAGCAAGGAATTATGGATGAATGATATCGGACTATTTGAATTTGATGAAATAGGATTAACGTACCATCAAATAACAATTAATCGTAAGATTCACCCTTATGTAGTTGGTATGGTACAAAAGGATTTTACTGAGACTTTAAGTTATGATATGCTCCTGAAACTGAAAGATAGTGATAATCTGGAATATATATTTGATAATATTGCGAAAAGTGTACTTCATAAACAGATTGTATCTACTATCTATATCACAGGTAAAGGATTTGATGGTAGCTGGGTCGACAATATACTAAAAGAATTATGCATTGGTAGACGTGTATTTAAGGGACAAAATCTATATACGAAAGGAGCATGTTATGCTGCTAAAGAGCTGACGGGCGAGCATAATTTTGATGATTTTCTCTTCTTTAGTAATGAGATGATTAGGAGTACTTTTCTAATACACGGCTATTATGATGCAAAAGCGGCAGATATAGTTCTTGCGAAGGCAGCTACA
Source organism: uncultured Lachnospiraceae bacterium (assembly GCA_963517115.1). Classification (GTDB taxonomy): domain Bacteria; phylum Bacillota; class Clostridia; order Lachnospirales; family Lachnospiraceae; genus Anaerocolumna. Next base: position 36,047 of record CAUQEW010000042.1, on the reverse strand, counting down.
CCATGGTATGAAATAGATGAAAAAATCGACCTTATTCTTGATGAGGAAAAGGAAATTACTTTTTTAGTCAAAGACGTGACGATGAGAGAGACGATTCAATATAGTATAGCACTTGATGGATTGCCGGATCGACCCAATAAAACAACCAGAATAGAGTTAAGCATAAAGTTTTTGAATCGAACAACTGCTATTATTATAGTTAAAGATAAAGGGTTTGGCGAGTTTTTCCCTTCTTCTAACAAGATTTGGGAAAAGGAGATTACAATACAATAGGAAAAGGATGGAAGGAGAAAACACAATGGGTAAACTGATTATTTGTAATGGAAAACAGGCTGTTAAACCTTACTATTTTAAATTAACGAATACCAAGATTTATTCCATTGAAGAATTGTGTTATTACGTATACAATCACATCGATGTTATGTACGAAGATTTATTCGAGGATTCCTTAGTATCGTGGGTATCAGAAGAAATACAGTTAGGTGAAAGAGCTGAAATGCTTAAAAATCTATTGAAAGCAAAAGTAGGACTTAAAGATATTGTAGTATGCATTTTATGTAGTGCTGATTATTATACCGAAATAGAGATAAAGCAGCTATTACATAGGATGGATGAAACAGCAAAGATGACTCCAATAGAAAAAATGAAAAAGAAAGCAGATAATCATTTTAAGTACCGGCAGTTCGCTGATGCGGCAACAGAATATGAAAATATTTTAAATGGCAAAGAAGCTGTTAGTTTAAGTGGTGAAGAGTATGGTAATCTACTACATAACCTAGCGGTAGTTCAATTATATACAGTGGGAGTATCGGTCGCAGCTGACAATTTTAAGGAGGCATATGAAAGGAATCATAACAAAAATTCTTTAAAACAATATTTGTATGCGCTAATAATCAGTAAACAAGAAGAAAAATTTCAACAGGAAGCCTTGGGCAATGGTTTAAGTCAGGAGTTGCTAGAGCAGCTTAGGGTAGATATTGAACTAAGTTATAAGGAAGCAGAAACAGCAGATGTTTATAAGAAAGTTGATCAACTTAAGGAATGTAAGCAGGCAGGTAGAATTAGTCAGCTTCATCAGATGACAGAAGACTTAATCAACCAATGGAAGCAAGAGTTTCGCAGGGAGAATTCTTGAGAAAGTATTAACCATGTTTAGACTAGAGAGGTAACAATTAATGGGATTCATAAAAAAACTTTTTTCAGGAAATAATAAAAAAGTGAATAAGAAGAGTAATATTGGTGGGAGTGAAATAACCTCAGATTTAGATTATGAACTAGTAGAGGAGAAACAAGTTAATTTTGATTCAGCTCAAGATAAAGTAAGGTTTATTACTGATAACTGTGAACAGATTCTAGAGACTTCCAGGCAATTAGAAGAGATGAAGGCAGAGTATAAGGCGGTTACTTCTTATTTAACAGATATGCAAAGGATTGATCAAATTCCTCTTGAAGAGAGAGAAGAATTAAACGATATAGCGCAAAAAATTATTACGTTAACCAGAGAGAGGGCAAAATATCAGAACAAAACGAGAAAGATAACCGATGTACAGTTTAAAAATATTGCCAAGTACGAAGATATTATTCCTACAGAGATGAAGAAGATGACAAAGAATGAGAGCTACAACATAACGATTAAGAATGATATGCGGCATCTTGAAGGTGAAAAGGGTTCACTTTATTACCAAAAAGAAGAAATTGAGAATAACCACATTTATTTAAAGAGAATAGCGATTACAACCTGTGTATTGGTTGCCTCATTATTTATATTGTTTATTATCATTGAAAGCCTATTAGAAGCCAATATACAGATTCCGTTTCTTATGACAATTGTTATGGCACTTGCGTCTACCATTTATATCATTAACAGTGAAAGAAAAAACAAAAATGATATGAATTTAACGGAACGTAAATTGAATAGAGCAATCAGCTTACTTAATAAGGTTAAAATTAAATATATTAATAATACCAATGAATTAGATTATTCATATCAAAAATATATGGTAAATAGCTATAACGAATTAAACTATCTTTGGGAACAATATAAAAAGGCCAGGGAAGAAGAAAAACTTTATAAAAATAACACAGAAGATTTGGATTTCCATAATAATGAACTAGTCAAGGAATTAAAAAGAAACAAAGTGGCTGATCCGGATATCTGGATATATCAAGTGATCGCTATTATTGACGATAAAGAAATGGTAGAGGTTCGTCATCGCCTTAATGTCAGACGACAAAAACTCAGAGAACGAATCGACTATAATAATGGCTTAAAAGAGCGTAGTATCAATGCCATTAACAAAATGTTAACGCAAAAACCTGAAAGCAAAGAAGAAGTAACTGAGATATTAAGAAAATTCGATATAGAACTATAAGGTTGCATTATACATTACAGTTCAGCCATAGATGCCTCGAGGTGTTTTGTGTGAGCGAAGGTCACAGAAAACGCGAGTTTTTCATGTGCTAAATGATGCAAAGCATCATTTATGTGCATAAATTGTTGCTATGAAGCCGTAAGGCTGAATAGTAACAATCATACTGAAGATAATGTAGAAATTGCTTGACAGATATAGGTTCTTTGCTTATCATGTATTTATATAGTGAAAAATGTAGTGATGGAGAGGATTAGATAAGTAATCTTATCAGAGAGGATAACTCATGGCTGGAAAGTTATCTTAATGAAAGCTTATTGAAGGTAGCTTCTGAACAGTATTTCTGAAGTTAAGTAGGAAATAACGGGTAGTCCCGTTACAGGCTGAGTGGTTTGTTATACAGTTACAAACCATAGAGGTGATAAAGGATATTGTTTCCTGAATCATGAATAAAGGTGGTACCACGGTTCTTCGTCCTTTTTGACGAGGGGCCTTTTTTATTGCAATTTAACCTTATAAGTAAGTCCCCCGCTTCTAGCGAAGCGTAAGCGGGGGACTTACTTGTTTCAGTCGGAGTTCAAACTCCGACTGAAATATCTGCGTAGCAGATATAAGGTTATGAGCAAGTAGCGAAGCGGATTGCGAATATCCGCTTTGACTATAATATTTATATAATAACAAGGAGAACGATTATGCAAAAAGAATTAGCAAAAAACTATGATCCCCAGGATATAGAAGATAGACTATATGAAAAATGGTTGAATAAGAAATATTTTCATGCTGAAGTAGATAAGAAGAAGAAACCCTTCACAATTGTGATTCCACCTCCTAATATAACTGGACAATTACACATGGGTCATGCGTTAGATAATACCATGCAGGATATATTGATTCGTTTTAAGAGAATGCAAGGATTCAATGCATTATGGCAGCCGGGTACGGATCACGCAAGTATTGCGACGGAAGTTAAGATCATTGAACAATTGAAGAAGGAAGGCATTGATAAGGCGGATTTAGGGAGAGATGGTTTCTTAAAAAGAGCATGGGAATGGAAAGAGATATATGGAGGAAGAATCATTAGTCAGTTAAAGAAAATGGGCTCTTCTTGCGATTGGGACAGAGAACGGTTTACCATGGATGAAGGCTGTTCAAAGGCTGTTACAGAAGTATTCCTTCGTTTATTTGAAAAAGGCCATATTTACAAGGGATCCAGAATTATTAATTGGTGTCCAGTATGTCAGACAAGTATCTCAGATGCAGAAGTAGAGCACGAAGAGCAGGCTGGTCATTTTTGGCACATTAAATATCCTGTTGTAGGAACGGATGAATTTGTTGAAGTTGCAACAACTAGGCCGGAGACTATGCTAGGTGATACAGCAGTGGCTGTTCATCCAGAGGATGATAGATATAAACACCTAATTGGAAAGATGGTTATCCTTCCGCTGGTGAATAAAGAGATTCCAATTATTGCTGATACTTATGTAGATAAAGAATTTGGTACCGGTGTTGTTAAGATTACGCCTGCCCATGATCCAAATGACTTTGAAGTTGGAAAAAGACACAATCTTCCTGAGATAAACATCATGAACGATGATGCAACGATTAACAGCAATGGCGGAAAATATGCCGGATTAGATCGTTATGAAGCAAGAAAGATTATGGTTAAGGAATTAGAAGAATTAGGTTTGCTTGTAAAAGTAGAGGATCATGTTCATAATGTTGGTACTCACGACAGATGTAAGACGACGGTAGAACCATTAATTAAACAACAATGGTTTGTAAAAATGGATGAACTAATTAAGCCAGCAGTAGAAGCAGTAAAGACAGGTGAAATACAATTTATACCGGAACGTTTTGATAAAACCTATTTTAACTGGACTGATAATATTAGAGATTGGTGTATCTCAAGACAGTTGTGGTGGGGTCACAGAATTCCTGCTTATTATTGTGATAAATGCGGTGAAATAGTTGTTTCCAAAGAAGCACCAAGTGTATGCCCAAAATGTGGACATAATCACTTGACACAAGACGAGGATACACTAGATACCTGGTTCAGCTCTGCATTATGGCCATTTTCAACTATGGGTTGGCCGGAAGAGACTGAAGATTTTAAATATTTCTACCCAACAGATGTTTTAGTTACCGGTTATGACATTATCTTCTTCTGGGTGGTTAGAATGGTGTTCTCTGGATTTGAATATACTGGTAAAGCACCTTTTAACAAAGTGTTAATTCACGGACTCGTAAGAGATTCGCAAGGACGAAAAATGAGTAAATCTCTAGGTAATGGTATCGATCCACTGGAGATTATTGATAAATATGGTGCAGATGCGTTAAGATTAACACTTATTACAGGAAATGCTCCAGGAAATGATATGCGTTTCTATTGGGAGCGAGTTGAGGCTAGTAGAAATTTTGCTAATAAAGTTTGGAATGCTTCCAGATTTATCATGATGAACTTAGAAAAAGCCGAAACAGGTAATTCTATAGATTCTACGACCTTAACAGATGCAGATAAATGGATTTTATCAAAAGCAAATACTTTGGTTAAAGAAGTTACTGATAACATGGAGAACTTCGAATTGGGAGTTGCAGTTCAGAAAATTTATGATTTCGTTTGGGAAGAATTCTGTGACTGGTACATTGAAATGGTAAAACCGAGGTTATATAGTGAAACCGATGAAACCAAAGTGGGAGCAATGTGGACTTTAAAGCAGGTACTCACTATTTCCTTAAAACTCCTACATCCATATATGCCTTTTATTACAGAAGAAATTTACTGTACTTTAAAGGAAATGGAAGGTGTTGCTGCAGAGGATGACTCAATTATGATTTCTGAGTGGCCTGTATATGATGAAGCTATGAGTTATCAATCACAAGAGGAAGCTGTAGAGATAATAAAGGCTGCTGTAAAGGGAATACGTAATGTCCGTACGGATATGAATGTTCCACCAAGCAGAAAAGCAACGGTTATTGTTGTATCTGAAAGTATGAAAATGCAAACTATTTTTGAGAATAGTAAGGTGTTTTTTGCAACTTTAGGTTATGCTGCAGAAGTGTGTATTCAGTCGGATAAGACAGGAATATCTGCTGATGCAGTAACAGCCGTTATACCTGAAGTTACCATATATATGCCTTTTACAGATTTAGTAGATGTGGAAAAAGAGATTGAACGTCTAGAAAAAGAAAAGGTTCGATTAGAAGGCGAGTTAAATCGTGTAAAAGGAATGTTAAGCAATGAAAAATTCGTAAGTAAAGCCCCTGAAGCAAAGATTGCAGAAGAAAATGCTAAATTGGAGAGATACGCTAATATGATGGATCAGGTTACAGAACGGTTGAATCACTTTCGCAAATAATGTTAAGAGGGTTTTATGTCGAAGCGAATCGAACTATTTATGTTGCATAATAAAATGCTAATATTATAATGGAAGTAGGATTTATGCTACTTCCATTATATATGTAAAAATATTAAAATAAAGAAATAATCACTTGATTTTTATTCTTAGAATAGTTATGATATATATATTATACTGTGTAAATAAAGGGAAAATACTTGGTAATAAAGGCGGACGGGAGTTAAGTTGAAAAATAGAAGAAGAAAACATTTTTCAACATCCTGATTTATATGCGTACTAGAACACGCGGACGGGAGTTAATATGATTAATTTCGATGAAGAAGTAGCAAAATTTCAACCTAGTCTGGAAGTTGAACAAGCAGAAGATGTAATTAATAATAACGATTTAAGTGATATTACTGACATTATAAAAGGTATGTTGAAGGATTTAAAGGATAAATAGAAAAGAAACGGTTAGGTGGAGATGAATATGATTTGTCCTGAGTGCGGTAGCATTGTAGCAGCAAAAAGAAATCGTTGCGAGAGATGTGGTGAGGATTTAATAACATATAAGAAGATGTATATGCTTTCCAACAAGTATTATAATGAAGGTCTCGAAAAGGCAAAAGTTAGAGACTTATCTGGTGCTATGTTGGTTTTAAAAAATAGTTTAGAGATAAACAAAAGGAATACGAATGCTAGAAATTTATTAGGGTTGATTTATTATGAAATGGGTGAAACCGTCTCAGCACTTAGTGAGTGGGTTATCAGTAAGCACTTTCAAGCGAGTGATAATGATGCGGATGAATATATGGAAGCATTACAGTCTAACCCTACAAAATTAGATTCCTTAAATCTAACCATAAAAAAATATAATTCGGCATTACAATCAGCAAAACAAGGTAGTGATGACCTTGCTATCATTCAATTAAAAAAAGTGACTAGTTTAAATCCACATTTTGTTAAAGCTATGCAGTTATTAGCTCTTCTTTATATGAAGAATGGTGAATCAGATAAAGCAGTAAAATGTTTAACTAAAGCAAGCAGGATTGATGTTTCTAATACGACAACTCTTCGATATCTTCGTGAACTAGGCCAGATATCAGCAGTGGCTCGCGAAGAAGGGAAATCTTCTAATAAAGAGAATAATAGAATAACTGCTGAACCTAATTTATTTCCACGGAATACGTATAAAGAAGATAAACCGAATATTTGGGCATGGGTAAACTTAATTTTGGGTGTTGCCATAGGTATTTCTGTTTTATTTTTCTTAATTGTACCAACTGTGAAAAGCAGTTATATTACTAAGAATAAAAAGCTAGAGGTGGAATATGATGCTGAGTTAAATAAACAGACTCAAACCGTCACCTCACTTGAAAATGAGAATAAAAGTTTACAAGAAAGTGTTGAAAAATTACAAACCCAGATTGATGAATTTGAAGTAGTAGAATATGATGACAGTATATATGATGAATTATTTAAGGCATCTCAACTTTATTTAGCTGAATTGGAGAAAAATAATTTAAATGATATTGACTATGCCAAAGTAGCAAAAGCACTGGTTAAGGTGAAAGTGGATAATTTGGACAAGCCTGATGCAGTTGCATTATACAATAAGATTAAAGAGGCTACCTTTGTTAAGTCAGCAGAGATTCTCTATGAAGAAGGACATAATTCTTATTTATCAAGAAAATATGATGATGCTTTAAAAACCCTAGGTCAGGCCTATGAATATGATCCAACCAATTTAAGTGTTATATATTTTATTGGTAGATCCTATCATCAATTAAGTGATAATAAGAATGCTACTAAATATTATAATATCCTAATAGAAGATTATCCGGATTCAAACCGTGCTGGTGAAGCAAGAAGTCGTCTGGCTGAGATAGAATAAATTGATACAACACTACGCAAAAGAAAAAATGATTTTGAGAGAAAGACAATTCTAATGATAGTTTCATTAGAGATGTCTTTTTTTATAGATATTTTCATTTGTTTGTTAAATGTAAAAAAACAAGAAGAAGGGATACTATGGAGAACAAAGAAAAGAAAACAAAGAACAAGACAATTATGCAGTTGAGAGAGGGGGTACATGCGGACTTTGAGATTATAAATCAATGTCTAATCATTAGATTGTTAGAGGAATTAGATCATCACAATGCTATTTCCATTCGGGAACAATCGGACAAGCTGATTTCTGGGAGAAATATTAAAGACATAATATTTGATTTCACCGGATCTGACTTTATGGACAGTTCGGGTATCGGTGTCATCATGGGTCGATACAAAAAGATTATATTTACTGGGGGAAAAGTTGCAGTAACAGGAGTGAATCAAAGTGTAGATAGAATCTTTAAATTATCTGGTTTATATAAGATTATTAATAAATTTGAAACCATAGAAGATGCGGTGAACAGATTTAACCAATAATAAAGAATATAGGAATGCTATGTTAATACATGGAGGGGCATTCCGAGCAGGAGGATAGGTATGGATTATACAAACGAAATGTTATTGGAAATTGAAAGTCAATCAAGAAATGAAAGTTTTGCAAGGATGGTGATCGCGGGATTTGTTGCTCAACTTGATCCTACAATTGAGGAGATAGCGGATATTAAAACGGCAGTTTCAGAAGCAGTAACTAATTCAATCATCCATGGATACAACAATGGTGTTGGTAAAATCAAGATATTATGCAAAATAAGTAATCATGATGTTTATATTGAGATTCAGGATTCAGGCATTGGAATTGAGGATATAGAAAAGGCAATGGAACCCTTGTATACAACAAGGCCGGAATTAGAGCGTTCAGGCATGGGATTTGCATTTATGGAAGCATTTATGGATGACCTAAAGGTTGAATCCAAGGTTGGGGCAGGAACCACGGTTAAGATGAAAAAACAGATTCATTGAACGCTCTAATAAATAATTTCTCTTAAGAAGGGAGTGAAACAGTGGATACACTAGAACTGATTCGACGGTCACAACAGGGAGATAAAGAAGCAAGAGATAAAGTGATTACCGATAATATAGGTTTGGTATGGAGTATTGTTCGAAGATTTATGTGTAGAGGTCATGAACCGGAGGATTTATTTCAAATTGGAAGTATAGGTTTAATGAAAGCGATTGATAAATTTGATATGTCATATGAGGTAAAATTCTCCACTTATGCAGTTCCTATGATTATGGGAGAAATTAAGCGATTTTTACGAGATGATGGTGCAATAAAAGTGAGTCGCTCCTTGAAGGAAACAGCCGGGAAGATTCGAGTAACGAGAGAAAAGCTTAGTAATTTATATGGCAGAGAACCAACATTAGAAGAAATCGGTGATGAATTAAACTTAGCAAAAGAAGAAGTAGTTATGGCTCTGGAATCCGGAGCTGAAGTAGAATCTTTATATAAGACCATCTATCAGGGGGATGGAAATGCTATCTATTTAATTGATAAATTAGAACAAACAAATGATGAGAATGAAATTATGATTGATAAGCTTGCATTAAGAGAAACCATAGCGTCATTAGATGAAAAAGATCAGGAATTAATCAAGCTTCGATACTTTATGGATAGAACACAAACAGATATAGCAAAAGAATTAGGAATTTCACAGGTACAAGTATCACGGTTAGAAAAGAAAATTTTATTAAAAATGCGTGAAAGAATGATGTAAATATTCCCAGTATAGAAAAACAATAGAATCAAATAATAACCATAAATGAAAAGCATTAGTTTATAAAAATAAACTGATGCTTTCTTCATTTATATATTTGATTTATTTGTTGATTGAAGAAGGTGATATTAACATGTTTTTTAGAAGAAGAATCTATTTTGTTGCAATATTATTATTGGTAATTTTCGCAACCGTAATGTTTGCTTTTATAGCAAAAAATAATGCAACGCAAGATTATAAAGGAACATTAGTAAAGGAACAAGGTCAAGTGTGGGTTATATGATGTAAAAGTAAGGAGCTGGATTAAATGCAAAATGAAAAGGAAAAAGTAACTGCTTCTGATGTCGTAGGTGAGAGTAATAAAAATACCAAGGAGCAGAAATACAATGAGTATGTCAAGAAAATGACACCGAAACACAACGGGTTTGTGAATCTATGCAAAGCATTTATCGTGGGTGGAATTATATGTGTCATCGGACAAGCATTCACGAATATGTTTAAAAGTTGGGGAGCCGAAAAAGATTTAGCAACTGCATATTCTACATTATCACTGGTATTATTAGCTGTACTGCTTACAGGTTTAAATATTTACCCCAAGATAGCAAAGTTTGCGGGAGCGGGCAGCATAGTACCAATTACCGGATTTGCGAACTCAGTAGCGGCACCGGCTGTCGAATTTAAGAAAGAAGGTCAAGTGTTTGGTATTGGATGTAAGATTTTTACCATTGCAGGACCGGTTATACTTTATGGAATCATGTCATCATGGACGCTCGGTGTAATTTATTATATTCTAATGAAGTTAGGAGTGGTATAGCATGGAAGAGCAGGAAAAGAAATTGGACAAAATGGTAGGAAAACAGAGCATTCTGTTTTCAAATCCACCACAAATAATTGCAGGTTCTTCTGTTGCTGGTAAAAAAGAGGGTGAAGGACCTATTGGCACCTTTTTTGATGAAATTGAAGAAGATCCAATGTTTGGTGGTACAAGCTGGGAAGATGCTGAAAGCCGACTCATGAAACGGGCAGCAGAGCTAGCAATAGAGAAGGCAAAATTAAAAAAGGAAGATATCAGGTATTTGGTTGGTGGTGATTTACTTGGACAGCTTATAGCCACTTCCTTTGGTATTGTAGACCTTGAGATACCAATGTTTGGTGTTTATGGAGCGTGCTCTACCATGGGTGAGTCTATGGCATTAGGTGCTATTCTGGTAGATGGTGGATATGCAGATAAAGTTATTGCACTTACCTCTAGTCATTTTGCAGGTGCTGAAAAGCAATTCCGTTTCCCTCTAGCTTATGGGAATCAAAGACCTTTAGCTGCCTCTTGGACAGTAACAGGTAGTGGAGCTGTAATTATCGGGAAAGGAAATAATGGTTCTGAATCCAATCAACAAGGTGCAGCAGAACATACAGTAATAACAATAAAAGGAATCACTGTTGGCAAAATAGTAGATTATGGCATAAAGGATTCTATGAATATGGGAGCTTGTATGGCTCCAGCAGCATATAAAACGATTTCGCAGAATCTAAAAGATTTAGGTGTATTGCCAAATTATTACGACCGGATAATTACTGGTGATTTAGGTTATGTTGGGAAAGATATCGTAATTGACTTATTGAAACAGGATGGATTTGATATTAGCAGTAATCACATGGATTGTGGAATAGAAATTTTTGATAGAGAAACACAAGATACACATTCCGGAGGCAGTGGATGTGGTTGCAGTGCAATTACACTGACGGGATATATTTTACAAAAAATGCGCCGGAAAGAGTGGAATAGAGTTTTATTTGTACCAACGGGAGCATTACTTTCAACAGTTAGCTTTAATGAAGGCAACTCTGTACCAGGTATCGCTCATGGAATCATACTAGAGACCTGCTAAAGCGGGCAGACGGGAGCAATGTGAAAGGAAAATCACTTTCACACCCTGATTTAAAAGCCCGCTAAAGCGGGCGGACGGGAGCTTAATATGGATTATTTAAAAGCATTTTTAGTAGGAGGAGCAATCTGCGCTGTTGTACAGATTTTCATGGATAATACCAAATTGATGCCTGGAAGAATTATGGTAATTCTAGTATGCTTAGGGTCATTATTAGGTGCTATCGGTATCTATGAACCCTTTGTAGAATGGGCAGGTGCAGGTGCTAGCGTACCCTTGATTGGATTTGGCAATAGTCTATTTAAAGGAATTAAGAAAGCTATTACCGAAGAAGGATTCATAGGATTGTTTAAAGGCGGTTTTACAGCATCCGCAGTAGGTATATCAGCTGCTTTAATTTTTAGTTATATTGCTTCATTGATATTTAGTCCAAAAATGAAAAAATAAAATTGAAATAAGATATAGAACAAGATATTGATAAAAGATTTAGATAAGAATAAAAGTAATATTTCAAGCAGTAGAATATACCTTATAAATCATATATAATTTTAAAATAATATGTTTCTATAATTACAAGGGAAAGGTATATAAGCTGCTTTTAATATAGATTAATAATAAAAGAAGAAGCTGTCATAAAATACTTGGCAGCTTCTTCTTTTTAATATTATTTATCTGCTAATTTCAATAGTTATAAAAAAATTCTTCATCTGTATTATTTGGATCTGGTATAGGTGTTGGCGATACAAGGGGAGTACCACTATTAGGATCTGGATTCGTTGCCGGAGGAACTGTTGGAATTGGAGCTGTTGTTGGAGTAATTTCAATAGGATCTGGGTCTATGGTAGGATCAGGATCTGTGGTTGGTATCATTGATCCTTTTGATGTGTGGATACTACATGTTTTAGTAGGCAATATATTTTTGGTGTCATTTGTGCCGCTTGTTTCTTCTTTTATAAGATATACGACATCTTCCAAAAATGCTTCCGGACAAAAATCGGTAGCTATTTCATGTGATTTTTTACAAACTTTAACTTTTACATGAATATCACACTTTTCTGTAGGAACAGTGCCTTTGGCAAAATATTCAGTTTTCACGGTTGAACCACCGATGTAGTGATCGCACAATCCTTCTACGGCTAATTTTCCGCTCTTGGTACATATCTTGGCAGCCACAATTGAGTCTGGCTTAGTAAATTGAACGGATTCAAGATCATTTTCTTTATGAATTCGCTCCATAATATCACGCCATATTATCTTATGATAGGTTGTATTGTTCTGAGTAAGGTTATTGTCATAACCAGACCATATAGATGCTGTATAATAAGGTGTGTAACCCGCAAACCATAAGTCTATACTGTCCGATGTAGTACCTGTTTTACCAGCAATTGGCATATCAATATTTGGAAACTTTACTGCGGTACCGGTACCTACTTTAACAACATCTTCCATAGCACTTGTTAGCAAGAAAGAAGTGGATTCTTTCATTACCTGACGGGTGGTTGCATCACTTTCTAAAAGGACTTTACCGTCGTGGTCAAGAATTTTTGTATAGAAGGAGGGTTCCGTGTAGACACCACTATTAGCAACGGCAGCAAAAGCGGCGGTTAATTCAAGGTTAGTAACACCATCCGTAATACCACCTAGGGCCATGGATAAGTTAATGTCAGAATAAACCTTACCCGTATCTGTGGTTCTGTTATCTACTAATGTTGAAAATCCTAACTTTGTCAAATAGTCATAACCAACCTGAGGTGTAACTTCCGCTAAGGTTTTTACTGTAACAATGTTCATGGAGCGATAGAGACCTCTTCTTAATGTGGTAAGTCCTTCATAAGTTTCTCCATTCCAGTTACGGACAAATCTCTCTGTTCCGGGATATTTATATGCGGCATCATCAATGACAGTTGCCAAGGTCATGCCTGCTGAATCTAAAGCAGGTAAATAAGTGGATACTACTTTAAATGTGGAACCTGGTTGTCTGGGCGTATTAGTAGCACGGTTCAGTGTTCTGTTACCAAGTTTTTCACCGCGTCCACCCTCTATAGCAACTACTTGTCCGTTGTACTGATCCATAATAACCATAGAAGATTGGGGCTGTATAATCAGACTGGTATTTTCACCAAGTATGATATCGCCTGTTTCCACCATAGCTTCTTTAAATTCAGCTACGCATGCTTGCGCATCTTTTTTATCAGAAAAGTAAGTAGAGAATGAGGAGGAGTTTTCTTGAAAATATTCAACTAAATCATTCGTGTGATAATGTTTGGTAGTTCCGTCTTTTTTCTGTATGGATAAAGCATAGGTTAATTCCCAGAATGAGGTTTTCCCAATTTCAGGGAAATACTCCTCTTTTGAATATACATCGTCAACAATATCTTGTATCTTTGAATCTTGAGTAGCATATATTTCTAATCCACCACTATATAGGGCATTACTAGCTTGGGTGTAGGTATAACCTTTCTTTTCTTGTAAATCTTCTAATGCCTGTTCTATTAATTCATCAACAAAGTAAGAATAATAGGAAGTAACATCTAATTCCTCATTTACAGATTTAATTCTGGAATAAACATCATCTTCCATTGCTTCTTTATATTCTTCTTCTGTACAATGCCCTAGATTTTTCATACTTTCAAGAACTAAAGCACGTCTATTAGCGTTATTATCTTCATAGTTAATTGGATTGAGGTTAGTTGGTGATTGTGCAATAGCAGCGATAACAGCAGCTTCGGATAAGTTTAATTCACTGACATCTTTGTTAAAATAACGCTTTGATGCTGTCTGCACACCATAGGTGCCTGCACCTAAATTAATATTATTAAGATAATATTCCAATATAGAATTCTTATCCAATTTATTCTCTAATTGGATAGCTAGATATTGTTCCTGAACTTTTCGTATGAAACGATCCATGAAGTTGTCTTCAGCACCACCGTCAAATACCTGATTCTTTATAAGCTGCTGAGTAAGTGTACTAGCACCCTCATCGAAGTTACCTTGACTTAATCCAGAGAAGAAAGCTCGAAAGATACCTCTTACATCAATACCATCGTGTTCATAGAATCTTTCATCTTCAATACTAATAAAACTATATCTTACAACTTCGGGTATTTCATCAATGGTTACATACACGCGATTGGCTTCAGCACCAATTAAAGATTCAATTAAATTGCCGTCTTTATCATATATATTGGTAGTATAGCCAGTTGGGACAACATTAATCTGATCAATGTTGGGGGCATTATCAGCTAAACCTTTTAAGATACCAAAGCCTGCAAAAGATCCCACGATAGCTACAAACACCAAACTAACTAATAACACTCTAAAGAGAGAAACGCCAGCTTTCGAAGCTATTCTTCTAGAAGTTGATTTTATCTGTTGTTGTTTTTTTTCTGTTCCTTTTTTACTAAAGTCCATAATAAACCTCCTTTACCTTGCCATTATACCAAATTGCCATTATAAAATAAAGAAAAACTTTAGAAGGGGCATGATAGCTATATTTTTTTTAGTAAAAGCAATAGATAGAAACAAAATGTTGCTAGATAAAATTGTAAGTAATTGTCGGTTTATTCACAGTTACGAAGATTATAATGGAATAATTTGCACTTTATTTTGCGTATCGTGAGATAATAATGAAATGTGTCGAATTGTGAGATATTTTGCGAGAAATTTTGCTTTTATTAATAAAACAAGCAAGATATAATACAAATAGAAAGTGTTTTTTACCTACTTAGGATCAAATGCTAAATGATAGTAATTTGAAGTATTAAAAAGGAGGACCATGAAAAAACTATATTTAGAGGGAACGAAAACTATAATACTAGAAGATGATAAAGAGATTAAACTTGATTATTACTTGGTTGAAGATTATAAAGAACGTGGGCAACAAGTATTATCATATGGTATAAAAATTGTAAAACATATGGAGAATTATCTTGAGACAGAATACACGGATCCAATATCATATTCGAGAGATATAGTTAAAGGGATAGTACATAAACTATGGCACAATGAGGTAACGCTGATTTCAATGCTAGAAATTGTTGATGATTTGGTAAGTGAAAGTGTCTTTGAGTAAGGGGAAAGCATTATATCTTAAAAAGTAGGTTGTTAGAAAACGCTTATATTGTTCAGAACGAAGAAGAATCTCTTAAGAGGTTAATTTTAAGAGATTCTTTTTTATTTTAAACTTTTAATTTTTGTATGCTTCATTAAAGACTACTATATTTCCTACTATATTTGCATAATAAACGGTTTCTAATTCATCTATCTGAGCCTTTCCATTTGTTGCCTCAATAAATTTCTTCTTAAATCCATTTAATATTTGAATTGGAATTAATGCACTGATGATTACGATATCTGTGTATTCAGTATTTAAAACGGTTATTCCCATTTGGGATGCTATATACTCAAATTTACCAATTCCATTATAGTCTGTGATAATTTGTACCTTAATTCCACATAGTTTTTCAATTATTACGCAGTTCTTTAATCCTTCCTTCGCTGCGCCTTGATAGGCACGGACTAAACCACCGGTTCCAAGGAGGGTTCCACCAAAATATCTAGTAACTACCACAACAACATTATGAATTCCTTCACCTAATAGTACATCTAAAATGGGTCTGCCAGCTGTTTTAGAGGGTTCGCCATCATCGCTGCATCGTTGAATTTCATCTCTCAGTCCAATAACATAAGCAGAGCAATTATGAGCAGCATTCCAATGCTTTTTCTTGATTTGTTCTATAAACTCTAAGGCTGAGTTCTCCGTTTCCACAGGTAGAATAGTAGCAATAAATCTCGATTTCTTTTCAATTATCTCACCTGTTCCACCTTCGTAGACAGTTCGAAAGGATTCTATCATAAACATCTCCTAATCGTAAAAATAAGTATTGTAAATAATAAAAAATTACTTAATATTATCGTATATTATAACAATTAGCCATAAGTTAAGCAACAAGGAATGCTTGCTTTTTACTAAACCTATGGTAAAATGTGTATTAGAATGAAACAAGGGGGAGATTTGAATGAAATTAAAATATGTTTCGTGGATTCCAGCATTAATAATTATGATTATTATATTTAACTTTTCTGCTAAAACTGCAGTGGAATCGGATGGAAGTAGTTTACAAATAGCAAATTATATTATGGATATAAATGAAAAATTAAATGGTAAATTTACGGATTTAAATCAGAAGAAAGAAATGCTATTGCAGATTAACCACATTATTCGAAAACTGGCACATGGTATGGAATATTGTGTTTTAGCAATAAGTGTTTCTTTACATCTACGGATCTGTGACTTCAAACGACTGAAACTGTTCCTGACAGCTATTTTTATAAGTGGAGCGTATTCCATGACAGATGAATTTCATCAGTTATTTGTAGTGGGCAGAAGCTGTAACATAATAGATGTGTTAATTGATACCACAGGTGCAGTATTTGGAGCTGCTTGCTTTATGCTTGTATCAATGCTGTTGAATAAACTTAAATTTAGAAAGACAACAACTATATGAACTGATTTTGTAATGAATTGTATTCATATTGAATTGTTCTTAACTTGTCAATTAATTCTTGTTCATTTACATCCAGACTTTTACAAAAATCGGATAGATTATTATAATAATCTCTTAAGTGTGTATTAACAAAACTTAATAATATAACAGGATCATTTGGAATGGTCATACTTCTTATCCTTTCCAGAATTAAATTCATCTTTTTAGAGTAAAATTGTATCGTTTAATTATTAATTTAACTCTGTTATTATAATCGCTTGGTTTATATATTAAAGTTTATAAATAAATTGTTGTTTTATAAATTCCATAAAATTATCAGCTCCTTGTTCAAATCCATTTTTCTTTAGATAAAGTGCTTTTTCTGGACCTAAATAAATATAAATAAAATTTTTATATTCCTTAATTTCAGTTATCTGTGTATAAGGATATTTGGAGATAAATTGTATACCGGATAATGTAAAATAATTCTCGTAAAACGTGAATACCGCTTCCATACTCTTATTCTTGTTATAAACTTTCATCATTCGATTAACTAATTTCTCAATTCTAATTCCTTGATAGTATATAAATATAAATAAGAGAATAAGCGCTATGGTACCGCTTATAATAGCGGAAGCCGAGTTAAATAGCAGGACTAAAACAACAAGAAAGAGTACTCCCATTGCTATCCAAAGGTTCAACTTCTTTATAAATTCATTATAGTAGCAAAAGTTTTTAATAACTTCTTCCGAGTACTTTGTTTGATTCACAAATAATTGAGTATCTTTTATATTTTGTTCTGCTTTTAACTTTTGATCTGCATAAAACCTTGATAGTGCCTGTGTTCTGCTCTCTTTTACAGCTTTTTGCTTCTTGCTTCGATTTTGACTGATTAAAATACATACAACAATCATTGCAATCAAAATAATGAGGCCAACAATCAAGCGTAAAGTAGATGTCTTTACTTGCTTTTCTACTTCTGCTTTATCCAGTAAAGCTGTAAAATGAGTTCCGGCAACCAGCTTTTTCAAAAAACTCTCGTCTAACGGTTCCGAACTATTTTTATTAAAGATATCAAAGGATATTGAGTATCCATTAACTATTGTTCCATAGATTAATTCTGTCAGGGAGTCCCCATTCTGTGTCATTTCAATACTATAACGGAAAAAAGTTGCTTCTTGCTGCGGATACTTCTCAATGGAAGCTTTTGCATTCTCATCGCTCGAACCGGCAAGGTCATTCAAAAATGCAGTAAGTTTTTCTTCGGAAAGCAGAGACAGATTAAAAATATCATTGGTTTCACTGGATTGTTTCTGTAACAGATTTACCGTTGTCTTTGTACCCGGGTCAAATAGGATGGCTTGAACACCCATATCACTAAAAGTAGCCTTTTCCCCTTTGGGATCTGTAATTCCAGCCATTTTCCACTGTTCGTCCGTATCAGGAGTGTCTTTTGTTAAAATAATCGTATCCTCGGGCACATTTAATTCTATGTATAAATCGGGAAAATCCTGTACTTTGGCTTGTACCTTAAAGGAAGGGTAAACAGCCAGAATCACAACTAGTGTTATGAGCAGTTTACTAAACATTTTGTTTTTCATAAATTTCTTATCTCCTTGTTTTTACTTCATGTATTTAACTATCTTAACACGATTATGCATAAGGTTCTATGGTTTTTATACTAGAAATGTAAAAAAAAAATAAAGAAAGTATGAAAAGAAATAAAAGTTCAGGGAATCAATGGAATCTGCTATAACCATTTTTATTGTATTTTAATTATGTTACCATATGTATAATAATGTTGACTGAATTCTATTTTTTATATACAATATAATGTGACATGATTTATTAAAATAAAGTCTCAAATAGGTAGAAAAGAGGTTGAAATGGATTTATTTGAATATATGAGAAATAATACCATGGGGAAAGAATCTCCACTCGCTTCTAGATTACGACCGACAACTCTTGATGAAGTGGTGGGACAGAGTCATATAATTGGTAGAGACAAACTATTATATAGAGCCATTAAAGCTGACAAAATTAGTTCAATCATCTTCTATGGGCCTCCGGGAACTGGAAAAACTACCTTGGCAAAGGTTATTGCAGGTGCTACCAGTGCTAATTTTACCCAAATTAATGCAACCGCAGCAGGAAAAAAGGATATGGAAGAGGTTGTTCAACAAGCCAAGGACAATGCCGGAATGTATGGGAAGAGAACCATATTATTTATAGATGAGATTCATCGATTTAATAAAGGGCAACAGGATTATTTACTTCCTTTTGTGGAAGACGGAACAGTGATTCTGATTGGAGCTACGACGGAAAATCCTTTCTTCGAAGTAAATAGCGCGTTATTATCACGCTCTATTATATTTGAACTAAAGCCTCTTGAAAATGATGATATTAAAAAGCTCCTAAACCGAGCTATAAGTGATGAAGAAAAAGGAATGGGTGCTTATCATGCTCAAATCGATGAGGATGCATTAGATTTTCTTGCCGATATGGCCAATGGAGATGCTAGAGCAGCACTTAACGCAATTGAGCTTGGGGTTCTAACAACTGAAAGGTCAGGAGATGGAAAAGTACATGTCACCCTTGAGGTTGCAAGTGAATGTATTCAAAAAAGAGTTGTACGATACGATAAAACAGGAGATAATCATTACGATACTATATCTGCCTTTATAAAAAGCATGAGAGGTTCTGATCCGGATGCTGCGATTTATTATTTGGCAAGAATGATATATGCCGGCGAAAACGTTACCTTTATTGCAAGAAGAATTATGATATGTGCTTCAGAAGACGTATCTAATGCTGATCCAAATGCAATCGTTGTGGCAACTGCAGCTGCACAGGCAGTGGAACGACTTGGAATGCCTGAATCACGAATCGTTCTAGCACAGGCCGCTGCTTATGTGGCATGTGCACCTAAGAGCAATTCCGCTATTATCGCTATTGATTCTGCACTAGAAGCTGTTAAGAATGAGAAAACGGCTACGATACCTTCCTATCTTATGGATGCACATTATAAAGGAGCTGCTAAATTAGGACATGGTCTAGGTTATAAATATGCACATAACTATAAGAATCATTATGTAAAACAACAATATTTACCGGATGAATTAAAAGATAGAGTATTCTATACCCCTACAGAACAAGGTTATGAGAAGGTCATAGAAGAATATTTGAATCGAATAAAAAAAGAGGCAGAAGAATAACTTCTGCCAAAATTAATTACTTTACAGGTGGTTTATCCTTGGTATCCTTTTTTAGTAAGCGATAAACTAGCATATAAGCATATAACATAATTGGAACTACAATTGTAGAATATAAACTAGCTTGAAACAGAGCAGACGATTGCGGAGAGGCTGTAAGTGCACCTACAAGTGTCAGCCCATAAATAGATAATAGTAAAACAGCACCAATTATAGCTAAGATGCGTTTCGTTTTTTTCATAAGGAGAACCCCTTTCATACTATGATTGCGGACATATGGCTCTTATGAAGACAAGAAAAATACCATAATATTATTATAACAGTAAATATATGAAATGCAATACAAATGATAAAGTCGGTTATGGGTGACCATAACCGCTTTTAATAAAATGAGGGTACTTACAATATGAAAAATTTAAAACTGTCTTACACAGATATTCCAAGGAGTGTATATATAATATTTTTTACTAGAGTTGTGAATTCAATCGGGAACTTCGTATATCCTTTTATGACTCTCTTACTTACAGCAAAGTTAGGAATGGGTGAACAGCAAGTAGGTTTGTTTCTTCTTATGGCCGCCATCTTACAAATACCGGGTTCCTTACTTGGGGGCAAACTTTCTGACATTATGGGAAGAAAAAAGATCATGATAATATTTATGGGACTATCGGCGCTTTGTTTAATTCCCTGTGCAATTTTTATAGATTACCAGTCCACTATCCTTTATGTTCCGTGGTTCTTGATACTTGCGTCTTTCTTTAACAGCATTGTAGGCCCCGCAAGTGGTGCAATGCTGAGCGATTTAACTAGGCCCGAAAACAGGCAGGCCGCTTTTTCACTTCTGTACATGGGAATGAATGCAGGATCAGCAATAGGCTCTGTGGTGGCAGGACTTTTATTTAATAATTATATGAAGCTATTATTTCTGGGTGATGCAGCAACAACACTGATTGCTATCCTGATTCTGATAAAATATGTCAAGGAGACCAACCCTACCGATGAAGATATCAATAATATAAATGAGGATCGTATTGATGAGAAGGTAGAGACAGGCGGCTTGCTTGCAGCTTTGCTTAGAAGACCTAGACTTTTAATTTTTGCAGTATTAGATACAGCTTATTCCTTTATCTATGCCCAAACCCATTTCAGTATGCCTTTGCAGATTAATGCCATATTTGGGAAGGATTTAGGTGCTAAATATTTTGGAACATTCGGTATGATAAATTGTCTTGAAGTAATCTTCCTTACAACAATTATCACCATGCTTACCAGAAAGGTAAAATCGGTATATAATGTATCGATTGCTGGTATTTTCTTTGCAGTTGGATTTGGAATGCTGTACTTTGTAAAGAGTTTCTGGATGTTCATTATATCAACTATAATATGGACAGTAGGAGAGATAATAAATGCTACCAACATTGGGGTATATATAGCAAATCATACTCCTATATCCCATCGTGGAAGATTTAATGCTATTATCAACATAATTTCTAGCATAGGTGGATCGATATCGCCTTACATCATGGGTGGACTCATTGCTCGAGAGGGTGTTAATAGTGTATGGCCGGTTATCTTTATTCTGGGCTTAATAGCATCCTTATTTATGTTTATACTGGGTACGACAGAAAAAAAGGCCGTAAAAGAAATTATATGTTAGCAAAGAAGTAGTGATATTACGTTACGATTTAAAATTCTTAAAAATAAACATAAACAATATAAGGAGGATATGATATGAAGAAGATGGTTTTAGTAACAGGTGCATCCAGAGGACTTGGATTGTGCTTAACAAAAAAATATCTGGAAGATGGGGAGACGGTATTCGCAGGAGTAAGAGATACATCGACTCCAGTACTTAAGGCGTTAAAAGAAGAATATCCGGAGTCACTGATTCCGGTTGCTCTAGAGGTAACAGATACTAAATCGGTGAACGCAGCTGTTAACATAGTTAAGGAATATACTGAAAAACTTGATATTGTTATTAATAATGCAGCAATTCATAGCAATTCTTCCTTTGAAATAATTGAACAAGCAGATATAGATGACTGTCTGCCGGTTTATAATGTGAACAGTTTAGGCCCCTTAAGAATTGTAAAAGCATTTATACAATTAATCAGACAGAGTGATTCGGCTAAAATCATTAATATTTCATCCGAGAGTGGAAGTATTAATGATTGTGAAAGAGAGAAAGAATTTGACTATTGTATGTCAAAAGCGGCTCTAAATATGGGAACAAAGCTTCTGTCTAATTATCTGAAAAAAGATAAGGTTACTGTTCTGGCAGTTCATCCAGGCTGGATGAGGACCGATATGGGTGGCTGCAATGCGGATTTAGATCCTTACGAAACAGCCTGTCGGTTAGTTGAACTTATCTATCATATTGATACTACAGATTCACCAATATTTATTGATAATCATGGAGATGCCTTACGGTGGTAATGGAAGCTACATATTTAAAAACAACCGAGGCAATTGCCTATGCGGAAAGAGGAAGCTGTGGAAAAATTAACGAAACAATTAACACGTAAATACGCTTTTTTACAAAGTGCTTATTGGATAAGTCAGTGTGCAATCGGTAGCTTTGCAGCTGTATTTTTACGTTCAAAGGATTTTGATAATACGCAGATTGGAATCGTACTTTCTTTAGCTTCTATACTTGCTATTATTTTGCAATTATCAGTTGCTTCCTTTGCAGATAAAACGAAAAAGATTCCTTTGCGTTATATTGTTATTGCACTTATGTTTGTTGTTATCACACTAGCACTTATTTTATATATAGTGCCGGATTTATTCCTATTAATTGCTTGTATTTATGTCCTAATTATAGCGATGCAGTCTACCTTGAATACGTTGTTTAATTCTCTGGCAGTAGAGTACATGAACAAAGGAATTTTTTTGAATTATGGATTAGCAAGAGGAATGGGTTCTATCTCATTTGCCATTACTTCTTATCTATTAGGCACTTATATTACGAATTTTGGTCCGGGTATTTTATTATCAGTTTTTATTTTCTTCTATATTTTAGTAATTGTAGCAGCTTTTACATTTAAGGCTAACAAAAAATCATCTGCTTCATTAGCTAAATTATTACAGGATACAGATACTAACAATAAAAGGGGTGAAGGAGATCAAAATTCGGAAGGAAAAATGGATATTGCACCTTCTGGGTTAATTACGTTTTTTAAAAAATATAAGAAATTTTCATTTTTATTGATCGGTATTGCTATGCTGTTTTTTTCACTAAGTTTGACTAG
Organism: uncultured Lachnospiraceae bacterium; assembly: GCA_963517115.1. Lineage (GTDB taxonomy): Bacteria > Bacillota > Clostridia > Lachnospirales > Lachnospiraceae > Anaerocolumna. The sequence goes on along the minus strand of CAUQEW010000042.1, from coordinate 12,840 downwards.
TACCTACTTAATAAATATTATAGAAAGTGTCGGTGGTAATAGCACTGATATGGGTATCTCGCTGTCGATTGCTGCTTCTGTGGAATTACCTATTATGGCTGCTTTTATCTATATCGTTAAAAAAATAAAATGTAATACTCTAGTAAAGATATCTGCATTTTTCTTCCTAGTTAAAGTAGTTATTGTATGGCTTGCACCAAATGTATACATAATATATTTATCCCAATCTTTACAAATGCTGGCTTACGCATTATTTACACCTGCGTCCGTCTACTATACTAATTCAATTATTGAGGAGCAGGATAAAGTAAAGGGTCAGTCCATGCTTGGTGTTGCGATGTGCGTTGCAGGCACCATAGCTAATATCACTGGCGGTAAACTTCTGGATACAGTTGGAGTTACTGATATGTTATTACTTGGAACTATCGTTACAGCAATCGGTTTTATTGTTGTATGTGTCTCAACTGAAAAGATTGAAGTAGCAGCTGTTTGAAGGAAACACATAATTGAAAAGAATAATAAATCAGAATATCCTGAAAAGGTCTCAAAAGGGATGAATCAGCGTGATTGATGCGCTGATCCATCCCTTTGTAAATAAAGAACAGATAAAAGACTTATGTAGAGGATATCCCCTTCATCCCTGGAAATATCCTCTTGTCTTTAATATTTAACTTTTATTACGATTTTCTTTACCAGAGCCGGCTGTTGATAACAACCACATGGTCTATGCGCATCAGTAGGAAAATATACTGCAAATTCTCCGGCTGATAATATACCATCAGTAAAGGGTTCATAATCTTTATCATAAATAATGACATCATCTGATTCTAAACGATTTTCTTTTACCGTAAGATTTAACGCATCACACCATCCGATTTTTTCTTTCCCTTGGATGACACATTGGATATCAATATATTTGCCATGGGTTTCCCAATTGGTATTTTCCCAAAGTTTGGTATCGTATTCCTGTACATTAGCATATACATTGTCTCCATCAATTTCATGTCTTCCAAGTTCTAATTTATCTAGATTTTTTTCAGTAAGAAATTGAAATGCTTTTACAAAATTTTCACCCATATTCGTATATTTAGGAGCATTTTTTAAATTATCCATTATCATAGTAATATCCTCCACTTTTTATCGTGCACTTTCGGAAACTCTTAATATCACGAACGTTATTAAAAAAATACTAGATTTTTCCGACAGTCCTTTAATCTACTTTTATACACTTTAATATGAACCATAACATATTTAAAAATAAAAATCCAGTATTAACTACAATATTTATTAAAGAGTATCTTGAATAGGAATTGTAATAAATGCACAAGTGCCTTTATTTATAGTGCTAGTAAAAGTCATTCCATATTCTTCACCATAGCAGAGGTGAAGACGTTCATTAATATTCCATATTCCATAGCCGGTATTTTTACTTGGTTTCGATTGAAGAGTCTGCATTACTTCGTCTAACATTCCTACGCCGTTGTCTGCAACCGTGATTACTAAATTATTTTCTTTTTCATGAGCTTTGATAAAAATAATTCCAGATTCGTCTTCGCGCTCACGAATTCCATGTAGAATAGAATTTTCTACTAAAGGCTGTAAAATAATCTTTATAACTCGGTAAGTATAAATTTTTTCATCAACATCAATTTTAAGTTGTATTTTATTATCAAAACGCATATTTTGAATATTCACATATGCACGGACATGGTCTAACTCATTTTGGAACACTACAAAGTCTTCACCATGACCAAGGCTTAGTTTGTAAAATTGTCCTAGTGCATTGGTTGCATCAGAAATTGCAGGAACGTTATTTTTAATTGCCAGCCAATAAATCATATCAAGGGTATTATATAAAAAATGTGGATTAATCAATGATTGTAATACTTTCAACTCTAAATTCTTGATCTCATATCCATCGTCATATTGTTTTTCTAGTAGAACTTTGATTTTTTTAACTAAATTGTCAAAGCTGACAGTTAGTTCTCCAATCTCATCCTTTCCATTATCTAAAGGAGAAATAAGAAAATCATTCACAACGGCTAATTTCATATGCTTTTTCAATCGTCGAATTCGCCTTGTAATGGAATGTGAAGTAAAATATAAAGCAGGAAGCAAATAAGCTAATAAAAGCAGTGCAATATAAACAATTTGATAACGATATACATTCGAAGAGACAAGAATATCGGTGGTGGGAATAAGCATTACTAATTTCCAACCAGCTTGTTCGATATAGTAGGAACCAATTAGATACTCTTTATTAGCATAGTTGATTTCAAAAAGGGTACCATCGTCAGAAACGGCGTTTTCTTTAATAATTTGTTGCACAGTATCTATATTGGTTAGCATTTCATCACCAGTGGAGGTGATAACTTCATTGTAAGAATTAAATAGAAAAACAGAGGTATTAGGAGTTGATGTTGTTTGCTCAATAATTTGCTGGAAAAAGCTATTCGGTATATCACCTTTAATAATACCGATATATTTATTAATACTATCTAAATTTGGGATTCTCTTGACAATAGAAACATAGGGGGCTTTCCTAGTTGGGTCAAAAAAAGAAGAGGGAATCCAAACGGTATTTAGTAATCCGGCAGTATCGATACGTTCGTACCATTCGCTTTGTTCAGCCACTGTCAACCGTTTGAAATCCACAGTTTCTTCAAAACTAGCCGGACCGTCCTGCATATATAGTCGTACCGATTTTATATCACTTGTTGTATAGGAATTATAAATAATATTTTTAATATCTGTCGTTTGGATAAACCAGTTTCCTTGATTTTCACGATAGTAGGAATTACTTGTTTTTAATACTGTTTGTACTGTTTTATCGAAACTGATAATATCAATAATATTCTTGAGAGAGGAAATCTTATACTCTAAAAAGGTAGCAGCTTGGCTTAACACTTTTTCATTTGAATAGATTGCCTGATATTTGCTTAATTTTTCGGAACGATAATTATTAAAGAGCAATACAAAAGACAGTGGTATCAGAACACAACAAAAGAAAGCGATAAAAAGCTTCGTGCTAAATTTGGACGGAAATTTCAGTTTTATTAATTTTGTTAATGTTTTCATTCGTTATCATCACCTATATACGAGTTCCGATATTCACGGGGGGTTTGTCCATAACTTCGCTTAAATAAGGCACTGAAGTAATTAGGATCCGTTACACCAACCTTTTCACATATTTCATATAGTCGTAAATCGGTTTTACGCAAAAGTTTCTTTGCTTTCTCCACACGAATATGAATAATAAAGTCGTTAATCGTAGAACCTGTATTCTGCTTAAACAATGAGCACAGATAATTTGGTGAAAGACCTACAGAACCGGCAATCGAGCTAATATTTAAATCAGCATCCAAATAGTTCCATAAAATATAATGTACAGCGTCTTTTACTTTAGGATCATATTGATCATCACCCAGAGTTTGTAAAGCGTGCATACCAAATAAAATAAACTCTCTCATTTGATTTAAAGTCATGGCTGTAAAATCAGAAAACGACATTACATTCTGATTCAAGGTTCGATCCATCATAATGCAATATAATTTATACAAATATTCCTTGATATTTTCGATATCCTTATATTGACGCTCTAAAAGAATATCAAATAAGCTGCTTACTCTTTCAAAATTAAACTGTAGTTTTTTAAAAAGAGAAGTATCTAATAACGTACCACCGTGGTTTTTACTATATAAAATAATTTGATTTTCACCTAAATAAAAGCGTTTTTGTGTAGCAAGACAGGCCTGCGTGTACCCGGCGGGCAGTGATTGTATATCATATAGAATAGAGCTGATTCCAATCGTAACAGTTAATTGCAGCCTTTGGTATAAATGCTGTTGTAAATTAGTAAGTCGGTCTCTTAGGAAAGAACTTTCAATATGATTTACAATCAAAACAACTGAGCTATCAATACTTTGTCCTGCATAAAAATCAAGAGGGTTTAGTACAGAATTATTTTCTAAAAAAATGTAAATTTCATTTATTAACTTTTTGTCCTTATTCCATCTGTCTGGTGTTTCATCAGGTATAATACTACATACATATAGCAGTGATTTTTCTGTTAATGAAAAATAGAGTGGAGCATATTTTTTTGTAAACGCGGTATAATCTAAATACGGATTAATTAAGGAAAGGGCAATTTCTTGTTTCATTACCGGAATGGATTCTGCAAGTCCGGAGACAAGGATGGCCTCAGTTTCTTTTTTTTTGGTTTCTTTTTTTAATTCTTTTACCACATGAAACATTACTTTTTCTATCTCAGATAAGTTCATAGGCTTTTCTATGTAATTTTCAACCTTTAATTGTATCGCTGATTTTAAATATTCTTTATCAGAATAACCGCTTAAAAAGACTATTTTGCAATCAGGAAAATTAGCTCTTACCTCAGTGGCAAGTTCTATGCCGTTCATTTTTGGCATTTTTATATCAGAAAGGAGGATGTCGATATGATTGTGTTCCATGATATCTAAGGCTTTCATTCCACTGGATACTGTAAAGATGGTATTAATCTCTAATTTATTCCAGTCTACATATTTTAACAAACCTTCCCTTGTTAACTTTTCATCATCTACTATTACTAAATTAAACATAATTTCACCTCAATTATATACATAAACACGAATAGTGATTTTGAAATCGTAAGATTTCTAAGATTATAATAACATTATCATATAAAAATTGTCAAGAAATATAGCTATACTTAATACATAAACGATATGAAACAGATTGAGCTCAACGTTCGTGTCATTATAATAAATAAAGGAGAGGGAACATGAAAAAATCAATTGCATTATTATTAATTTTAGTATTAAGTATTGCCGGCTTATCAGCTTGTGGTAAAGAGAACACAGAATCAAAAGCTAACGATGTAACTCCTACAATAACAGCTAAAACGAGTACTGCTTTAACAGAGGAGGACACAGAAACTGCATCTGAAACAACGTCTAATACTTCATCTATATGGAGTGGAGATTCAGTTACTTTAAAAATGATGGTTTTCCCAGCTACAGAAAACTATGAAGAGATTAATAACAAATTCTTGGCTGCAAATCCGGAGATTGACGCAAAAGTTGACATTGAAGTTGAATTAGGCGGCAGTGGTGATGGTGATGTTGCTCAAAAATTAAGATTAGCATTAGCAAGTGGTAATGATTTACCAGATATTATCCGTTTAAACTACACACAGTTACCTGAATTTGCAGAAGCTGGTGTTTTAGAACCTCTAGGTGACTATTTTATTGCCTATGAAGATGACATTATTGACGCAGCAAAATCAGTAATGCAATATAATGGAGAATATACAGCATTTCCACGTGAAATTAAGCCAAAAGTTTGGTTTTATCGTGCAGATATCTTTGAAGAATGTGGAATAAATCCATATGATATAAAGACAATTGATGATTATATTGCTGCCGGTGAAAAAATACGAGAAACATATCCAAATGCTAGTATGGAAAATTACAATGTTCCTAATAAAAATTATGATTTAATGATGATGCTTAGCAGTACAGATGGACGTTTTTGTGATGAAGAAGGAAATTATAATTTAGCTTCCGATCCAGATGTAAAGTTAACTTTCGAACGAATTAAAAAAATGCATGATTCCAGTGTAAACAGTTCTGTAGCAGAGTGGAGTGCAGACTGGGCACCAGCATTTAGCAGTGGGGAATTGGTAAGTCAGTTAATTGGCGGATGGTTTAAGACAGATTTTATGAACTTTGGATTAGAAGATCAAAAAGGTAAATGGGCAATTGCACCATGGCCAGAAGAAATAAGAGAAGGTTCTGATGCAGGTGGAGCTATCTGGGTAATTCCAGCAAATAGCAAAAATAAAGATGTGGCAGCATCTTACATGGCAGAACTTTGCTTTAGGAAAGACGCTTCAAAAATTATATATGATGTAACAGGTATTATCCCTGCATTAAAATCTGCGCAAGAAGATCCATATTTTAATGCAGAACATGATTATTATGCAAGCAGCCTGGGTCCTGTAAACTTTGAAACTATGGAGTACTTAAAAGTATATCCATATACACCTGCATCAACACAGGAAATTACCATTGCGTTGCAATATCTTGATGAATACGTATCGGGCAATATGACTGTGGAAGAAGCTCTTGAAGCAGCACAAAGTGATATGCTTAACCAAATTGGAAATCCATATCAACAGTAGATGTTATAAGGCATGCGGGCAGAGATTAATGTTAACTTTGCCCGCAAACCATTATTAGACAGGAGGTGCCGAAATGGCAGCGAACAAGCAGAAAAGAACGATAGGGAAAAAGGCGATACCCTATCTCTTTATTTTGCCATTTATGATTTCCTACGTAATTTTCTTCCTATATCCAGCCATATATTCCTTTGTGCTTAGTTTCTTTAGCTATAAGGGATATGGAAACGCAAAATTTTTAGGCTTAACCAATTATATTAATTTATTTCAATATGGCACTATGTGGAAATGTCTAGCTAATACTTTCTTCTATTTTATTGGCAGCTTCATTCCTACCATGATTTTTGCATTCTTATTAGCAATTCTAGTTCGTTCAAAGCCGGTAAAACAGTTTCAATCTATCTATAAACCAATTTTGTTTTTGCCTCAAGTATGTGCGATTGTAGCAAGTGCTCTTTGTTTCAAAATAATTTTTGGAGAAAGAGTAGGGGTTATTAGTCAACTCTTAGGGAAAATGATTCCATTTTTAACAGATATGCAATTAATGAAATGGACAGTGGTAGTGCTAATTACATGGCGGGCAATTGGCTGGTATTTTATTATTTATCTTTCCGGATTAACTACTATTAGTGAGGATATTTCGGAAGCAGCAAGCATAGATGGTGCAAATGTATTACAATCGGTTTGGCACATTATAATGCCGCTAATGAAACCAACCTTTATGTTAGCATTTATTACGAACGCGATTGGAACGTTAAAAATGTACACAGAACCTAATTTAATGCTGGCACAAAATTATGATCCCCCAATGCAAGTAGCACCATATACTAATTTAATCATTAACAGTATGTCAAGCGGTAAATTCGGTATGGCATGTGCGGCAGGATGGATTTTGGTATTTGTTATTTTAATTTTAACATTAGTCCAGATGAAATTCTTTAAAGGAGACGAGTGATGAAAAGTAAAGTGAAACTTAGTACAATAGCAATACACTTAGTTTTAATACTATTTTGTTTTGTATCGATATATCCGATTTTTGTTATGGTATCGGGTGCGTTAAAATCTGCTCAAGAGCTTTCATCAAATGTCGCCGGATTACCAATAAAGCCCACTCTGAACAATTTCTCAAGATTATTTAATTATAATTCAGGTCTTATTGTACGTACATTCTTTAATAGTATATTTGTAGCAACCTGTTATACCGGTTTAACAGTTATGGCTGCAAGCTTAGCAGCATTTGCTTTTGCAAAATATAAGTTTAAAGGCAGAGATACAATGTTTATTATGTTACTTATTACCATGATGATTCCTGTAGAATTAAACATAACCCCTTTGTATTTATTGTTTAGCAAAATGGGTTGGCTAAATACATATAAGGTGCAAATAATACCCAGTATAGCAAATGTTTTTTCCTTATTTCTTTTACGACAATATATGGTGACTATACCAGATTCATTAATCGAAGCGGCGCAGATTGATGGTGCAAAAGATTTTAAAATTTTCTGTAAAATTATTTTACCCGTTTCAATCCCCTCGATAGGAGCTTTGGCAATCTTACAATTTTTAAGTAAATGGAATGAAGTATTATTCCCCAAAATCATGCTTACCAAACAAGACCTAATGCCTATTATGTTAATTTTACCTACATTAAATGAATTGGATTCTGCACGCAGTGTACCTTGGGAATTGGTTTTATCAGGTTGTACACTAGTAACGATTCCATTAGTAATTGTATTTTTACTTTTTCAAGATAAATTTTTAAGCAGTGTTACAATGGGAGCCGTGAAAGGCTAAATCAATCGGAAAAGAGGATGACAGATGAATCAAATAAATAAATTAAGACAAAAAATCGCAAGCGGAAAATTAGTGAAAGGATTTTTTTTAACAATGGCTGATCCTATGGTCAGTGAAATAGCGGGTTATGCAGGTTATGATTATGTGTGGATTGATGCGGAGCATGGTCCTTTAGACAGACAAGAAATATTTCACCATATTGTAGCAGCGCAAGGAGCGGGATGTTGTGCTTTTGTACGAGTACCAGGAGTAGAGCTTTCCAGTATGAAAGCCATATTGGATATGGGACCGGATGGTATTATTTTCCCATTTGTAAATAATGCAGAGATAGCACGTACTGCAGTAATGTCAAGTGCGTATCCGGATAATATTTATAACGGAGCGCGAGGACAAGGACCAATTCGAGCCATTCGATATGGTTTGGATGATGAAGGTGATTATTTAAAGAATGCTTACGAAAAAGTATTTAAAGTAATGCAGATAGAAACAATGGAAGGTTATGAAAATTTAGATAAAATTATGGAAGTTGAAGGAATTGATTCTATCTTCATTGGAGCAGCTGATTTATCACGAAGTATTAATGGGCGTAAGGATGGAACAAAACTGGAGGTAGTTTATGACGATATCTGTAAACGTGTTAGTGACAAAAAATTGATTCTAGGTGCGGCTATAGGACCTAATGTAGAAGATGCAGCTCGAGTAGTGAATAAGGGAGTCCAATGGGTTGTGTTTGGCCAGGATGCCCGCGTTCTGGCAAATGGATTAAAAGAAAATTTAGATGTCTTAAAGGATTTTTAGGAGGAAACCAATGGAATATATGGCAAATAAAAATCGATATGAGAATATGAAGTATAATAGATGCGGAAAAAGTGGATTATTGCTGCCAGCGGTGAGCTTGGGATTATGGCATAATTTTGGAGATGAAGTCATCTATAAAAATAGTAAAGAGATGATTTTGGGAGCTTTTGATTTAGGTATTACACATTTTGACTTAGCCAATAATTACGGACCTAGTGCAGGAAGCGCTGAGGAAACCTTTGGAAGAGTGATTGAAAATGAATTAAATTGTTATCGTGATGAAATTGTAGTATCTACAAAAGCAGGTTACTACATGTGGCCGGGGCCTTATGGAGAATGGGGAAGTAAAAAAAACTTGGTTGCTAGTTTAGATCAAAGTCTAAAACGTATGAAATTAGATTATGTAGATATCTTCTATCATCATAGACCAGATCCAAACACTCCATTAGAGGAAACCATGGATGCATTAGCAGATATTGTCCGCAGCGGAAAGGCTTTATATGTAGGTATTAGTAATTATAGTCCTGAAGGAATTAAAAAAGCCTCTGCATTGCTAAAGAAAAGAAATATTCACTGCTTAATTCATCAAATGTGCTATTCTATGCTTGATAGAAGTAATGAACCGGGTTTAGATAGTGTAGAGGAAGAGGGAATGGGAAGTATAGCTTTTTCTCCCTTGGCACAGGGACTTTTAACCGGAAAGTACTTAAATGGGATTCCAAAGGATTCCAGAGCTGCGGGAAATAGTGTGTTCTTAACAGAAAACAATATTACACAGGAAAAGATCGAAAAAACACGCCTATTAAGTCTGATAGCTGGAGAACGTGGTCAAAGCTTAGCACAAATGGCATTGGCGTGGGTACTGCGTAAAGAAAGAGTTACTAGTGTAATTTTAGGAGCAAGCCATTTACAACAAATTGAAGATAATTTAAAATTATTAGAAAATGATATATTTACTGACAAAGAATTATCTCATATTGATGAAATACTTAAGTAAATTCATTAAAAGCCGTCTAAGTACTTATGCAAATGTTAGGCGGCTTTTTAGTATAGGAAAGCAGGTATATGATGATAGAGAAAGAAAAAAAAATCGGAGGATTTACCATACCGGGAGAAACCGGATATGAAGAATTAACATTAAAAATGGCAAAAAAATGGGGAGCTGATGTTATTCGAGACAGTGACGGAACTGCTCTTTCGGAAGAGATATTATATGCAGGCTATGATATTTATTCAACTATTTGTATTATTCGGGATCATAATACATGGGCTAAAGATAATATGGATAAATTACAACAAAGTTTTCTGATGACACAGCCCAAAGTTGCAACACAAGAATCTATAACGTTCCATTTAATGGATGACTTTTTTAAAGAGCAATTTGTTATTAATGACAGAGCGGATTCTGTGAAATATTGGCAAGTATATGATAGAACCAATAATCAAGAAGTATCTGTCTTACAATGGGACTATAATGATAGTTCAGGAGATGTTACAGTAAATGGTATTATCCCATGGCATAAGTATACCGTTAGCTTTCTAGCGTATCGAATTTGGGAAGAAATTTCAATGTATAATCACACCACGAACCATTGGGAGAAAGAACACTTAATGCAAATAGATCCTTTTTATTTAGAGACACAAGAATATTTATTGGATTGGATGGATAAGTGGTGCAAAAACAATCCGAATACGGCGGTGGTACGTTTTACTTCTATGTTCTACAATTTTGTTTGGATTTGGGGAAGTAGTGAGAGAAAGCGTAATCATTTTACGGATTGGGGTTCTTATGATTTCACAGTTAGTCCATTGGCATTGAATGAGTTTTCTGAAAAATCAGGATATAAATTAACAGCAGAAGATTTTATTAATAAAGGAGATTTTCATGTAACTCATATGCCAGCTGATGAACATAAAAGAGATTGGATGGAATTTGTGAATGAATTTGTTGTTGGATATGGGAAAAAATTAGTTGACATCACCCATAAATATAATAAACTTGCCTATGTGTTTTATGACGATAGTTGGGTGGGAATTGAACCTTATCATGAAAGATTTAAAGAATTTGGATTTAATGGGATTATTAAGGCTGTATTTTCAGGATATGAAGCAAGATTAGGCGCAGGAGTTGAGGCAGCTACACACGAATTGCGTTTACACCCTTACCTATTTCCGATTGGCTTAAATGGAGAGCCACAGTTTATTGATAATGGTAATCCAACCTTAAAAGCAAAGGAATTCTGGAATAGTATTAGGCGAGCTTTGTTACGTGAACCTGTTGAGAGGCTGGGACTTGGAGGCTATTTGCATTTAGTAGAACCATATCCTGATTTTTGCGATTATATTGAAAAAATTGCTGATGAATTCAGGGAAATCAAAGGATTTCATAAAGTAGGCAAACCACTTTGCCTCAAACCTAAAGTAGCGGTATTACATTATTGGGGAAAACTACGTCCATGGACATTGTCAGGACATTTTCATGAAAGTTTTATGCATGATTTAATTCATATTAATGAAAGTTTATCAGGGTTACCCCTTGATGTGGAATTTATCAACTTTGAAGAGATAAGAAAAGGTGTTCCAAAAGGTATTGATGTAATCATTAATGCGGGAACAGCAGGCTCTGCCTGGAGTGGTGGAGATGTTTGGAAGGATGAAAAAATTGTAGAGAATTTAACAAAATGGGTATATGAAGGCGGTACATTTTTAGGCGTTAATGAACCATCGGCAGTTAATGGCTATGATACTTACTTTAGAATGGCACATGTTCTAGGTATCGATAATGATACAGGAGCAAAGGTTAATCATGGAAAATGGAAATTTGATGTAGAAATAATTCCGGAATTATTGCCTAAAGGATGTAAAATTAAAGGTAAAGATAACCTGTACTTGACGGATGGAACTGCAAAGGTACTAGCAGAAGAAAATGGTCTGCCGGTAATGACAATGAATGAATTCGGTAAGGGTAAAGGTGTTTATTTGGCATCCTATGAGATGAGTTTTGAGAATACAAAAATGTTATTAAATACAATCCTTTATGCAGCAGGTGAGAAGATAAAACAAAAATATATAACAGATAACGCTTATACAGAATGTGCTTATTATCCAAAGAGTAAAAAGCTGGTTATTATTAATAATAGTGAGAAAGAGCAAATTGCCAATGTAATTACAGATCAAGAAAACTTAAAGGTGATGTTAGATTCGTATGATACAAAAATATTTGATTTATTAAAAATAACGGAATATTAAAATAAGGTTAATTGTTCAATATACAGGTTTAATACAGATTTTATTCTGTGTCTATCCTATAGTGTACAGTTTACCTTTTTATTGTTCTTCTTATTATAGCACCTAACAGATATGAGCTAAAAATAGTACTCTTTCTTAATTGAGTAAAATTTTAGCAAATCATAGACAAAAATACAGGAATACGATATCATAAAATATAAGTTATCAGAAGTTACGAAGTAACATTTGATAAAAGGCGATGCTCTTTCGCCGTGCATCCGATGATAGGAACATGCCTTTGGTTCCTATCATATATAGTATCAGTAAAAAGGTACAAAGATAGCAGGGGTGATGTCATGTATCGAGTATTATTAGTTGATGATGAAGTGCTTGTACGAGAAGCAATCAGCGAAAATATTATTTGGGAAGAGTTAGGCTATGAGTTAGATGGAAGCTGTCAGAATGGAAAAGAAGCAATTGAATATTTGGAAAATAATTTTGTCGATGTAGTTCTGACAGATATCTGTATGCCCTATGTGGATGGGATGGAATTAAGTGAGTTTATTTATAAAGAACATCCAGGCATACATATTATTATTTTTAGTGGTTTTGATGAGTTTGAATATGCAAAAAGGGCTATAAAATATGATGTTGAGGAGTACCTGCTAAAGCCCATTACTGCATTTGAATTATCTGAAGCATTAATCAATTTAAAAGAAAAAATGGATAAAAAAAGAGAAACGGAAAAAAGGCTTGATAAATTAAACGAAACCTATAATAAAAATAAAGTTACAGTTCAGCCTACCATTTAAATTAAGTCAAAAAAGTTATGGTAAATATGC
>CAUQEW010000041.1:0-39429 GCA_963517115.1 uncultured Lachnospiraceae bacterium | reverse complement strand
ACAAACAATAATCTGACTATAAACACTTTTAATTAGCGAGTTTTGCAATTATCTAGTTAAGTATTTGAATATATTAAAAATGTTATAATTATAATATTGTGTATGTATTATATTGTAGATTGGCTCACTATAGATGTTTCCTGCTGTGTCTTTATAATACAATCTTGGAATTATATCATAATTCGTAAATAAAGATATTTCATTTATAGGTTTACTTAATGAAGATGATATTTCTAAGGTATCACCTTTTTTGTACCGAATATCAGATATTGCTGAATATTCCTGTTCACCTATCTTTATATGAAGAATAGGATCTACGGTATCTAATAATTGCGATTCCAGTTTTAGTAAAGTAATTTCATTTTCAATTGCGTAGTTTGAAAAAGAAGAACCATCGTTAGAACTTCCGCTACTGAAATTTCTCATATATCCGTTCCCATATTCGTAACCATATAGCAGGATTTTTCCAAGGTCAACTTCCATCATGTCTCCATTATTGAAATAAATATTAGCTTGGGATAGCTGAAAATCTTCCTGATTCTGATCTATCCCATTAATCATTGCGGTTAAATTTGCGGTCCGAATGCTATACCTACCATAATTATCTCCCATATTATAGGAGGTATTGTTAGAATCAAAATATACATATCCATCTGTGCTCGTGTTAAATACAATGTCTGGAGCTTCATCAAAGATGACATAAGCTATATTTCTTCTATCTGTAATATTAGTAATGTATTCAAGAGATAATTGGACTTGACTATTATAGCTACCTAGTTCCTCATCTTCGTTCATTGGAAATGCATATTCGTAATAATGCTTGAAAAATACCGGATCATCTACTTTTGTGTAATAAACAAAGAAACAGCAAATTGCTAATGTGAACCCTATCAGAATGATTCCTGCTCTGAGAATCTTATTATTAATTTCCATCTTTATACCCCCCATAATAACTAATAACTATTTATTATCCTACAATATAAAACAATATCACATTATTCAATTATCTGCAATCCTTGTCAATTTTCTATTTGCCTTATCTTTTCATTCTTCTAACTTATTGAAATTCGGTTTGATTAACCAGTAATGAATGACATTTTACATATTTTATGATATGATTTTTAAAATGATAACATTGGAGGTCAAAAGTGTGAGTAAAATCAAATATGCAATTATTGGTAATGGGTATAGAGCAATGGCTTTTTTGCGTATTGGCCTTGCTTTACCTGATCTATTTGAAGTATGCTCTGTTCTTTTTCGCAATTCGGACAAAGCTGCAGAGTTTTCAAAGACTTATTCCATTCCGGCAGTACTAACCATAGAAGAATGCCTGTCGACTAAGCCTGATTATGTAGTCCTTGCCATTGGGCGAGATGCAAACCCTGAGATGATGATGAAACTTATGTCTTTGGGTATCCCAATGCTTGTGGAAACTCCACCTGCTGTAAAATATGATGACCTCTTATCCTTATGGAACACTTCTAAGCAATATAACGCAAAAATTCAAATAGCCGAACAGTATTTCCTACAGCCTCTATATCAGGCTAAATTAAAGGCACTTGACAAAGGTATCATAGGTGACATAAGCAACTTATCTATCTCCTGGGCACATGATTACCATGCTGTCAGCCTTATTCGCAAACTACTAAAGGTATCCACCGAAACCGCACAGATATACGGAAAGAATTATCAATTTCCTGTTACTGTTACTGATTCCAGATCTGGTATCCGAACAGATGGTGATATCATTACTGCTAATCGGACTCGTTTTTCCTTTGAATTTGAAAGCGGTAAAGCTGCCTTTTATGATTTTACCTCAGATGTTCAATATCGATCAAAAATTCGTACACGTCACCTTAATATTCAAGGAGTACGTGGTGAGATTGATGACCTAACTGTACGTTCTCTGACTCCTGACCATCAGCCATTGATTCAAACCTTTCAAATCACAGAGGATATCAATACCCTATCCACATACTCCGTAAATTTAGGAAATGAATGTATGTATACGAATCCTTTGGTACAGGTAAGATTAACTGATGATGAAATAGCAATAGCCAATTGTCTAATTGGTATGAAGGAATATCTATTGACCGGAAAAGATTTCTACTCCTTTGCAGACGGTTGTCAAGATACTTATTTCTTTACCGTTATGATGGAAGCCTTAAAACAGCCGAATATTCCGATTCAAACTCAACCGCAGCCGTGGAACTGATTTTAGAACAATGGAACGTCAAAAAAAGGATAAATAATCATTTAGATTATTTATCCTTTTTTTTGAAACATTTGCATTTCTGACGCTTTTATTTCATTATAACTTTAAAACTCTAATATTTTTATAATGGCAATGACTTCCGTTTGCTACACTTACACCGATTTGTCCGTAAGCGAATTCGTCATCCTTACATTCCAATATCTTTTCATTATTAACAAATGCTATTATTGTTTGATTTTTTACTTGAACCTTAAGATTGTAATCTCTTTTATACTCTATAGGATATTCTTTTTCCGCCAGAATAATATAGCTTTTATGCTTCTTCAGTAATGCAATTCTATTGTCTCCATAGAAACCAAAAGCATAACTTCGAATACCACCCTGCACTCTAAACTGTATCAAATGAACCTTTCCGCATTGAGGATTAATGGTACATTGATATTCGTAATCTTTTTGATAATAATATCCTGTATAAGCCTCACCTTCATCATAACAGCTACCACTTAGATATGCTCCATCTAATTCCCACATTCCGTTTTTATATGTAAATTGACTAATTTCTTTATGCAAAGTCGAATGTCCAAAACCATAATTTTCAATATGTTCTTTTGAAAAATCAATATTATATTGTGGCATTCCATAGAATCCGAATGTATCCATGTAGACTTCTAATATTTTATCATTTACCTTTGTATCTGCACTTTTATATAGAACAATGCCTGCTTCTTTCACTAAACAATTTTCGATAAGTGGAACATTGTACTCTAGTTCGCTCCATTCATTGGATAATTTATAAGGATCTGAATAGTATATTTCCTCGTTATTTATATCCTTAATATAGATTTTTCCAAAAACCTCAAATCCACTATCATTCTTCAAAACAGTTTTAACTACTTGTCCTGGATATAATATCGGTGTAAAGGAAGGATCATACCTCGAATCATGTAAATCTTTTGGTTGATAGTAAGTTTTATGATATATTTTTACTTCTGTTTCATTTCTTAATCGATTTGAAATAATTTTTAAACAACGCTTATTTTCTACATCTTTTGATGGTACATTCTTCAGCGAAACTTCAACTTGTACATCATTTGTTTTAACTCGCATAGCTTGTGTAGATTTCGGCAAATTAAAATGTAATATATAATTATCATGTTGAAAAAATTCTTTCCACTCTTTCGGTGGTTCAATTCCAGCAATTTTATAACCTAAATCGCAGAAAATTTCTGTACTCTTAGCCACTGTTAAAATATTTAAATTACCAATTAAACTAGAAGACAACAATAAATCATTAATTGGTTTTATCCATTTATCTTCAATATGATCGATACCTACTAATACGCCTAGGATGGATCCAATATTTCCTGCATTACAATCAGTATCCCAGCCACACATATTGCAAATATACTGTGATTTGCTATAATCCCCATGACCATAAAGCATGGATAAAATCATTACTGCTGCATTAGGTATAATATGGCAATTTCCTGGATATTTATCATACCCGAAATTATCATGTATAAATTGAAAACAATTACGCCAATTTTTATTTTCATCCTTATTGTAAAACCAAATAACTTCCTTGACCACAGCTACATACTCTGACTCAGAAGGAAGTAATTCCAAACCAATATCAATTACTTTATAAATATCTGTCTCTTCATAAGCTGCACTGATACAACCGGCAACAAACATCGCGCCCAATAGGCCTTCACCATCATGTGAAACGCTTGCCATTTTTCTAGCATATTCCGCTGCTAATTTCGGATTTCCAGGTACTACAAAACCCCAGCAATCACTAAATATTTGCCCACCTATTTGTTCTGCACAAGCCAAACCATTTTGTTCTATAGAACCAGATTCGGGAGCATCTATTCCACTTTTCAGATTATAATATGCGGTGTTTTCAGTAGATATACCATAGCCTCCCCACCAAAAGAATCCGTGATTCTCCGGTGCATAATTTAACCAAGTGTAACCCATTTCTTTTTCCGTAATTTTATCTATTTGATAAGTGTAATCTTTAATCGCTCTTACAAAAAATAATGGTCCATTGCTGTCATCATCCGCTGCATAATCCTTATAATCTACAAGATAATCTGTAATTTCTCCATATACATTTTGAATCTGCTTATAGGTCCATCCTTCAATTGGAGAACCCAATCTAATTCCTATTATTTTTCCTAGCCAACCTGCATAGGTTCTTGCTATATAATCTTCTTTCATCAATGCTACACTCTCCTATCTCTATGCTTTTATACTTCCAGCGGTCATTCCTTCAACAAAGAAGTTCTGTAATAAAACAAAAACAATTACAATTGGAAGCATCGAAATCATACCTGCTGTAAATATCATCGCTAAATCAGAACCACGTTCCGATACAAAAAGAACATATTTAGTAGAAACTGTTTTTATTGCAGCATCCTGTAAAAACGTATTTGCTACTGTAAATTCATTCCATGTACTAACAAAAGAAATTAATGCAATAGTAGTAACAATAGGTTTTGCTAATGGAAATATGATCTTTCCAATAATTTGGAACGTATTACATCCATCGATAACAGCCGCTTCATTTAACTCATTTGGTATTCCTAATATAAAAGTTCTTGCTAATAGTATATTAAATGGCAAATTAATTGCAATATAAATAAATATTAATCCAGAATGTTGATTAACTAAATTCATTTCTGAAAATCTATAGTATAAAGGTGCAAGAAACGATAATAACGGAATTGACATTGCTACACCAAAGTATAGAACTAAAAAATTTTTTAATCTAATTCTTGATTTTGCTAAGAAATATCCCATGAGCACGGACATAGCTACAATGAACAAAGTAGATATAGCACTTACAAAAATACTGTTGATGTACGCCTGGGAATAGCCACCTATTTTCCAAGCATTTATATAGTTATCGAGGCGAAATTGTGTCGGTAACCCTATCGGAAAGTTTTTTATTTCCTTATCAGTCCGAAATGAGTTAAATACTATTATCACCAATGGAATTATTTGGACAAATGCAACAATGGATAACATAACATGCAATATAGTCTTTCTATACTTTCTCTTCATAATCTAATCCTCATTTTTCTTTCTAATAAGTGCAAATACACCTAATATAGCAAAGGAGAGAATTGCTTGTACCACCGCAATCGAACTCGCATATCCAGCGCGATACTTAAATAACGAATTCTTATAGAGCATAGTCGACAATAGCTCTGAACCAACTCCACCTTTTGTCATAACCCATACATATTCAAATGTACCGATTGACCATACCATTGTAGAAGTCACAATAAATAAAATAGTATTTTTGATACTAGGGAAGGTAACATATCGCATCTTTTCAAGTGTATTTGCGCCTTCCACTTCAGCCACTTCATAAAGTACTGGATCAATCTGCTGCAATCCACTCATAAAAATGACCAATACAAATCCCCACCAATGCCAGTTATCCACTAATGCAACTGAAATCAAGGAATTTTTAGGTGCCAGCCAGTCTCTTATCAAGAAATCCAAATTTAACTTCTCGAATATAACATTAATTCCAAAATAAGGATTATAAAATGTAGCGAATATTTTACCAGCTATTGCTGCCGAAATAACATATGGTAAAAAATATATTGTTCGATATACTATCTGACCTTTTTTTACTTTAGAAAGAAAATATCCAATTACAAATCCTAAGAAAATCGGAATCGTCAAGAAAACCAACATCCATTTCAGATTATTACCTAATGCGTCAAAAAATACTGGGTCTTTGAACAGCTCAAAATAATTTTGTAATCCTATATATGTTTTTTTACCTATACCATTCCATTCTGTAAATGAACCATATACTGTATTCAAGGACGGAAGTATAACCATCCCAAAATGATATAAGAAAATTGGCATAACTACTAAATACGCAATGATACTCTCTTTTTTATTCACTCTGCCATTTGTTCTTCTAGTCATATCTATCTCCTTCCGTACCATTCACCATGTGTCACAATGATTCAGGTAACAAAAGAGGGAACCCCTCTTGTTACCCGAATAACATAATTCAAATATTAAATTTTTTATGGAAGAATTGGTAAGAATCCAGCTTCTCTCTCTTTATTTGTTAATATTTGTATTTGTTTTAAATATTCATCAACCGTTATATTACCTTCTAATACATTTACAATACCTTCATAAATATATACACGTGTTTCAGGTGGATAAAACGCATAAGTTGTATATCCATAATCTCCTTGATTCAACGCATTATTTAGCATCAACCACATATCTTTTACAACTGGATCTACTGCATCAAATTCAGTTGGATCAATTGCCATAGGAGCTACATCTAAGCCAGCCTCTAAGAAATCGCTTTGAATATCTTGTGAAAGAAGCTTATCTAATAAGTAAGCTGCAAGATCTGGAGCCTCGGTGTCTTTGGATACACACCACATTCCACCTACCGCAATTGGAACATGAGGATCTTCAGTATCGTTAATAGCTGGATGTAACATTACTCCTATTTTAGCTTTTACATCATCTTCTAGTGGAACAATCCAATAAGGAGCCCAAGTTCCTTCTAGTTTGAATAAAGCTTTGTCATTTGTAAATGCATTAATTGCATCATCACTAGTTAATACGTATGATTTTCCATCTGCTAAAAATCCATTATCATGCCAAGATTTATATGTATTGATGGTTTGAACAAATCTTTCATCTGTCCATTCTGCACCATTATTCCCTTGAAGCACATCTTTAACAAGATCTCTACCTGTATAACTCATCATAATGGATAAATACCATTCCTGTGCCCATGGCCAGTCTTGCGCACCTAACATAATTGGTGTATATCCACCGTCTTTAGCAAGTTGAAGAGCATTTTCAAATTCTTCTTTTGTATCAATATCAGTAGCATCTAATCCTAATTCAGCCATAATATCTTTATTGTACCAAATTACCAAGCCTTCATATCCGTATGGTAAAGTATAAACTTTATCATTAACTTTTGACAAATTGTAAGCCCAATCAAATAACTTGTCGTTCCATGTTGATTTTTCTGCATAGTTCGTTAAATCTAATAGCAAATCATCTTTTACATACTGTGCTACGTCAGCAGGTGAATCTAACAAGAAGATATCCGGTTTATCTTTAGAGCTCATTCTTGTGTTCGTAATATCCTTTGACTGTGATGGAGTAAACTTCAGTTTATAATTTGTTGAATTTGCTGTGTTATACTCCTCAATGAATCCATTAAACAAACCTTCTAGTGTAGCAATTTGATTTGCTTCTGTTGCAACATGGCCAATTTCAAACACCTGTTCCTTACCTTGATCACCATTTGCTTCATTCTTCGTTGTATCTTCATTGGTCGGCGTTCCGGCAGATTTTCCACATCCAACTAAACCAATCGTTGAACACAACATAATTGCTGCTAATCCCAATGATAGTAATTTCTTTTTCATATAACTTCTCCTTCTCTTTATAAAAAATTATTTGTTACCATTAATTTGTATTTCCAATAAAAGAGAATCGATTTCTTCCCTTAATGGAATGGAACTTTGAGCACCTTTTTTCGTAACTACTATTGAAGATGCTAAATTCGCAAACTCTATTGCTTCTTTTTCAGTTTTACCTTCTGCAAGAGCAACTACAAATGCTCCATTGAAGCAATCTCCCGCTGCAGTTGTATCAACAGCATTAACTTTTCTAGTTGCAATCACTTCTGTCATATTATTGTTAATTAAGCAGGCACCTTTTTCACCCAGTGTTATAATTACATTTTTTACACCTTTATTTAGTAAGCCCATTGCTGCCTCTTCAAATTCTGATATGTCTTCAGCTACACACCCAGATAATTTACAAATCTCTGTTTCGTTTGGTGTTAAATAATCGATTTTACTCAAAATATCATCTGGTATGCTATCTGGTGCCGGTGCAGGATTCAAAATAATCGTCTTTCCTAATTCATGAGCTCTATTAATTGCATAATATATGGACTCATATGGAATTTCCATTTGCAACAATACAAAATCACACTCTTTAAAATGTTTATCTTGTTTTTTCAAGTACTCCACATTACATTCAGAATTAGCACCGGGAATTACCACAATACTATTGTTTCCCTGCGTATTCACATAGATAAGAGCTGTTCCAGTATTCAAATTTGAACTGATGTTTAAGGAAGAAACATCCACGTTTCTATTTTGTAAGACAACCTTTTGCATTCGGCCAAATTCATCATCACCGATACAGCCTAGCATTGTAACATTTCCGCCAAGACTACCCACTGCGCACGCCTGATTTGCACCTTTTCCACCTGGTATATGCTGTAAACCATTACCTAGGATTGTTTCTCCGGCAACTGGCATATTTTCTATTTGTGTTACCATATCCATATTGGAACTTCCAATAATTAAAATCTTCTTTTGCATCTCTACCCTCTTTCAAACTTGCGAAAGTGTTTTCCGAAAGTATTTTCATAACACTATAATACCATATTCTTTTATATTGTCAATACTAATTTTGTAATATTTGTTAAGTAAATTTATTTACTAAATTAGTTTCCTATAACAATTGCATATATGTATTGACTTCTTTTTAATTTTATAACATAATGTTCCTATACAAAATATTTATTTACAAGGGGATCATTATGACAATTAAAGAAATTGCAAACTTAGCAAGCGTTTCTACATCCACTGTTTCAAAAATTGTGAATGGAAAAGATGAGAACATAAATATTGAAACTAGAAATCGTGTTTTAAAGATTGTAAAAGAGTATAATTATACACCTTATGCATCTGCAATTCATGCTTCTAGCGCAAAGACGTTTGTTCTAGGGTTATTATTAAATTCAACTTCCGAGTCAAGCCTTTTTATCCAGGGGATTTTAGAAATAACTCAAAAGAATGGTTACTCTGTATTACTCTGTAACAGTCTTAATTCTTTAGAAGAAGAAACGAAAAATATAACCGCCTTATGTAAAAACAATATTGATGGTCTTATTTGGGAACCAATTAGCGAAGCCAGCCTAAATAATAAGCATTATTTTACTAAAAAAGAAATTCCTATTAATTTTATTAATTGCCCCTTTGTAGAAAATTCATACAATATAGACTTTATTCAAATGGGATATAATGCAACACAAAGCTTGATTAAATACAACCATACAAAGATAGCTTGTTTAATCAAAGAAAACAGCTTGCGTTCAGAAATGGTCTTAGAAGGATTTAAGAAGTGTTTATTCGACAATCAAGTTACTTACTCGAATAAAATGTTATTATCACTATCTCAGCCTGATTATTGCCAGAACGTATTAGCACACAACTTTTCAGGTATTGTCAGCTCTCATTATGTAACTGCTTTAACCTTATGTGAAGATTTTAAAAAATTCCAATATAGAATACCCTTAGATTTATCATTAGTATGTCTTAGGGATGATATCCGTGAAAATATATCATTTCCAAATCTCTCATTTATCAAGATACCTCATTACGAATTTGGACATTTTGTAGCTGAACATTTGATTAATAAGTGCAAGAAGGAAGACAATGAGGAACAACTTTTCAAGGCGGATTACGCCTTAGAAAACACCTTGAGTCTAGACATCCCCCTATCCTTAAGGGCACAAAAAATCATTGTAGTCGGTAGTATCAACATTGACATAACTCTAAATGTAGATACTCTTCCTCAGCCCGGAAGAACAATAAGATCAAATAGTTCCTCCATCAGTCCAGGTGGTAAAGGAACAAACCAAGCGGTTGGAGTTGCAAAATTAAATCACCCTGCGGTACTAATTGGCCGAGTAGGAAATGACTATGAATCTACAATTATCTATCATTCGATGTCTGAATATAATATCGATGTTCAAGGCATAACGAGAGATACTTCCGTAGAAACAGGCAAAGCCTATATTCATGTTCAAAGTGATGGTGAAAGCACTATATCCATTCTAGCAGGCGCAAATAGAAATCTTTCTCCTCATGATATCCAAAATCAAAGTAGACTTTTTGAAAATACAAGCTATTGTCTACTACAGACTGAAATTCCAATGGACACTATTATGGAAACTGTAAAAATTGCAAAATTACACCATGTACAGACAATATTGAAACCTGCTGCACTAAAAGAAGTCAGCAATGAATTAATGAAAAGTATCAATATCTTTGTGCCAAATGAAAAAGAAGCAGAAATACTCTGCCCTCATATAAAAAACGTAGAACAAAAAGCCGAATATTTTCTAGACAAGGGTGTTGAGATTGTCATTATTACACTCGGCCATCATGGTTGTTATGTAAAAACTAAAGATTTTTCTAAAGCCTTTCCAGCTATACCTTTTACATCCGTAGATACCACAGGAGCTGCCGATGGATTCATTTCTGCTTTGGCTGTATACCTTTCATCAGGTTATTCACTTGAAAAATCAATAAGAATCGCCACTTATGCTGCTGCCTTCTGTGTAAATAGACAGGGTGTGGTCTCCGCTTTAATTGATAGAAATTCTTTAGAATCACACATTAAAAGGCAGGAGAAAAACCTTCTATAAACTGTTCGTAGTATCGTTTCCCATAGACCCTTGCTACTTGCCTTAGTACTTCACCATAAAATAAAATAAGATAGCTTTCGGCTATCTGATTTTATAGACAAAGTACGTGCTAGGAGGCAACTCCGAGCACGTACTTTGTTTTTATCATTAGAAGCAATCCCCACATCGATATGGAATTTTGCCATCCCTACTCAATAATATCAAACTTTAATATCTGCTTTTAATCCTAACATTTCTTTATTCTCATCCAATAATGGTCTAATTACATCGGTTATGAATTCTTCCACCTGCTGCTCAGCACGACCTGTGTATTTGGATGGGTCCATGGTCTTCTTCAATTCCTCTAATGTCATATTAAAGGATGGATCAGCTGCGATTAATTCAAGAAGATTGTTATCTAAACCATTTTCCTTTACATTTTTTCCAGCTTCCATTGATAAGGTTCGAATGCGTTCGTGTAGTTCTTGTCTGTCCCCACCGGCTTTTACAGCATCCATCATGATATTTTCGGTTGCCATGAAAGGAAGTTCTGACATAAGTCGTTTTTCAATCACCTTTGGATATACTACTAATCCATCAACTACATTTAAATACAGATCTAAGATACCATCCACTGCAAGAAAACCTTCCGGTATACTAATTCTCTTATTGGCAGAATCATCCAACGTTCTTTCAAACCATTGAGTAGATGAGGTAATTGCCGGATTTAGTGCATCAACTATAACATAATTAGAAAGGGAGGCAATTCGTTCACTTCTCATCGGATTACGTTTATAGGCCATAGCAGAGGAACCAATCTGATTCTTTTCAAAAGGCTCTTCAATTTCTTTTAAATGTTGAAGAAGACGAATATCATTGGAGAATTTATGCGCACTAGCTGCTATGCCCGCAAGAACATTGAGAACTCTCGTATCTACCTTACGGGAATAAGTTTGTCCAGATACCGGATAACAATCTGCATAACCCATTTTCTGTGCAATTATTTTATCTAACTTCTTAATACGATCATGATCTCCATCAAATAGTTCCAAGAAACTTGCCTGTGTTCCAGTTGTACCCTTAGAACCTAACAGTCTCATACTTTCAATCACATATTGAATATCATCATAATCTAGTTTTAATTCCATTAGCCACAAAGCAGCCCTCTTACCTACGGTAGTAGGTTGAGCAGGTTGAAAATGCGTAAATGCTAAAGTAGGCAGGCCCTTGTACTCCATGGCAAATTTAGCAAGCTCATCCATTACATTTAATAACTTCTGTTTAACCAGTTTTAATGCTTCTGTCATTACAATGATATCTGTATTATCACCAACATAGCAAGAGGTTGCACCCAAGTGAATAATCCCTTTTGCTTTTGGGCACTGGACTCCATAAGCATATACATGAGCCATAACATCATGGCGAACCAAGGCTTCTCTTTCCTTAGCTACCTCGTAGTTAATATCATCCTGATGTTCTTTTAATTCAGCTATTTGTTCTTCTGTAATATTTAAACCTAGCTCTTTTTCTGTCTCTGCAAGTGCAATCCAGAGTTTTCTCCAAGTTCTAAACTTCATATCTGGCGAAAAAATGTATTGCATTTCCTTACTGGCATAACGTTCAGATAAAGGGCTAACATATTTGTCGTTGCTCATAATATCCTCCTCCGAGTTTATTTTATAATGTTGTACCTTAACTTCGCATATGAATGAATAAATTCACATGGCAAGATTTATCTCTCGAAATCTCCACGTATATCTTCCTTAGGTGGTTCAAGAGGATAATTCCCGCTAAAACATGCATCACAATATCCCATATCTCCTTTAATTAATTCACTTAATCTTTCCCCACCAAGATAAGCCAGTGAATCTGCACCAATCATCTCACAGATTTTCTCTATCGTATTATTATGTGCGATTAATTGATCGTCTGAAGGTACATCAGTTCCAAAATAACATGGATATAAAAATGGTGGCGAACTGATTCTAACATGAACCTCTGTAGCACCTGCATTTTTAAGCATTTTTACAATTCTCTCACTTGTTGTTCCTCGAACAATGGAGTCATCAATCATAATTATTCTCTTACCTTTTACCACTTCCGACAGTACATTCAATTTTATTCGAACACTTGATTCTCGCATGGACTGTTTTGGCTTAATAAAGGTACGACCGACATAACTGTTCTTTACAAATGCAGTAGCATAGGGAATCTCCGATTCAAAGGAATATCCCATAGCAGCTGCATTACCAGAATCAGGAACACCTACTACTAAATCTGCCTCTACCGGATACGACTGTGCCAGAATTCTTCCTGCCATAATTCTTGAATTGTAAACACTGACATTATCCAGATAACTGTCAGGTCTAGCAAAATAAATATATTCAAATATACATTTTGCAGTCTTTGGTTGAGTCATGGTAATATCTGAATGAATACCATCTTTATCAATCATGACTACTTCTCCAGGTAATACATCTCTCACAAATTCTGCATCCACTGCATCAAGTGCACAACTTTCCGATGCTAATATAAAAGCATTATCTCTCTTACCAATACATAATGGTCGGAATCCAAATGGATCCCTTGCTCCGATTAATTTTCTTGGACTTGTAATTACGAGGGAATAGGCTCCACTCAGCTTTAACATTGCATTCTTTACAGCCTCTTCCGCACTACTTGCTTTTAGACGCTCTCTTGCAATAAGATAAGCAATTACCTCAGAATCAATGGTTGTTTGGAATATTGCACCGGTGTAAGCCAGTTCATCCTTAAGCTCAAGTGCATTAATTAGGTTACCGTTATGAGCTAAGGCTAAGGTTCCTTTTACATAATTTAAAACAAGCGGTTGTGTATTCTCACGAGTACTGGCTCCTGCTGTTGAATACCTGACATGACCTACTCCAATATTACCCTTTAATTCATCAAAGCTTTCAGGTGTAAATACTTCATTGACCAAACCCATTCCTTTATAGGATTTTATTACTCCTTTTGGCCCCATAGTATCACTTACTGCAATACCACAGCTTTCTTGACCTCTATGTTGGAGGGCAAATAAACCATAATAGATAGAGGTTGCAATATCATTACCATCTAAATCATAGATACCGAAAACACCACATTCCTCGTGTAATCCATCCGATATTAAGTTGTTTGCATTATTACTGTTATTCATTGATGTTCCTTTCTATTAATGAAAGCGGATATTCTTGAGTCCACTGGTCGAATATTTCAACAACTAATTTTATTATATCACAAACAAAAAGCATATTCATGATCTTGTTACTCCAATCGGAATCTGCAAGCAAATTTGCAATTCCTTTTTCATTATATCACATTTTTAAAAAGAAGAAAAATGGACAATAGGTATTGCACAATTGTCCACTTTGATTCGTATTAACATTAGGCAAGTGGCTTGCCGCTTGTCATAGTTTATGAAAGGCCTAAACGCTTAAAAACCTCATGGTAAGCATCTTCAACATTACCTAAGTCTCTTCTAAAACGATCTTTGTCTAATTTATCATGTGTATTTATATCCCAAAGTCTGCAAGTATCTGGAGATATTTCATCTGCTAAAATAATCTCACCCTTACATCTACCAAATTCAATTTTAAAATCTATTAATTCAATACCACACTCTACAAAATATTTGCATAACACTTCATTCACCTTAAAAGTAAGTTCTGAGATTCGATTAATCTCTTCTCTCGTTGCTACTCCAATGGCTATCGCATAATAATCATTAATCATTGGATCACCCAATGCATCATCCTTATAACTAAATTCTAAAGTCGGACAAATCAATTTCTTGCCTTCTTCCATACCAAGTTTTTTAGCAAAACTACCTGCGGAAACATTACGTACGATAACTTCAAGTGGTACAATTTGTACCTTCTTTACAGCAGTTTCTCTGTCACTTAGTTCTTCAATAAAGTGAGTTGGTACACCTTCCTTTTCAAGAAGTTGGAATATGTGATTGGACATTCTATTATTAATAACACCTTTACCAACAATAGTTCCCTTTTTTAAGCCATTAAATGCTGTTGCATCATCCTTATAATCAACGATATATACATCCTCATTATCTGTTTTAAAAACCTTTTTGGCTTTTCCTTCATAAAGCATGTCTAATTTCTTCATATTTAGCTCCTATCTGCGTGGTTCACGCTAAAAACTAGTGACTACCATAAATTCAACTTATAAAAATTCATTTCCACCTATATTATATCCAACGTAGCAAAATACGCAACCGTTTTTTATATTATTATTTCTTCTTTATAACATAAGCTATATTAATTTTAATACATTGTTACAAAAAAAATATCTCTTCTTTCTAATCCTTTATTCATTAGTATGTACTGAATTTACCTTATTTTTGTAAAGCTTGGCCAAAATGTAAATATTATACATTACCCCCAAGAAGATAGGTATTAACGGATAATTAGATATCACATATAAATGATTATAACTACCTTGTGTAATATCAATTTCCAACTGAAACAGTGTATACCCAACACTGTTAATAATCAATGTATCCAAACCCTCACGTGTATAAAGGGCCGTACTCACCTTCATCATAAAGTTAACGGTTGCCATTATAGTAAACACTAAAAATATTATATTCTTACCTATAACTTGAGAAATTATTTTATTATTCATTCTAACCATCCTTTTTATTCTACTCAATACCTAATCAGACTTAGCAGTGGCCTTTTAAAAACCAGAAAGGACTAACCCGTAAGCCAGTCCCTTTTGGTACATTACATTATTAACAATATATCATTTATATCCTTCATTTTATCAGCAGAGACATAATTCTTCTCGAGTTTTTCTCCATTTAGAAAGAATTCCTTATAACCACCTTCTTCACCATTTGGATTCTGAATCTTAATATTCAAAGTCTTACCACGGAATATCTTAGTCATGGTGAATTCATTCCAATCACTTGGAATGGAAGGTGCAACGAATAAGCCATTGATATCTGGCCTCATACCTAAAATACCTTCAACACAACCAACCATTACAGTAGAAGCAGTACCCGTAAGCCAATGTACATGGGAGCGTCCTTCAAATGGACTATCGGTTGCTTCTGTAAATTGTCCGTGTACATATGGCTCTAAAACTCTGACCTCAGCTGAATTATTTTGAGTTGCCGGTGAACTTTCAGTGAAATATTCAAACGCTCTATTACCGTGGCCCATTAACGCTTCCGCAAGAATAATCCATCCCTGTGGTTGAGAGAAGATGCCTCCATTTTCTTTGGTTGATGGGTTAAATAGGATTGCCAATGCACCGTCAAATGCATGATTTACATAAGAGGGAGCCATTACTCTTACTCCATAAGGTGTATTCAGTTCTCTATGCACAGATTCCAGGGCGACTTCCGCTTGTTCTTTTGAGGCTAATCCACTAATAATTGACCAGGATTGAGGATTTAACCACATATTTGCTTCAGGATCCTTCTTAGATCCAATTACCTGACCGTCTTCTTTTATACCCCGGATATATCTGTCATCTTCCCAGCAGATAGATTGGATAATATCTCCTAATTCTTCCTGTACCTTATCTAGATATGTAATATATTCTGCATCCTTCTTATTCTTTGCAAATCCATGCAGAATTGTCATCGCATAATATAGCTGCATTGCTACGAAGGTTGATTCTCCCTTTTTCCCAAGTCTTAGACAGTCATTCCAGTCAGCATGAAGCCCTGCAGGCATCCTGTGATCGCCAAGTCTATCCATGGAGAACTGAATTGCTCTTTGTAGATGGTTGTAAACCGTACCTTCACCACCATTCGCATATACAATTACTTCATCCAAGAAACTGCTGTTGCCTGTTTCTGCAATGTATTTTAGTACTGTAGGGAATAACCATAATGCATCATCTGCACGATACGCAGGATGACCGGTAACCTGAGCATATGAGGCGTCATCCGGTGTATCTTCATGCCCTGCATCATGATTGAATTTAACAAGTGGAAGTCCACCGCCATTATCTACCTGTGCAGATAACATAAAACGAAGCTTCGTGACTGCCATTTCCGGATCCAAATGAAGAATTCCTTGAATGTCCTGAACCGTATCCCGATATCCATATCCATTACGAAGCCCACAGTAAATAAAGGAAGCAGCTCTAGACCAGATAAAGGTAATAAAACATTGGTAAGCATTCCAAGTATTAATCATACTGTTAAAAGTAGCGCTTGGTGTTTGAACTTGAAGGTTCTGTAATTTACCATGCCAATATGACTTTAATTCTGCTAATTCTTTATCTACTACCGATAGATTAGAATAAGCACTTAAGATTTCAGAAGATTGAACATCATTATATTGTCCTAATAGATAGGCGATTTCTTTCGTTTCCCCTGGTTGTAGGTCTAAACAAGATTGCAGGGCACCGCAAGCATTTGAATTATAATTTAAAGTATTATCACATTTGCCATTTGCTACAGCAATTGGATTGCCATAACCGCGGTAATTACCAAGAAAAGAGAACTTATCTCCATTATAGGAAAGAATGGGAGCACCAACTGATCCAAAGAATCTTTCTTTAAAATTAGTTCCATCTGCATTCTTATCCGTGTTTTCATTGATTGTTTGAAGAATCTTATTCCCTTTGAAATAGGTTCTAGTGATAAATAAAGTATATTGAAGGTTTATCTGATCATTTTCATAATTATTCTCGTTTGTAAATTCGATATAACCAAAAGTTGAAATCTTTCTTGGTTTATCAGTTGTGTTGGTAACCTTTAATCTCCATACTTCATAAGTCTTATTCAATGGTACATAAAAAAGGGCTTCTGATTTAATACCTGCATATTCTGACATTAATTTAGTATAAGCTGTTCCATGATGACATTCACTTTTATAGTCTTTTAAATCCTTGCCTACCGGCTGCCAAGAAGCTGACCAGAAGTCTCCGCTTTCCTCATCTCTTAGATAAATGTATCTACCTGGTTTATCTTCGCTATTAAATATATAACGACTGATTCTTCCGTTGGCACCACTCTTTACAAAACTATACCCACCAGCATTATTAGAAATAATTGCACCATATTCCGGTGAACCTAAATAGTTAGCCCAGGGAGCCGGCGTGTTTGGTTTGGTAATGACATATTCTTTGTTTTCTTCATCAAAATAGCCATAATTCATATACAATTCTCCTCTTATAAAATTATTGATACTACCCCATCCGTACAACTTGTTAGTCTAATACTATCATTAATAATATAATTGGACAATGTAAATACTTATATCTTTTTTGTATTATTTACATTATTTGCTTTTTATTAATATCTCCCCTAATTCATCTACAGAAAATTCATAATGAGTACTACAAAAATGGCAATTCACCTCAATCGCTTCATTATCATCAATCATTTCCTGAATATCCTTCCTTCCAATACTAATAATCGCCTTTTCAACCCGTTCTTTTGTACAATTACAGTAAAACTGCGTTGGTAAGGTATCAAATATCTCCAATCCAAAATCTCCCAGTATATGTTCTAAAATCATCTCAGGAGTCAAATCGTTATCTAATAAATTTGTTATCGAACTAATTTCATTTATTTTTTTCTCTAGTTTATCAACAATCTCCTCATCTGCAAATGGCATTAGCTGTATAATAAATCCGCCCGCCCGCTTTACGGTATTATCTCGATTCATCAAAACACCTAAAGCTACCGTGGATGGCACCTGCTCCGAGGTAGCAAAATAATAAGTGAGGTCTTCTGCTATTTCTCCTGAAACTAACTCAGTTTGTCCCGCATATGGCTCTTTTAATCCCATATCTTTTATAACATTTAGAACTCCAAGACCTAAGGCTTTTCCGACATCTAATTTACCTTTGTCACTTGGAGGCAGCATTACATCTGGGTCGTATACATATCCTTTCACATTTGCATTGGAATCGGCTGTAACAGTCAACCCCTTGATTGGACCACTACATGTAATCTGTAAGGTGAGAATGTCATTATCCCCCTTCATCATGCTTCCCATCATGGATCCTGCAGTTAGCAATCTTCCAAGTGCTGCCGTGGCAACCGGACTGGTATTATGAATGCTTCTAGCATATTCTACTAAATCTCTTGTTGTTGCTGCAAATGCTCGGATTTGATCATTCGCTGCAGTTGCTCTTACTATATAATCTGACATATTGTTTCTCCTTTGGTTTTAATTTATGTTTGGGTGGAAAAGCCCTTTAGGTTGTGGAATGAATAGTGGTGCATCTATCTTCTTTTTGTCTACCTTGCCTTCCGGCGGCATGTCCTTTGTAGAGCCTCAAAGATATGAAAAGCATCGCAGCTGCGATGTTTTTCACTGAGTCTCTAGTCGGACATAGGCAGCCTTGTCAGCCGGTCTACGACAAAAAGAAGATAGATGCACCGCTATTCATAATCTCAGTATTGAAGGGCTTTTAGCATACGAACACTTCATCGTTATTCATTGCAATAATTTAATTTTGGATTTATAAAACTTGGTTATTATTAATATATTTCTTTTTATCTTGATGTTTTTCTCTTGCAATAAAATATACACGTTCGCTGTTATCTGTAGGTGGATTATTGGTAAATGCGTCGTAAACTGATATAAATTCCATTCCGGCCTGGTCTAGTAAAGATTTCACCGTTTCGAGAGAATATGCTTTTTGATAATGTGTTTCTTGAAATCTTTCGAATAGTTGAATTGACTGATCTTGGTCAGGATCTTTTGAGACCTTCAATTCATCATTATCCTGAAGATCATCTTCATGATTTTCATCTTCTTGGTTTTCATCTTCTAGTTTAACAAATATTGTTACATCGTATTCATTTATCATTTTATCTTCATCATAAAAGTTATCCCATATAAAGCTACAATCCTCACGGTTTTCAGCTATTGTGTTATCTGCTAAAATATGTTTGAACTTATACTCTGTATTCATATCGAATATAAAGATGCCATTCGCATCCAAATAGTTATTGACTAATTTAAATACGTCTAATAAATCTTGCTCTGATGTAATGTAATTCATACTATCACATATGCTAACCACCGCTGCTACTGTTCCATATAATTCAAAACTGCGCATGTCCTGCTGTAAATATAATATTTTATTATTTTCTTGATAATCTTCGTCATTCTCAGATTCATAATCGAATTCGTTTTCCTCGTCATTCTCAAATTCATTTATGTCTTCAACCTCAAATTCATTTATACCTTCATCCGCAAATTCAGGTTCTTCTTCATTATCGTTTATCTCAGAGGTATACTCTGACTCGAAGGAATGCTCTTCATATTCTTCGTATTCATCGTATTCTCTGTCTCTGGCAATTTCCAACATCTCTTCGGAATTATCAATTCCAATCATGTCATACCCCTTGGCTGCCAAACGTCTTGTGATATTTCCTGTGCCACAGCCCAATTCTAGCAACAAACCCTCCTTAACGCCGTACTCTTTTAATAGTCCTGTTAAGTAATCTGTCCATCTATCATAAGGTACGTTATCCATAAATATATCGTAAACCTGTGAAAATCCGGTATATGCCTGCATTTTGCCTCCTTTCTGTGCTGCGAAGGCACAATCTATCTATGTGTATAATCAAATATTATTTTAGTTACATTGATTGATAACTTCGGAATATTTCATTGTTCCTCCAAATAAGTCCAATGCACTTCCAATCGTGACATCCAACCGGTTTTTACCTAACTCTTTCAGATATGTTAAATCCTCAAAGCTACCTACCCCACCTGCATATGTGATAGGAATTCCTTCCCAACATCCCAGGAATAAAGCCAGCTCTTTTTCAATTCCGGCGGATTTTCCTTCCACATCCACTGCATGAATCAGGAACTCATCACAAAATTTTGATAACTCATCTAAGGTATCCTTGGTAATTCTTACATCAGTAAACTTCTGCCAACGATCGGTTACAATGTAATAATCATGATCCTTTTTCCTACAGCTTAAATCTAGTACCAGCTTATCTTTCCCGATAACTCGGACTAATTTAGTTAAGTTATCGTAATGAATCTCCCCATCTTTAAATACATAGGAGGTAACAATCACATGAGAGGCCCCTTGATCTAGGAAAAAACTTGCATTCTTATCCGTGATTCCACCGCCAATTTGTAGTCCATTGGGATATACTTTCAGCGCCTTTTGCGCTTCTATACAATCTAGTTCATAATAATCAGTTCCACTGGGATTTAATAAGATAATATGACCACCTTTTAGATTATCATTTTTATACAATTCAGCATAGAAAGCTGCATCTTGCTCTGATACAAAATTTTCCTTAGCTTCATTATTTTGATCCAATAGACTTCCGCCAACGATTTGTTTTACTTTTCCATTATGAATATCAATACAGGGTCTAAATTTCATATCATTCTCCAATCTATCTCTCAAATAATGGATTCATATTAACATAAATGGCTTAGAATCGCAAGGCTGATGGTCTTTGATTTCAGTCTAAACGTTTTAATGATTATTACAAAGTACGTCCAATTTAGACTTTCGTACGAATAGCAATGTTTATATACTTGGTTAGGGTGTCATAAGTCTTTCATAACTGAAATTATGAATAGCGGTGCATATATATTCGTTTTGTCGTTGAACTAGTTCGACTGAGATCGGCTGACAAGGCTGTTTATGTCCGACTAGAGACTCAGTGAAAAACAGAGCTACTGCGATGTTTTTCATATCTTTGAGGCTCTATAAAGGACATGCCGCAGTGAAGGCACGGAAGCTAAAGCATCCGCGGTAGACAAAATGAATATATATGCGGCGATATTCATTCCACAGCCTAAATTAGGCTTTTGACACCAATGAATGCGTTCATCCTATATGTAATTCAGATTATGAATTCTGAGTAATAAAAAAAGGCTGTTACCCGGGAATTAATAACAGCCCTTTTTCGATAGAAGCTTGGCTTCCATCTATTATCATGGGAAAATTCAGAAACCCAATGATTATATTAATAACAACTCAAGGAGGAGTTGAATATTAATCTAAGTAGTTGTACCATAATGTTACGATACCTTTTGAAGTAATGTGATCCAATAAATTTTTACGAAACAATTCGCTAAAATAATCCTAGTATATAATGAATCAATTGTCAATAAAAAAATTTGAAAATAGCATTATTGTACTATTTTATCAAACATTTCCTTTAGGTTTGGATAAAGGTCTTTAAATATATTGTATTTTTTATCATACATTTTAGCTATTTCAGGATCTTGTTCGGTAGTTTCGATTACTTTGATTAACTTGCCAGCAGCTTCCTCAACAGTTGCATATTTACCACATCCTACTGATGCCAATATCGCTGCACCAAATGCCGGACCTTCTTCACTATTAATTTTATCTACTTTTACATTAAGGACGTTTGCAATAATTTTACACCACAGTGGGCTCTTCGCTCCACCACCATTAATACGGATTCTCTCTATATCAACACCTAAATTCTTGGTAATTTCGAAAGAATCACGAAGTGCAAAAGCAACTCCCTCTAAAACTGCCTGTGTCATATCAGCGCGACTGGTATCCATAGTCATTCCAATAAAAGTTCCTCTTGCATTTGGGTTATTATGAGGTGTTCTCTCACCCATTAAATAAGGTAAGAAATAAACATTATTTTCTCCAAGATTTTTAATTTCTAGCTGTTCTTTTGCATATTCTTTTGTTCCGATGATTTCATCCATCCACCATTTATTAGAAGCTGCTGCTGATAGCATGACTCCCATAAAATGATATTTACCGTCTGCATGAGCGAATACATGCAAAGCATTCTTATCTACTTCAGCATATTCTTTACTTGCTATAAATACAACGCCTGAAGTACCAAGAGATACATTACACATACCATGTCCTACAGTTCCAGTTCCTACGGCTGCTACCGCTTGATCACCACCACCAGCTATTACTTTAACTGTTTCAGGAAGACCTAATTCTGCTGCTACTGCTTTTGTAAGAGTACCAACTACTTGATAGCTTTCATATATTTTAGCTAGCTGGTTTTCTTTTAAGCCAATGATTTCAAGCATTTCCTTAGACCAACATTTATTTTTAACATCTAAGAGCAACATTCCGGAAGCATCGGATACATCTGTACAATGGACACCGGAAAGCTTATAAGCAATATAATCTTTAGGAAGCATTACCTTTTTAATCTTAGCAAAATTATCTGGTTCATGTTTCTTAACCCATAAAAGTTTTGGTGCAGTAAATCCTGTAAGAGCCATATTACCAGTATAACTTGAAATCTTATCTCTACCAATTTGATTATTTAGATAATCACATTCCTCTTGAGTACGTCCATCATTCCAAAGAATAGCCGGTCTAATAACCTTGTCTTCCTCATCTAAGATAACCATACCATGCATTTGTCCGCTAAAACTTATTCCGTCAACTTTAGATTTATCACAATCCTTCGTTAATTCACTAATGCCATCAACTAAACCTGAATACCAATCCTCTGGATTTTGTTCAGACCACCCTGTCTGAGGAAAAAATAAAGGATATTCTCTAGTAACAATACTTTTAATATCTCCCACTTCATCCATAAGCAAAAGCTTAACTGAAGAAGTTCCTAAATCAACACCAATATATAACATAATTTCTCTCCTTTTTAAATAACGCAAATGCCCCTTGCGGCTATGCATAATAGCCACAAAAGGCAAGCATCAATAATTTAATTTAAATTATTTTGTTTCAGTCATATATTGATTTAAGATTCCTTCAAGAAGCTCTTGTCTTCCGGATACATTAGGAGTAATTCCATTTGACAATGCATAAGCTTCTAATTCCTTAAAGCCTACTTTACCTTCAACAATATCTTTACCAATACCATCTGTATAACTTGCATAACGATTTGATATAAAATTCTCAAATACTTTATCTTCGATTAATTTCGCTGCAACTTTTAAGCCTCTTGCAAACGTGTCCATGCCAGCAATATATGAATAAAATAAGTCTGATTCTTCAAAGGAAGCACGTCTAACTTTTGAGTCAAAGTTAAGTCCACCCTTTGTAAATCCTCCTGAAAGTAAGATTTCATACATAGCAAGTGTAGTGTCATAAAGATTCGTTGGGAACTGATCTGTATCCCAGCCAAGCATACTGTCACCTTGGTTTGCATCTACACTACCAAGAACACCATTTATACGGCATTGATTTAATTCATGTTGGAAGGTATGCATCGCAAGTGTTGCATGGTTAGCTTCTATATTCAGTTTAAATTTATCCTGTAAGCCGTACTTTCTTAAGAAAGCAAGAACAGTAGCTGTATCTGTATCATATTGATGTTTGGTTGGTTCCTTTGGCTTAGGTTCGATTAAGAATTGTCCAGTGAAACCTATTTCTTCTGCATAATTACAAGCCAATTTCATTAATCTTGCAAGATTATCTAGTTCTAGTGCAGTATCTGTATTGAGTAAGGTTTCATATCCTTCTCTTCCGCCCCAGAATACATAGTTCTCGCCACCAAGTTCCTTGGTAACTTCAATTGCCTTTTTAATCTGTGCAGCTGCATAAGCAAATACAGTTGCATTACAAGAGGTACCAGCACCATGTACAAAGCGAGGATTACTAAAAGCATTGGTTGTTCCCCATAAACATTTGATTCCGGTACGAGCCATTTCTTCTTTAATTACAGCAACAATCTCATCTAATCTTGCATTTGTTTCTGCTAGATCTTTTCCTTCTGGAGCTACATCTCTATCATGAAAACAGAAGAATGGAATCTGAGCTTTTTCCATAAATTCAAATGCTGCATGTACTCTTGCCTTAGCAACTTCCATAGGGCATTCTGCATTATCCCATGGTCTAAACATAGTGCCAACACCAAATGGGTCATTACCCATATAAGTAAATGTATGCCAATATGACATTGCAAATCTTAACTGATCTTTCATTGTCTTTCCCATTACAACCTCATCTGGGTTATAATATTTAAAGGATAATGGATTTTTACTTTCCGGTCCTTCATAATTAATTTTTCCTATACCTTCAAAATAAGCCATTTTAATCACCCTCCTATATAGTTTGTTGACTGAACTAATTGTTATAATATAAATATATCAATATCTAATTAATTTGTCAAGATATATTCTTAGAATGTTTGAATGATAATTCTAGATACAAATATCCCAAAGAAAATTCAGAGAAATGATACGTTATAACAGTAAAAATATGGCCGGTCGTGTCTAACACACCGGTCATATCAACTTAACTTATCAAAGTTCTGTAGTATTAATTCCTTCATCAATCACCTGTTGAAAAACTTCGGAAGCAATGGTTTCCATATCAGGATAGAGTGAAAGTTTTGTAATACCATAATGCTTTAGTTGTGTTTGAATATTCTTAAAGCTTTCCCAAGCGATATTAATCTTATTCAGATAGTATGTTGCATCTTCAAATTTATTCAATGCTACCAGATTCTTAATTCGTGGATAAACCGTAAAGGTTCCTCTTTGTGCAACAATACGAGTCGTATTTAAAGGTCCAATGGCAGCGGCAGGCTTTTGTGTATTTAAGAGATCACTTTCAGGTCCAAAAAACAGATTAAATGATGGTTCCTCAACACTAGGGATATAACCTGGTTTTAAAAAACTATGAAAGGAAAACACTTCATTTAACTTTACTGGATTTAAAATCCATACAGCAGCATCAACTCCATGTGTAAGCGAAGGATCATCCGGGTCAGTGGCAAAAAAAAGTCCTGTTAATGCATCTCTGCTCCAGTCTAAGATTCGTGCCGGTAATCCGTAATGCCTTAACATAAATAACCAGCTCCAATACGAGGCGATATCTTCATTTAACGGAAAAGCAGGTAATCTTTCCACATAAGGTGTTGCTAATGATTTAAACTTCGAAAGGAATACTGTTTCAAATAGTGGATTCAATTGTAGGTTCTGTCTTTTTCTGGTAATGGTAGGAAGTAAATCAAATCCCTTCTGTGCTTGACCTCTGTACCATAATTGACAATTATCTACTTGACTAATATTACATAAAGCTCTAAAAACCGAATCAACGGCATTTAGATACTCTGATACCGAACTAACTCGTATTTCATTTTGCAATATTGTTGATGAATTATTATTCGAAACTTTATTAGCATTTTTTGAGTTTTCTTGTAAAGAAAGAATATCAAATGTTTCATTCTGAGTAGTGTTAAGCATTAATTTATCCTCCAATTAGTAAGTATGACAATATAACTGTCTACATCATAATATGAAAGATTATGTAATATAGTGTCAGAAATAGTTGTCAAGAGTAAACCTGTTTACCCCTTTTCAACTAAAATCTTTTATGTTACTATAGAGATATTATTTAACCTTATAAGTTAGTCCCCCGCGTCTTAGCGAAGCGTAAGCGGTGGGTTGGGACTTACTTGTTTCAGTCGGAGTTCAAGCTCCGATTGAAATATCTACGTAGCAGATATAAGGTTATGAGCAAGTAGCGAAGCGGATTGCGAATATCTGCTTTGACTTTAAGAAATTGTGACAGAATTGAATTGTCAAAGATAAGGATGGAACAGAATGGTTACAGGAAGTAAAGAATTGATTCGTGACATAAATAGCACTTTGGTTTTAGAAACTATAATAAATTCTAAGCCTATCTCCAGAGCTACTATATCAAAAAAGCTAGGTTTAACAAAAGCTACTATTTCCGCTATTGTTCAAGACTTAATTAATAAATATCTGGTAATTGAAATTGGCAGTGACGATACGACACTTGGAAGAAAACCAATTCTATTAAGTTTCAACAAAAAAGCAGGACATATCATCTGCGTGGATATAGGTGTTGAAACTATCTCCGTATTAATGACTGATCTATTAGGTGAGGATTGTACTCTAAAGCAAATTAAAACCCCGAAAATTAATGCTAATATAATTACTGTTTTGTCTAACATAATTGAAACTATGAAACCAGCATTATCTGATTCACCTTATAGTCTAGTTGGTATTACATTAGGCATTCATGGTGTGGTTTTCGATAATAAGGTATCTTTCGCACCTTACTATGATCTGTCAGGAATAGACTTAGCAGGTGCACTAGAACAGCATTTTCATACACCTATCTACCTTGAAAATGAAGCAAATCTTTCTGTTTTAGGCGAAAAAACTTTTATGTATGATTATCCTAATATAGCAAATATTAGTGTCCACTCCGGAATCGGGTTGGGAATATTAATCAATAATAGCTTATATACCGGCTATAATGGTCGCGCAGGTGAGTTTGGACACACGATTGTAGCAATTGATGGAAAAGAATGTCCTTGTGGTAATCATGGATGTTTAGAACAATATGTCTCTGAACGCGTGCTTCTAAAAGACTTTGCACAATTAAAGGGGTTAGAGGCTGTGGACTTTGAAACCTTCTCTTCCATGTATCAAACTGGCGATAAAGAAGCCATCGCAGTTATCGAGAGTTTTGTTAAATATATGTCGGTTTGCGTTAATAATGTTCTAAACGCGTATAATCCAGATATCGTTATTATTAATAGTTCCTTTACCATCTTCTTTCCAGGATTGACACAACTCGTGGAACAATCATTACGCAGTAAAATGAATAGTGTCATACATATTGTTCCCTCCGCCTTACAAGATTCTTCTATTCTCTTAGGAGGAATATGTGTAGCCATTAAAAAGTTTTTGGGCATAAGTACCTTAAATCTAAGAAACAATGAATTAAACCGCCAACTTTGATATTTTATATTTACTTTTTATTCTTCAAACTTGCGGTTATCGTTATTTCTTGCATATAATTTTTAATGTTTACAGTTTGGAATTCACCGCCATATTCACCATCTATTGACCAGGGTACCATTTCTTCCGATTTTAGCTGTATATCTTTTACTGGAAAGGAGAAGATATGGTCACTGTTTAGATTGCCCTTCAAAAGGTCATTGATAATGCTCTGGAAATCCATAACATTTTGTGGCATCTTAATAAAAATTCCTTCGAATAGGCCATCATCTAGCAATACATCTTTTCCGGTAAGTCCTTTAAAACCTCCAACTGAGATTGAGTTAGTTACCATTCCATAGATAAAATTGTCAGAAATAATTCGATCCTCATAAGTTATTTCCATGTGATAGGATTTCCAATTGGGTAACCTTTTTACCCCTTCAAGAATGTAAGCAAGTCTGCCTAACATATTTTTAGAAGTCTGAGGTGTTTCATAAGACGCATCTGTAAAAAGCCCAAAGGCAGCAGTATATGTAAAGAATTCTCCATTAATTGCACCAACATCACAAGAAAATTCTTCACCACTTAAAATAACTTGTGCCGCTTTAAGCATATTTTTAGGTACATTAAGACTGTATGCATAGTCGTTGGTAGTGCCTGAGGGAATATAACCTATCCTAGGTCTCTTATCCGTATTCATAATACCATTAATAACTTCATTCAAGGTACCGTCACCACCAGAACATACAACGATTTCATACTCCTCACGATTCAAACAGTCCACAACTATATTTTTGGCATCCTTTTTACCCATTGTTGCATAAATAACTACCTCGTAGTCGTTTCTAACAAACAACTCAATGATATCAGACAATCTATTTTTAATTTTGCCTTTCCCAGCATGTGGATTATAGATAAACAAAAGTCTATTTCTCATGGTTTGTTTAACGCCTCCTTTTGCATTTGTCTTTTCCTTTTTGTCATAATTCCGCCAATACGCCCCGTCTCTTTAGCTGATAAAGTCTTCCAACCTTCTTCAAGTACCTTATCCAAAAGGCCCAGTTCCGTAGCAATTTCATATTTTAATTGTTCTTCTGGTTTTAATTCACTTAGAACTATTTTATTTGGCTCTTTTTTTTTGCTCATATAATGATACACCCTTTCTAGATTTTAACATGGGACTGCTTTCATTACAATTTTTCTCTCGTAGTGAAACAGTCCCATATTTGATATTCTATTTAAGTGTAGCCAAGATATTTTTATTTCATACCTAGATTGTAGAACTCTACTAATTAATTCTGAATAATTGAATTGCTTCCTCAAGTTTCTTAGCGTCATTCGCAAGTTCTAAAGCTGACTGACTTAGATTTTCAACAGAAACAATCTGATTATTTGCCGTTGTGCTAACTTCTTCAGATGCAGCAGCTGTCTCTTGAGACACTGCAGAAATGTTACGTATTGCATCCATTGTATCTTCTTTTGCATTTTCTATACCCTTAACTCCGATAGAAATGTTATCAAGATTATTAGCAAGTTTACCAACATGGCTATTAATATCTTCAAATACACTAATTGTTTTATGTAGTGCTTCTGTCTGTGATTCTACTATATTTTCGGCCTGTTTCGCAGAAAGAGCAGTACCCTTTGTTTTACTCTGTATCTCTGTTACGATACCTTGAATTTGACTAGCGGCTTTTACAGATTGATCTGCTAATTTACGGATTTCATCTGCAACTACAGCAAATCCACGTCCTGCATCACCTGCTCTTGCTGCTTCAATAGAAGCATTTAAGGAAAGTAAATTCGTTTGGGATGCAATTTCATTGATAATACCAACAAAATTTCCAATACTATGGGATTGTATTTCTAATGCTTCAATTTCGTGTATTACAACCTGAGTTATATCAGTTGTCGCTTTTGTTTTATCTCTCAACTCATCGACTATAACAATTCCCTCTCCAACGATAGTTTTCGTATCATTAGCAATCTGTTCGATTTCATAGGTGCTGCTATATACCTGATTAATTTTATCAGAAAGATTGGACATTTGTCCAAAACAATGCTCTGTGTCTTCAGCCTGTTGTACTACACCTTTTTCAATATCATCAATAGTTAAAGATATATCTTTTGTAGCTCCTAAAATAGTCTCTGAAGTTGAAGAAAGTACACCAGCAGAATCACTAACTTTTGATCCTACCTCTACTACCTCACCAATCAGCTTTCGCATTCCTCCCACCATATCGGTAAGACTCTTTGAAAGTATACTAAATTCATCTTTTCTTTTTGTATCAAAGCGGGTTGTC
This sequence comes from uncultured Lachnospiraceae bacterium, assembly GCA_963517115.1. Lineage (GTDB taxonomy): Bacteria > Bacillota > Clostridia > Lachnospirales > Lachnospiraceae > Anaerocolumna. The sequence continues at coordinate 9,729 of CAUQEW010000041.1, read as the reverse complement.
AAATCACCCTTAGCAGCCAAAGAAATAGACTTCATTAATTTAGAAATAGCATTGGCTATTCCACCAGACATTACTACACCAATTATAATTGCCATAATACTAGCTAAAAGTACAAAAACAAAACTTAATGTTCCTATTTCGTCAGCTTGTTTTAAAATAGTTTCTTCTGGTACTAAAGCACATAACATGGCTCCTGTATCACCAACTTTTGTATAAATATATAGATATTTATCCTTATTATAAGTTTCATAGGAGAAGCCGTTCACTTCTTCGCTAGTAACAGATTCTTGATAAAAATCTAATTCTGAAAAACTACTTTCTTTTTCAGCTACCGTTGATGTTTCTCTACCATCACCGGTTACAAAACTAATAATACTGCCTTCTCCAAAATCAATATCTGCCATAGATTTCATGATTTGCTTTGTAGATATATCCATTACGATATATCCATTATCATAATTCATTGCCCTAATTAAAGTCATAGCATATTCATCTTTACCAATTTTCATTTTCTCATCTATACTTTTATGCTGACCAACCCACATATATTTTTTGTTTAATTCAGTCAACTTCTTCGCTTCATCTGATTCCGCGAAGGTAGTAAAGATATCCTTTGGAGGAGATGCTTTTGTGGAAATACTGCTTCCTTGTTCTCCTAAGATATGAATATTAGCAATAAAGGAATTCGTTCCTTGTGAAACAAGAGTTTCTTCTCCTAAAACACGAAAAATCATGAAGTCATCAACAGAATCCTCTCCATCATTTCGATCGTAATAGGTTGATACATTGTCACTCAACATAATTTCAACGGATTTGTCCGCAACAGACTTTATACCTAATTCTAAGTAATTTTTTACAGCATTCAACGTATCGGATGTGCTTTTTTCATAATTAGTAATAATAGCATTTGAAGATTTATTATATGATACCACTCCAAAGATAGCCATTAATATAACTGGAACAAAAAAAGACATTAACAGTTTTACTCGTATTCCTCTGAAAGTACTTAAAATGTTTCTACGTTCTTTTATATCATTCTTAACCTTCTGTTTTTTAACATTTACCTCCTCTTTTTTGAGATCAAACAATTTCTTAGTTTTTTCTTTTCCCCGTTCTGCTTTTGCTTCAAAGGCTTTCTTCTTTTTCTCTAACTTAATGATTTCCTTCTGTTCCCTTCGTTCTGCATTTCCAAAAGCATCCTTTGTCTTCTTTCTCATTGTTATCCTACCTTATCCTTTGTTTAGTTATAAACATCTGATGTCCCTTCATCATTTGTCTATTAATTATATTAATATAAGTATATCACAAAATTATGTATTATCAAACAAATTTCGTGTTTTTATACCAAATAATTACATAAATTAAATTACTTTATACCTTTATCACTTTTCCTAAATAAAATGAATATATTATTCTTTCTTTCACGTTTATTCCGGTTAATTGTTCTAATGCTTTTTGATAATAATCCAACTGAACGGAATAACGATTTATCAAAGTTTTCTCCCCCTCTGACTCATTGACTACATCTGTTTTATAATCTAACAAGACCCATTGATTATCCTCTTCAAAATATACATCAATAACGCCTTGTATCAATACTAATTCTTCGCTCTTCATCTTACTATTAATTTCATTTGCTTTCATGCCCATAACAAATTGGCGTTCTGTATAAAGTTTCCCAAGTTCCTTTGCTTTGCGCATTCTATCTGCTACCAAGCTGGTTGCGAATTCATACAATTTTTCTCTATCCAGCACTTCCAGCTCAACCTGGTTAATTCTACCCGTGTCAAATAAGTTCAATAAGAATGTATCTATGTCAAACCTACTTTTTATTTCACATAAGTTTATATGTTCTAACACCCTATGATAAAGTGTTCCAAGGTCTGCCCCTACCACAATATCTTCTTGTCTTGCAAAATTGGGAATAGGGAATTCTTTTACCTTTTCTACCCCTTTTAGGAGTACACCTAAATCCTCTGCTTCCATTTGTCCTAATTTTTTTAACTCGGATACTGTCAGTTTTATATGAATATTTGTTTCTGTTTGATAAGGGTATTGATACCCCATCCTTGCTCGAATTTCCTCATTAATTTGTTCATCATAAACAATATCATTATTCCAATGAACTAATTCATCTTGATTCATTTTTTTTATGATCTGTTCTGCTGTTTCTGTTTGTGCTAATTCTTCATAAGAGTTTTGCTTTATCATAATCTCAGTATGGGCTTCATAAAGTGGATGGTGACTGTCAGGTATAATCCCGTAGTTCTTTAACATATCTTTAAACCCATGGTAGCGCATGGTTGCAGGTATAATCCAATCAAGATAAGTGACTGCATTACTTAATTGATAAAAAAGGAGTTGTATATCTTTCTGACCACAGATGTTCCCCCATTTAACAAGTTTATCATCTAGTTTTTTTACACCACCAGTTAATATTAACTTTTCTTTTGCTCTTGTCATAGCTACATACAGAACTCGTAATTCTTCGCCTAAATTTTCTAATACCAATTCTTTCTGAATCACTTTTTTAACTAAAGTTGGCGCTTTTACCCTTAATTGATGGTCCATGTAATCTGGCCCCAGACCCAAATCCGGATGAATTAATAGTTTACTTCTGGAATCTTGATTATTAAAATTCTTGCCCATACCTGATACGAATACGATTGGAAATTCCAGCCCCTTGCTCTTGTGAATGCTCATAATCTTTACAGTATTATCATTCTCACCTGATACTTTAGCTTCTCCAAAATCAATATCGTATTTGTGTAATTTTTCAATGTACCGAATAAAGTGAAAAAGTCCACGATAGCTTGTAGTTTCGAATCGAATTGCACGTTGCACCAACATGTCAATATTAGCTTTTCTTTTATCTCCTGCAGGCATGGCTGATACGAAATTATAATAACCAGTATCGTCTAGTACCTTTAAAATCAATTCATGTATTGATAAATAATGAACCATACTACGGTATTGTTCTAACTTATCTAAGAATTTTTTAAGCTTGTCTGTGAGTTTTCCTGATTCTATCTTACTAATGTTAGCATCTACTATTATATCGGCTGTTTTATCTTTTTCCGTATTGTTTTTGATAGTATTTTCAACTATATTTTCAATCGTATCATCTATACCATTATTTTTAACAGTAATATCGTCAGCATTTCTGTCAGCGTCTTCTTCCAGTATATCGCTTACGTATTCTACTGCTGCTTCATACATGCAGATTTGTTTTCTTGGTATTCTTATCTCTGCCAAATCATTGCTGCTTAAGTCAACTATCGGTGACCGTAGTACTGATGTAAATGGAATATCCTGTCTCGGATTATCAATAATTCTCAATAAATTTAGTAAGGTCCGAATCTCAAGAGTAGAAAAATATCCCGATTGTGTTTCTGTATGTGCAGTTATTCCTTCCGCAGCCAATGTATCGGCAAAGACCTCGGCCCAATTGCTCATAGTCCTTAACAATATAACAATATCTCCATACTGTGCTCTTCTGTATTGCTTATTCTTATCGCAAACCAATAATCCGGTCTCGGCATTGGTTAATTCTTTAATCCGCTTTGCAATTGCTTTTGCTTCTAATTCCTTGGAAGTATATTCTTCCTCGTCTTGTTCTTCGTTATTTTCTATCTCTTTGCTCCTCTGATTATTATCATCACTTTCCGTTTCAGAAGGGTCTACCGAAACTAATATGATCTCAGTATTATTCGTAACTCCTTCATCCTGATCCCCAAAATCTGCTCCTGGATAGAGGGCAACCTGTTTATTATATTCTATATTGCCAAGCTTTTTTGTCATTATTTGTTCAAAAATAAAGTTAATACTATCAAGAACCACTTCTCTGCTTCTAAAATTCTTATGTAGGTCTACTCTTTGGTGCAAACTCTCTTCTGTATCATAATTCTCGAATTTCTCCATAAAAATCTCAGGCCTGGCTAGTCTGAATTTATAGATACTCTGCTTAACGTCTCCTACCATAAATAAGTTAGGTCTTTTAAAACGTTCACCGGAAATACTGTTTAAAATCGTTTCTTGGACCAAATTACTGTCCTGATATTCATCGATCAAAATCTCAGCATAGTGTTCACTCAACTCATCAGCAGCTGGTGAAGGAGTTATTTTTCCATCGAATCTTTGTACCAATATATTCAAAGCAAAATGCTCTAAATCATTAAAATCCACTAGGTTTTTCTCTGCTTTTTTATCAGCAAATGTCTTTGCAAAATCTTTTGTTAGGTTAATTAAAACCTCCATGGGTAATTGCATAGCCCGAATATCATTTAACATTTCATCCTCTGGTTGAAAGAAATAATTCTTCTTTAGATCATTAATTGCTTTCTTCATTTCATCACGAATGGTTTTAACCTGATTCTTCTTATCCTCACTTACGCCTTCTTCCTTTTTACCTGAGAGTCTTGCAAAGACAATCGACGAAAGAATTTCTCTGTACTGTTCATAATCTCGTAGATTTGATAATTCTTCCAGCATCTGGACATCACTTTCTATAGCAGGAAGATAGGCTGTTGGACCATCTGCCGCTTCACAGACACAGATTGCAGCTTCACACCTTTGTATCATATCTCTAATCACAGCCTTAATATTAGCTAGTAACGCCTTCATCCAATCCGAGTCTTTCATTTCTTCTATAGAAGTGATCGTGAAGGTATTCTTTTTTTCCTCCAACCAATCCTCAGGCCACGGGTAGCTCATAGAAAAATTATGTAATTTCAGAATTAACTCTTCAATCGCAATATCAGATTTACCGGAAGAAAAGCTTTCAATAAAATCTAAAAACTCCTCCTTCCCCTCCTCATAATAAATTTCTAATAATTCCCCAATCACATCTGATTTCAACAACGTGAGTTCAGCATCATCTGCAATACGAAAAGAGGGATCTAAGTCAATGGTGTTAAAATGATTTCGAATCACGTTTAGACAGAAACTGTGTATTGTCGTAATTTGAGCACTGTGTATTAATGTCATTTGCTTTTGTAAATGTTGATTTTCAGGCATCTCAGTAATCTTTTTCTCAATTGCTGCACCAATTCTCTCTCTCATTTCTGCTGCCGCTGCATTGGTGAATGTCACAATTAATAAACGGTCAATATCTATGGGGTTTTCACCCTCTGAGATCATAGAAATAATCCGTGCAACAAGTACAGCAGTTTTACCAGAACCTGCTGCTGCTGAAACCAATATATTACGGTTTCTGAGTTCAATTACTTTCTGTTGGTCCAGAGTCCAGTTCATTCATAAACCTCCCAAAGTTTATTTCTGCATTCCTAATCTTTTTGTTTATTTGGATCCTGTTCCTTTTTAATTTTTTGTTTCTCTAAGATTTTATTCCATACTTCTTCATTCGTAAAAGAGTTTAAATTATGATATCTGAACCCTTCCAGTCTGGTGTCAAAGCCACATACACTGCTATAAGCACAATAATCACAGGCACAGCGTTTACCCATTTGATATGGTTTTATATCTGTATTCCCATCCAATATTTTTCGTCCGAATTCATATACAATATCCTTTACAAAGCCTTTCAAATCACTAAGTTGTGAGGGTTCTGCAACGCTTGAACGTTTCGTTATGTATCCATCTTTATTAGTTTCAACCGGTATGATATCAGATTTAATCGATGCCCTTACCCTGTCATCTTCTCCGTTAAAACTGTTATCTAATCGTTTAATAACCTCAAAATTACTATTAACTACTCCATTCATCTTAAGTTCTTTTAGAATGCTTTCTTCAACATGGTCACTCTTTTCTACAAAAGGATCATCAATATTATAATAAAGAATTCCCGCGGGAATAATATCCTTACCCGGATGTTCACGTCCCATTAATTCAATTGCGGCATTCATATAAACAGCCAATTGTATCTGTAAACCATAATAAACGGATAGAAGGTCAAATGCAGTATTCCCGGATTTATAGTCAATTATCTTAACCATAAGCTTGTCCTTCTCTTCATAAAGGTCTAAACGGTCTATACGACCTTGTAATCGAATACTTTCTTTTTCCGATAAATCAATCTTTAAACTATCCAATTGGTTTTGGCTAGAAAAAGATAACTCAAATCCGGCAGGTTCAAAATCACCCTTTTTAATCTGCTCACATAAAGCCCATAGAGTTCTCTTTGTAATACGCTCTACTCTCTTCACAATGTATTCATATCTCTTTGTACTGCTTAAAATGGCATTACCATACCCAATTGCAGCCTCTTTCACACACAAACTTCCCCAATCATCCCTTACTTCTTCTGGAATTGTATGCCAATTGTAATCACTAGAAGAAAGTTTCCTTGAGAATAGTTCGATAGCATTGTGAAATATATTACCGATATCCGGTACCGCTAGACGATATTCCTGCCTTTCCTGCAGTTCAAGTCCGTAGGTTACATAATGGGCAAATGCGCAAGCTGCATATTTCTCAAATCTGGTTACACTACCCATTAACTGATCTCCATATAATTCCTTGGCTATCTGACTGGATAATCCATGCTCCTTATTCACATAGAACACTGCATGAATTAGCTTTTGAACGGTATCGTGGGATTCCTTTTTTGAATTGTAATAGCGGAATAACTCTCTCCAAGTATCCGATACTTCATAAAAGGGATAACGCCTCAAACCCTCAATTAGATAATCAATACCTCCATTGATACCTAGAATATGTTCCAAATCAGGTATACTATCGTCTTCATCCAACACGATTAACATAGGAAATAATTTTTTTATGGTGTCTATGATGTAGGAAGGTCTAAGTGACTTCCCATCTTCACCCAGTTTACTATATGTGATATATAATTTTTCCTGTGGTTTCGTCATATTCAAATACAGATAAAATTGCTCTGTATATGCTGCCTGCCTCCTTGTAGGTGCCATTTCAATCTTATTGTCTGCGAGCATCTGTCTTTCCATGTCAGAAAGAATTCCTCCCCCCGTATTACCGGTTGGAATAATTCCATCATTTACACCTACAAAGAAAAGAGCTTTAATATCTTTTAATCTTGTTCTTTCAATATCCCCAACTACAACTTGATCCAAGCCCGGAGGAATTAATCCTACCTTTGCTTCATCTAAACCGGCTTCCAGCACTTCGATATATTCTTTTAATGGTATTACCTCATCGCCTAATAGTTCCACTAATTTTTCATACAATTCCAAAACTATTCCATAGATTTGCTGATACTCCTTAGCAGTAGACAACATCTTCTGTTCCAAAAAAGCACTCCGAAAGGATTCTAACTTATTAGCAGCCTCCAGGCGAACTCCAAATTCATAGAGTGCCATCGTATACTCTTTCACATTCTTGGTACGATCTGATAAGATTTCATAAAGTGGCATCAACTCATCAAATACCTGTTGCCTAACTTCATTAATGCGGGTCAATTCTCCCTCTTGCTGACCTCGATAAGTCCTTGTCCAATCTGCCTGCCACCTCTTAAACCCTCTGATACCCAATGCAATTACATAGTTTTCTAAAATATCAACAGCTTCGGTATCTTCATCTACAAGTCCACATCGCAGATATCGAAACACACTTTCATAATTAAAATCCTTCTTAACAATATCTAGTGCCGCGCGAAGCAATTCTACAAATGGATTGGATAATACATCTCTTTTATGGTCAATAAAACAGGCTATGCCTGCCTTATCAAATTCTTGTCCAATCAACCGTCCAAACATAGTAATATCTCCGGTGACAACAGCAATATCTTGATAGCGGTAATGTTCTTCACGAACCAAACGCTTAATTTCTCTTACCACAAATCCAACCTCATGCTTTGCGTCACGGGACGCATGGATACTAATATTGTCCTGCTCTTCCAGATACTTTTCACTGGGATACCTGAAAATATTATGTTCTAAGGATGCTAATGCAGGGCTATTTTTATAACGATATTGTTCTTTTGTTGATAAATTCTCTGCATAAATATCAGGATCAACTAGAATGTCTTCTTTCTCTGCTATATCTGTTAAACGATGAATGGTTTTTTTACTTAAATGAAAAAGCTTAAATTCCTCACCTAAAGAACTAATATTTTCTCTTTTATCTATTGTTACCGTAACAATTACCTTTTTTGCTTTTTTCATTAATAAAGTCAATAATTTGTACTGAGCCGGAGTGAATCCAGTAAAACCATCCAAACAGATAATGCTATTGGAAATCAGGTTTGATTTCTCTATTACCTGGCAAAGAACCTCCAGAATTTCTTCTGCAGTAATATACTTTTCGTTTAAATAATCTTGAAAACCTTTATAGATTATAATAATATCATGTAGTTTACTACTAAGCATCGGACGATTTTGCGCCAATTTTACCATTTCTTCTAACATGTCCACACTAATGCTATATTGATAAATCTCAGAAATTAGAGACTTTAATTCATTGATAAAACCCTGCTTTTGAACATCATGATTGAATAACTCTAATTCCTTCTTTTTACGAGCCACAATCTTTCGTAATACCATACTTTTTCCTGTGTCCTCTAGTACAGGTTTGTCATTGCCCCCAACCTCGTCGAATATGCGGTAAGCGAGACGCATAAAACTTAATATATCAATATTCATAGTTCCACGGTTGGGATGCATGGACACAATATCTTTCTGTGTTTGTAAAGTAAACTGTTCCGGAACTATAATCAAATAATCTGTGTCTTCAAACAGTAGGGATTTGGATATAATCTCGTTCTGTAATTGATAGGATTTTCCCGACCCTGAACTTCCCATTACAAGTTGTAAGGACATACTTATTACCTCCTTTCCATCATTCTTTTTATCGTAATTATACCATATTGGTTATTTATATGCGAGACGGTTATTTTTCAAATTTTTTCCTTCTAAAATAATCATAATTTTCATTTTAAGATAATAAGATATATAAAGTAATTCTATGGGAGGTAGTGTGAAAATAGTCTCGTACTAGTTATGCATACATAGTATACAGGTTTTCACACTTATAATGGTATAGTAATTTTCTACCAGGAAAGGCATGGTGAATAATATGTCAAAAACAAAGATTGTTGTGCTACACTTAAAAGAAATAATATATACGGCTATATTTGCAGGTCTTGGAATACTGCTGATTATACTTCTACTTGTTATGTTTTTGAATAAGAAGGAAGATACTACTTCAACTATGACAGGCAAGCGATATACGCCAGGAGTTTGGACCTCTACTCTAGAATTAAATGATAGTACCCTAAACTTAGAAATTGTACTTGACGAGGATCATATTAACTTAGTTCATCTCGTAAATATTGATGAAGCAATTACTACAATGTATCCATTAGTTGAACCATCTTTAGAAGCAATTGCAGAACAATTATATAATGGCGTCGACATTGATTCCATTACTTTATCTGAGGATAGCAAATTTACAGAGACCTTACTCCTTGATGCAATTAGATTAACCTTGGAGAAGGCTACACCTGCAACAGAGCCAGAATAGTTACATATAACAATAGGCCTTCTCCATCATCTACGTTTTTCGCAAATGATGGAGAAGGCCTATTGTTATATGGGTTGATGAGTCAAAAGCTAATTTAGGTTGTGGAATGAATATCTATGTATGGTTCGGGTGTCATAAGCCCAATTTAGGCTGTGTAATGAATATCGCCGCATATATATTCATTTTGTCTACCTTACCTTCCTGCGGCATGTCCTTTATAGAGCCTCAATCGAGTAGGAGGAAAATAATTAATTTATTTTCCGTCCTCTCACA
>CAUQEW010000040.1:0-40170 GCA_963517115.1 uncultured Lachnospiraceae bacterium | reverse complement strand
TATGGTGAACAAAGTACCGGTGGCTATAGTATTTCTGTGGATGATTTATTTTTAACATCAAATGCAATCTATATCGATACGAATCTAATTGGTCCTACTGAGCAAGACTATGTTACAAATGCAGTTACATATCCATATGTTGTGGTAAAGACGGAATTCATAGATAAAAGAGTAGTTTTTAACTAGATAGTTAAGTTGAAAAATAAAGTACATTTTTCAACATCTTGATTTGCATGGGTGCTTAAGCACGTAGATGGGAGTTAGTGTAGGAAAGCTATGCCGAAAGGTATGGCTTTTACTAATTTTGCCGTCCAAAATGGAATATTCTAGTGGAAGAAGTGGCTATTAAAATAATTTTAAGGACTATTTGACACATTTTTTTAACAAGTTAGGCAAAAGTGTGTAAATTGTCAGAAAACTTCTTGACATCAAGATCGTAACATGTTATAATAAATTAGTTGTATTACCGAAACTTACTCCCAGTGAGTTTAGAATTATTTTTTTCTAAAGTCCTGATATACAGAGTTTACAACCCGCAAGGAGGCTATTATGATGATGAAACAGGCAGACGTTAGCAAGGTTCGTAAAGAAGTAATAAGTCACGTAGGAAGAAGAGTAAAGATTAGAGCTAATAAAGGTAGGCATAAAATGGATATTACTGAAGGAATTATTACTGAGACATATCCAAGTATTTTTTTAATTAAAATAGACGATGCAAGTAGTGATTCTGTTAAAACCATGTCATTCAGTTATACAGATGTGTTGACCAAAGACGTACAAATGATGTTGTGCTCTTAATGAGTGGTTTATTACAAGCTTAAGATAAAATCAGTGCCTCAATTTATGAATTATCATAAATTGAGGCATTTTTTATGGTTCTGCATTCTATATATGCAAGCATTCTTTATATTTTAGTGTTCTTTAATCATAAAAAATATACCTTATGAATATGATATGGTATAAGACAAGGAGGGATTTTTTGTGGAGCTAATTAAGAAGAATATTCACATGAATAAATTGAAATGTAAAAGCAGCCTTCAGCTTACATTAGATGATGACTTTAATGTCCCGGATGTGAAACCAGACATTTATAAGATTATTAAAGAACAGGGTGCAATTAAAATTAATGATGTTAAAATGATGAATGGCAAATTAATGGTTAAAGGTGCCCTTTATTTTAATATGCTATATTTAAGTGATGAGAATGCAAGACCGGTACATAATATCGTAGGGGAAGTGCCCTTTGATGAAGTAATTCATTTAGATGAAGCATGTGTTGGAGATGAAGCAGTTATTAGCTGGGAATTAGAAGATCTGTCTGCCGGATTAATTAATTCTAGAAAGCTCAGTGTAAGATCTATTGTCCGGATAACCGTTTTGGTAGAAGAGTTATATGATGAAGCAACTGCAGTTTCAATAGAGGGTGATGAGGACGTTCAATTTATTAATAAAAGCATTACGGTTACCAATATAGCAGTTGATAAGAAAGATACCTACCGTATAAAGGATCAGATACATTTGCCAACGAACAAGGGAAATATGGCTGAGATTCTTTATAGTGATGTAGAACTAAGGAATCCAGAAGCTAGATTATCAGCTGACAAGTTCAACGTAAAAGGTGAATTAATAATATTTATATTATATGCCAGCGAGGATGAAGAAAATCCAGTAGGATATTTTGAAGTAGAATTACCATTTAGTACGTCTATTGAATGCAATGGATGTACAGAAGACATGATTGATAATATTGATTTCTCTATAGCAAGTAAGAGCTTAGAAATCATGCCTGATGCAGATGGCGAACAAAGAATTATTGACCTTGAAGTAGTCCTTGAAATGGCAATAAAAATGTACGATGAAGAAGAACTGGAATTGCTAAATGACGTATATTCACCAGTTAAAGAGTTAGGGCCAATCAGAAAGGATGCTCATTATGAGAATCTTCTGGTAAAAAATAATAGCAAGGTAAGAGTGAGTGATCGAGTTAAAGTTACAAATAATCAACCTGAAATTCTGCAGATCTGCCATGCGGTGGGCGAGGTTAAGGTAGATGAGATTAATCCCGTAGAAAATGGCTTAGAAGTAAACGGAGTATTAGAAGTACAGATTCTATACATTTGTGCAGATGATAGCAAACCTATCAACTCTATAAAGGGAATTATTCCTTTTGCACAAATAGTTGAAATTAAGGGACTTAAACCAACCAGTACATATAATGTGAAAACTGCAGTTGAGCAACTTAGTGTTATGATGCTTGACAGCGAAGAGATTGAAGTTAAGGCAGGCATAGGATTAAATGCAATTGTATTTGATTCCATTACAGAGCCTATTATTACTGATATTCAAGTGTCGGATGTTGACTATGAAAAACTGCAGTCGATGCCAAGCATGATCGGTTATATTGTGAAGATCCACGACAATCTCTGGGATATTGCTAAGAAGTATTACACAACAATAGACAGGATTCAAGAACTCAACGGATTAGAAAGCGATGCCATCAAAGCAGGCGACAAGATTCTAATTATGAAAAAGGTTGATAAAATAATTTAACCAAGTAAATAATAAAGTGAAGTGAGATTTGGCGGAGCCTGGATTGTCTTCCTCTATAAATTCTAACTTAATTTTCGACAACATGAGGGCGTGCAGGTATATATTAAACAAATTTTTCAGTTGCTATGACAGTTTCCTCTAATAGTACGCTTTGAAAGGACAACAAGTTGTCCTCTCCAATCGTACTATTAGAGGAAACTGTCTCCGCAAACGAAAAATTCTATTTTAATATATACCCGCGCGCCCTCATGTTGATGTAGTTTTTGATAGAATTTATAGTGAAAGACAATCCAGGCTCCGCCAAATCAATTTAGTTTTTTGATTATTATTAATTAGTATGGAATAGATTATATAATGAATCGGGCATAAACATGGTTTATAATTAGATACTTTATTTGGAAAGGATTAATGTATATATAGATGTTATTGATTGATTCTCTGATTATTAGTTTGAATACATTTTACTTAGTGCGGTGTGTATTTGATCATTTAATTTTGTAATTTCATTGATGCTTCCTCTTGGTGCATTTGGCCAATCGTCTACGCGTGGGCCTAAATATTCTCTTGGGGTATCTTTGTATCTTGCAACAACGTGGATGTGAAAATGGTCAACCCCTTCGCCAATAATGAAAGAGTAGACATGTTCAATATGGGGGATTGTCATTAATGCTTTACTTAGATTTTTTAACATAATGCCTATTATGGATATTTCTTCATCGGTAGCATCATACATTCCTTTAAAATGTCTCTTGGTTTCAATAAAATAATATCCCAGATAATTGTCATCTCTATCTGGATGTGGGATATGGTGGTATAAATATAATATATCATTCTGAAAAACCACTCCAATATTATCCTCATGTTTTTTACAGATCAAACACTTTGCATTATCCAATATATTATCCTCCTCAAAGATGGTCGTATAATCTTATAATTTAATTGAAGAACCTGCTACTAGTTAAAAGTATTACAGACCTATTTAATGATTCACAATATACGTTGATATAAAACTAGACTTACTATTTAAATCAGGTTAGTAACGTAATCTATCTTTTGTCTTTAGCAGTCTAAACCCAATCAGATTTGGCGGCCGGCGGGTGGGTTTGTTCTTTAAATTCTCAATATCGTATATTAACATGAGGGATGTAGGGATATATTAAAAAAGAATTTTTCGTTTGCGGTGACGATATGCTCAAATTGTACGTATGGGAAGGACAACTGTACTTGTTGTCCTTCCCATACGAATAATTTGAGCATATTGTCGAAGCAACAGAAAAATTCTTTTAATATATCCCTGCAGCCCTCATGTTATCAAAGACTCAGTAGAATTTAAAGAACAAGCCCGTTCACCCGCCGACCCCCAAATCTCAAGTGGTTTCGTCGGATAAAGAGTTTTTCCAATCATCTAATTTTTTAAGGGTTGTATCAAGTGTTTGCTTGCTGATATCTGGTAACTCACCACCCCAGGCTTTTGTAGCTTGTTCAAAGCCCTTTTTTACCGCTTCAATCATTTCGTCTGCTTTATCTGGATCGCCACCTGTAAGAGCCATGGCAAAGGAAACTAAACGATCTGAAGTTTGGGCTACACCCCAGTATCCATCTTCTGCGATGTCTGATTTCGCTTGAGCAGCAGTTTCTGCATCAACCGGAACCTTACCTTCTCTTAATAATTGATACATGTTGGCATCATCAAAGGTTTGACCTTGTTTTAAGAACATCTTTTCAACTAAATCTCTTAATTGTTGAGTATGTTTTTCGGCATCTGCCTTTAACTGGGCAATGGTAGCGGTATCTTGCTTATATACCACTTTTTTTGTTTTGCTGTCATCACTTTTCTCGTAGACAGCGGATGGGGTGTCTTGATTACCATCTTTTGAAACATTCTTAGATTCTGTTTTACTTGTTGATTCTTTTCCTTTTGTGCTTTCATACGTTGCAGAAACTGTAGAAACTCCGTTTATATTCATAAATTCACCCTCCTTGGTAATAAATAATATAACTTATCGAAGATAGTTATTTATCTTCTGATAAAAGGCGGTGTTTTATCCGCCGTCCATCCGATTATAGGAATATGCCTTTGGTTCCTATAATAGATTTACAAGGTAATTATCGGAGAATTTAGGAAAAAACTTTATGGTGAGGCTGATATAATTTTGTTAAATATACCTGTTTGCTTATTTCACTAATCTTAAATTGATAAAAGGCTTTTTCTGCTACCTTTAAGTTATCATAAATACCAAATACGGTAGGTCCGCTGCCACTCATTAAGGAACCAATAGCCCCATGGAGAAGCATTTTTTCTTTGATTTTTGTAATAACCGGATATTCTTTTTCAGTCACGGTCTCTAATACATTCCCAAATAGCTTGGTGGCGCCATATAGATCATTCTGTTCTATGTGATGGATAATGCCATCAATATCAGGATGTATTGTTTGTGCATCCAAACGCAGATTCTCATAGACATATTTTGTAGACACATTAATTGCAGGCTTAACAATAAGTATATGACATTCAGGAAAGGATGGCAAAGGGGTAAGTATTTCGCCTATTCCTTCTGATAAAGCAGTGCCTCTCATAATACAATAGGGTACATCAGCACCAAGTTTAAGTGCCAACTGCATAAGGTCTTTTCTGGACAACTTTAAATCAAAAAGTTGATTCATACCATATAAGGTCGATGCAGCATCAGAACTGCCACCAGCCATACCTGCAGCGACAGGGATTTTCTTATCTAGATTAATATAGACCCCTTGTTTAATTTCATATTCTTTCTTTATTAAGGCAGCAGCTTTATAAACCAGATTATTTTCATCAGTTGGGAGGTAATGAAGGTTTGTTTTTACACTGATCAATGAATTATTTGTGCGATTGATCGATAATTTATCGTAGAGATCTATCGTCTGCATAATCATTCGAACTTCGTGATAACCATCTTCCCTTTTTTTCACCACATCTAATCCAAGATTTATTTTGGCATAAGCTTTTAATTTTATTGTATTCATAAGTGCTCCTGTTTACGTTTTATATGTAGTATTAAATTGATTATAAACATAGGAGCACTGATTTGCAATAGTAGCCTTCATTATTCTATTCAGGGAATAAATTTTCCAACCAAGGGAGTAGTTTGAATTTCACTTTTATTTTCACGTCTTTTTGTGAGAATATTGCGGAATATTCTTCTTCCGTCAATAAATATTTTAATTGTTCCTTAGAGGAGTCCGGTACTATGCTATAGGTTGCATCTACAAAGCAAAGAGGGGGATACATGATACACCACCAGTTCTGCCCGGAAGCGGAACCTAACTCAATCCGGACTGCTTCATACTCCCCAGGAGGAAGGGAAAGATCCCCATATACTTTAAGTGGAAAATAACCCCGTTCAATGGAGGCAGAGGCGGTATAGGTATAACCATTTTCTTTGATGATACCATTTGATATTATCTCCAATCCGTTTAAATTATCCTTTAACAAGTTTCTGGCTTCATTAACACTTTTGGCGTTTTCTAATGTAGGACGCAATGCATCTGTTAAAGCTTCCTTCACTTTTAACTTCAAGGCTTGATCTTCTGTAGAGTCACTATTTGCAATAACATGGAAACGAATAATTTCTGAAGCGATACCTTCTTGAATTTGTTTGGTTGTATTTCTTGGCTGGAAGTAATACAATAGAAATAAGGAAAAAATTATCAGTAATAGGCAAAAGGTAATGATTCTGCGATGTAAATTATCCTTGTGAGAAAAGAAAAAAGTATGTAGATAGTAAAAAAATTGATTTTTCATATTAAACTCCCATCCGCCTGCTTTAGCAGGCATATCAATCAAGACGTACGAAATGCTATTTTTCGTACTACTCCCATCCGCCTGCTTTAGCAGGCATATCAATCAAGACGTACGAAATGCTATTTTTCGTACTACTCCCATCCGCCTGCTTTATCTATAAAGCATCTTTAGCAGGCATATCATCTTTGTTATTTACATGATTGCCAAAATATGGATATTTATACTTGCAATTGGAATATATTGTGAAAAACAGCAAGAGAAAATAGTATTAAAATGAGGAGGAGTAAAATGTTAAAAGGTATACCAGCAATATTATCACCAGAATTATTAAAAGTTTTATGTGAAATGGGTCACTCCGATGAATTGACGATAGGAGATGGCAATTATCCTGGACACACATTTGGGAAGAAAGTTATCCGATTGGATGGCCATGGGGTACCGGAGGTACTCGATGCCATACTACAAGTATTCCCATTAGACAACTATGTGGATCATCCAGTAGCACTTATGTCGGTTGTGAAAGGTGACACAGCTAAAACCCCCATATGGAATACATACAAAGAGATTGTAGCGAAACATGATTCAAGAGGAATAACATGCTTTGAAGAAATAGACCGTTTTGAATTCTATGAAAGAACCAAAGAAAAATCCACTGTGGTTATTATGACCGGAGAAACTGCTGTTTATGCTAATATCATCTTAAAAAAGGGTGTTATAATACAATAATGAGAAAAAAAGGGTAGCTTATTAATATAGCTATTGAATGTTACCCAAATAAATAGTAAAATGAATAGAGTACTTAAGTATAGGAAGAGTTGACTATGTCAATCTTTATAAATATATCTTTAGGCGATATTAGAAAGGATACTTTATTATGAATAAAAAGACAGTAGCAGTATTGTTCGGAGGTCAATCTTCGGAACATGAAGTTTCTTGTATTTCAGCAACTACTATTATTTCAAATATTAATGCAGACATGTATGATATTATACTAATTGGAATTACGAAAGATGGCAGGTGGCTTAAAGTATCTTCTATAGAAGATATTACATCAGGAGAATGGAGAAAAGGAACAGTAACCGCTGTTATCTCACCGGATGCTACTCAGAAGGCCGTTTTGTTAATTGATGGAAATAAAGTTTCACTAGAAAAAGTTGATGTTGTGTTCCCAGTTCTCCACGGGCTTTTTGGCGAAGACGGAACGGTGCAGGGACTTTTAGAGTTAGCAAAGATTCCATATGTAGGATGTGGTGTTGTGGCATCGAGTGTATCAATGGATAAATTATTTACTAAAATCATTGTGGATACCTTGAATATTAGACAGGCAAAGTATGTTCCTGTTAATAAGAAGGAATTGGAACAGATCAATCAGGTGATTGAGAGAATAGAAAAGAAATTGGATTATCCTGTGTTTATTAAACCTTCTAATGCAGGATCTTCACGTGGAATTTCAAAAGCACATAATCGAGATGAATTAGCAACAGGTTTACTTTCAGCGGCAGCACATGATAAAAAGATATTGGTTGAGGAAACAATTATTGGCCGTGAGGTAGAATGTGCAGTATTAGGTGGTAATGAGCCTAGGGCTTCAGGAGTTGGTGAAGTTATATCAGCAGCTGACTTTTATGATTATGATGCTAAGTATAATAATAAAGAATCAAAGACTGTACTATCACCAGAATTACCAAATAATGCCACTGAAATAATTAAAGAATATGCCGTTAGAATCTTTAAGGCAGTTGATGGATATGGTTTATCACGAGTAGACTTTTTTGTGGAGAAGGAAACTGGAGAAGTAGTCTTTAATGAAATTAATACATTGCCAGGGTTTACAGGAATCAGTATGTACCCAATGTTGTGGGAAGCAAGAGGAATTGGAAAACCACAGCTAGTGGAGAAGTTATTACAATTGGCATTTACCAGAGCGGCGGAGGCAGGAGGCGACGGGGATGGCCAGTAGCGCTCCAATTGGTGTATTTGATTCCGGCATAGGTGGACTAACAGTAGTAAGAGAGATTATGAGACAGATTCCAAATGAAACTATCGTTTATTTTGGGGATACCGCCAGAGTACCCTATGGAAGCAAATCTAAGAAAACAATAATAACTTATTCCAAACAAATTGTAAAATTCCTATTGACAAAGGATGTTAAGGCAATTGTAATTGCGTGTAATACTGCCAGTGCATTTGCCTTAGAAACAGTCGCTGCTGAGATATCAATTCCGGTTATCGGCGTGGTAAAACCGGGAGCCAAAGTGGCAGCAGAGACCACAAAGAATGGTAATATTGGAATTATAGGTACTGAAGGAACCATAAACAGCGGTATCTATAATACCTTTCTAAGTAAAACCAATCCTAACGTTAAGGTATATGGTAAGGCATGCCCTCTTTTTGTTCCTCTTGTAGAGGAAGGATGGCTTGATGATCCGATTACAGTGGAAGTTGTTAGAAGATATATGAGTGAACTTCAGGCCTATGATATTGATACTTTAGTTTTAGGTTGTACTCATTACCCTTTGATTCGCCATACCATAGGCTCTATTGTTGGCGATAAAGTGGCATTAGTAAACCCAGCTTTTGAAACAGCCAGGTCTTTAAGAGAAGTCTTAGCGAGTGAAGGGTTGGAAAGTACATCACCTGCAGGAGATCATAAATTCTTCGTAAGTGACGGTGCAGAAAAATTTAAAAAATTTGCGAATACTATTTTACCTTGCGAAGTGGTAGAAACAAAGGATGTTAACATCGAGAGTTTTTCAGACGCATTATGCTAATCACGCTCAGATTGAGAAAGGTTTGGTTGTAATATTATAATATGAAAAAGAATGTATTAGTGTCTATATCCGGACTTCAATATGAGATAGACAAAGATGAGGCAGTGGAGGTTATATCAGCGGGAGATTATTATTTTCGCAATGGTAAACACTATGTGTTATATGAAGAAATTTTAGAAGACATAGAAGGAACTAGCAAATGTACCATTAAAATTGCAGAGAAACAAATTGATATTATAAAAAATGGTGCTAACAATGTTCATATGATTTTTGAAGAAAATAAAAAAAATTCAACATTATATAATACTCCTTATGGCGATCTTCAGGTGGGTATTTACACTACTCTAATAAAAGTTACAGAAGAAGAGGATAAGATTGTAGTTGATATTGAATATAGTTTAGATATAAATTATGCACATGTTTCTGATTGCCAGATACAATTGAAGATTACTTCCAAAAAGCAAATGTAAAATTAGTATAGAAAATGGCCAATTCACTTATTTGTGAGCTGGCCATTTTTAAATGTTATACAGTCTTTTTTTTGGTAATTTTACTTTTCATCTTCTGCATAAAACTTTGTTTCACAGGTTTTACATCTAAATTAGCACGTAATCCTTTTACATCCATAATGTAGATACCATTCATAACTGCTTTCACTTCTTTTTTTACAGGAATTAGATCGAATATCTTTTCGTCACACATCAATGTCATGACTTTAGGACCGATTTTAGCTTTTACGATGGGAACCTTTGAGCCACGGAGATATTTCGGTGTTTGGTCGACAACAATTTTAGGAAGGTTAGCTTCCTTAAGCTTAATACGCTTCTTATCTATAACTAAAATTGAAACTGTCTGTGCGCCTGCTTTCATCTGAGCTTGGGATTGCTCTGATTTCTTTTGTAATTTTCTTCCGTATATCGACAAACCGATAAACAGTGCAATGATGACAGCTAAAACTATCAACAAAATAATTACTACGGGATTCATATATGTACCTCCTTCCGTTATTAGTGCAATGCTAATATTGTATCATTAAATTTTCAAAAGTTCAAGCCTAAGAATTACACGAGAGAGTTGTTCTTTTGAAGTGTATCCTTAATAATATTTTGAACATAGGATCCAAGAAATTTACGATTTTCCTTTTCTAAATTTCCCGGATATATTGGTTTACCAAACTCAATTACTACATGTGCTTTCCGTATCCAGGGCATATGGTTTTCAAATATATTGTCTGTGTTATTCATAGATACCGGAATGATAGCACAACCTGACTTTTCTGCAATCTTTAAGCTGCCTTCTTTAAATGGAAGCATTTCCTCCTGATGATTTCTTGTACCCTCAGGAGAGATAAAAACAGAATACCCTTTATGTACTAATTCTATACCTTCTAAAATAGTTTTTAGACCCTCACGAATATTGTCTCGGTCTAAGAACAGACAGTTTAAATAACGCATCCAAACGCGGACGAAAGGAAGTTTAGTCATTTCCTTTTTGGCTACAAAGCCTGTTAAGGTAGGGACAGTTGTATAACCTATCAAGATATCAAAATAGCTGCGGTGATTGGAGACATATAACACAGCTTCATCCTTTGGAATGTTATCAAGTCCTATGACAGTTTTTCTGATACCACATCCAGCTAATATGAATTTGAAAACTGATACCACAATAGATTGAGAGGATTTTACCTTTAAGTGGGGGTTGATTTTACCTATTATCGTTTCAACCAGAAAAAGTGGTATACTGATAATAAAAAATATAATTAAGACTAAAACTACAAATATTGTTTTCATGAAGTTCCTCCTGCGAATGTAATTCATTTACTTCATTATATCATGAACAGAAAGCATGTTCATGATCTTGTTGCTCCAATCGGAATTTGCAAGCTAGCTTGCAATTCCTCATTCCGCTTTTATTATATCATGAACAAAAGGCGTGTTCATGATCTTGTTGCTCCAATCGGAATTAGCAAGCAAGCTTGCTAATTCCTCATTCCGCTTTTATTATATCACAGCAAGGGGTAAAAATCTTCTGAATTTAATGGTATTTTCAAAAATTTCCACTACAATAAATATGTTACTATTGGTTGTACTATTAAGATTATGTGTTATAATGTAAAAGATAAATTTACTGAAATACTCGGAGCATGCCAAAAGATATTGAAAGGAATGGCCGGGGGACCTATAAAAAAAGGAGTAGTAACATGGGAAGAGAAAATCTTACTTTATTAACCGATTTTTATGAATTAACAATGATGCAAGGATATTTTAAAAATAATTCTAATGAGACTGTAATCTTCGATGCGTTTTATCGAAACAATCCTTCCGGGAGCGGTTATGCAATCTGTGCAGGTTTGGAGCAGGTTATTGAATATATAAAAAATCTACGTTTTGATGACGAGGATATTGAATATCTAAGAGGTCTTAATATATTTGATGAAGATTTTCTTGCGTATCTTGCTAATTTTGAATTTACTGGGGATATCTATGCAATTCCAGAGGGTACTATTGTATTCCCTATGGAACCTTTGGTAAAAGTAATTGCACCGATTATGGAAGCGCAGTTAGTTGAAACTGCTATTTTAAATATGATTAATCATCAGAGTCTGATTGCAACTAAGGCATCTCGTGTGTGCTATGCAGCAAAAGGTGATGGTGTTATGGAATTCGGACTTAGGCGTGCACAGGGGCCAGATGCTGGAACACTTGGAGCAAGAGCTGCAGTGATAGGTGGTTGTATTGGCACTAGTAATGTGTTAGCGGCAAAGAAATTTAAAGTCCCAGCTCTAGGAACTCATGCACACAGTTGGATTATGAGCTTTGAAGATGAATTGACTGCATTTAGAAAATACACAGAATTATATCCTGATAATGCAACATTACTCGTAGATACTTATGATACATTACGTTCCGGTGTACCAAATGCCATACAAGTTTTTAATGAATTTAAGGACGCAGGAAAAATGCCGATTAAATACGGTATTCGTCTGGATAGTGGTGATTTAGCTTATTTGTCAAAGAAGGCTAGAAAAATGTTAGATGCTGCAGGATTTACAGAAGCGTCTATCGTGGCATCAAGTGATTTAGATGAATATCTGATTGATTCTCTAAAGACGCAGGGTGCGGCAATTGACTCTTGGGGTGTTGGAACAAATCTGATTACATCTAAGGACTGCCCGGCATTTGGAGGTGTATATAAATTAGCGGCGATTAAGAAGGATGGACATTTCATTCCGAAGATTAAGTTATCTGAGAATCAATGGAAGATTACCAATCCAGGAAATAAAACTGTTTATAGAATCTATGACAAAGAAAGTGGAAAGATAAAAGCAGATTTAATTGCTATGGCAGATGAAAAGTATTCTGAGGAGAATCCACTTAAATTGTTTGATCCGTTGGCTACTTGGAAGAAAACCTACGTAAAAGCAGGAAGTTATACCTTAAGGGAGATTATTAAACCTATTTTTTTAAATGGAAAATGTGTCTATACCTCACCTTCCGTTATGGAGATTCGAGCATATTGTCAAAAGGAACAAGATACTATGTGGGATGAAACAAGGCGATTAGTTAATCCGCACAATGTTTATGTTGATTTATCCAACGAATTATTCCAAGTTAAGAACCAACTCTTAGACAGCATTAATAGTAATAGTCATAATTAAATTAACATTTTAATGATTTCTATAACCATATGTGGTATAATTTAAATAATTGATAGCAAAATGTAGTTTGTCAAATGTGTATACTTACATTGGCAACATCTTTAAATAGAGGACAAAAATATGAAAAAATCTAAAAAAAGGCTTATGAAAAGAATAGGAATAGTGGCCGCTCCTATTATCATTTTAAGTATTGTTTCTTATGCATCTATTACTTTGCGTTCCCAAGCCTATGAATCAGCATTTGCATATGAACATTATTATGATAATAAAGGAAATTCCAATAATGAGACTGAATATAATAATACAGATTCCGATATTCCGGAGGTTAGTGATACTGTGGTAGATCCTAGCGAAGCAGAACAAGTCATAACAAATCATGATTCGGTAGTTTTAGATACCGACCCTAATAGTATTACTGTGTTAGTGAATAAGGAACTTCCACTATTACCAAAAGATTTTGTTCCGGAGGACTTGGTTGTACCTAATGTATTATTTTCCATTAAATACTTTGATGAAAAGAAACAAATGAGGAGTGAAGCGGCGAAAGCATTAGAAGAACTCTTTCAAGCGGCAACGCAGGACAATATGACTTTATATGCAATCTCAGGATACCGTTCTTACTTGAGACAATATGATATATTTACATCCAATATAAGAAAACAGGGATTAGAGCATACCAAACAGTATTCTGCTACACCAGGTTACAGCGAACATCAGACCGGATTATCTATTGATGTTTCAGCAAAATCGGCTAACAACCGTCTTGACAGTTCGTTTGCAGAAACCTTGGAAGGAAAGTGGTTGGCGGAAAATGCTTATTTATATGGCTACATAATCCGTTATCCGGATGGAAAGTCAGAAATTACAGGTTATGCATATGAACCATGGCATATTCGTTACGTGGGAAAACCTCTAGCTACATATCTTTATGAAAATGAGTTAACCTTAGAAGAGTATTATAGTTTTGAACCTAGTGGAGACTATTCCCATGAACTCAATTATGATAATTTAGAAAGCTTCGGCATAGATTTGGAAGATGTACTAGTTCCGACAAAAGCGATAATACCAACAAAAGTTCCGACAGAAGTACCGACAGAAGCTCCGACAGAAGCTCCGACAGATGAGTCGGTGGATGAGGAGACTGAAGAAGATCAAGATATGGAAGAGGATTCCGAGACCGAAGATGAGGATAACGGAGATACAGATGATGGTGAAGAAGATGGCGGAGATGAAGATAGCGGAGATGAAGATAATACTGATACGCAAGATTCGGTACCAACAAAAGCACCAACGCCAACAAAGGCACCAACACCCACAATGACTCCTGTTCCAACTCAGATACCAGCTTCAAGTGATATGGATGCTGGTATTTAGATGTGGTTGTAAGATTCTTGTATTGGAAAGGTTCCTTATGGCACTTTCCCTACAAGAAGATTACTTTTGAAATAGGAATTTCATTTATGAAAGATGGGTCTCAAATTGGTTAATCCTACTTTTTTTTACAAAACCAGTTAAGTATCCATTTTGTCTTAGAAAAAATTATAAGCACTATTATTTCTACCAGATAACATACAAGGAACGTCTTAAAAGCAAAAACGTCAGGATAAATTTTCGAAAATACAAATGCAAGAACAGTCACAATAGCAAAAGACAGAATATATAGAATTTGTGACATTTTAACTTTTGAAATATCATAAAGTTCCTTTTCTTCATCTTTCAATTTTCCATATCCCATAAGGGTATTTCCTGTTCCTGTCACAGTATATATCGCATTAATTAAACAGATTAGTAATATAGCTATATAATTAAAATTTTCATATAATATTTTTTTCATAATTTATACCTCCAATTATTTTAATAAAAGTAAAGATAATAATTACATTTATCTTGACTAAACATATTAGATGTACTAATTTATTTAGTTGTCTTTTCGCAGTTGCAAAAGCAAGATTATGTTTTATTATGTTACTTATATTATCTTTGTATCTACAGAGAGAATAATTTTACAGTTTTTTATCTATCTTTTTATATATTATCATGTTTAACAATATATGTCAAAAACTTTGGTTTCTCCTTCTAGGTAAACAATTTGACCATTTTCATCCAGATATTCCACTTCTATTACTTTATAGCGTATTGTTTTTCTTACACCAGTCAATGACAGACAGCCTTCCTCAGTTTCATAAGGCTTTAATTTCTTATTACTATTAGATTTGTTCATGGATGGTTCTCATGCGTTTTCCGTGATACGAGGTAATTCTAGTATTGACAATTAAAGAATTCTATACTATGATAAACACAATAACAACAAATACTATGACGGAGAGAGTAAGTATCCAATCAATAAGCGAAAGTTAAAGCGAGTTAGAGATAGTGAAAGTCTGACACAAGTAGCGGATTACTGAAAATCACTCCTAAGTTGTAGGCTGAAAGTCTATCTAAGGATAGTCAAAGTAAGCTGTGCCGGTGTCCACCGTTATATGGAAGCATATCAATATTATAATTGGTTTATACTTATTATTAAACTAAGGAGATATCGTATGTAAATAGGTGGTACAATGAGGCACATGTAGCTCTCATCCTGTTTATGGATGGGAGTTTTTTTATGGAACAATTTACGACAGGTAATCGATCAATGACTGCATCTGATACGTTTCTGCCGGGCAGTTTTACTCAATATTAATAGGAGGAATTCAAATGTACAATAAGGTAACTACAAATCTCAACTTTGTTGAAAGAGAAAAAGATGTGTTAAAATTCTGGAAGGACAATGAGATTTTTGAAAAAACAGTGGAAGAAAGAAAAAAGGGAAAATCCTATACTTTCTATGATGGACCGCCAACCGCTAATGGAAAACCCCATATTGGTCATGTATTAACAAGAGTTATTAAGGATATTATTCCAAGATACAGAACGATGAAGGGATACAATGTACTTCGTAAAGCTGGATGGGATACTCATGGATTGCCGGTAGAATTAGAAGTAGAGAAGAAATTAGGGTTAGATGGTAAAGAGCAGATTGAAGAATATGGACTAGAACCATTTATTCATGAATGTAAGGAAAGCGTATGGCAATACAAGGGCATGTGGGAAGACTTCTCTAACACAGTAGGTTATTGGGCAGATATGGAGGATCCATATGTAACCTATGACAATAATTTTATTGAATCTGAATGGTGGGCATTAAAACAAATATGGGATAAAGGACTATTATACAAAGGTTTTAAAATTGTACCTTATTGCCCAAGATGCGGAACACCACTATCTAGCCACGAAGTAGCGCAAGGTTATAAAGATGTAAAGGAAAAATCTGTTATTGCAAAATTCAAAGTGAAGGAAGCGGCGGATGAATATATCTTGGCATGGACAACAACACCTTGGACCTTACCATCTAATGTAGCACTTTGTGTAAATCCAAAAGAAAGCTATGTTAAGGTTTCAGTTAATATCAATGCAAAAGGCAATATTATAAAAGCAGACAGTGAAGGGGAAGATGGTCTATCCGTTAAAACAGAGAAATACATTTTAGCTGAGGCACTTCTTTCTGTTATTGAAGGCGAATATACCGTAATGCAGAATTTCATTGGAACTGACTTAGAATATATGGAATATGAACCTTTATTTGATTATGTAACACCTGATAAGAAGGCTTATTATGTAACTTGTGATAATTATGTAACTTTAACAGATGGTACTGGTGTGGTTCATATTGCACCTGCTTTCGGTGAGGATGATTCTAATGTTGGACGTAAATACGACCTTCCATTTGTACAATTAGTGGATGCAAAAGGAGAATTTAAACCGGAGGTAACTGATTTCGCCGGTATGTTCTGTAAAAAGGCTGATGAAGGCATTATTAAAATGTTAGCAGAGAAAGGCTTACTGTTCAAGGTATTAAAGTTTGAGCATAGTTATCCGTTCTGTTGGAGATGCGATACACCGTTGATTTATTACGCAAGAGATTCTTGGTTCATTAAGATGACTGACGTTAAGGATGAATTGATTGCAAATAATAATACCATTAATTGGATGCCTGAAAACATTGGTCAAGGACGTTTTGGCGATTGGATTAAAAACGTGCAGGATTGGGGTATCAGCCGTGACCGTTATTGGGGAACTCCACTGAATATCTGGGAATGTGAAGATGGACATAGACATGCAATTGGAAGTATCGCTGAACTGAAATCTATGTCTGATAATTGTCCTGAGAATATTGAATTACACCGTCCATTTATCGATGCAGTTACCATTAAGTGTCCAGAGTGTAGTAAAGAAATGCACCGCGTAAAACCGGTTATTGATTGCTGGTTTGACTCAGGTTCTATGCCATTTGCGCAATGGCACTATCCATTTGAGAATGAGGAACTATTCAACGCTAATTTCCCAGCTGATTTCATTAGTGAAGCAGTTGATCAGACTAGAGGTTGGTTTTATTCCTTACTTGCTATATCCACTTTAGTTTTCAAAAAATCCTCGTTTAAGAATGTTATTGTACTTGGACACGTTCAGGACGAAAATGGGCAGAAGATGTCTAAGTCGAAAGGAAATGCAGTAGATCCATTTGATGCATTATCAGAACACGGCGCAGACGCTATTCGTTGGTATTTTTACACTAACAGTGCTTTATGGCTACCTAATCGTTTCCATAATGGAGCTGTTACGGAAGGTCAGAGAAAATTCATGGGAACCTTCTGGAACACCTATGCTTTCTTTGTTTTATATGCAAATATTGATGAGTTTGATGCTACAAAATACACATTAGAATACGACAAACTTCCGGTTATGGATAAATGGTTGTTATCCAAGTTAAATACTGTTGTGAAGACAGTAGATGAATATCTTGACCAATACCGTATTACGGAAGGTGCAAAAGTTCTGGATAACTTCGTTGATGAGATGAGTAACTGGTATGTAAGACGCAGCAGAGAACGTTTCTGGGCAAAGGGAATGGAACAAGATAAGATTAATGCTTATATGACCCTTTATACAGCACTTGTCACTTTATCAAAGGTAGCAGCACCTTTCATTCCATTTATGACAGAAGACATTTATCGTAATCTAGTTGTTAGTATTGATAAAGATGTACCGGAAAGTATTCATTTATGTGAATACCCATCCTACAGTGAGAGTTATATTGATAAAGAACTTGAGAAGAATATGGAAGCAGTACTGGATATTGTAGTATTAGGCCGTGCCTGCAGAAATGCTGCCAATATTAAAAATAGACAGCCAATTGGCAACATGTATGTTAAGTCTGACTTTACCTACAATGACGAAACCGGCAATACAGTAACCGGTTTATCAGACTTCTATAAGGCAATTATTGAGGAAGAGCTAAATGTTAAGGCAATTAACTTTACAGATGATGTAAGAAACTTTACCTCCTACAGCTTTAAACCTCAGTTAAAGACCTTGGGACCGAAGTTTGGAAAACAAATTGGCCAGATACGCCAACTTCTATCTGAATTAGATGGCAATACGGCAATGGATGAAATTAATGCAACCGGAGGCCTTAAGGTTATTCTTGACGGTGCAGAAGCTGTTCTTGAAAAGGATGATTTGTTAATTGAGGCAGCTCAGGCAGAAGGCTATGTATCAGATTCAGATTACGGCGTTACCGTTGTATTAGACACGAATCTTTCTCCTGAATTAATTGAAGAAGGTTTTGTAAGAGAAATCATTAGCAAGATTCAAACTATGAGAAAAGATGCAGGCTTTGAAGTTATGGATCATATCATTGTCTCACAAGTCGGAAACGATACAATTAAGGCTATCATCAACAGAAATGCGGTTGAGATTAAGTCTGAAGTATTAGCAGAAGATTTAATATTAGATGTGGCACAGGGCTTTACCAAGGAGTGGAATCTCAATGGTGAAACTGTAACCCTTGGTGTTGAAAAAGTAAATAAATAGAGATTTGGTGGTTGACTGGTGCTTGTTTGTGTAGTTTAAATTCTAATTAAATGGGTGAGAACAGGCGGGGCTGCAGGGATATAATAAACAAGTTTTTCAGTTGCTATGACACTTTCGGCCAATAGTACGCTTGGAGAGGACAACAAGTTGTTCTCTCCAAGCGTACTATTGGCTGAAAGTGTCTCCGCAAACGAAAAACTTTTTTTTATTATATCCCTGCAGCCCCGCCTGTTAATTTAGGGTATTGATAGAATTTAAACTACACAAGCACCAGGCGACCACCAAATCTGAATGGGATTTAACTTTTGCAAGACAAAGGATTAAAGGCAAAGGATTAAAGGCAGTGAATTAATTTAGCTATGCATTATGTCTTTTTTGATTAGAGGTCCAAAGTGAAGATTTCATCAACATGTTTATCAAATATTTTTGCAAGCTTCATAGAAAGTTCAAGTGTCGGGTCATATTTGTTATTTTCTATCGCATTAATTGTTTGCCTCGTTACACCAACTAAGTTAGCAAGGTCTTCTTGTCTTATACTTCTTAATTTACGTAATTCTTTGATATTATTTTTCATCTTAAAACCCAATCTTAAAATAGTAAAGAATACAACCTATTAAAACAATCAGTAAAGCAACTATAATTATTTTAATCAAACTACCCATACTGTCCTTATCATCAGCCTTAATCATATAAATATATCTGGATATTAGAACAATTATCACTTGGGAAGTAAACAGTGACATCGGTAGTGTCTCTCCCAATCCTTCAATATAATTTTTAATACCCCATCCAAAAAGAAAAGCAGCAATTAATAACCACGATACTCGTATGGATTTAAGTGTAATCACCTTTTCCATTTCATCCATTTTCTTCACATCCATATCCACCTTAATGTCAAATTGTTTTTACATTTTGGATTATACGCGCTATGAAGCTAAATGTCAAATACTTTTTACATTATAATCATCCAAAAAGTAAATACATAGATGAAAAATAATTTGATAAGGAATGATTACTTGATTAATATATATCTCCAAGAGGCAGAGGATGTTCCAAAACATTCATAACCCCTAATGGGAAATCTATGTTTTATCCTCTGCTTTCTTGGCGAAATATATTAAATGAAGTGGAATTTAGTTATTCATTCAACTTTTTTAAAAATCCATCGCTTTTTTTACCTTATTCTGTTAGTATTAATTTAAATGTATCATAAAGCGTATGGGGGACTTATGAAATTTATAAAATTTATTATTCAAACTATTAAATCTATTATGACATCATCTTTGCTTATTATATTTATAGCTATGTTGTTAATATTTTTCCAAAATCACATTACTAATAGTGATATAAAGGCCATAATTGAAATAATAAGTATTGCCTTATTTGGGATATATTTCATTATTGAAGCATACAAAGACATTGCAAAACATCAATATACAACTTATATATATATTATTCTTACCAATCTGGTTGTATTACTTGCATTTGCTTTTATGTGTTATCTACAATATAAACATTATGATAATATCGATTCCTTAATAATGAAGGGGTCCAAAATTAGATGGGTCTCTCTTATTATGACTATTGCAATTTTTGTTAAAGAATATTTAAAAAAAGAAAAATATCTAAATAAATAATGTGCCTAACAGCTAAGAATTATTTTAGTAATTCAATTAGATAATCATATAATTCTTTATCTATTATAAAATTGACATTTGTTTCTTTTTCATGTCCCAAGTTGCCATAAGCACCATTACTGCACATTCCAATAACAGTTCTTGTATTATTAAAGTCTATCCATATATCACATGACCAATTGTTCAATTGAGTATCAACCAATTCTTCAAACGCATTATCTTTTTTACACAATTCCTGTATTTCCTGAATGGTATTAATATCAGTAATATTAACTATTTTCCCATCTACAGTACTTAAAGTTATTTTTGAGACTGATGGGAATTCAAACATTCCTGTACCTTCACCGCCTTTTGGTCTATTTGCTTTCATAAAAATAAAGCCAAATGTTATAATACAAATAGCAATCAAAACAGATATGCATAACACTCGTATTTTTATCATTATATTCCCCCTTTTTTATCACTTATATTATAAGGCAAATACAATTTTAATACTATCATAATTACTAATATTTACAAGTGTATCACATTGCTCCAATATGCACGGTATCTTCAATTAATGCCTTTATCTAACAGAGCCCAAAAGTAGATACATTAGATAAAAAATAATCTGATAAAGAATGATTACTTAATTAACATTATATCCCCAAAAAACAGAGGATGCTACAAAACATAGATTTCCCATTAAGGGTTATGAATGTTTTGGAACATCCTCATTTTGTATTGTTTATTTAATAATTTTAACAAACCAACGATAGGAATCAATATATTTATTACCAGTTCTTCTTGCATGTATATAATAGGAACACCCAATAAACACTAACAATAGTAGAAAAAATATAAGATAGAGTATAGTCATATTCCTCACCTCTTTACTTTAATTTAAATCAATTTATATTACATTAATAGAATAACACTTATAATATCTGCCAACTATCAAAGCTGTGTTATATATATGTAAAATTAAAGTAAACTAATTTCTAATAACTCATTTGATCTTAGATTTTATTTTTTGATTTACTCTTCTGACCTTAATAATATTTTAACCCACTCAGATTTGGCGGCGCCGGGATTCGCTTCTGCTATAAATTCTATCGAATAAGTACATCAATCGGAGGATTTGCAGGGATATATTAATAACGAATTTTTCGTTTGCGGAGACACTTTCTATTAATAGTACGATTGGAGAGGACGGCTGGTTTTGCTGTCCTATCAAAGCGAACTATTAATAGAAAGTGTCATAGCAACAGAAAAATTCGATTAATATATCCCTGCAAAGCCTCCGATTGTCGACCAATAAAATTAGAATTTATAGCAGAAGTTAACCCCGACGCCCCCAAATCTAGATTTGTGTGGTTTATTTCTTGTGTTAGGTGTGCTGGATGGTATATAATGAAATTGATTATAGGAATTAGCATATAATGGAATAGGTTTTAGAGAATTAGTTATAATGGAAGAGAACAATAGTTGCGATAGATAGTTAGTTATAGGAGGTTTTTTATGCAGGAGATAAATAAAGAAGAATTTAAGAGTAATGTTGAAGATTATGCTAAATTGCTTTTTCGTAAATCGATAACAGAAGCAACACAGCAGCAACTGTTTCAAGCAGTTGCATTCTCAGTTAAGAATATGATTGTTGATCAATGGATGGCTACTCATAAGGAATATGAAGAGAAGGATGTTAAGACGGTTTATTATCTATCGATGGAATTCTTAATGGGGCGTGCTATGGGTAATATTATTATTAACTTGAAGGCCAATCAGGTAATTCGAGAAGCGCTTTTGGAACTTGGGCTTGAACTGGATGTGCTTGAAGATGAAGAGCCGGATGCAGCACTGGGTAATGGTGGATTGGGTCGGTTGGCAGCCTGCTTTTTGGACTCACTCTCTACGTTAGGCTATCCAGCTTATGGGTGTGGAATCCGATACAAATATGGGATGTTTGAACAAAAGATCGAGAATGGGTTTCAAGTGGAAGTACCGGATAATTGGTTAAAGAATGGAAATCCCTTTGAAATTAAAAGGACTGAGTATGCACAAGAAGTTAAATTCGGTGGCTACGTAAGAATGATTCGTGATGAAAATGGAAGAGATAGGTTTATTCAAGAGAATTATCAATCTGTTATGGCAGTTCCGTATGATTTGCCGGTAGTTGGGTTTGGTAATAACATTGTAAATACATTAAGAATTTGGGATGCGGAAGCAATTAATAATTTCAATCTAGAATCTTTTGATAAAGGAGATTATCAGAAGGCAGTTGAGCAAGAGAATTTGGCAAGAACCATATGTGAAGTGCTCTATCCCAATGATAATCATTATGCCGGCAAAGAGTTAAGATTAAAGCAGCAGTATTTCTTTGTCTCTGCCAGTGTTAAAAGGGCAGTAGCTAAATATATGGAGAGCCATAATGATATTCGAAAGATTCACGAAAAGGTATGTTTTCAATTAAATGATACTCATCCAACTGTTACAGTAGCAGAATTTATGCGGATTTTAATGGACGATTACTATTTGCCTTGGGATGAAGCCTGGAAAATTACGAATCAGACCTGTGCTTATACAAATCATACTATTATGTCAGAGGCACTTGAGAAATGGCCAATCGATTTATTCTCAAAATTGTTACCTAGAATTTATCAAATCGTAGAAGAAATTAACAGAAGATTTGTAATTGAGATTCAGAATAAATATCCAGGCAATCTTAAAAAAATTGAAAAAATGTCTATTCTCTATAACGGTCAAGTAAAGATGGCACATCTAGCAATTGTAGCTAGTTTTTCTGTGAATGGTGTAGCAAGATTACACACTGAAATATTGAAAAATCAGGAATTAAAAGATTTCTATCAACTTACACCTGATAAATTTAATAATAAGACGAATGGAATTACTCAGCGACGATTTTTACTTCACGGTAATCCCTTGTTGGCTGATTGGGTGACCAAAAAGATTGGCGATGGATGGGTTACTGATCTAACATTTATTGATAAATTAAGTATGTATGCTGAGGATGAAGCATGTCAAAAGGAATTTATGGATATTAAGTTTTGCAATAAAGTGAGGCTGGCAGCTTATATTAAGGAGCATAATAATATTGAGGTAGACCCTAACTCGATATTTGACGTTCAAGTTAAAAGACTTCATGAGTATAAACGTCAATTACTGAATGTTTTGCATATAATGCATTTGTACAATCAGCTTAAAATGTATCCAGAGATGGAATGTTATCCTAGAACATTTATCTTCGGTGCTAAAGCTTCTGCTGGATATAGTCGGGCAAAAGCAATTATTAAGTTAATTAATAGTGTTGCAGAGGTTATTAATCAGGATAAGTCAATTAACAATAAGTTGAAAGTGGTATTTATTGAGAACTACCGAGTATCGAATGCCGAGTTAATTTTTGCAGCAGCAGATGTATCTGAACAGATTTCCACAGCAAGCAAAGAGGCATCGGGTACCGGTAATATGAAGTTAATGTTAAATGGCGCATTAACTCTTGGAACTATGGATGGAGCAAACGTAGAGATTGTTGAAGAAGTAGGTACTGAGAATGCATTTATTTTTGGATTAAGTTCAGACGAAGTGATTCAGTATGAACAAGAGGGCGGTTATGATCCAAAAGATATCTATAATAATGACCAGGATATTAGAAGGGTTATGGACCAATTAGTCAATGGATTCTATTCCTTTGAGAACACAGAGCTTTTCCGAGAAATTTATCATTCAATATTGGAGAAAACTGGTGAAGAAAAGGCTGATAAATACTTTATATTGAAGGATTTTAGATCTTATGAGGCAGCACAAAAGAGAGTAGAGAATGTTTATCGAAATAAGTCACAATGGGCAAAATCAGCGATGTTAAATACAGCAAAATGCGGCAAATTCTCATCAGATCGAACGATTGAGGAATATGTTAAGGATATTTGGCACTTGGAAAAAGTTACAATTAAGTAGTAAAACAGAACAGAGTTTTCTTATCATTTAATATTGAACCCCAGAGATTATGAAGTGAATCCCCTTGGTTAGATTTTTGTACCAACCAAGGGGGTTCACTTCATAATCTCTGGGGTTTACAAACTATTAGGTGAATATTTTTAGATTTCAAATACAGAGGATTATTTTATTGGATAGACTAATAGGCACATTGTAGTCTTCCAATAAATCACTAAATATTTCCGATATTACAATATTTATTGCAGAATCTACATTACAATAATTTATACGAGTGTTATCATTAAATTAATATATTTTTAAATAATGCAATAATTATTTTTACTCTACTTTGATTTGTATCATTCATGATGGAGAATAGTAATAAGAGTGGAATTAATTGACAAATATTGTGTGTGTGATATTATAATAACATATAGTAAAATTCAAATATTGGTTAGGTGTCATAGGTCCTTTATAACTGATATTATGAATAGCGGCGCATATATATTCGTTTTGTCGTAGACCGGCTGACAAGGCTGTCTATGTCCGACTAGAGACTCAGTGAAAAACAGAGCTACTGCGATGTTTTTCATATCTTTGAGGCTCTATAAAGGACATGCCGCAGTGAAGGCACGGAAGCTAAAGCATCCGCGGTAGACAAAATGAATATATATGCGGCGATATTCATTACACAGCCTAAATTGGATAAGGACACCCTAACTATATTAGTAAATAAAATAATATACAACCAGGAGGATATATGCAAAATCAACATGTTATTGGGGATATAGTACACAATATTGAGAAAGTTATTGTTGGTAAAACGGAAGTTATCGAGTTTGGACTTATAGCCCTCTTGGCGGAGGGTCATCTCCTTTTAGAAGATGTTCCGGGAGTAGGAAAAACGACCTTGGCCAATGCGATAGCGAAATCGATTGATTGCGGTTTCACTAGAATCCAATTTACTCCGGATACATTGCCTAGTGATATAACCGGAGTTTCGATCTATAATATGCAGACCGGTAAATTCGAGTTTAACCCGGGAGCAATCATGAATCATATTATTTTAGCAGATGAGATTAACCGAACTTCTCCTAAGACCCAAGCTAGTTTATTGGAAGCTATGGAAGAACGACAAATAAGTGTAGATGGTAAAACTTATTCACTACCAAGCCCTTTTATGGTAATTGCAACCCAGAATCCTATCGATTACCTAGGAACGTATAATCTTCCGGAGGCACAGTTGGATCGTTTCCTTATGAAACTGTCTATTGGATATCCAAGTATGTCCGATGAGAAGCGGATGGCATCATACTATATAGAACAAAGTCCGTTGAAGTCCTTAACCCCAGTAACGGATGGAAAAACTGTAGCAATCATGCAGCAGGAAGTGAAACAGGTTAAGATACATAAAGATCTTATTTCCTATATTATTGAGATAATGGATGGTACAAGAAAGGATTCTAATATTGCTTTAGGCGCCAGTCCAAGAGCAACCTTGGCACTTATTCGTGCAACTCAGGCAACAGCCTATTCTATGGATAGAGATTACTGCATTCCCGA
The DNA here is from genome assembly GCA_963517115.1 of uncultured Lachnospiraceae bacterium. Taxonomy (GTDB): domain Bacteria; phylum Bacillota; class Clostridia; order Lachnospirales; family Lachnospiraceae; genus Anaerocolumna. Next base: position 14,367 of record CAUQEW010000040.1, on the reverse strand, counting down.
TGACATCCTAAAAGTAATTCATCCGGTAATACAGCACAGACTTATACTATCTCCGGAAGCAAGGCTAAATAAACTTACAGTAGAGAAAGTACTGAGCAAGATTATAGCAAAGTTTCAGATACCAATTCTATAATAGAGATATCTTGGTAATTTGTATATTACTCACGACAGATTTTAGAGGAAGGAATCAGTATGCTGTTAAACCGAATAATTTTAAGTATAGTTATGATAGCTTCAGGTGTTTTCGCTAGCTTTTATGGCGGAAATGTTTCCTATGCTTTTTTTTATATGACAATATTGATACCCTTAGTTTCACTTCTTTACACTTTCTATGTATATATACGATTTCGATTATATCAGGATATTGGTCAGAGAATCGTAGTAAAAGGAGATTTAACGCCTTATGCTTTTACTATTGGAAATGAAGATTATATTACATTTCGAAGTGTAAAGGTTAATTTCTTTCATGACAAGTCAACAATCTCTAATACAGAGATTCTTAAAGAATACTGTCTTCTTCCAAATGCATCTGAAACCATGGAAACAAAACTTCGCTGTAATTATAGAGGCGAATATTATGTAGGAGCGAATTCTATTGAAATAATGGACTTCTTATATTTATTTAGAATTACTTATCCAATCCAATCAAAACTTAAAGTTACAGTACTTCCACGTGTTGTTAACATTGCTCGATTGGGATTTGCTCCGGCTCAAAAGGATATGAAAAATATTTCGCCTCCTCTTAACTCAGTACGCGAGGTAATAGATATTGAAACAAGAAAATATCAATCGGGAGATAGTAGAAAACAAATTCATTGGAAAGTAACTGCAAAGAAAAATGAATTATTTAGCAGAAAAGATATCAGTAATCCTAAGTCGGAGATTATTATGGTTATGGACTTACAATCAATTCAGGAGGATGATTTATCCAATATTATCACAGAAGATCAAATCATTGAAGGCGTTTTAGCGATTGCAAATTATTGCAAAAATAATAATACTAGAATAAAGGTATATTATGAACAAGATGGGACCCAAAAAGTATCAATAGGAGGGAAACTGGACTTTGACTTATTCTATCAATTGTGTGTAGCAGTCCATTTTGGAGCGCAGAAGCCAACTGAAGAACTACTAAACGAGATTCATAATAGTATAAGTGAGAATAATTTTTATATTATTGTTACCCATATTCTGACTCACGAGCTTTATAGAACCATGTTCCAGATGTCTGGAGAAGGGAATGATTTTGCAGTATTACTTGTTCGAGATAAAATCGGACTAGAAGAAGAGGATATTCTTCAACATCTCAGGCTTGCCGGAATTTCACTTATGCTAGTGACTAGAGAGGATGAAATGGGGGAGGTATTGAACTCATGATTGGAAAGAGAATATCAAAGACTCAATTATTTCACCCAAACGGCGATTTAAAGATTGGAGTACCAAGAGGGTTAACCCTTGCAAATAGCATGTTACTAACACTTGCATTAGGAGTTTTCCTTAATGATCTATTTAAATTAAGGATTCATATCATTCTGATATTAATTATAACAATCTTATTTTCTGCTTTGATCATGTTGTTTGATCAGAATAAGGATAATATACTTTGCTATTTTATTATTATCGGTATATTTATCGCAGGAGCAATCATAGGTAAAGTATTAAAATTTAACTATGTAAATGCTATTCAAAATGTTTATGAATGGTGCCTTTCCTATGATAGAGAAATAGAAAATTACCAGAGATGGAATGGCTTAGCAGTCATGGCCGGTATACTTTTTCTAAGTTGCATTATAACCTATGTCATCCATCGATATAAAGTTTTGAAAAATTACTTGGCAGGCATTCTGTACATACTTTTAATTATAGCAAGCATTAAAAAGCTATTCATTCCAAAGATAACGGTTGGAGTAGTTATCGTCTATTCTATGATAATTCTCGTTGAATTTTGTGGGAAGCGATTATATAAAAGCAGCAATAAAGTGGATAATGGGATAGCAACCATTTATTTGGCACCAGTATGTCTAATTATTGCTATGACAGCGATTTTATTGCCTTCCAATACGAAACCCATTCAATGGAATGGGGTAAAAAGAGTGATACACAAAGTTCAGGTGCAAGGGTCTCAATGGGTCTCTGATATACAGTACTTCTTTGATAAATCAGGAACGGAGTTCGCAATTAGTTTCTCGGGTTATTCAGATGAGGAGGATGAACTGGGTGGGGACGTAAATATGAGTGACAATATCTCACTCCTTGTTACCTCTTCGAATAGGAGTACATCCCGAGGTTACTTAATGGGTTCGATAAGTGACGTTTATACAGGTCGCAATTGGGGCAAAAGTGATATCGTAAAGAATAATCAAATTGAGGATTACAATCTTGATTTTTATGAACTGCTAATTGCTTTTGCAAAAGAACAAAAAGCAGGAAGTGACTTAACTAATATTATAAAACAAAGAAGTTACGAAATAGAATATCAGGATATTAGGACCAAGACATTGTTTTATCCATTAAAAACCTACAAAATAAATTTTAGTAAAGTAATTGAGACCATAGAGACAGGTCAGGGCACTTTTCTGTTTGAAAAAGCAAAAGGGGTAGGAACAAAATATGAGGTTCGATATTACGAATTAAATCTAAACAGTGAGTTGCTTCAGAATATGTTTAAAAATGGTGGAAATAATGAGAATACCGTCTCAGAGGAGAATCTGCTGCAGGCAGCAAAAACTATTTTTGATTACAATACTTCAGGATTTACTATGGATTTAGAAGGAATAAATCAGGAACTAGTGGAACGTTCAAACAAAATTAAAGCAAATTATACGAATTTACCTAAGACCCTTCCAATCAGAGTGAAGCAATTAGCGTATGAATTAACCAAGGATTACAATAATGACTATGATAAACTAAAAGCCATAGAAGCTTATCTTAATACATTAACTTATACCACTCAAATTGGTAAAACGCCTAAGGGAGAAGATTTCGTAGATTACTTTTTATTTGAGCAACAACAAGGATACTGTACTTATTTTGCATCGGCAATGGGAATACTGGCACGGAGTATTGGCATACCCACTCGTTATGTGGAGGGTTTTGTAATAGATTACAAAGAGAAAGATAGCAAATCTACTTATAAGGTACTTAGTAGGAGCGCTCATTCTTGGATTGATGCATATGTTGAAGGAATCGGTTGGATACCGTTTGAACCAACTCCCACTTTTTATATAGGAAGGTACACGACGTGGAAAGATAATACATCAAGTGCGGAATATCACGACTCAGGGGTAGCTATAGGTGAGAATCTGGAGGCCAATTCAATCTATCAGGATTTACTTAATGAGGTAAAAGAAGAATATTCTGAGGTTCCTGACAAAAGATTTAAAGCACAGTACGCATTTATTGTTATCTTATTAATGTTGAGTACTATATTGTTATTTGTAGGTATTATTGTAGCATATTATGAATTATTGGTAAAAAAATATTATAAAAGATTTAAAAATGCCACAAATAATGTTAAATTATCCTTAACCATAATGGAAGTACTAAGATATTTGAATAAAGAAGGATTTAAGCTTGCACCGGAAGAAACTTTACTCTCCTATGCATTGAGAATTGGTGATAGAATTAATTTTAATAGTATTAATCTTCTTGTTATAACAAGGATTTTTATGGAAGTACGGTATGGTGAAAAAGAGGTAAAAGAAGAAGAATTACATCTAGTTATGCAATTTCGAAATCAATATGAAAAGCATTTATATGAAAAATTAGGTAAACGTAAAATGTTTTTTGATAGATTTGTATTTCTACATTTCTATAAGTGAATAAAACTGTCATTTCTGGTGAAAATATAGCTAGAGGTGATAATAATGAAAAAGCACAACTTAGCTGAATTATTTAAAAGCAAAGGTTTTTATGCGTTATTATGTGTTGGGGCATTGGCAATCATAGCGATTACAATGGTGGGATTGAATCAAGCATCTGAAAATGATAAAATCAACAATTTGGTCGACTTAAATGAGCCAATATCTGAGGTGGCTGATGGTGAAGATAATAGTAACCAGGAGATTGTAGCGGTACCGGACACGAATAACACAACCTCGTCAACTGATGCTAATAATGAAGAGGGCACTAGTCAGACAGAGGTGGCACAAGGCAATCCGGATAATCAAGGTGAAACAGACCAGGCTGTTACGGATGGAAGTCTATTGGAATTTGATGTTTATGATGATCCACAAAATGTTACAACAAACGATGAAGCAAACACAGAGAATACTAAGCCAGAAGTAAGTGTAGACGAGTCTACTACGGAAACTGCAGATACTTCTGAAGAGGCTGTATTACCGGAAGATAATTCGGTACCAGAACCAGAGCAAACAGCTTCAGAGCCGGTAGAAGAAACGCAAGATGTTATGACACCGGAATCATTGTATTTTGAAGCAAGCACTGGGCTATTATGGCCTGTTACCGGTAATATTCTAATGAACTATAGCGCAGACAGAGTTATTTATTATGAAACATTAGAGCAATTCAAATGTAATCCAGCTGTAATTATTGATGCTGAAGTTGGAACAAAGGTTTTAAGCTCAGCGAATGGAGTTATAACATCCATTACGAAGGATGACGAAACTGGATTAACTATAACCGCATCTATTGGCAGTGGCTATAGTGTGATTTATGGTCAGTTGCAAGACGTAACAGTGAAAGAAGGAGATGTAGTGAAAGAAGGCGATGTATTAGGAACCATCGCAGAACCTTCTAAATACTACACAATGGAAGGCAGTAATCTTTACTTCCAAGTGTTAAAGGATGAAGATACAATGAATCCAATGTTATTATTGAGGTAATTAGTATACATTACTGAGGATAGTTAATCAGGAGTATCAACTTAGAAGGCATATAGAGTATCTTATACTATTATTTAGTACAAAATATTAGATATGCCTTCTAAAATTTTAAATTTTAATACGTAACAAAAATTAAGATATGGAATATAATAAAACATATAAAAGATAAGGAATAAGGGTACATATCTACAATAATTCGCAACCGAAACTCTTATACCTTAAATATTCGTTGAAAATGCACTTGATTTATTCGGCTGCTTGACATAGATATGAACAAAAAATGGGCTGATAAGATGTAGCTACATCTTATTCACCCATTTTTTGAATGTAAATTATAGTCAAAGCGGATATTCGCAATCCGCTTCGCTACTTACTTATAAGGTTAAATTAATTAATGCTTCTCTTTACATAACTAGTATGAAGAATCTCATGAGCTTTGTGACTGCCCGGTGCACCAAAGTAGGTATCATATAACTCTTTGATTGCAGGATTTTCGTGAGATTTTCTGATTGGCTTACTAGAATCTGAATCATATAAAACTTTTGCACGAAGAGATCTGATATCATTGAAGTTTCTAACACTGGCAGGAACTTGAGGCATTCCACCACCATTTACACAACCACCAGGACATCCCATGATTTCGATAAAGTGATAATTTGCTTCACCCGATTTTACTCTTGTCAAAAGTTCTTTTGCATTCTTAAGACCAGAAGCAACTGCAACTTTAATATCCATGCCGGCTACATTGTAAGTAGCTTCTTTGATTCCGTCAATTCCTCTGACAGCCGTGAAATCTAAGCTAGCTAATTCTTCACCGGTTAAGGTTTCAACTGCGGTACGAAGAGCTGCTTCCATAACACCACCGGTTGCACCAAATATTACAGCAGCACCGGATGACATTCCTAAAGGTAAGTCGAATTCTTCATCCGGAAGGGATAAGAAGTTGATACCTGCGCGATCTATCATTCTGCCAAGTTCTCTTACAGTTAAAGCAATATCAACGTCAGGAACACCAGCAGCGTCTAGATCGTCACGACCAATCTCAAACTTCTTAGCGGTACAAGGCATGATACTTACCATAACAATATTTTTTGGATCAAGTCCCATCTTCTCTGCATAGTAAGTTTTTGTTGTAGCACCAAACATTTGCATAGGAGATTTACAACTTGAAAGGTTCTCTGTCATATCTGGGAAATAGTGCTCGCAATATTTAATCCATCCTGGAGAACAGGAAGTAATCAAAGGTAAAACGCCACCATTTTGAACTCTGTCTAATAATTCATGAGCTTCTTCCATAATGGTAAGGTCAGCTGCAAAGTCAGTATCAAATACTTTATCAAAGCCTAAACGACGTAAGGATGAAACCATTTTACCTTCTGTATTGGTTCCAATAGGAAGACCAAAAGCTTCGCCTAATCCTGCACGAACAGCAGGAGCTGTCTGTACGATAACATATTTGGAGGGATCTGCAATCGCTGCAAATACTTCATCTGTATTATCTTTTTCAGAAAGTGCACCAGTAGGACAGACAGCAATACATTGTCCGCAAGATACACAGCTGGTTTCGCCGAGGCCCATTTCAAAAGCAGAAGCGATTGTTGTTTTAAAGCCACGTTCATTAGGACCAATTACACCAACTGCCTGTACCTTTTCGCAAACAGCAGTACAACGTCTGCATAGGATACATTTATTGTTATCACGGTACATATGCGCTGCAGTGTAATCAATTTCATACTGATTGGATTCACCATCATATAAGCCTTCATCATCAACCTTAAGATCTTTACAAAGCTTTTGTAATTCACATTCTCCACTTCTTACACAGGACAAACATTTTCTGTCGTGATCGGAAAGAATTAACTCTAAGGTTTTCTTTCTTGAATTTAACACTTTAGGTGTATTAGTCCATACTTCCATACCCTCGTTAACTGGATATACGCAGGAAGCGACAAGGCTTCTAGCACCTTTAACTTCAACAACACAGATACGACAGGCACCGATTTCATTAATCTCTTTTAAGAAACAGAGAGTAGGGATATCGATATGTGCGAGTCTGGCAGCTTCTAGAATCGTAGAGCCTTTTGGTGCAGCTAAGTCTACACCGTTAATTTTAATATTTACGGTTTCCATTATTGACCTCCTTAAAGAATCTTAATCTATCGGTATTACTTTTTGGAAATAGCACCGAAACGGCATTTTTCCATACAAGCGCCACATTTAATACATTTATCTTGGTGAATGATATGAATTTCTTTCACTTTACCTTCAATAGCACCATTTGGACAAGTTCTTGCACATAAAGTACAACCTTTACATTTATCTGCATCAATGATATAAGAAAGTAATGCTTTACATACTCCGGCTGGACATTTCTTATCAACAACATGAGCAACATACTCATCTCTAAAGTAACGAAGTGTCGATAATACTGGGTTTGGAGCAGTTTGACCTAAACCACAGAGAGAATTCTCTTTAATATGATAACAAAGTTCTTCTAATTTATCCAAGTCTTCTAAAGTTCCTTGTCCCTTTGTAATCTTATCTAATATTTCATACATACGTTTGGTACCAATTCTACAAGGAGTACATTTTCCACAGGATTCATCAACTGTGAACTCAAGGAAGAATTTAGCGATATCAACCATACAATTATCTTCATCCATAACGATCAGACCACCGGAACCCATCATAGAACCAATGCCAATTAAGTTATCATAATCGATTGGAATATCAAAGTGCTCTGCAGGAATACATCCGCCGGATGGTCCACCTGTTTGAGCAGACTTGAATTTCTTACCATTAGGAATACCACCACCTATATCTTCGATAACTTCACGAAGTGTAGTACCCATAGGAATTTCAACAAGACCGGTATTTTTAATCTTACCACCAAGTGCAAATACTTTTGTTCCTTTGGATTTTTCAGTTCCCATAGCAGCAAACCATTCTGGGCCATTTAAAATGATTGGAGGAATATTTGCATAAGTTTCAACATTATTTAAGATGGTTGGTTTGCCAAAAAGTCCTTTTTGAGCAGGGAATGGTGGACGTGGACGTGGCTCGCCTCTATTGCCTTCAATGGAAGTCATAAGAGCGGTTTCTTCTCCACATACGAAAGCGCCAGCACCAAGTCTTAGACCAATATCAAAGTTAAAACCACTACCGAAAATGTCATTACCTAAAAGACCATATTCTCTTGCTTGGGCAATTGCAATTTCCAAACGTTCTACAGCGATTGGATATTCAGCACGTACATAGATATAACCTTGAGATGCACCAATTGCATAACCTGCAATTGCCATTGCCTCTAATACAACATGTGGATCACCTTCTAATACGGAACGATCCATGAATGCACCTGGGTCACCCTCATCAGCATTACAACAGACATATTTTTGATCGGCATCATTTCCCTTTGCAAGCTTCCATTTTAGACCGGTTGGGAAACCACCGCCTCCACGACCGCGAAGTCCGCTGTCTAAAAGATTCTGGATAACTTGATCAGGTGTATACTCTGTTAATACTTTGCCTAAAGCTTCATATCCGCGAGTACCGATGTATTCCTCAATGTTTTCAGGATTAATAACACCACAATTACGAAGTGCAATTCTATGTTGTTTTTTATAGAAGTTAGTCTCATTAAGGGATTTGATTCCATCTTCCGTTACTGTTTCGGTATAAAGAAGACGAGTTACCACTCTACCCTTTAGTAAATGTTCGGTAACAATTTCTGGTATATCTTCAACCTTGACTAAAGAATAAAAGGTTGCTTCTGGATATATAATCATAATAGGGCCTAAGGCACAAAGACCGTGGCATCCTGTTTGCACCACTGAAACTTCTTTTGTAAGACCATTGTTATTAATTTCTTCTTGTAGCTTATCCATGATTTTCTGACTTCCTGATGAAGTACATCCGGTACCACCACAAACTAAAACGTGCGAACGATACATGCTTTATATCCTCCCCTCGGAATTTATCGTGTATTTGTTAACAACCTGACCGCGTATGAGGTGCTGTTCTAAAACCTCAAGGGCTTTTTCAGGTGTCATCTTTACATAAGTTACTTTCTCTTTTCCTGGTTCCATAACTTCTACAATTGGTTCATACTGACATAAACCGATACAACCGGTTTGTATGACTGCAATGCTACTAGATAGATTTTTATTTTGAACTGCATCGGAAAGAGCGGTTAATACAGGTCTAGCACCACTAGCAATACCACAAGTAGCCATGCCAACAACTACTCTTGTCTGGCTTTCGTTTTCTGAGCGTAAGTTTACTTGACTTTGCATCTTTTCTCTGATTGCTTTTAACTCATCTAGAGTTTTCATATATTATCCTCCTTGTTAAAATAATTACAAATGTATAGTGTTAAAAAATAGACAAACCTGTGCAAAACACAAGATTGGAGTATTCAACAGGAGACTTCTCTTGATTTAAATAACATCAATCCACATATTTTGGCAGAGCTGCTAAATATATATTCCATTATTGACTTCATCCGTATTTTCTCGTAAGTAATCTTTAATATATGTGGAAACTTCCGGCATATTAAAAGATACATCACCAAGAATCTCTCGAAATTCACGAGTATTCAATATAAAACTTTTCTCGTCTACTATATAGGAATACAAAAAATCAATTTTAGTGTTAAATGTTATCAAGGTATGCATGGTACTAGTCATATCACCAAGAGGCATTCTATCAATATGAGACAGTACAAATATTGCTGTAACAGTAGTACCGTTGCCAGGTTCTGAGATAATACTGAACTCACCACCCGTAATTTCAGCAGCATATTTAAAGAAAGGAACTCCAAGTCCGACAGACCTAGTTGTACGTGTTGTAAAGAAAGGATCTTCTACATGAGCGATTTGTTCTTCGGTCATTCCACAACCGTTATCTGATATCACAATGGTCATTCTATCTTGTGTACTATTTACTGTCACATAAATCTGAATAAAATCCGCATTAGCACGAATTGAATTCTCGGCTACATCCAATACATTAAGAGAAATTTCTGTCATCATAATTCTTTGTATGATTTATTCATACTTAGCTAAAATAGTAGCTACCTCATCAACGGTTAAACGTCCATATACATCTTCGTTTACTGTTAGTACAGGAGCTAAACCACAAGCACCGATGCAACGACAGGCATCCAATGAGAATTTACCATCTGGAGTACATTCGCCACCAGTAATATGAAGCAATTCCATTAACTTATCGTAAATATCACCGGAGCCTTTTACGTAACAAGCTGTACCCAAGCACACAGAAACTTTGTACTTCCCTTTTGGATTTAATGAAAATTGTGAGTAAAAGGTAACAACACCATAAATTTTTTCCAATGGAGTATCTAGTTCATTAGAAATGATGGTCTGTACTTCAACTGGAAGATAACCATAAATATTTTGTGCTTGCTGTAAAATAGGCATTAATGCACCCTTGTCATCTTTGTGTTCGTTAATGACTTTAAGAAGTTGCGCCTCTTGCTCCTTAGTTCCGGCAAAGGGGACTGTTTTTTTCTTGGAACCCATTTTCAAACCTCCTTGATTCTTTGCTATTCTTTTTTATTTAGGCTTTCCGCATATTATTCTTGCATTAGAAAGTTATCTTAGTCTAGACAATAATTATGCAAAACCCTGTCGACAAACAACATTAGTATATCATGTTATTATTAAAAAATCTACATATAATAAAAATTTCACAAACTTACCTTAAGAATTTACGCGAGACTTGAATAAATCAACAAAGTTTGGCGATTGGTTTACATAATATGTAATAAACATTCGAATTACTTTGGTATTTCTTTCTATAGATTGGCTTGATTTCTAAGATTATCTGTTGAAAATTATATTTGTCAATGTTATACTATATTTATTTAAAATATATTGGTAATTTGTAAGTATTGCATATTAGGAGGTAGTATGACCGTAAAAGATGTTAAGGCAATTTTAGGTGCTCGCGTTATCTGTGGAGAAGAATATTTAGAAAAAGAGGTACACACGGCATGTGGAGCTGACATGATGAGTGATGTTCTGGCTTTTGTAAAAGATCAATCTGTATTGCTGACCGGTTTATGCAATCCGCAGGTTATCAGGACAGCAGAGATGATGGATATTGTATGTATTGTATTTGTCCGAGGCAAAAGTCCGGATGAAGGTATGACTGCTTTAGCCGAGGAAAGAGGGCTTGTGCTATTAACAACGGGTCATAGGATGTTTTCAGCTTGTGGTATGCTTTATGAAAAAGGCCTTCGTGGAGGTGCTTCGTATTGAACGATCAAATACAAATGATATATAGTATTTCTCCTGATGATTTTACTAGAGCAGGAGAGGCTTCTAGTAATGTGAAGAGTAAATTAAAACAAATGGGTGTCAGTCCTGAAGTTGTACGAAAAGTAGCCATAGCAATGTATGAAGGTGAAATCAACATGGTAATACATGCTGAGGGAGGAACCATTGAAGTAACTGTTACAACAACCGAAATAAAAATGGTATTAACTGATAAAGGACCTGGTATTGCTGATATTGAACTGGCGATGCAAGCAGGATTCTCCACAGCTCCAGATAACGTACGTTCTCTGGGATTTGGTGCAGGAATGGGTTTACCGAATATGAAGAAATACTCTGACGAGATGGATATTACGACAGAACTAGGAGTAGGAACTACGGTAACTATGAAAGTCATGATATAACTTATCAGAAGATGGTTTTTATCTTCTGATAAAAGGCGGAGATTTTCCGCCGCACATCCGATTATAGGAACATGTTTTTGTTCCTATAATATAACTTATCAGAAGATGTTTTTTATCTTCTGATAAAAGGCGGTGTTTTATCCGCCGCACATCCGATTATAGGAACATGTTTTTGTTCCTATAATATAAGCTGTCGGAATAAGTCGGGGAGGAAAAAGGAATGGATAAGTTTTTTACTGCTGTTCGCTTACAAGAGGATTTATGTAAAGGTTGTATCAATTGTATAAAAAGATGTCCAACACAGGCGATACGGGTGAGGAATGGGAAAGCTGCTATTACGAAGAAGTTTTGCATTGATTGCGGTGAATGTATACGAATCTGCCCACATCATGCAAAACTAGCCATCTATGATCCACTCGATATCATGAATCTATATGAATATACTGTTGCACTCCCTGCACCGTCTTTATATGGACAATTTAATAATTTAGATGATATCAATATTGTACTTACCGCTTTAAAAAAAATGGGGTTTGATGATGTTTATGAAGTGAGTGGTGCTGCTGAGTTAGTATCCGAAATGTCACGTAAATATGTTCAGAAACATAAGGAGGACTGGCCAATAATTAGTACAGCATGTCCATCCGTTGTTCGACTAATTCGAGTTCGTTTCCCTAATCTTATTGAGCATCTATTACCGATTAAAGCGCCAATTGATCTAGCTGCAACCTTAGCTAGAGAAAAAGCAATGAAGGAAACCGGTTTGCCGGCAGAGAAAATTGGAATCATATTCATATCACCTTGTCCGGCTAAAGTAAGTTCAGTTAAAACTCCCCTTGGTATTGATAAAAGTGATGTGGATGCAGTACTAGCCATAAAGGAGGTATATCCAAAACTACTTAGTTATATGAAGGAGATTGAAGCATCTGGGGAGATTGAAGAACTTGCGATATCTGGGAAGATAGGAATCAGCTGGGGAGGTGCCGGTGGAGAAGCAGGAGGTTTACTTACCGATAGTTATTTGGCAGCAGATGGAATAGAGAATGTAATTCGTGTTCTAGAGGATCTAGAAGATCAAAAATTTACATCCTTAGAATTTATTGAATTAAATGCCTGCAATGGTGGCTGCGTAGGTGGCGTCCTCACTGTAGAAAACCCTTTTGTAGCTAAGGTTAAACTGAAACGTCTAAGGAAGTATATGCCAGTAGCCTGCAATCACTTACTCAATCTAGAGGATAAGGATGGATACTGGACTGAGGCTGTAAGATACGAACCGGTATTTAAGCTGGGAATAGATATGAAGGAAAGTATTGCCATGATGGCAAAGGTAGAAGAACTATGTGGTAAATTCCCGGGACTGGATTGTGGTTCCTGCGGTGCGCCAACCTGTAAAGCTTTGGCAGAAGATGTAGTAAGAGGTGTTGCCAGTGAAAAGGACTGTATTCATATTCTACGTGAATATATTCATAAATTATCGGATGAAATCTCATTATTGGATCAACAGAATAGAGTTATAAAACCGGATGAAAATGAGTGATGCATAGAAGTGGAGAGATGCAGATAGGAGTTAATATGACAGTGCAGAGGCTGATAGAAAATGAAATATTTAAGGTTATTAATATTGGTGAGGACTTAGAACAAAAAATATCCACACCATTTTGCTGCGATTTATTGAGTGTTGCTATGAGTAAGGCACCAGTAAATTCAGCATGGGTAACCGTTATGGGTAATATAAATACTTTGGCAGTAGCAACGCTGACAGATATTGCTTGTATTATTCTAGCTGAGGGGGCAGTGCTAGATGCTACAGCATTGGAAAAAGCTAAGATACAAAAGATTACGGTACTATGCACAGAAGAATCCATATTTAATGCGGCTCTTGCTGTGTATCAATTGATTAATGATTAGCGTAACCTATGATTTGCACCTTCATTCCTGTTTGTCACCTTGTGGTGATGACGACATGACCCCCGGTAATATTGTTGGCATGGCAGCTTTAAAGGAGTTGGATGTAATTGCACTTACAGATCACAATACCTGCAAGAATTGTCCAGCCTTTATGAAATTAGCACAAACATATGGAATCATAGCTATTCCCGGAATGGAACTCTGCACCACAGAAGAAGTCCATGTAATCTGCCTGTTCCCAACCTTAGAAGATGCAATGAATTTTGATCACTACGTCTATAGCCAATACGTGCCCTTTCCTAATAAAGAAGACATCTTTGGAAAACAACAAATATGCAATGAAAACGATGAAATAATAGGAAATGAGCCATATCTGCTTATCAATGCAACCAATATTTCCTTTGATCAAGTCTATGATCTAGTCAGTGAATACCACGGAATCATGATACCAGCCCACATAGATAAGAATTCTAATAGCCTACTATCTAACCTAGGCTTTATTCCGCCAGATTCCAAATTCACCTGTGCAGAATTAAAAGACATGACCAATCTACATACTCTCAGAAAAGCAAACCCCTATCTAGAAACCTGTAAAATCATCACCAACTCCGATGCCCATTACCTAGAGCATATTAACGAGCCTGTGAATTATCTATACGCAAAAAGCAAACAAATAAAAGATATATTGAAAGCTTTACAATAGAGGATAAATGCATCAAATGATGGTTGTCAAGCTGAAAGTCCAATCTAGAATGTGAAATGAATATCACTGCAGAGTCCGGGTGTCATAAGCCCAATTCAGGTTGTGTAATGAATAGCGGTGCCTATATATTCATTTTGTCTACCTTTCCTTCCTGCGGCATGTCCTTTATAGAGCCTCAAAGATATGAAAAACATCGCAGTAGCTCTGTT
>CAUQEW010000039.1:0-44039 GCA_963517115.1 uncultured Lachnospiraceae bacterium | reverse complement strand
ATGTCCGACTAGAGACTCAATGAAAAACAGAGCTACTGCGATGTTTTTCATATCTATGAGGCTCTACAAAGGACATGCCGTAGGAAGGTAAGGTAGACAAAATGAATATATATGCGGCGATATTCATTACACAGCCTAAATTGGGCTTATGACATCCGAACCATGTACCGCTATTCATTTCAAACCCTAAATTGGGCTTATGACACCCAAACTAAATTTTATTAATAGACAAATTCCTTAACACTATTTAAAGCAGCGCCCATGGAACAATCTACATTCGGATCACAAACGATATCAATTACTGCGGTTTTGTTTGATTCTTGTGCGCGCTTTAAGGCTTTTGCAATTTCAGAAGGTTCATATACACGTTCTCCATAACAGCCAAATCCTTCGGCTACTTTAACATAATCTATATAGTCTTGATTTTCAGCCATTTCTACTGCAAATTCGTATCCGTAAGCATACTTCTGATTTTGACGGATTAATCCTAAATAAGCATTGTTGACAATTACTACAATAACTGGAATGGAGTATTTTGCACATACAGCTAACTCTTGTACATGGAAGGTAAAACCGAAGTCACCCATTACAGCAACTGACTGTTCACCGGTGGCAATGGCAGCACCAAAGGCAGCAGGAATGTCATAACCAAGGCATCCGGCACCTCCGGAAGGAAGATAATGGCGAGACTTGCCTACTTCTTGTAATTGTCCTGACCATATTTGTGTAATACCACAGCCGGTAGTAAAGATTGCTTGATCTTTAAAGTATTCATTTAACTCATGAAATACTCTGTGTGGATTAATTGGTTTACAGTCATAATCCACTTTTCTCGCTAATTTTGCCTTCAATTCAGGAAGATCAGGAACAATTGGTGCAGATAAGATAAGGTCTTGTTGTTCGGCTTCTTCTAATAATGCTATAATTGCTTTTTTTGCATCTGCTACTATTGGTAAGTCTGCAGGAAATATTTTATTAATTTCACTAGGCTTTATGTTAATATGTATAAATCTTCTACTGCCTCGATAAACTGTTAGGTCTCCAGTATGGCGATCTGTAAAACGACAACCAATAGCCAGCACAACATCAGAATTTAGAAATACAGTGTTTCCAATTGGCTGTCCAACTTGTATTCCGGCATGGCCTGCATTAAGTGGATGATCAACAGGAATACCACCCTTTGCCATATAAGTTGTTATTACAGGAATTTGTAGCTTTTCAGCTAATTTTACGCAGAGTTGTTCCGCGTTACTTAGGATAACACCACCACCCATAAGTAAAAGTGGGCTTTTTGCTTCTTTTAACATTTGTATTGCTTTTTGAATATCCTCTTTGCATGGAGTAGGAGTATTAAAAGAAAGTGGCTGATAATCTGCCGGGTCAAAGTCTATATCACTGTTTTGAACATCTAATGGCAAATCAATTAAGACCGGTCCTGGTTTTCCCTCCCTTGCTACACGAAATGCTTCTTGGAATGTATCAACAACATGCAAAGGATCGGTGATGCAATAAGTTTTCTTAGCAATGGGATCACAGATTTTAGCGATATCTACACATTGGAAAGCATCTTTATTCAGTTGGGAGCGTACAGCCTGCCCTGTAATAGCAATAAGCGGTATACTATCTATGTTACAAGTATAGATTCCTGTAACAAAGTTAGTTGCACCCGGACCTGATGTACAAAGTGCAACCGCCATTTTGCCACTGGCTCTAAAATAACCACCTGCAGCGTGCACACAAGCTTCTTCATGTCGATGTGTATAATGCTTAATTATGTTTGTCTGAGCAATGTACTTGTACAGACCGTTGATTCCAGCACCTGGAATACCAAAAGCGGCTGTTATTCCTTCTGCTTCTAGAATTTTTACGATTACTTCTGATACTTTCATAGAATTCCTCCTTAAGATATAATTATGAAAACATTTTAATATATAAAATCCAATTTTACAATATAAAAATATAATAAATATATAAAAAGAGCAAAATGTCGTAAATAACAAAAATAAATTGTGTAAAACGTATATAAAAGTTAGGTTGATGCAGTCTGCTGAATATGCTATAATAAATTAAATTGGAAGCAGATAAAAATAGAATCAAGGAATACAGGCTAAATTGCTATAAAGAGAATATAACACGGAAGAAGATGGGAGAAGTAAACATGAGTGAAGATCGCCAGAAGGGATCTAAAGCGAATCAATCGGCAGAAAAGATGCTTACTATTATGGAGTATCTTGCAGAAAAGAAGCAGCCTATGAGGCTATTGCATATTTCTAAAGATTTGGGAATTAATACAAGTACAGCACTTAGGTTTTTAACAACGCTGGTGAATTGCGGCTATGCTGAGCAGGAAGAAGATACAGCAAAATATTATTTAACATTTAAAATATGTGCAGTTGCAAATAAGGTTAGTTCCCAGATTAATGTAAGAGAAATTGCCAAGCCTTATATGAAGCAATTATCTGAAATATTTGGCGAATCGGTATGTTTAGCAGTGGTACAAAGTATGAAAGTGGTCTACATTGATGTGGTAGAAGGGCCTGGTCCGGACCAAATGCTGCGGACCATGCAGCGTATTGGAAATATTGCACCTATGCATTGTACAGGTATTGGCAAGTTATTTTTAACAGATTATTCAGATATAGAAATCGATCGATTCATTGAATCAATGGGATTAAATAGATTTACTGAATACACTTTAACGAGCAAGATGCAATTAGTAGAAGAGTTAAATCAAATTCGACAAAGAGGTTACGCTTATGATAATGAAGAATGTGAGATAGGAGCCAGGTGTGTTGCATTTCCTATTCATGATAACACAGGCAATGTAATTGCCGGCATTAGTGTGACAGGTCCCGCCAATCGCCTAACCAATTCTTATATAGAAGGAAGATTACAATATCTTCGTCAGACAACATATGATATTTCTTGTAAAATGGGGTTTGAGCATGTCAAACCTTAAGACAAATCATTAGTAAAATCAGAAAAAATCGGAATGTGAACATATTCCGATTTTTTTTTATTCGAAAGAAAGCTAGAAGAAGATAAGTTTATTTTAAACAAATCTTGGAAGTGCATAGATTGACAATTAATCTGCATTATTGGAGATGTATAGGTAATTTGTACTTTTTACATCAAATAGATTGACAATTAATAAAAAATATATATAATTTAACATATAAAATAACATTTCATTTAGTGAAACCATGTGAAATTAACCAGAAAACAAATATTTAAAAAGAGAATCTTTGTATGTCTATGCTTTTAGATAGATGTGACATATATAATTAAGCAGTAATTCAGGTAAATAAAAAAATGGCATAGGCAAAAAAAAGTGTCACTGGTTAAAAGATTAGTAGGATGCTATCCTTACATCATCTACACAGCAGTTAAAAAAATTTTTACAATCAGGAGGTGCTTTATTATGTCCTTGAGTTCCAATAAAGTAATAAACTCAAGAGAAGTTTCCAATGTATACGGAAGCAAGAGAAACAACAAAATGACAAACATGTGGAAGCAATTAAAAAGGTATCGATACCGTTACTTGTTGATTCTACCAGGATTTCTTTTCTTCATCATATTTAAATACATACCTTATAGTGGATTGCTGATGGCTTTCCAAGACTTTAATATTAGAGACGGGATATTTGGTAGTAAGTGGGTAGGATTAGATAATTTTGAATACTTATTAAAGACTCCTGATTTTATCAGAATGATACGCAATACCTTAGTCATTAGTATACTAAATGTGCTATTTTATTTTCCACTACCTATTATTATTTCTGTTTTATTGAGTGAAGTAAGACACAAAAAATATAAAAACTTAATGCAATCCATTGTATATCTGCCTCATTTTTTATCTTGGGTTATTGTATATGCACTGACATTCTTTTTGCTTTCTGTAGATATAGGCGTAATTAATAAAGTACTGATGTCAATGGGGCTAGAAAGAATATCATTTTTAACGAATAAAACTGCTTTTTATATTATTGTTACTCTTCAGTCCATATGGAGGGAAACCGGTTGGGGAACTATTCTATTCCTTGCTGCTATTTGTAATATTAGTCCTGAATTGTATGAAGCTTCCGCTATTGATGGAGCAGGAAGAATGAAACAAATCTGGCATGTAACTCTGCCAGGTATAAAGACAACAATTATTACAATGCTTATACTTAGATTAGGTCGTATGGCAGATGTATCTCTTGAGCAGATATTATTAATTCAAAGTCCACTTATTAATAGTGTTTCGGAAGTATTTAGTACCTATGCCTATAATTACGGAATATTAAAAGGACTAACTAGTATTGGTGTAGCAGTAGATATGTTCAAGAGTGTTGTTAATGTAGTGTTTATCTTTATAGCAGATGCTGTTATTAAGAAAACTGGAGAAGAGGGAATCTTCTAAATAAATTGAAATTTGTGAAAAAGGAGGACTTGTTATGACGTTTAGAAAGTTAAATCGAATGAATCTAATGGACGTTATTATCTATATAATACTGTTTCTTGTAGCTTGTGTATGCGTGATACCATTTTTGTATGTTATTTCTGTGTCGCTTACGGATCCAGATGTATATGTAGCTTATAAATTGACTCTTATCCCTAAAAAAATATCATTTGACTCTTATCAATATTTATTAAGAGCGGGATCGTTTGTTAATTCTTTAAAAAATACAGTCTTTATTACAATTGTAGGTACCTTTACTGGTTTACTGATAACATTTACGTTTGCATATGGCATTAGTAAAAAAACATTACCTGGTAGAAAATTCTTTAACATATTTGTCATTATTACCATGCTTTTTAATGCTGGTATCATACCAAATTATATGTTAATAAAGAACTTAGGTTTAATTAATAATCATTGGTCATTGATTTTGAGTATGATGACAGGTGCTTGGGATGTAATTGTAGTTCGAACATTTATGGCGAATATACCAGAAGAATTAGAAGAAGCCGCAATGGTTGATGGTTACAATGATATTCAAATATTTTTTCGCATTATAATACCACTTAGTCTTCCGTGTCTTGCATCTTATGCATTAATATTTGCAGTATTACACTGGAACACGTATTTTAACTCTATGTTATATATATCGGATCCAAATAAGTGGACATTGCAGGTACTTGTAAAATCACTGATCGTAGATTCCTCACAAGATGCTGCTGGATCTTACGGGGATGGAAAAATTGTACCGATTGAAACAATACGATATGCAGCAGTAGTTCTTTCTATGTTACCAATTTTAGCAGTATATCCATTTCTCCAAAAATATTTTGTCAGTGGTATGACAGTAGGTGCGGTGAAAGGTTAAGCTTGTAGAAACAGTTAAAGCTTCAAGAACGAAGGAAATGGTAGAATTTCCTGTCTTTGATTCAAATTTATTCATGGTTTTACGGCAATATGCCTTAGAACAATATACGGAGAAAGTATTTTAAAACTAGAAAGGGGACACACTATGAAAAAAAGAAATGGATTTAAAAAAGGAGTTAGCTTAGTACTTGTTTTAATGATGACGGTTTCTTTATTAACTGCCTGTGGCAGTAAATCAGATTCCTCAAGCACTACATCAGATTCCTCAAGCACTACATCAACATCAGAAACAACTCCCGAGGCAACAAAAGAGGAGACTTCAGCCAATTCAGAAGTTACAGAAGTTAGTATTATGGCACCTCTGTTTGTAGAACTGCCAAATGAACAAAGTGAAGTTTATCAAACTTTGACAGATGAAACAGGCATAAAATGGAATATTACTTGGGTATCCTCAAGTGATTACACAACAAAATTTC
The DNA here is from genome assembly GCA_963517115.1 of uncultured Lachnospiraceae bacterium. Classification (GTDB taxonomy): domain Bacteria; phylum Bacillota; class Clostridia; order Lachnospirales; family Lachnospiraceae; genus Anaerocolumna. The sequence goes on along the minus strand of CAUQEW010000039.1, from coordinate 38,255 downwards.
AGACAGTATTGGCAAGTGGGGATTTACCAGATGTCGTAATATCAACCGATCTTTTGAATACCTCTTTAAATCAAGGAATTCAAAGTGGCTATTTTGCAGATTTAACAGATATTTTTGGGGATTTTTCAAACTATCCTAATTTGTTGAATAATTCAACAAAAGGTGCATTTAACTATGTTACTACTACTGAGGGAAGAATTATGGGTGTACCAAGAACTCGTGCTCAGATAGAAATGTCAATCTTAATGCGTCAAGATTGGATGGACAAATGTGGAATAGCTGTACCAAAAGATATATGGGAATGGAAAGATGCTTTAGCTACCATCGTTAAATCCGATGTTGATGGTAATGGTAAAGATGATACAATCGGATATGCAGCACATGCCTTCTTACTTGGTGGTGGTTACATTGATGACAATATGAGTTCTGCATTTGGAGCTTACAATGGTCAAAAAGATGAAGAGGGTGGCTTAATCTATTATCAATTAACTGACGGTTATTATGATTATGTAAATTTCGTAAAAGAAATGTATGATGAAGGAATTATTTCCAGTGAGTTTTCAGTTATGAGTTTATCTGAAACAGAAGAATTATTCCAAACTGGTAAAGCTGCTTCTTATACACGTACCGGTACTTATGCATGGACTTATCAAGATGCATTAAGTAAAATTGATCCAGCAGCTCAAGTAACTGTTTTACCTGCTATGAAAGGCACAGAAAATAATACAACAGCAGTATTATCTACAGGTGTATATGGTGCATTCTTCATTAATTCACAACTTCCAGCTGAAAAGATTAAACAAATTGTAGATTATTTTGAATATACTTGTACTCCAGAATTCCATGATTATGCATTCTTTGGTTTAGAAGGATATCATTATGATGTGCAAGCGGATGGAACTAAAAAAATGACAGAAGCAGGTGTTGCTGAAGCGAATGATTTCAAATCATTACAACAAGTAGTTACTACAATTGCTAATTTAGACATGAAATTATTTAATCAAAGTGCTCCAAAAGAATTTAATGATAAAGTTATTTCTACGGTTTCAAATTATGCTGATATAGGTAGAGTAAATCATTTTAGAGCAATCAATAGTAAGTCTTGGTCAACAGTATGGTCTAAAAATCAATCTACCTTCGAAGAAAACACAATCTTAGCGGTTTGTGGTGAAATGAGCATGGAAGATTATAAACAATATGTAGTTGATTTAAGATCACAAGATGATATGAAAGCATGTTTCAAAGAATTTGCTGAAAATGATGGAATGCTTTTCCCAGAAGGTTATTAAAAATATAATTTCCAAATTTCTTTAGTATATATAGTATCAATTGATTAGAATAGTTTGATCTGTTTCTAGATTTATATTATAATTTTAGAGACAGATCACTCTAATTCATTTAGATTAATGGAATTACTATAAAATAGGAAAAGGAAAGAAATGCATGAAGAATTGGACATATAGCCAATATAAACAAAATAAATATTTCAGACGAATTCTAAAACTAATGTTTTGTTTGGTGTTAGTTACTTTTGTTTTATTAGGATTTACTTTTTATTTTACATTGACCACTAAGGTGAAAGAGCAGACTAAGAAACAAAGTAGAAGCAATTTTGAATTAAGCATAACAAGATTGGAAGCTGCACTAGATGAAATCGAAAATTTAGCTTTTCTACTTGGATCTTCAGAGTATGTTTCAAGTCTGTTTTCCAATGAAAAGGTAGCCGATAATATATCGGATAGTCGGTCATTAAAGAAAAATATGGCTATGGTACAATCCTATAATAAAAAATGTGAAAGGATTCTTTTGTATTATCCAAAGATGGAGGGTTTATTTGATACTGAGAGAGGATATTCATATTATGAATTATCAGAACACAAAGAATTAATTGATTATATAACTGAAAATAATAACTTGCAGAATGATGGCTGGCTTAATTTGGGTGAAGACAGTAGCTATTCAACTGAGTTAATCTATTATAAAATGTTGCCGAATGTGGCAGCTCATATGGATGGCCTGTTAATTTTTATAGTTAATAAAGAAGTGTTTCAAAATTTAATAGAAGTTACTAATTATTATGGATTCTATCAAGAGACTTATTTACTGGACAGTCTAGGAAATGTTTTAATATCTTCTTCCGATGTAAGGTATCGTCAACAAGTAAGTGAAAAAGTATTGGAATTGTTAGAGAGTACAGACGACGGTTTGGTGGAAACAGTGCAAACTGTACGCAATACTGAGTTTATCATAAATCCTTTGGATCAAAATAGAATTTATATTTCTGCCTCAAATTATGATCATTATATTATGAGCATATTTGAAATTTATACAGCAAATATATTAGCGTTATTACCAATATTATTGATTAGTTTAATTGTTGCATACTTGATTTCTAATTATGCTTATAAACCTGTAGAGGATTTATTAACCTATAGTAAGGATCTCGATGAATTGGATGAAAAGAAAAATATCGATGAATTTGCTGAAATTAAGAAGAACTTTATTCATATTAAGCAAGATGCGGATGTGTTGAATACTTATGTACAAGTAACGGAACCGTTGCTTCAAAAATCCTTCTATATCCTACTGTTTAGTAAGCATTATCAATTCTCGCAGGAACATCTAAGGGAAGAATGTAAATTATATAACATTCCTTTTGATAAACAGAGTATTGTTACCGTTGTACATATTGAGGATAAACAAGTGGAAGAATCTTCAGTAGCAGAGAAATTCAAAGACGCTGTTATTGAGAAATTGCGAACGCTTTTGAAAGGCTATAAGCAAATTGGGAATAATATGGTGTTTTTCTATGAGAAAAAGATTGTTATTATTTCTCATTTTGATGTTGATAGTCAACAAGAAAGAGACCTTATTTTAGGCGACTACAAATTTTGTTTCAATGAATTGAAACAGTGGATTATTGATGAAGACATGGGCATTAATATTTGGATCGGTATAGGGAATATATGTGTAAACATGATGGACATCAATGAATCTTATAAAAAGGCATTAGATAATGTAAACGAAAATATTTATACAAATAGTCAGATAAAGCCAGCAGAAGAAATGTCATTAACAAATAATAATTTGGTTTTTTATCCTGAGAAAATAGTAGAACAATTAATTAATTATTTAAATAAAGGTAATCAAGACTGGGCAATTGCCTGTTTCGAAGAATTTGTAGGACATTTAAAAGATGGCTCTTATATTTTTCTGAAATATTCTTTCTCAAAATTATTATCCGATATTGTTTACGCTTATGACCGAAAGGGACGAAATATTTTGGAATTATTGCGGGATGAAGATGCTGGACATTTTAATGATTGTGAAACCCTAAGAGAATATAGATACTACTTTATGAAGCTTTTAATACCTAAATATATAATGTGCATTAATATCGAGCAGGAGAATTCCCTATCCAGCTGTATTCTGCGTATTTGTAATGATATTCGGAATAATCCATTGGCAGCTATGAGTCTGTCACAATATTCCGATATGACGGGTATCAATATTTCACTGTTATCTACTCAATTTAAAACAGAAGCAGGTAAAAATTTCGTGGATTTTTTAAATATTAATAAAATCGAAGAGATTAAAAAGATATTGGTAACTACGGATATTCCTTTATCAAAAGTAGCAGAAATGGTTAATTATTCAGAACGAAGCCTATATCGTGTATTTGTAAAGTATACAAAAATTTCGCCAAATGAATATCGTACCAAATATAGAAAAAAAGAATCCAAATAAAATGGCTGAGTGAAAGGAGGAATCTATTATTATGGGATGGTGGACGAATTATCCGTGGAGAATGATTCAAACTAACTTACGGGAAATCGATATGCTGGATATATCAGCAAAAAGATTAGTTCAAGATTTATTGGATTTCAAGGCGACTGTGGTATTAATTAATGCAGCAGGTATTATTGCAAGTTATCCTACTAAGCTTCCATTTCATTTTCAAAGTCCCTATTTACAGGGGGATAGTCTGAAGGACATAGTTGATTTATGTCATGAAAATGGAATTAAGGTGCTTGCACGTACCGACTTTTCCAAAGTGCGAAGAGTATTATATGAGCAGCATCCAGAATGGGCTTTTCGTACGAAAGAAGGAACCGTTGTAGATTATAATGGAGATGTTCAAGTTTGCATTAATGGAGAATATCAACAAAACTATGCATTACAAATTATGAATGAAATGTTTGAACAAATACCTTTTGATGGATTGTTTTGCAACATGGGAGGCTTTCAAACAAAAGATTATGATTTCCATGATTATGGATTCTGTCATTGCGACAATTGCAAAAAGAAATTTGCTGAAATGTATGGATTGGAGCTACCGGAAAAGGCAGATTATAGTGATTCTAATTATGGTCAATATCATCAATTTCAGGAAAAGATACTGAAGGAATATAGGGAAAAAATCGTAACACATGTAAAATCAATTGATAAAGAGATCTGTTTTGACGATGAAGCATATGCTCGAATTGAAGCAGCCACCGAATATAAAATCATCTTACCACATTTCCAATATCATGCGTCCAGTAATTGTCGTGCTATCATTGGGGATGGTACAAGTAAAGTTATTTGTTCGGATACCTCAGTAGAGTATATTGGTTATGCTTTCCGCCATATAGCAGTTAGCCCAGCTTTGCAAGAATTAAGAATGTGGCAGAATCTAACGAACTTAGGAGCACTTGATTATTACTTGATTGGCAGAATCGACAACCATAAGGATCGTTCGGCTTTTAAGGGAATTAAAAAAGTATTTGCATTTCATCAGGCCCATGAAGAGGCATACCAAGGACTGAAATCGAGGGCGGAAGTCTTGATGAAACGTACCCATCGCTGGGTTATATCACCAGAAGAAAAAGGCTGGGTTAGAACTATGACGGAAAGTCATGTTCCTTTTGCAGAGATATTGCCAACGGAATTCATGGAGGTAGATTTATCTCGATATAAATTATTGATTTTGCCGGATGTTAAATACGTATCAAAAGAAGAAGGTGAAAAAATTAATGAGTATGTTAAAAATGGAGGAAAGGTTTTAGCCTCCGGCGAGACGGGTCTATATGATGAGAACAGTGGCAGATTGAATAACCAAGCACTTACCTGTTTAGGAGTTGAACAAATTGTTGAGGTACGAAATAACATGGTCTCTTCTATGTTCTTAATAGATGAGAAAGAAAAAGGTGTATTTTCTAGCTATAAAGATACGGATGTAATTCCAGTAGGTGATTGTTTTGTTATGAATCAAATGAAAAAGGAAGTCCAAGGGTATTTACAATTGATACCACCTCATATGTATGGGCCACCGGAGCGCTGTTATTATACCCAAGTTTTAGAAAAGGTACAGGGAATTACAAAGTATCCATATGGAAAAGGATATGGTATCTATATTCCTTGGTATCCGGGCACTTTTTACAATTTAGGGGGACACAGTAATACGTTCTGGTTCATGAAGGATGTTCTTCTTAATATATGCGATATCAAATCCATAGCAAAAGACCTTAATCCAATGATAGAAGTAAGCTTGTCTGAAAGAAGTAATGGAGAATTGTTTGTCCAACTAGTAAATAACAGTGGTTCCTTTGGCTTAAGCTTTATTGAACCATTACCAATATATAACTGTCAGCTTGAAATACCTGTACAAAAAGAACCACAAGGTGCCACAAGTTTAAAAACTGGCGAAGTAATACCTTTTGTCTATGAAGAGGAAATCGTTAAGCTGACGGTAAATAGATTAGAAGATTATGATGCTATCACACTAAAATTTTAAAAGAATGTACATAAGGCAGAGAAAGGAATTAGCATGGAACTTAAAATTAAAGCAAAAGTCTTACAAGTAAAAGAGGAAACAGATGTATTAATAGTAGGTGGAGGACCGGCTGGACTCGGAGCTGCAGTTGCAGCAGCAAGACAAGGTAGTAAAGTAATTTTATTAGAAAAAAGAGGATTTCTTGGAGGAAATATTACAGCTTCTTATGTGGAAACTTGTAATCACTTTCTCTATGGAACAGATATAAAACCTAGTGGTATTTATGCCGAAATAGAAGAAAAGTATAAAGAACGTTTTGGAAAATCGGGTGATCTTAGAGAAAACTCTCCACATCGTTTTAGTAGTGAGTATTTGAAAATATTTTTGGACGATTTTATGAAAAGTGAAGGCGTTCATGTGAAATTCCACTCCTTTGTTAATGAAGTAGTAGTAGAGGATGGGAAGATTCAAGGCGTTATCATACAAAGTAAAAAAGGCCCAATTGCAATAAAAGCAGGAATGGTAATTGATTCTACTGGCGACGGAGATGTAGCTTTTAGCGCAGGGGTACCTTTTGCACAAGGAAGAGATAAAGATGGTTTGTGTCAACCGGGTACGCTAAATTTCAGAATAGCAGGAATAGATGCTGATAAACTTACTGAAGGGGGAGATCAATTAAAGGCTGTTATGAAAGAATTTCATGCCGATTATCGAAAAGGCATTACAGGTTTGTCTTGTAAAAGACAGGACATTCCTTTTGGACGATTGACCAAAGGAGGTCAATTAAGCTATGTAAATTATCCATGTGCCTATGAAATCGATCCCACCGACGTGGATGGTTTAACTCAGGGGGAGATAGAATGCAGACAGTATATTCTTGAGATTTGTGACTACATGAAAGAACATTTCACAGGTATGAGCGGGATTGAACTTGCATCCATAGCGCCAGAAATTGGTTTTAGAGATAGTAGAAGAATTGAAGGATTATATGAATTAACAGAACATGACATTGAAGCAAATAAAGAGTTTGAGGATGCTATTGCTATCTATCCAAGAATCTATGATATGCTAGCACCGGATGGAAGTATGGCAGGTGATGGTAAAATGGAGGGACATGGCTACGAAGGACATATCTATGTTCCAGTAGAGAATAATAGAACTTTTAGAATACCATATCGTTGCTTAATACCAAAGAATATAGATAACTTATTAGTATCAGGTCGTTGTATTAGTGCAAACCATGTTGCTGAAAGTAGCATTCGTGGTATTTCAGCGTGTACTCTTACCGGACAAGCGGCAGGAACAGCGGCAGCTTTGGCAAATAAGTATCAGATAAAGCCTAGTGAGGTAAATATCAAAGAATTGCAAAGTATACTTAAGGCTGCAGGGGTTGAATTACCAGATAATATTTAAATATAAGATTATATCTATATTGAATGAGAAGGAAGTAACCCAATATGAAACAAATAGCAATAGGGACTTTGGAGCATTTTCTACTTCGATTATTTCAAGCTTGCGGTTTAACAGAGCAAAATGCTAATGCTGTAACAGAAATATTTATGCGAGCTACTTATCGAGGTGTAATGCATCACGATATTCATATGATTGAAAGTAGAGTGGAAGCATTATTAAACAATAAATATATACCAAATCCTGAGTATAAGAAAATCCATGGATTTCAAGCGATGGAAGCATGGGATGCAGGAAATGGTTTGGGTGAATTAGTATGTGATTTTGGAATGAAACGCGCTATGGAATTGGCAGATCAATTTGGTATTGGCTTGTGTGCTTTGCGTAATAGAGCAAATCGCGTGCATGGTGGAATTGAAAAATTATCTCCCGGAGTACATATCCCAGGACAGGGAAATTATAATATGAAGCAGAAAATTCTTGAACGGGGATATTTTGAAATAGAAGATGGTGTTTATCAGAAGTTAGAAACCTATGGCAAGCAATTTCATATTCCGATTCGTTCCTAATACACTGGAACCAATGTGAATTATTTTGCAGATGTTATGTTCTCATTTTCATTCTTATAATGAGACAAAGATTAGGGGGTAAGGATGATACAAGAAAAAAGCAAAATTCAAATAACGGAGCCGATACAATTTGCTTTGGATGAAGTCTATAAAAGTTTAGAGAGTTTGTACAGTTTGTACAGAGAAGCATCAACTATTTTAGAAATAGAGATAGATGGTCAGATTCCAGCACAAGGTTATCGATTAACCTGCGAAAAAGATAAGTTTACCATAATAGGTGCAGATGAGGCTGGCGTCATGTATGGTCTTTTGGATTTAGCAAATGAAATAAGACATCAAAAAGGAATCGAAGGGATTATTTCACAAGAAATCACTCCTTATTTAGAAAACAGAGGTATTAAAATTAATATTCCGCTAGATGCCAGAACGCCTAGTTATTCGGATTCTTCTGACTCAGCGGCCTATAATATTGAAACTATGTGGGAATTCAGCTTTTGGACTGAATTTTTAGATCGAATGGCTTTAAATAAGTATAACGTATTATCTTTATGGTCTTTATCGCCATTTCCATCCCTTGTTCGTATTCCGGAATATCCACTTACGGCACTAGACGATGTAAAGCGTACCACCAGACCCTTTAAAGCTGAATTGAGTGGGTGGGGAATCTATGCAAAAGACTTGGAAAAGAGCTTAATAACCGTTCGGAAAATGACAATAGAAGAAAAAATTGAATTCTGGAAATCTGTGATGGAATATGCCAGGAAACGTTGCATAAAAGTGTATATCTTTACGTGGAATCTATTTACTTATGGAACAGAAAACAGTCCGTATGGTATTACCTGTGCTCAAGACAATCCAATTACAAAGGATTATGTATATTGTGGAACAAAAGCTTTGCTAAATACATATCCTTTATTAGCCGGAATTGGTGTTACCGCCGGGGAGCATATGTCACAAGATGGAACGGACATTTCTTTTATTGCAGATACGTATGGTAGAGGAGTGAAAGATGTTTTGGTCAACCAGCCAGACCGAGAATTCCGATTTATCCATAGAATGCAATATACCAGCTATGAAAGCATTATAGAAGAATTTCAGGAATTTCCTTGTCCTTTTGAGATAAGTTTGAAATATTCACAAGCACATATGTATTCTACTACAAAACCAAAGTTTATTAATCAATATTTACAGGTGAAAAGTCCGGAAATGAAGATATGGTTAACCGTTCGGAATGATGATTTTTACCTGTATCGTTGGGGTAATCCGAAATTTGCTGCTGAATATCTAAAAAATATGCCGGTTGATACCATGACAGGCTACTATATGGGAGCAGATGGTATTACCTGGGGAAGAGATTATTCCGATGTAAGTGATTTATCACATCCCCTTTTTGTAGCAAAGATGTGGTATATGTATTTTATATGGGGTCAATTATCTTACAACATAAATTTGCCGGAATCTTATTTTAAAAAGGAAATAGAAAATTATTCTGGTATTAAGGGATCAGCTTTGTATGATAGTTGGAAAAATGCATCTGACATTATACCGGAAGTGAATTGTACCCATTGGCACGATTTTGATTTTCAGTGGTATCCGGAAGGGTGTTGCATGTATGAACAAGACGTTGATAAATTGGTATTTGCTGATATTAATGAATTCATTTCCTGTAAAAGTGTACCAAAAGGAGAATATTATTCCGTAATGGACTTTTGTAAAGTAAAAATCAGTCAAGATACTATTACAAAAATCACACCTCTTGAAGTAGCAGAATCTATCTGGAAACATGCGGACAAAGCAATTGAAGGGATACAAGAAATAGAAAAGGATGCTAAATTACAGAAAGAACTGAAAGATACGATAGAGGATATTCTCACTCTTAGTTACTTGGGATATTATTATTCCAGTAAAATGAGAGCAGCAGTAGCCTTGTATCTGTATCGTTTGAAGGGAGAGAAAGAACTGCAGGTAGAAGCGGTTCAGCTATTACAGAATGCAAGTATCTTATGGAAACAGTATTCAGCAAAATCGATGGAAAGGTACAAACCACAGGTATTAACAAGGCTTTGCGGATATTTGGATCTTCAGCGCTTTGATGAATTGTCAGAACTAGATATTAAATTGGCATTAGAAGATTAGAGTGATAATTTTAACTAATGGGTGAAAAACTTTATGGGGAGTGTGAATGATATTCATTTACTTCCCCTTTTTTTTAATACCTAAATACGTTGTATTGACTTTATATTTTCTTGTGAACGAAATTGAGTTGGTGACATATTACAAAATTTATTAAAAACTCTATTAAATTGTGAAAAACTATTAAAGCCACAACCTTCTGCTATGCCTGTAATCTTATTATTGGTGGAAAGCAGCAGCTGTTGTGCATTTTTTATTCTGGTCATCTGAATATAATTCGTTAAAGTGAATCCGGTAACATATTTGAATTGATGTGATAAATAATAGGAACTGATATAAAACTGTTTCGCAATCATTTCAAGAGACAAGGGCTCTTTATAATTGTGATGAATAAAAGCAGTAATGGCATAAATTTTTTTTGTATTAGCATCCATAATACTTTCATTTTCATAAATATTGTAGTCTTTGAACTTATGCAATTCATAGAGAAATTCGATAAACTTATGGTGTATCATCATCTGATTCATGGGAGTAAGCGTTTTAGAAAGTTTAAAAATCTCATTTAATATGCCTAAAATCTGTTCCAAGTATACTCTTTCAAAACGATAGATGGGGACCGGTGCTTGAAACAGGGATAATAAATCTATATAGGAAGATTCTAAGTTATATAGATCCTTTGGAAATGTAAAATCGACTATAACCCGTTTACTGGGATTACCTTCCAGGTACTTTGACTTATGTAAAAGCCCTGGCTGTAATAATACAATATCATATAATTGAATGGTATATATCTTACCATCAATAAGGTGATCTGCGCTATCCTCAAGTAAAATTAAGATTTCATAAAACGGATGAAAGTGTTGAAATTCCATATTTATGTTGTAGGAACGTTCGTCATAGTCAAAAAAATAGTAAAGAGGGTTACTAGGTTTGTTAATTTCTATTAAGTGTTTTTTCTCATATAATATCAAGTTATCAATTATCATAATAAATCCTCCAAACCTGTATTGTTATTTATAACAATACACGAAAAAAGCAAAAAATGCAATGTGTTTCATGAATAATAGCAAATATCGCATAGTTTATGAGAAATAATACTGCTATACTGTTTACAATAAAGACATGAGAATTCGAACTCTTAAAATAAATAATTATTACTATAGTATCGATTAATGAATATACTCTTAGAACAAAAAGGTTAGGAGAACAATCAATGGAATCATTAAAATATAATATTAAATACGATGAGTCAATTAGCAGGTGGTGGATCACAGATATGGCAGCAGAATCATTTGAATCACCCTATGAGACTTTTGATGCGGAAGTCAATTTGGGGGAGGCTTATGTTCAGATTGTTTACCCTGTAAGAAAAGAATTCTTAAAGAAAAATAAAATAGAAGAAGTACCTTATTACACAGGGTCTTATGACAGAGTTTACTTCCCATTTGAGAATAATCGAGTTGATTTTACAACTTTTATGCATAATCCACATCATTTATGGGTTAATGCAAAAACAAATCTATACGTACCACAAGGTGGGAAATATCCCTTCGATTTATATACCTGCGGTGGAATGAAACTATGGGTAAATGGAGAAAACCAAGTTTGTTTTGCCCCATATACAAGAAATATTCCTGGGATAATTAGAGTGGAATTAGAACTAAAAGAGGGAATGAATGAAATTGTTGTCTATGCAGACGAATTAGCAGAGAGGGATGTTTTCTTTTACTATGAGATGAGATATAAAGGGGATAAACCTTTAGTGGGAATCATTGAATTGGATCAAGATGTGGAAGAAATTAAAGATACTGAAACCTTTTTAAAGAGTTGTTATTTTGAGAGAGATTGCATTACAAAAGGTGATTTTATATTAAAGTATGACAATACCTTACTCCAAAAAGACAAGAAGCTAATTATTAAAGGGGATGAACATGCAGCAAAATTAAGTAATGTAGAGATTGAAGATGAACATGCGGTTATCGCATATAAAGATAAAAATGAAGTGAATTTAGGTAGTATTGATCAGTTTAATGTTGGAGCCTTTAAGGTACTGGTTGGATGTAAGGTTGGAGAATTTGTAATTACAAGAGAATTAGTTATTGGAATTGTTCCAGAAGATTTTGTGGATTTTGAACCAAAATCGACAATAGAGGAAAGAAAGCAGCAAGCCTTAGAGTTTATATGTAAGCATGGCGAGAATGTTGTTAATAGAGCAATGGCAATTCTGGAGGTTGATCATAAATTCAACCAAAAAGCACTGGATTGCTTGAATTACAGCATTAGTATGATTGAAAATAAAGAAGATTGTGCGGATTTTTATCTGGCGCCTATGTTTATGATGATTACCAGGTACAGAAATTATTTAACAGACGAACAATATGTCAGAATCAAAGACAGCATCTTGAATTTTAGATATTGGATTGATGAACCAGGCAATGATGTTATGTGGTACTTTAGTGAGAATCATGCGCTATTATTCCATATATCTCAATATTTGGGAGGATACACCTATCCGGAGGAGATATTTAGTGCCAGTGGACATACAGGAAAAGAACAGTATGCCATCGGTAAGAAGCGAGTAGAAGCTTGGTTTGAGACCTTCTTCAAATATGGATATGCAGAATGGAATTCAGCAACCTATATACCAGTTGATTTAATTGGATTCTTTGTTTTATATGAGATGGCACCGGATTCTAATATGAAAGAACTTGTTACGAAAGCAATCGATTTTACCTTTAAAATCATGAGCTATAATACGTTTCATGGAATTATGAGTTCAAGTTATGGCAGGGCATATGAAGAAACATTAAAGGTAAGAGGACAGGTAGAACCTAATTTCTTCCAATGGGTATCTTACGGAGATGGATATGTTAGTTCTGCATCAAGAGCAGTTACCTTATATTGCTTATCTAATTATGAACCACCAGCTTTCAATGATGAAGTTCAACTGGAAGAAAATCAATGGTTGAGTGCAGAACTTGACCAAGGCATGAACCGAGTAAAAACCTATTATTATAGAACTTCAGATTACTTTACTGCTTGTGTCAGAAGATTTAAACCTTTTCTTCATGGACACCAACAGCATCTCATGAATGTAGCACTTGGTGATAGATGTGTTCAATATTATATCAATCATCCGGGTGAAAGACCGTTTAGTGGAGGAAATCGTCCTTGTTATTGGGCTGGTAATGGAACTATACCTTACATTGAACAATTTAAGAACATTATGGTAATGATTTATAAAATAGATCCAGATGAATTGGTTCATTATATTCATGCCTATACCCCTCTCTATGAATATGATAATTATGAGTTAAAAGGGAAATGGTTCTTTGTACAAGTTGGGGATGCCTATATGGGAACTTATTTCAGCAATGGGGTAACAATCACACAAAGTGGTGCTAATACCAATAAAGAAGTAATTTCACAAGGATTAAATCATGGAATTATTATTAAATGCGGCTCTAAAACAGAGTTTGGTAGTTTTGATAACTTTAAAGAAAAACTTTCTGTTATGGATATTCAATATGATGGAAATAAAGCAATATCATTTGAGGATCCTCAATATGGAGCAATTGAATTGAAAGATAGAAATCACTTCACCGCAAATGAGGTTAAATTGGATTATAGTTTTAAGCCAGTAATTGAAGTTAAGAAAGGAAATTTATAATATGCAGGATGACATGAACTCCATAATACATGAAAAGATGGAACAACTAGCTGAAAGTTTTAAATCTATATTGTATGAGGCTGACACTACTTTTTTGGAAAACATGGAGAAGAATAATTTAGCAGGTGACGATATCAGTAAATACCAATTTTGGGAATGGACACAAGGAGTTGGATTATTTGGATTTTGGAAATTATTCGAAAAAACAAAAGAGACCAGGTATTTAGATATACTGGTAGGCTATTATGACAGGCAATTAAAAGTAGGACTTCCTGCTAAAAATATTAATACAGTAACTCCACTGTTAGCATTATCCTTTTTGTATGAATATACGGAGAGAGAAGAATATCTGGAACCTTGTAAAGAGTGGGCAGAATGGATTATGAATGAACTCCCAAAAACAAAAGAGGGTGGATTCCAGCATATTACTTCAGATACCGTTAACGATCAAGAATTGTGGGATGACACTTTATTTATGACAGTGCTATTCTTAGCCAAAATTGGCCAGATTCTAAAGAATAAAAGTTATTTAGAAGAAGCGAAATATCAGTTTTTAATTCATATAAAATATTTGTCAGATAAAAATACCGGATTGTGGTTCCATGGTTGGACCTTTAAAGAAAATAATAATTTTGTTGATGCCTTATGGGGCAGAGGTAATTGCTGGGTAACAGCAGCAATTCCAGAATTCTTAAGTATAGTGGAATGTGAACCTAGTATAGAGCATTTTTTAACGGAAGCTTTAAAAAAACAGATTGATAGTTTAGAAAAATATCAAGATGAATCCGGAATGTGGCACACCTTGGTAGATGATCCAACTTCCTATGTGGAGGCCAGTGCAACCTGTGGATTTGCATATGGAATATTAAGAGCGGTCTCAATGGGTTTAGTAGAGGAAAAGTATAAAGAGTGCGCGATGAAAGCATTATCTGCTATCTTAAATTGTATCAGTGAGGATGGCATTCTTAATCAGGTATCCTATGGAACGGCCATGGGAAGAAAATCAAAACAATTTTATAAAGAAATAGAGATAAAATCAATGCCCTATGGACAAGCATTAGCTATTTTATTTCTAATGGAAGCAAAAAGTCAGTAAATATTCTTATAATAGTAGATGTTCTTATATAAGAAGGGAAGTATGTTTATGAAAAGAATACAATTGGTATTAATAGGTGCGGGTAGCAGATCAAGGGCATATACAGATTCCATCCTAACGAATCCAGATATTGAAATAAATGGAGTTGTGGAACCGGATGAAGGAAGAAGAAACAGAATTGTAGATTTATTTAAAATTGACCCGGAGATGGCATTTAAGAATGAAGATGACTTCTTTCAAAAAGGAAAAATCGCAGATGGAGTTATGATAACTACGATGGATAGAGACCATTTTCGACAAGCGAAGAAGGCTATTGATTGTGGATATGACATTCTTTTAGAAAAACCAATTGCGTTAGAAGCAAAAGAATGTTTAGAACTGAGTGATTATGCAACAGACCATAAAGTAAAAATAATGGTTTGCCATGTACTAAGGTATTCACCCTTCTTCTATAAGATAAAGAAGATAATAGATAGCCAGGAATTAGGTAAGATTATATCCATTCAACATAGTGAAAATATATGCGTGTTCCATTTTTCACATAGTTATGTGAGAGGTTCTTGGAGAAATAGCCAGGAAGCTTCTCCCATTATATTAGCGAAAAGCTGTCATGATTTAGATATTTTATCCTGGCTGGTAGATGCAAAGTGTAATTCAATTTCGTCTTATGGAGGATTATCCTATTTTAAGAAAGAAAATGCACCAACTGATAGTAGTGACCGTTGTTATAATTGCCCTGAGAAGGATACCTGTATCTTTAATGCTGAAAAGATATATCTGGAGAACTACTGGTGGAATAAAGGGGCTGTTAATCTAACCGATCAAAGTGACGAAGGAATACGTTCTGCTCTAAAAACCGGACCCTATGGAAGATGTGTTTATAAATGTGATAATGATGTTTGTGACCATCAAGTCTGTGCTATTGAATTTGAGAATGGAGTAACCGCTTCTTTTTCACTTTCCGCATTTACCAATGATTGCACAAGAACGATACGAATTAATTGCGAAAAAGGCGAGATTATTGGAGATAAAACAACGATACAGATTCGCCCTTTTGCGAAAGAAGCCAGAGTCATTAAAATGAAAGCAGAAGGAATTGGTAATGAAGGTCATGGCGGTGGAGATAAATTATTGTTAGAGGATTTTGCCGGTATGGTAAGAGGAGATTTAAGCTTTTGCAGAACTACAATTGAACAATCCATACAGAGTCATATCATGGCATTTGCAGCAGAAAAATCAAGAGTAGAGAACAGAATGATTGAAATTGATGAATTTGTTAGAGATTGTAAGGGAGATACAGAATGAAAAACGTGAGACTACCACAAAAGAATATAGCAGAGAAGTTCTTACCCGATTGGGGTCCCTACTCCAAGAAGTATATGGGAATCTCTAAAATTGTTCAGGCAGCAAGAGAAAAGGGTGTTCGTTTTGATTGTGTTATTCATCCCACTTTAGCCAATAGCGCAGTTCCTGTACCAAATGTAACTGTGCCGTCCTCCTATCATATCTGGGAGGCAGCAGAGGACTTGAGCTATTACTGCTACCGATATGAATTAGAATGGAAGGACAAAGTCTACGCAGATGTTTCATTTTCCAGAATCAAGGAAGATACTTACCTTATCCGCACAGAATATGTTAATAATTCTTCACTTCCACAAAATTGTATACTGAATTATTATAATGCCATTGAATATCCGTATAAGATGTATTGGAAACTTCAATTACCTCTTAAGAATATATACTGGAAAGCAACCGATTATGAAGACTATGAGTATGCAGTACCTAGACCTTGGGATTGTCTAAACCCGGATGGGGCTTATAAAGGAGAATTCTTTGATGAAACTTTTACAGAGCACAGAGGATTGGGTGACAGAGTATCTCATGCACAGGCAGCGCATCTAGATATAAAAGCATTTGGGGCTGTGAAGGAGGATATGGTTTCTTATCGGATTCCAGTTACACAAGAATTCACCAACGGAGTGCTGATGGTTCGATATCGGACAACAAAGGTTAGTAATTCTGCTTTATTCCGTATGAATTTTATTCAGAATCAAGAGGTACAATTACCAGCCTCCGATGAATTAACCATTTATCCAATCCCTATTGGAGAATTGTCGGAAGGAACCTATACGATTACTTTTTATTCTTTAGGGGATAGCGGAATAGAACTTGATTTCTTCGCGGTTGTGGAAAACAGTGATAAAGATGAGCTGCAATGTGAACAAAAACCCCAACTGCTTGAACCGAAAGTAACTTCCTTGAATACAAAGATTTCCTATCAGTATAAAGAGATTGAAGATGAATTTTACTTTCAGACTTTGAATGAGAATGTCAGATATCGTTCCATTCCCACAGGTTGTTTAGAAGATGCTGTTATAACTAGATTATCCAATAGCGATGAAACCTTTGATCATGTTACAAACCCATTTACTAACTCTTTTAAGGAAAAGAAGAGTGATATGGGATATTACCATAATACGGTTGTGCATTCCATATTTGTACCGGTAAAGGAACATCATGTGGAATATGCGATTATAAGCAATCAAAACTTACGTGCATATACAGCAGAAGAATGCGAAAACATCTGGATTGTCGCAAAGGGAAAAGTTAATCCCCTTGGTTATACAAAAGGCGGACAGGATTACCAATTTAGCAATCAGATATTAAAAGCAACGGCATTAACGAATATCGTGTATCCGATTTATCGTCATGGCAAGTATATCAAACATCATACGCCGGGTAAAAGATGGGATTGCCTGTATACCTGGGATTCCGGGTTTATTGGACTTGGATTATTAGAATTCGAACCTGCTTTGGCAGAATATATCTTAGATACTTATTTAAGCGAGAAAGAGAATAAGGATTTTGCATTTTTGCACCATGGATCCATTGTTCCTGTGCAAATGTTTCTATATCTCGAGCTGTTAAAAAAAAGTAACGATAAATCAAAACTATATGGTTACTATGACCAACTGAAACGGTATTATGATTACCTTGCCGGTAAAACAGAGGGTTCTACTACGGCTCGCTTTGCGAGTGACTTGTTAACCACCTATGATTATTTTTACAACTGTAGTGGAATGGATGATCTGCCGCCACAGGCGTTTATGCATAAGAGCAAACTGCAAGGAGTGACGGCACCAGCAATTACAACTTCACAGGTAATACGATGTGCAAAAATTTTAAATATGGTTGCAATAAAAGTAAACAAATTAGAGGACTGTTTTCAATATACGTCAGACATTGAAAGATTGACCAATGGTTTACAAACGTATTCTTGGGATGAAGAAAGTGGATATTTCAGTTATGTTATCCATGATGAAGATAATCAACCTATCGAATTGCTAAAGAGTGAGCAAGGTGAAAATCTAAATAAAGGCATGGATGGAATCTATCCCATAATTGCAGGGATATGTACACCAGAACAAAAGGATATCATATTATCTCATTTACAGTCTGAAAAAGAAATGTTTTCAAAAGTTGGTATCAGTGCTGTTGATATGAGTGCAAAATATTATAGTAAAAATGGATATTGGAATGGTAACGTATGGTTTTCCCATCAGTGGTTTATATGGAAGACGATGTTAGATATAGGAGAAAAAGAGTTTGCGTATCAAATTGCTATTACAGCCCTAAATTCCTGGAAAAAAGAAGTGGATCATTCCTATTATACCTTCGAGATGTTGAATATTGAAACAGAAAGAGGTGGATGGTTCCATCAATTTGGTGGACTTTCAACACCAATTAACATATGGGCCAATGCTTATTATAAAGTAGGAACTGTTAATAGTGGATTCGATATGTGGATTGAAAAACAGAGTTTTGACAGTACCTATGACAATAGTACAATAGAGTTTTATAACTACAGTACAAATGAGGAAAGCGTCCTGATAGTGGTAATGAATGAGGAGCATTTAAAGCCATTTAGAATTCAATGTGATGAAAAATCACTAGAGTATTATGAGAGGATTCCAGGTACGTTAGAAATTACAATACCAAGAGGATTGAGAACTGGAAGTATCAAGATTCAATCGTAATATAGGATAGATAATAGAAAGAAGGGAAGGAGGGTGTCTATGGACTACTATAGGAATAGAATTAAAACTATTCTAGCTACATTAAAAAAAGAACGTTACAGTAACATTATCCCACTTGATGAATTCAAAGTACAGACATGTGGATATGAGATGAGTAAGATTTTAGAGAATGAGTTATCTGAATGGAAATCATTTCATAGGGGGGAAACGTGGGGAGGAAGAGACAGCCATTTCTGCTTTCAAACAGAATTTGTCATACCAAATGAATATAATGGAAAGCATGTTGTAATTCATGTTACAACTGGCTCAACAGATCTTTGGAATACGGATAACCCGCAGTTTCTAGCATACGTGGATAAAAAACTTGTTTGTGGTCTTGATATGAATCACACAGAGATTGACCTAGCCCTAAACGCAGTAAAAGGACAGGCTTATGATATCCGATTATATGCTTATATTAACTCAACGGGTAAGGAAGCATTTCTAAATGTCTCAGCAGCTATTCTGCATCCACTGGTACAAACACTTTACTACAATATAAAGGCTCCTTTTGAAGTAGCTGATTTACAAAGAGAGGATGATTTAAAACATATTCGAACCTTAGAAATTCTAAATCAGACCTTGAATCTTTTGGATTTAAGAAAGGTAGGAAACGAAGATTTCTACACCTCCATAATGTCAGCAAATGAATATCTTGTTGAGGAATACTATAACAAGTTATGCGGTAATGCCGAGGTCGTTGAACACTGTATTGGTCATACGCATATTGATGTGGCATGGAAATGGTCTTTGAAACAGACAAGAGAAAAAGTAATCCGTAGTTTTTCAACGGTACTTTATCTTATGGATCAATATCCAGAATATAAGTTTATGTCTAGTCAACCACAGTTATATCAATTTGTAAAAGAGGATTGCCCAGAGTTATATGAGAAAATAAAAGAAAAAGTTGTAGAAGGTCGTTGGGAGACAGAGGGTGGCATGTGGCTAGAAGCCGATTGTAATCTTACCTCCGGAGAGTCTTTAGTAAGACAGATACTGTATGGAAAACAGTTCTTCAGACAAGAGTTTGGTAAAGATAACAAAGTGCTATGGCTGCCTGATGTGTTTGGATACAGTGCTGCATTACCACAAATATTAAAAAAATCAGGTATCGATTATTTTATGACAACAAAGATAGGCTGGAATGAATACAACCAAATTCCTAATGATACTATGTTGTGGCAAGGAATTGATGGAACTGAAATTTTAACTTATTTTATTACAACAAGAAATTATAATAAATATCCGGATTTAACACCAAAGAAAGAAATCGCTACTACCTATAATGGGATTTTGAATGCCAGTCAAGTAATGGGATGTTGGCAGAGATATCAAAATAAGAACATCAATCAAGAAATATTGAATTGTTATGGTTATGGAGATGGAGGAGGTGGTGCTACAGCTGATATGTTAGAAGAAGGCAGAAGACTCGCCGAGGCGGTTCCAGGCTGTCCACAAGTAAAACAAACTTTCGTAAGAGACTATTTTGAACAGTTAGAAGAGAATTTAACGAATACCAAGATTCCTAAATGGTGTGGAGAATTGTATCTGGAATTTCACCGGGGTACTTATACCTCTATGGCTAGAAACAAGAAATACAATCGCCTTTGCGAATTTAAGAATGGCGATGCAGAGCTATTTTCTGTTATGAACATGTTAAACAGTGAGGTAGGGGAATATCCAGAGGGTGAGTTAAAACATTGTTGGGAACTTACCATGCTTAATCAATTTCATGATATTCTTCCAGGGTCATCCATTAAAGAAGTTTATGAGGATTCCAAGGAACAATATATAGAAGTACTCAATACAACCAATCGACTAATCTATAAGGGAATCAGTGGAATAACATCAAAGATTGGAACGGATACTCCAAGGGTTGTCGTTATGAATACTCTTGGTTATGAACGAGAGGGCTTAATAGAAGTCGATAGGCTAGAAGAAGACGAAGAGTTTGGATTATACGATGGAGATACCAGATTACCTTACCAAAAATCATCTGATAATAAAGCACTTTATTGGGTAAAAGATATTCCTTCAAAAGGATATATAGCTTTTGAACGAAAAAAGGAAAAAATAAATTCATATTATAATTCAATTGTAGTACAAGACAGGATAATTGATACACCATATTATCATATCCTTGCCAATGAGCAGGGAGAATTTATATCTATCTTTGATAAAAAAGAAGAAAGAGAACTGATCATAGAGGGCGCTAGGGCAAATGTGCTACAGGTGTTTGAGGACAGGCCATCGGAGTATGATGCATGGAATATAGATGCTTATTATGAAGAAAAAATGTGGGAAGTCAATGATTTGCAGGAATGGAAGGTATTAGAAGGCGGTGAAATAAGAACCTGCATCTATATCAAACGTAAGTTTATGAATTCTACTATAGAACAAGTAATTCATTTTTATAACCATTCAAACCGAATCGATTTTAAAACAACTGTGGATTGGAAAGAAGAACAGTTATTATTAAAAGTAGCATTTCCGCTAGATATTATGACGAATAAGGCTTCTTATGATATTCAATTTGGCAATGTAGAAAGAAATACACATCGTAACACAAGCTGGGATCAAGCAAAATTTGAAGTATGTGCTCATAAATGGGTGGATTTATCAGAAAGTGGATATGGAGTAGCTTTAATGAATGATTGCAAGTACGGCTATGATGTTCATGATTCGGTCATGCGCCTGACATTAATCAAATCAGGAATATTTCCTAATCCGGATGCTGATAAAGAAATCCATGAGTTCACTTATGCTATTCTCCCACACAAGGGTGACTTTAGAACCGGCAAAGTAATTGAAGAGGCTTATACACTCAATTGTCCGTTGTATGCAGAGAAGATTGATAAACAAGAGGGAACTTTACCAAAACGCTTCTCTATCCTTTCAGCTGATTCAGAAAACGTAATCATAGAAACCATTAAGAAGGCTGAAGATAACAATGACGTCATAGTGAGAGCATATGAAGCCTATGGTCAACGAAGCAATACAAAGATGAAAGTTAATATAAAGGGGATTACATCCATATGGGAATGCGATTTGTTAGAGAACAAAATGGAACAATATAATGTGATAGACGGAGATTGTTCATTTGTCATGAAGCCATATGAGATTAAAACATTTCGGGTTACTACAACACAATAACAGCTATGACAGAGAGCATTATACTCTGTACAACAATATATGAAAGAAGGATATTTTTATGAAAAAGATGAAAAAGGTATTAGCAGTATTACTAGCGATGACTATGGTATTATCCTTGGCAGCGTGTGGTTCTACAAAAGATAACACTGGAACAGATAGTACAGGTACTACAGATACTACAAGTACAACAGAAACTACACCTGCAGCAACAAGTGAAGGCGGTCAGACAATGACAGTACTTTTATCCGAAGAACCAGGCTCTGAAGATTCTTTTGGATTAGCATTAAAAGCTTGGGAAGCAGCAACTGGCAACACAGCAGAGATAATGATTATTTCTTATGATGATCAGTTAACAAAATTCCCTGCAATGGCAAAGAATAATGACTTACCTGACTTAATTGCAACAACAAGATTACATCAATTATATCCAGAAGAATTCATTGATATGAGTAGTGTTATGGATACAAGTATCTTTAATGAATCAGCATTAAAAATTGTTGGTAAAGATTATGTATCTGAAAAAATCACAGGTCTTCCATTACAATTTACAACCACTAACATGTATTACAATGCAGATGCTTTCACAGCAGCTGGTTTAACAGCACCTACAACAGATCAACCTTGGAGTTGGGATGAATTATATGCAAATGCTAAAGTTTTACAAGAAAAAGGCGGCGTTAAATATGGTTTTGCTGCTGATGTATCGAGAGCAAGATATGATATCTTAATGTATGCGAATGGTGGTTCTTTAGTTCAAAAAGACGGAGATGCTTTTAAGGTTTCAGTAAATAGTGCAAAGAATGTAGCTACCTTGGAAAAATTCATTCAAGCAAATACAGACGGTGTTATGCCTCAAGCTATCTGGGCAGGCGGTACTACTGATAATCCTGCTGATTACTTTAAAAATGGCGATGTAGGTATCTTATTATCAGGATCTTGGAACTATAATAGTTTCATTACGGATATTACTAATTTTAAATTTGGTACCTTACCAACACCTAAGGGAGATACTTCTTCCGCTGCAATTATTGGTGGTTCCGCATTAGCAGTACCTGAAAATGCAGAAAACAAAGACCTTGCAGTTAGCTTCTTACAGTGGTTATACACCGAAGAAAACTTCCAAACATACTTAAACAATGACAAGGGATTATCAGCACTTGCTAATATTGCATATCAACCAGCAGATGAAAAAGCAGCAGCTGATTTTGCAGTAATGCAAGCAGAAGTTAATGCTGTTACAGATACCTTTATGGTAGATGAAAGCTCAGCATGGAGAAACTATAAAGATAACGAATATAGAGATTATATTAAACGTGCAGTAAGTGGTGAAATGACAGCCAAAGAAGCATTGGATACCTTTGCAAAAGAATTAGCAGAATCCTCAGGATGGGCGATTGCAGAGTAAATAATATTTAGATAAAATAAAAAAAGAACAGAAATGTGGCTGCTCAGCCAAGTCGCGTGGATTAGGCTGGCAGCTACAGTTTTTTATTAACACAAGACGTTTGCTATAGGCGTATCATTATTTACCAACAAGAAAGGAGTTATCATGAAAAAAAGCAAGGGGGCATTTCATCATACGAAGTCATTTTGGTGTTTTGTTGCACCAGCATTAATATTGTTTACCATATTTTTCTTTGTTCCGTTAGTGCTAAGTTTGTATTTGTCTTTTACCAATTATGATGGTTGGAAGACGATGGATTTTGTTGGAATAAAAAATTATATTAAATTATTTAAGGATATGGATTTTTATAAATCCTTAGGAAGAACATTTGTATATACCCTATTCAGTCTTCCCTTTAAAGTAATTGTACCATTATTGATCGCAGCATTGGTTACATCAGAATTATTAAAAGGTAAAACATTTGCAAGAACATTAATCTATCTGCCCGTTTTATTATCTTCTCTTGTGGTAGGTATTACAATAAACTGGATGTTTGGACAAGAATATGGTCTAATTAATTTTCTTATTCAAAACTTTGGAGGAACAGCACTTGAATGGGCTATGATTTCCAAATTGGCTACGTTTGTAATTAGTTTTGCATCGAATTGGGCATCAACAGGCTTCTATATGATCATGTTTATTGGTGGAATTAACAACATTTCAAAAGAGTTATATGAAGCGGCTAATGTAGATGGTGCTACCAAGGTAAAAGCATTTTTAAAGATTACGATTCCTATGCTATCACCAACAATTTTCTTAGTAGTATTATTATCAACCGTAAATCTTTTAAAAGAATATGCATTAGTTCAAGGTATTACAATGGGAGGACCTGGTTCTTCAACAAAATTCATTGTCCAATATATCTTTGATAAAGGTTTTACACAATATCAATATGGGTATGCATCTGCTATAGGTGCAATTGTTATGGTTATATTTATTATTATTGCCTTAGTTCAATTCAAGGCAAGTAAAGGTGGAGGTGAAGTATAATGAAAAGTATATCGAATAAACGTAAAATCCAAACTACGGTTGTTTCAGTTGTAGGAATTATTACTGCTATTATATTTGCGTTCCCAATCTTTTGGCTATTTATGAGTTCATTTAAACCCTCGTCAGAATTATTCGCTTTTCCACTTCATTTGTTTCCTCAAGAATTTACGATACAATCCTATCTTGATGTAATTGGCGGCGGATTCTTTGTTTATGTAAAAAACAGCTTGTTTATTGCCGTTGTTGGAACTATAATTACATTAGTAATTAGTTCTATGTGTGGTTATGCCTTAGCAATTTACAGAAATGAAATTAAATATGTTAATAAGGTATTTGCAATATTTTTACTTGGTACCTTGATTCCTGGAGAAATATTAACGGTTCCACAGTTTACTGTAATTAGTGAACTTGGCCTTTATAATAATATATGGGGTGTTATATTGCCTGTAGTAACTACAACAACTGGTATCTTTATGTATCGACAACATTATATGTCAATTCCACTTTCTTTAGTAGAATCTGCAAGAATTGATGGAGCAACAGAAGCTAAGATATTCCGTTCCATTATGCTTCCGCTGGGATCTTCCGTTACAGTGTCGCTTACTATATTCTCTTTCATGTGGCGTTGGAATGATTACATCCTTCCATTAATCGTATTATCAGATCAAAAGAAATATACGATTCAGATTGCCATCAAGAGCTATATTGGTATGAATGGTGTTAACTGGAATTCAGTATTAGCAGCATCTATTATATCGATTGTGCCGATTATTGTGTTGTTTATGTTTTTACAAAAATATATTATTGGAGGAATTGCTACAACCGGAGTTAAGGGTTGAGAACTTTTTGTTAGCAAAACCACTATGAGAAAGCTAATACAAAACATGGATCTTTCAACAAAGTCCATATCTTGTATTAGCTTTCTGATTACAAATTCACAGCAACACCGGGACTAATCGTTAACACAATATATTTTACGCAAGGAATCGGAACCAGCGGAAGCCAAAACATATTCGGTAAATACGCAAGTGGAATTATTGCTTGGAAATATGCGAATATATTTCTATTGATATTAGGTACTATAAGTATTATTATATTTTTACTTGTTCCAATCCCAGAGGACACAAAAGCGAAAGTAAAAGGAACGCCAAAAGAAAAAATAAAATATAGTGAAGTTATAAAGAATCCAGCCTTTATATATCTAATCTATATATTTGGATTTTACTTTATAGCAGAGCATGGCGTCCTAAACTGGCTTGTTACATACTCCAACAAAGAATTAGGTTTTAGCGTAGCTCAAACGTCTACCTATCTATCCATAATCTTCGGAGGAATAACAATAGGCCGACTAATATTTGCACCGTTTGTTCAAAAACTAGGAGTATTCAGAAGCATTACAATTTTAGGTTTTAATAGCACTTTAAAACTGATATTATGAATAGCGATGTAACTATATTCGTTTTGTCGTAGACCGGCTGACAAGGCTGCCTATGTCCGACTAGAGACTCAGTGAAAAACAGAGCAGCTGCGATGTTTTTCATGTCTTTGAGGCTCTATAAAGGACATGCCACAGGAAGGCAAGGTAGACAAAATGAATATAGTTGCAGCGCTATTCATGTCACAAACTAAATTGGGCTTTTGCCACCGCAAATGCCGCAAATATAAATCATTTAAGGAGGAAAAAAATGCGTATCGGAGTTAGAGCTCATGATTATGGTAAAAATACACCAAAAGATTTGGCACATATCTTAAGTAAAGAAGGTTTTGGAGCAGCGCAATTGGCAATATCCAAGGCAATAATAGGTGTTAATGATTATCTGGAGGTTACAGATGTACACTTAAGTGACATTAAAGAAGAATTTGAACAGAATAATATCGAGATCTCTGTGCTGGGTTGCTATATTGAACCTTCCTTAAGAGATGAGAAAGAACGATTAAAACAAGTAGCAATTTTTGAAAAATATTTGGAATTCAGTCTGAAAGTGAATGCGAAACTTGTAGGAACTGAAACTTCAAGGTTTTCTTATGAGGAATCAGATAGAAATAATGTGTTTCACATCCTAGAAGATAGTGTACTTCGTATGATCGACAAGGCTCAGAATATTGGTGCTTTTGTAGGAATAGAGCCGGTAGCGGTGCATACCTTGAATTCCCCAGAACTTACCCATAAGTTAATTCAACGTGTGAATAATAAGCATTTAAAGATTATATTTGATCCGGTAAACATGATTACCCTTACCAATATGCATGAACAGGATAAATTGTGGAAAGATTGTTTTCAGGCTTTTGGACAGGAAATTAACGTGATTCACCTTAAGGATTTTATAGTAAAGGATGGTCAAATGATACCAACTTTATTAGGAGAAGGGCTTCTTGAATATGAGTATTTATTTGAATGGCTTCATAAGAATAAGCCGGATATTAGCATATTACGGGAAGAAATCAATCCGTTAACTGCATCAAAAGATATACAGTTTATGAAACGAATCGTTCAGAAAGGTTAGGATATAAAATGAATTATTATATTGGAATTGATTTAGGTGGTACAAATATGGTAGTCGGACTGGTAGATGAGAACTACAAGCTGCTTAGAAAACTTAGCAGGAAGACAAATGCACCAAGATCAATAGAAGATATGTCAGCAGATCTGGTTTCCATGGTTAAGAAGGTAGTTGATGAAAGTGGTGTTCCAATGGAAAAGATTGTATCCGTAGGTGTTGGTGTCCCTGGGACAGCTAATATAGAAACAGGAAGGATTGAATATGCCAATAACCTTGGATTTGAAGACACACCTTTTGTTAAGTTCCTTGAAGAGGGTTTAGGTAAGAAGGTGTATTTTGATAATGATGCCAATGCAGCAGCCTGGGGTGAATTCCTTGCCGGTGTAGGAAAAGGCTCCAATTCTTTGGTAGCGGTTACACTTGGTACCGGGATTGGCGGTGGAATTATACTGGATCATAAAATATATAGAGGATATAATTATGCCAGTGGAGAAATAGGGCATACCGTAATTAAATTTGATGGTATCGAGTGTAATTGCGGAAGAAGAGGATGCTTTGAAGTATATGCTTCTGCTACAGCGCTAATTCTGCAGACAAAAGAGGCCATGGAGAACAATATGCAATCTATGTTGTGGAAGCTCTGTAATGATAATATAGAACTGATAGAAGGTAAAACAGTATTCCAAGGTGTTGCCCAAGGGGATGCTACAGCAATCAAAGTGCTGGAGCAGTATATTTTTTACTTAAGTATCGGAATTATAGACATCATTAATACATTTCAGCCGGAGATTTTATGTATTGGCGGCGGTATCAGTAAAGCCGGAAATGAATTATTGGGGCCATTAAGGGAAAAAGTGGACAGCCTTATATACACTCGAAATTCTAAAAAACAAACTAAAATTGTAATGGCTCAATTGGATAATGATGCAGGAATTATAGGTGCAGCATTACTGGGTATCTGACATAATAAAGTGGCTGGAGCAAAAGAAAATCTCTTTCTTTTACTTCAGCCCTTTTTTTGTAGTACTATGAGGTAGCCAGCATCATTTTTTCGATCATATCCCAAGAGACCGGCCTGCTAAACAAATAACCTTGTCCAAAATCACATTCATCGCTTTTTAACATTGATAGCTGCTCAGCTGTTTCGATACCCTCCGCAACCATCTGTAATTTCAAGTCATGAGTAAGTTTTATCATGGATTCTACAATTACACTATCTTCACTGTTATTCATAATTTCTTTCACAAAATTGGCATCTAATTTTACTACATCAATGGGAAGATTTTTTAAATAAGTTAGCGAGGAATATCCTGTTCCAAAATCGTCCAAAGCAATCTTAATTCCCAAATTTTTTATCTCGTTTAGCACCTTTTTGGAAACTGCCATTTCCTCAATCAAAACTGTTTCGGTTATTTCTAATTGGATTTCACTACTTCTTAGATTCGTTTTTAACAAAAGATTACGAATCTCATTAACAAAGCCATTTTGTACAAGACTATTTCCGGATACGTTAATGGACATCTTAAGATGGGGATATCCTAAGTCTTCCCATTCCTTTTTCTGCATGAAAGCGGTTTGCATTACCCATCTTCCTATATCATGGATAAGACCGGTCTTTTCTGCTACCGGAATAAATTCCATAGGAGAAATGATTCCTTTTTCCGGATGCAACCAACGAATTAGGGCTTCCACTCCACTCATTTTACCTGTTACCAAATCTATGATGGGTTGATATAGTAAAATGAATTCATTGTTTTCAACTGCTTTATGGAGTTCATTTATCATTGTTATTTGCTTTAGGTTTATTTCCTGGAGATCATCTGAATAAAAACAGTAGTTATCTTTTGAACTTTTCTTAACTTCATACATTGCAATATCAGAATTACGAAGCAGCAGAGATAAGGTATCTCCTTGTTCCGGATAAATAACAATGCCTAAACTGACTGACACAAAGAACTCTTGATCGTTAAATACCCAAGGTCTTCTAAGATACTGAAGAAATTCCTGAATCTTTTCCACTACTTCTTCCTTGTTATGAACATCTTCAAAGATAACTGCGAATTCGTCACCGCCCATTCTTGCAATAAAGGATGAGGAACCTATATTACTTGCTAATATATTGGAAATATGCTTTAAAAATTGGTCTCCTGCCGGATGTCCTAAAGTATCATTTATAATTTTAAAATTATCTACATCCATATAAACAAATGCAAAGCGTTTTTTACATTTATCGTCAATTAGATTTTTACATTTCATTTCCAACAACGCTCTATTAGGCAGACCGGTTAAGGTATCATAATAAGCAAGCTTATTTAATTCTTTTTCAATTGCTTTTTGATTCCCTAAGTCAGTTTCCAGTTTATTTATGGCACCTTCAAACAAAAATAGTTTTTTTAAGACAAGGGTAAATATCAGGACTACAGTTAGAGCCACATAAGCCCAGCCTTTATAGATATTAAGTTGTCGAAAATTATTTGTATCATTGGTCATTCTGCTAAGTAACTCATCAGGAAAAGCAATCCATATAATTCCAAGTAAACCATATAAGATAGCGATTTTTAATGCTTCCTGATAAGGATGAACCTTATATTCCGAAAATAAGTAATAACTGAAATCCTTAGTACCTTTTATTTTTTCATCTAGAATTTCTCTCATTCTTTTAATATTTTTCATGATTACCTTAGCCATGGTATTTACCTGCTTCCTTAATATATAGCTATACCTTGAAATTCTGAACGGACGAATTCAATTTTTCTGAGACGATTGCTTGGTTTTGGGTAGAAATTGCAACTTGTTCCATCGCCTTTGATACTTCTTCAATACTTGCAAGTATTTCTTCAGAATCATGGGTGGCATCTTGCATATTACCAACTATTGTTTGTACAACACCGGTAATTTCTTCTGTAGAGGCACTTAATTCCTGACTCATAGCAGCTATCGTCTGAGATAAATCGCTTACATAAACTGCATCTTTCTCGTATTGTTCTCCTGTTTCAATTAACAAATCATAATCTGCGTTTACTCTGGTAGCAATAAAGTCTAAGATGTCCTGAGCATTTACGGAAAGATTATCTACTGCGCCATGTACGTTCATAACAACATCCTGAATACTCTTAACATATTCGCTAGATTGCTCTGCCAATACCTTTACCTGCTCTGCAACAACAGCAAAACCTTTACCTTGATCACCAGCTCTGGCAGCTTCTATTGCTGCATTAAGTGCCAATAAATTGGTTTGACTTGCAATATCTGCAATTGATCTGGCAATCACTGTAATCTGTTCTACTACTTTCCCGTCTTCTATTGCCTTCCGGATCTTTATTTCCTTCTCTTCGTATATTTTTTCTGCTATTTTTTTTGATTCAATTCCCTGTTCTTTTATTCTAGAAGCTCTGCCACGAATCTGAATGGACTCGTCACTGCTCTTAGCTGAATCAGCAGCCAATTGACTAACACCTTTATCTACCTGCTCTACAGTTGCTGAAAGTTCCCCTGTAATCGCATTCACTTCTGCAATATTTGAAACAATTGAAGATGTGCTGTTGTCTATGGTCTCTATATTGGAACTTAATTCCTCAATGGTTGCTGATAACTCCTGACTGTCAGCAGATACATCTGCTGCTTGTACCATAACACCATCAAGAATTACTTTTATTTTATCCTTAGCTCTGTCAAGTGATCGAATCATATGCCCAAGTTCATCTTGACTTTTGGATTCAACCGTATAAGTTAAGTCTCCTTCTCCTAATGCTTTGGCGAAATTTACTCCCTTTTTTACTTCCTTACTAATATAGAGAGATAAGTAAAGTCCAATAACGATTGCATATATAAAACCAAAGCTAATGAGTGGATAAACCAATTTCATGGTTCCGTTAAAATATAAGCCATTATCAATATCCTCTTGTTCTGCTAGGTTCTGATTGGTTGTAATCGCTCCATTAATTACCTCAAGCATCTGATCCGTTATATCATAGGCCGCTATTAACTGTGACTGTGCCTCCTCATAGTTGCCGGCAGAAGCTAAATCAAAAATATCTTGAACCTGCTGCAAATACTGATCAGATAAGTCAAGAAAGCCGCCAAACGAATTCCGTGTTTCTTCTGAAAAATTGCTTTTTCCGTAGGTATCCATATATCCACTATATTCTTCCTTTAGGGTAGCAAACTCTTTAACTGTAGCTACAGTGGTATCCGGATTGCTTTCATGAGCAGCCATTTCTACATTATGTCTGACTTCTAAAAGATTTTCCTTAATGTTATGTAGTAAATCAATGTTTTTCAGATGTACATCATACAAGGTTTCTGTATTTTCCTCGATTTTAATCAGCCCATAACCTCCGACTACACCTACTATACCTAGTAACATTGCGATAGAAATGAAACCTACTAATAACTTTACCCTTAGTGATGATTTTTTCACAATTTTCATATTAACCTCTTTCTGCATAATCAATTTGTTTGCAAGTTGATTACCGCTTAAATATTTCGGCATACCATTTTTTGTTAAAGTATATTTTGATTGGAGTAGTTTAACTTGAATATGTGTACATTTAATGAACGTTTTATGATTTTTTTGTTTCGATTATTAAATAAAGTATAATAAAATCTTAAGAATTAAAAGGCATAAGGAGCTGCTCATACCGCAATTATACTATTGCCATCTACCCTCTAATAGACTATAATATCACTAATAGAATTCGCGCTGCACTTATACTCAAAGGATACGTGCAGCGTAGTCGTGCGCCTATTTTTGTAATATTTGAGTGCTCCATCAACATATTTACGCAGTAATTAACTTGCAAGCAAGGTGATTATGCAGAAAGAGGTTAATATGATAAATGAGACGATACAGAATAAATGTGATCTGTTTGCAGAGAATTATCAGATATTAAGGAAGAATTTCAAGTGGGATTATGCTATGATGCATCGACTTGGTGCACTCTTATATGCGAATGCAGGTGTCGTTGCAGATGTAGAAATTATTAAGAATGCAAAAGAGATCATTAAGAAGTATACAGGATTTTTTTCATCGTTTAAAGAGACAACATTTTTTGCCTTGTCAATCTTGTTATCTTTAGAAACTAACCCCGAAGAATTATTTAAGCGTACCATAAATGTATATAATGATATGAAAGAAGTAGGATTTCATTCTTCCCCATATTTAACATTAGCAGCATTTTCAATTGCAAAACAAACAGAGGGAAATGATGTTTCCTTAGTAATAAATAGAGCAGAAGATTTCTATGAAGCTATGAAGAAGGAACATTGGTTCCTAACAACCTCAGATGATTATGGCTATGCAGCTATGTTGGCAATGACAGATACATCTGTTTCACAGGCCATCCAAGAGATGGAGACTTGTTATGCTTTGTTAAAGAAAGATTTTGGTGCAGGTAATGCATTGCAATCCCTGACTCATGTGTTAACCATAGCAGAGGAATCTGCACAAGTAAAATGTGAACGGGTAAAAGAGGTATATCATAGTTTGAATAAAAAGGGCTGCAAACTTAGCAGATATAATGAACTTGCTACCCTGGGAATCTTAGTATTGATTAGTGAAGATGTGGAGAAGCTAACAGATGAAATCATGGAGGTTTATGAGCAACTGATTGAGAAAAAAGGACTTGGCTCATGGTCGATTTCAAAACATGAGAGAACTATGTTTGGAGCAGCTCTTGTAGCAGATGAATATATTAAGGGTATGAAGAAAAATCCACTTTCAGTGACACTGACAAATAGTATTACCAATATAGTAATAGCACAGCAAACTGCAATGATTATAGCGGCCTCCAGTGCATCTGCTGCAGCGGCATCATCATCCAGCTCATAAATAGAGTATATTTTTCAGTATTTTGAATAAAGTTTGTGCTAAGCACACAGGTGGGAGTAAGTGTGAAATAGAAACACTTTCGCACCTCTTGATTTGTACGCGTGCTAAAGCACGCAGGTGGGAGTAAATATGTACATTATAATTGGATTAGGCAATCCAACCAGAGAATATGAGGCAACCAGACATAATATTGGTTTTGATATCATAACTAGAATATCAGATGACTATCATATCCCGTTGGATTTTAAAAAACATAAAGCAATATGTGGCAAGGGTTTTATTGAGGGAGAGAAGGTTGTTCTTGCAAAACCTCAGACCTATATGAATCTAAGTGGAGAAAGTGTCAGAGAATTAGTGGATTTCTATAAAGTAACTCCGCAAGAAATTATCGTAATCTACGATGATATTAGTTTGGAGGTAGGGCAACTTCGCCTACGCAAGCAGGGAAGTGCAGGAGGACACAATGGCATTAAGAGTATTCTGAATCATTTAGGAACACAGGAATTTCCCAGAATAAAAGTTGGCGTAGGGGATAAACCAAAAGGATGGGATTTAGCAGATTATGTTCTTTCACGTTTTTCGGAAGATGATCAACCTATCATTCGTGACTCCATGAAAAAGGCCTCAGAGGCCGTTAAGACTATCATAAAGGATGGTATGGAATCAGCTATGAACCTCTATAATAAAAAATAAAAAGAGGAATAGAACTTACTGGAATATCGACTTTTGGAATCGCGTACTCAAACAAAAAGGAGGAAACGTCTTGAAAACCTTTACAACACCCCTGAAGGAATTAAAAGAATTTAATGACATAAAGGATAACTTAAAATTAAAGAACACACCGCTCCAAGTTACCGGTTGTATAGACTCGCAGAAATGTCATCTCATCAGTGGATTGGGTGAAGGTTATCCTTGGAAGCTAATTATAACTTACAACGATATGAAGGCGAAGGAAATATACGAAGACTATAAGCTTTATGATAAGAATGTTTATCTGTACCCGGCTAAAGATATTATATTCTATAGTGCGGATATTCACGGAAATGCAATTGTCAGAGATCGTTTAAAGATTCTTAGTAGACTCATAGAGCAGGAGCCCATAACGGTTATTACAACCTTAGATGGTGGTATGGACAAGATACTTCCACTTGATTTCTTAGAAAAACGAGTTATTGCCATAGAGGAAGCCGGTACTGTTAACTTAACCAAGATGCTGGCGGATTTGGTACATTTGGGTTATGAACGACAGGGGCAGGTAGAAGGTCCCGGAGAGTTCGCAGTGCGAGGTGGTATTCTAGATATATTTCCTCCAACAGAGGAATGCCCATTCCGTATTGAACTGTGGGGAGACGAAGTAGATTCAATCCGTACTTTTGATATCAGCAGTCAGAGATCCATTGAACGCATCGAGAAGGTTCGTATCTATCCGGCAGCAGAAATGATTTTGGATCAGGATAGAATACTGCTCGGCCTTAAGAAGATAGAGGAAGAAAAGAATGCGTATGTGAAAAATCTTCGTAGTCAGATGAAGACAGAGGAAGCAACACGTATTCAGAATATTATAGATGAATTTAAAGGTAATCTTGAGAACTATCAAGGATCAGTTGGCATTGATAGTTATATTAAGTATTTTTATGATAATACAGTATCCTTTTTTGAATATTTTAAAAAGGATAAGACAATTATTTTTCTGGATGAACCCACCAGAATTGTGGAGAAGGGCGAAGCAGTAGAAACAGAATTCAGAGAAGGCATGATAGGAAGAATTGAGAAAGGCTATATTCTGCCTGGACAGAGTGATGTAATCTACGGCTACAAAGAACTTTTGGCAAACCTGAACCATATGAATACTTTATTATTAAGTACAATGGATTATAAGGCAACTATTTTTACGATAAAAGAAAAATGGGATTTTACTGTGCGTTCGGTAAATCCTTATAATAATAATTTTGATATTCTGGTGAAGGATTTGCAGAAATGGAAGAAAAACGGTTATCGCATTCTTTTATTATCCGGTTCCAGAACAAGAGCAAAACGTTTAAGCGAAGATCTAAGAGATCATGAACTGAGTGCATTTTATAGTGAAGATATGGATCGGGTTATTCAAAAAGGTGAGATTATGATTGCATATGGCAATCTTCACCGAGGCTTCGAATATCCACTCATTAATCTGGTAATTATCTCAGAGAGTGACATCTTTGGGGCTGAGAAGAAGAAAAAAAGAAAGAAAAAAGAATACGATGGCAAGCAAATACAGAGTTTTACCGACTTAAATGTTGGCGACTACGTGGTTCATGAGAATCATGGATTAGGAATCTATAAAGGAATAGAAAAGATTGAAGTCGATAAAGTAACCAAGGATTATATTAAGATTGAATATGGTGGAGGAGGCGTGTTGTATATTCTTGCAACAGGCCTTGATGTGATACAAAAATATGCTGGTGCCGACGCTAGGAAGCCAAAGCTGAATAAGCTTAATTCTCCGGAATGGAAGAATACCAAGACAAGAGTTAAGGGTGCTGTAAAAGAAATTGCAAAAGAACTAGTAGAATTGTATGCGGTACGTCAGGCGAAGGAAGGTTATCAATTTGGATCAGATACGGTATGGCAGAATGAATTCGAAGAAATGTTCCCATATGACGAAACAGACGATCAATTGAGGGCAATCGAAGAAACGAAACGAGATATGGAAAGCAAACGTATTATGGATCGGTTAGTTTGCGGGGATGTAGGTTATGGTAAGACTGAGATTGCTATTCGGGCAGCATTTAAAGCAGTTTCGGATGGAAAACAGGTAGTATTCTTAGTCCCAACTACTATTTTAGCACAACAGCACTATAATACCTTTGTTCAGCGTATGATGGATTTTCCGGTTAGTATTGACATGTTATCCCGCTTTAGGACGTCAGCTCAACAGAAAAATGTCCTAGAACGGCTTAAGAAGGGAAGTTTGGATATTCTCATTGGAACTCACCGAGTTCTATCAAAAGATATTCTATTTAAGGATCTAGGACTTCTGATTGTAGATGAGGAACAGCGTTTTGGTGTAACACATAAAGAAAAAATCAAGCAGTTAAAAGGTGATGTTGATGTATTAACCCTAACAGCAACACCGATTCCTAGGACGCTTCATATGAGCTTGATCGGTATACGTGATATGAGTGTCTTAGATGAACCTCCAGTGGATAGACTACCGATTCAAACCTATGTATTGGAGCATAATGAGGAAATTATTCGAGAAGCGATAAACCGTGAACTTGCCCGAGATGGACAGGTATATTATGTATTCAATCGAGTTAATGGTATTGATGAGGTTGCAGGTAAGATTGCAAAGTTAGTGCCTGATGCGAATGTAGCGTTTGCCCACGGACAGATGAGTGAACGTGAACTAGAACGTATTATGTTTAATTTTATCAATGGAGAGATAGATGTATTGGTATCCACTACCATTATTGAAACAGGTTTGGATATCTCCAATGTAAATACTATGATCATAGATGATGCAGATCGATTGGGATTGTCCCAGCTTTATCAGCTACGAGGACGAGTTGGACGTTCTAACAGAACCTCTTATGCGTTTCTGATGTATAAGAGAGATAAGATGCTTAAGGAAATAGCTGAAAAACGCCTTCAAGCTATTAAAGAATTCACAGAACTTGGTTCCGGGTTTAAGATTGCTATGCGTGATTTAGAAATACGTGGTGCCGGTAATCTATTAGGGGCTCAACAGAGTGGACATATGGAATCGGTAGGTTATGATCTATATTGTAAGATGCTTAATGATGCAGTTCGTTCGATGAAGGGAGAAACGTCAGAGGAAGAAACCTTTGACACCTCCGTGGATATCGATATAGATGCTTACATCCCCGCTACGTATATTAAGAGTGAATTCCAGAAGCTGGATGTGTATAAGAGAATTGCTGGAATTGAGAATGAAGAGGAATTCTTAGATATGCAGGAGGAATTACTGGATCGTTTTGGTGACCTGCCGGTATCGGTAAATAATCTATTGAATATTGCTTATATCAAAGCAATTTGCCATAGTGTCTATGTGACCTCTCTGGTGCATAGAAATGATGAGATAAAATTAGTGATGTATAATAAAGCAAAGTTAAAAGTGGAACAATTTCCTGAATTAATTCAGAAATATCAACCAGCCTTGAAACTGACACCGGAGGCAAACCCATATTTTACTTACACCTTGAAAAAGAATAGTAAAACCGGGAAAATAGATGCTTTAAGCCTTTTTGATGATGTGAAGAAACTATTGAATGACATGAAACAAATACTTGCGTGCTAAAGCACGCAGATGGGAGTAAGGTGAAATCAAAAATATTTCACCCTCTTGATTTAAACGCGTGCTAAAGCACGCAGATGGGAGTAGTACAAATATGAAGAACTTAAAGAAAAATCTTATGTATATAGGTTTAATGGCTGCATTAATATTGTCGGCAACAGCCTGCAGTAAAAAAACGGATCAGAAAAATACAACAAATGAGATAACTTCCATGCCAGAAGTAGGTGAAAGTTTACAAAGTGAAGAATTGGATAATTCCGTTCCGGATGAAAGCGTGTTTAAACAGTTAGTTGTATCGATTGGAAAACAAGATGTTTATTATAGCGAAGCTATGATTTACTTTAAATACATCGAGGCTCAATATGAATCTTATTTTGGCAATCAAATATGGGGTTATGATTTTGGTGAACAGAACTTTGGCGATATGGCAAAACAAGAGATTATTAATATGATAGCGCAGACAAAGATTATTGGAGCCCAGGCAGAGAAGTATAATGTGGTTTTAGCTGAGGAAGACGAGGCTCTTATACAGGAGAATGCTAAGAATTTTCTTGCTGGTTTAACAAAAGAGGATAAAGCACTTTATGGACTTACTGATGAAATTGCCCAATTATTCTATCGTGATAATAAGATCTATGAGATTGTGTATGATGCAGCTACCATGAATGTGAATACAGATGTCACAGATGAAGAGGCAAAACAGATTACCGTTTGGAATTTATTGGTTCCTACAACAGAAACTGATAAAGATGGAAATACAACACCTATGAATGAAGAAATGAAAGCAACAGCATATGACAAGGTCAAAAAATTACTAAAGGAAGCTAAAAAAACAGAGGATTTTTATACCTTTGCAGAAGCAAATACCGAAGACGCAGAGGTGGAATATACCTTTGGAAAAGGTGAGATGGCTGAGTCTTTTGAAAAAGTAGCCTTTGCTTTAAAGTCCGGAGAATTGAGTAAGATTGTGGAAACAGAACAAGGCTATCATATCCTGTATTGCGTCAGCGATTATAATGAGGATGCAACTTTAGAGAGGAAAGAAGAAATAATCGCAACAAGGCAAGACGAATTTTTCCAAGATCTCTACGAAGGATGGTCTAAAGACTATAAAATTGATATTAATGATAAAGTATGGGAGACAATGAATTTTGCTATAGAACCTATTGAAGAATCAACACCATCTCCAACGCAAGAACCAAATGAGGCAACAAATGAAGGTTAAGCGTGGTAATTAAGTGAAGCCACTCAAAAAGTCTCCACCAGAGTCTTGGCATGAATAAAGCTGTATATATATTCGTTTTGGCGTAGACCGGCTGACAAGGCTGCTT
>CAUQEW010000038.1:0-44352 GCA_963517115.1 uncultured Lachnospiraceae bacterium | reverse complement strand
AATTTTATTAGAATTTTCAGGGTTGTTTTACTGTTCAGTTATCAAGGTTCAATTGTATATCTTACTCGTTAAAGTCATAAGATATTTTGTTTGTCTGACAAGTTGTTGCCGCGTCAGCAAAAATTATTCTACCATACAACGCTCATCTTGTCAACACTTTTTTTATTTCTTTTTTTGTTTGTGTATCAATTAGTCCTTTTTCCATATTGTGCTCTTTTAAAATCAAATCAGTGTATCAATTCAATTCTTATCAGATAAAATATGACGGAGAAAGAGGGATTTGAACCCTCGCGCCGCGCAAACGACCTACACCCTTAGCAGGGGCGCCTCTTCAGCCTCTTGAGTATTTCTCCATGGTCTGAACTTAATAATTGCATATTTATTATTACTGCTTCTAACGTTCCCGTCAGGCGCATTAGTTAGTATAGCAAAAGTGTTTTCATTTGTCAATAACTTTTTAAAACTAATTACAATTATATATTTTAGTCTACTTCATTCCGCAAAAAATATACATTATATGCAATTTTCTTAGTCTTTTATGTTAATAGTGCAATATTCTTTGACAGCTGTTTCATAAAGATTGTTTCCTTCACTATCAATGACTACTATAACAGGAAACTCTTTTACATATAATTTTCTTATCGCCTCTGTTCCTAGATCTTCATACGCAATTACTTCAGATGTAATAATTTTTTTTGACAGTAATGCACCTGCTCCACCTACTGCTGCGAAGTATACTCCTTTATTTTTAACAATACTATTTATTACTTCTTCATTTCTTTTTCCTTTTCCTATCATTCCTTTTAATCCGAGTTCTAACAGACTTGGTGTGTACTTATCCATTCGACTACTGGTGGTAGGACCTGCTGATCCAATAACTTGTCCTTCCTTCTCTGGCGTTGGGCCAAGATAATATACTATATTATTGGTTAAGTCAAATGGCAACTGTTCCCCATTTAAGATACTTTCATACATTCTTTTATGCGCAGCATCTCTTGCTGTAAAAATAGTTCCCGTGATATATACATAATCACCTGCATGTAATTCTTTTGTTATCTCACTGCTTATTGGAGTAATAATATATTTATCCACGCTAGCTCTCCTTTTTTAAATGTTTATCCACATATAATCATGAAAACGTTCTTTTTTGTTGATAAAAATTGTTTTTATCTAAATTATTCTTGATACATGTCTGTTTACATGACAGCAAATATTAATTGCTACCGGTAATCCTGCAATATGAGTTGGATAAGTTTCGATATTTACTCCCAAAGCCGTAGTAGTTCCGCCAAGGCCTCCCGGTCCAATACCTAACTTATTAATTTCATCCAATAATTCTTTTTCTAATTTTTTAATATAAGCAATATTAGAATGTTGATTTAGATTTCTAGTTAACGCTTTTTTTGCTAAAATTGTACTTTTTTCAAAACTACCTCCAACACCGATACCTACAACAATTGGAGGACATGCATTAGGACCGGCTAATTGGACCGTCTCAATTACAGCTTTTTTCACTCCCTCTATTCCATCCGATGGCTTTAGCATATATACTCTGCTCATATTTTCACTTCCAAAACCTTTTGGAGCAACTGTTATTTCGATATCTGTTCCTGGTACAATTTCATAATGTATAATTCCTGGTGTATTGTCGTTTGTGTTTTCTCGAATTAATGGATCTCCTACAACTGATTTTCTTAAATATCCTTCTTGATACCCTTGCCTTATTCCTTCATTAATTGCATCTTCTAAATTAATTCCTTCAATATGGACATCCTGTCCTATTTTTATAAATACAATCGCCATCCCTGTATCCTGGCAGATTGGAATATTATCTGTTTTTGCAATTTCGATATTTTCACTTAATTGTTCAAGAATTTGCCTGCCTAATATAGATTTTTCGGAATTTATAGAATTTTTTACTGTACATTCTACATCATCGGATAATTGATAATTGGCTTCTATACACATTTCTTTTATGTTTTTAATAATTATATCCGTATTTATATTTCGCATTTAAACTCCCATCTGCATGCTTTAGCATGCATACAAATCAAGATGTTGAAAAATGTTTTTTTTCAACCTAACCTCCATG
Source organism: uncultured Lachnospiraceae bacterium (assembly GCA_963517115.1). GTDB lineage: Bacteria > Bacillota > Clostridia > Lachnospirales > Lachnospiraceae > Anaerocolumna. The sequence continues at coordinate 42,260 of CAUQEW010000038.1, read as the reverse complement.
CCTGCGACTTGCTCGCAGGCCTAAAATCACGTGTGAAAATTATTTTAATTTTTCACACTAGCTTCTTTCTTATAAAAGAATAAGCCTTATACTAATATAAATCCAAAGAAATGATAAAATTTTCAATTCACTCAGGAGTTATATCAGTTTTAAGGCTTATTTTTTCTTAAGAAATAAGGTGAATTTTATATGATATCATCTTACTTCATTATTGAACTTTTTTATTCTTTGTCAGAAGAATCATCATCTAAAAATTTATCTTCCTCTAGAAGAGTATCATCATCATCTTGAATTAAATCATCATCATCTAAAGATAATTCATCTTCTTCATAAAGATCCTCATCTTCAGAATCTTCATCAGTTATGATATTATCTGAACTTTGTAATACTTCTTCCTCTAATTCCTGTTCAAGTTGTTTAATGACATCTTCATCTGACGTCTGTTCTTGACTTTCTCTTACTTTTGCAATGCTTGCAACTGTAATATCATTTTCAATATCCATGTTAATTAATTTAACTCCGGAAGTTATTCTTCCTAAATTGGATATGCCACTTACCGTTAAGCGTATTATGATACCTTCTGTTGTTATAATCATTATCTCATTTTCTTCATTTACCGCTTTTACACCAACAACATAACCGGTTTTTTCAGTAATTTTATAGCATTTAACTCCTTTTCCACCTCTTCTTTGTACCGTAAATTCAGTCATATCTGTACGTTTACCCATACCATTTTCAGATACAAAGAGTAGATAGTTACCTTGTGTATTTAGCTGCATGCCAATTATTTCATCATTATGATCAATGTTCATTCCAATTACACCCATTGAAGCACGGCCAGTTGCCCTTACGTCTCTCTCATTGAAACGAATACATTGTCCATTCTTAGTAACTAATATAATATCTTTACTTTTATTTGTTGTCTTTACTTCTATTAGTTCATCATCTTCTCTTAGATTAATGGCTTGTAATCCGGATTTTCTAATATTCTCATAAGCTCTTATCGGAGTCTTTTTAACAATACCTTTTCTTGTAGCCATAAATAAATATTTATGATTTTGATATTCCTTTAGTGGAATAATAGCAGTAATTCTTTCCTCCGGTAATAATTGCAGAAGATTAACAATTGCAGTTCCTCTTGCTGTTCTACTGGATTCTGGAATCTCATATGCTTTTAGACGATAAACACGACCTTTATTTGTAAAGAACATGATGTAGTGATGTGTTGTAGTCATCATTAATTCTTCAATAAAATCTTCATCAATGGTCTGCATTCCTTTAATGCCTTTTCCACCACGATGTTGACTCTTAAAATTATCCACTGTCATTCTCTTTATGTACCCTAATCGAGTCATAGCGAGAACCGTAGTTTCATTTGGTATTAAATCTTCCATGGACATATCATATTCATCAAAACCAATTGATGTTCTTCTATCATCACCATATCTATCTCTAATTACTGTTAATTCGTCTTTAATGACTGTAAGTAATTTTTTAATATCACCTAAAATTGCTTTATATTCTGTGATTCTTTCCATTATTTCAGCATATTCATTTTCAAGTCTTTCTCTTTCCAGACCTGTTAATGCACGAAGCCTCATATCTATAATTGCTTGTGCTTGTACGTCGGATAATTCAAATTTCTCTATTAATCTTTCTTTTGCAATGGGTCCATTATTAGAAGATCTGATAATACGGATCACTTCATCAATATTATCTAATGCAATTAATAAACCTTTTAATATATGTGCTCTTTCTTCCGCTTTATTTAAATCATATTTAGTTCTTCTTGTTACAACTTCTTCTTGATGTTTTAAATAATATTGCAACATATCATGTATATTTAATACTCTTGGTTCATTGTTTACTAAAGCTATCATGATAACACCAAAAGTATCCTGTAATTGGGTGTGCTTATATAATTGATTCAAGAGAACATTCGCATTTACATCTCTTCTCAGTTCAATGCAAATTCTCATGCCTGTTCTGTCAGACTCATCTCTTAATTCCGTAATTCCATCGATTTTTTTATCTTTTACTAATTCTGCAATCTTCTCAATTAATCTTGCTTTATTAACCATATAAGGAAGTTCCGTTACGACAATACGATTTTTTCCGTTTGCCATGGTTTCAATATCAGTAATCGCACGAACTCTAATTTTACCACGCCCAGTGCGATAAGCTTCCTCTATTCCTCTTGTTCCTAAAATGGTAGCACCCGTTGGAAAGTCTGGGCCTTTTACTATTTCTAATATTTCATCTATCGAAGTATTTCTATCTTCTAAAATATTATTATCAATCATTTTTAAGACAGCATTAATAATTTCTCTCAAATTATGAGGTGGAATATTTGTCGCCATACCAACTGCAATACCTGAAGTTCCATTCACTAATAGATTAGGATATCTAGCTGGTAGAACTGTTGGTTCTTTCTCCGTTTCATCAAAGTTTGGTATAAAATTAACTGTATCTTTGTTGATATCAGATAACATTTCCATTGATATTTTACTTAAACGTGCTTCCGTATAACGCATTGCGGCAGCTCCATCTCCATCTACAGAACCAAAATTACCATGTCCATCAATTAATGGATATCTTGTAGAAAAATCTTGCGCTAATTTTACCAAGGCTTCATAAATAGAGCTGTCTCCATGTGGATGATATTTACCCATGGTATCACCGACAATACGTGCACACTTACGGTGTGGTTTGTCCGGACCATTATTTAACTCTATCATCGCATATAATATTCTTCTTTGTACCGGTTTCAGTCCATCTCTTACATCCGGAAGTGCACGGGCTGCTATTACGGACATGGCATAATCTATATATGATGTTTCCATTGTCTTTTTTAGGTCAATCTCGTGAACCTTGTCAAAGATATTCTCATCCATTTGTTTTCCTCCATCTATTGTGTGTTGATAAAATTATATATCTAAATTTCTAACATATTTAGCATTGGCTTCAATGAATTCTCTTCGGGGTTCAACCTTATCACCCATTAAGGTTGTAAATGTTAAATCTATTTCTGACGATTCCTCTTCATCTATGGTTACTCTTAGTAGAATTCTTTTTTCAGGATCCATAGTAGTATCCCACAGTTGTATCGCATCCATTTCACCTAAGCCTTTATAACGTTGGATTTTATTATTGCCATCCCGTCCAATTTCTGTTAGAACAGCATTTAATTCTTCATCACTATAGACATATTTCATCATCTTGTTCTTTTCCACCTTATAAAGTGGTGGCTGTGCTAAATAAATATGTCCTTGCTTAATTAATTCCGGCATAAATCGATAAAGAAACGTAAGTAATAAAGTGCTGATATGTGCTCCATCCACATCGGCATCCGTCATAATAATTATTTTATGATATCTTAATCTGGAAATATCAAAATCATCTGATATCCCTGTTCCAAAAGCTGTAATCATAGCTTTTATTTCGTTATTGACTAATATTTTATCTAATCTTGATTTCTCAACATTTAATATTTTTCCTCTTAACGGAAGTATAGCTTGAGTTGCTCTAGAGCGAGCAGTCTTTGCAGAACCACCAGCAGAATCACCCTCGACAATATATATTTCACAATTTTTTGGATCTTTATCAGAACAATCTGCTAATTTTCCTGGTAAACTCATACCTTCAAGTGCAGTTTTTCTTCTTGTCAAATCTCTTGCTTTTCTTGCAGCATCTCTTGCTCTTTGCGCTAGAATAGCTTTTTCGCATATAGTTTTAGCAACATTTGGATTTTGTTCTAAAAAGTAAGTTAACTGTTCACTTACAATATTATCAACTGCTCCCCTAACTTCACTATTGCCTAATTTTTGTTTTGTTTGTCCTTCGAATTGTGGATCAGGAATTTTAATACTAATAATAGCAGTTAAACCTTCTCTAATATCTTCACCACTTAGGTTGGTTTCATTATCCTTTAGAAATCTCTGCCCTCTGGAATAATCATTAAAGGTTTTCGTCAGAGCATTTTTAAAACCGGCAAGATGTGTTCCACCCTCCGGAGTTGTAATATTATTAACAAAACTATAGCACCCTTCCGTATAGGAACTATTGTGCTGCATAGCAACTTCTACATATACTTCATCTTTTTGTCCTTCACAATAAATAATATCAGTATACAAAGGATCTTTATGTCTATTTAAATATTCAACATATTCTTTAATACCACCTGCATAATGAAAATCCTTTATTAGCTGTGGTTCTTCTCTATCATCTCTAAGGATAATCTTAAGATTTTTCGTTAAGAATGCCATTTCTCTTAATCTTTGCTTTAATACTTCATAATCGTATACAGTATCTTCAAATATTTCCTTATCCGGTAAAAAAGTAACTACGGTTCCAATTTTATCCGTTTCACCAATTACTTCTAATTTTTGAACTACTTTACCTCTTTCATATCTCTGTTTATGGATTTTTCCATCCAAATGTATAAATACTTCTAACCATTCTGATAATGCATTTACTACAGAAGCACCAACTCCGTGTAAACCGCCGGATACTTTGTATCCTCCACCACCGAATTTACCACCAGCATGTAGAATTGTAAATACAACTTCTACAGCAGGAATTCCTGCTTTGTGATTGATTCCTACGGGTATACCTCGTCCATTATCAATTACAGTAATAGAATTATCTTTATTGATTGTAACGTCAATTGTATCACAATATCCCGCTAAAGCTTCATCTACTGCATTATCAACAATTTCATAAACCAGATGATGTAAGCCTTTTGATGAGGTACTGCCAATATACATACCTGGTCTTTTTCTTACAGCCTCTAAGCCTTCTAATATTTGGATTTGATCAGCGCCGTATTCTTCACTCATATATTGCCTCCTGTTTTTCTATGGATAAAATCCAATGTCAAAGTATTCTCATTGGTTACTGTCCCCTCTACTACTCGATATATTTTATCAAAACTCATTCTGTTTGATATAAATTCTTCTAATCCGGTACAAGTAATAATGGTTTGAATATCATGAATACTATTAAGTAAATAATTTTGTCTTTTTCTATCTAATTCAGATAACACATCATCTAATAATAAAATTGGGTTATCATGAGTTACATTCTTTACCAGTTCGATTTCTGCTAATTTTAAAGACAACGCAGAAGTTCTTTGTTGTCCTTGTGATCCGAATTTTCTAATGTCAATAGTCCCATTTAAAAAACTCATATCATCTCTATGAGGGCCCACATTTGTCATTTTTAGAGCAATATCTCTTTCAACAGAATTAGCAAGTTTGCTGCTAAATTGCTCAACACTGACATTAGGTTCATATTTTATCAATAATTTTTCTTTTCCACCAGATAATTTACTATGTATCTCATATACAATTTCATTTAGCTGCTGAATAAAGAGCTTTCTTCTTTCAATAACCTTTATTCCATATTCTACTAATTGTATATCCCATATACTAAGTGTATCCAGTAAATTTTTGTTAAAACTGATTTGCTTTAATAAATTATTTCTCTGACTTACGATTTTATTATAATTTGTTAAATCATATAAATACATTTTATCTAACTGACATAATTCTAAATCAATAAATCTTCTTCTTTCCGATGGCCCATTCTTTATTATACATAAATCCTCTGGGGAAAAAAATACAATATTAACAATACCAAATAATTCACTTGATTTTTTTATAGGAATCCCATCTATTGCAACACCTTTAGGCTTATTTTTTTTTAAATGCATATCAACTTTATGGGTTACATTGTCTCGTTCTAAGAAAATTCTTATATGGGATTCTTCTTTATCCAGTTTAATAATATCTTTATCTTTACTTCCTTTATGTGATTTTGTAGTACCACAAATATAAATAGACTCTAAAATATTAGTTTTACCTTGTGCATTATCACCGTATAAAATATTAATTCCATTATGAAATTCCATCGAAAGATCATTATAATTTCTATAATCTTTTAATTCAAGGTTTTTGATATACATGAAAGCACCACTATTCTAATTATTTTTCAATTTTAATTGTCTCATTGTTATATTCTACTGTATCACCATCATATAATTTTTTTCCTCTTTGCAGTTCTGTACTTCCATTGACTTTTACATGCCCAGCCAAAATTGCAAATTTTGCATCTACTCCTGAATCAACTAAGCCAGTCACTTTTAATACCTGACCTAATTTTATAAATTCTTCTCTTAATTTTACAACTTCCATTTTTACACTTCTTCCTCCGCCTCTTTAGGACAAAATTTATTGAACTGCTGAATTAAAATTTACAGGTAAAATTAAGTACGTATAATTTTCCTCTTTATCTCTTATAAAGCAAGGAGCTTTTGGATTAATTAAATAAATATCAATATCTTCATCATCTATTACTCTTAATGCTTCAATAAAAAATTTAGGATTAAAACCAATTAAGATATCTTTACCCTCTTTTGTTATATCAATTTCTTCATCCATTGAACCAATAGTAGAATTCATTTTTAGTTCCATTTTTTTATCATCTATACTTACAATAATCGGTTTTTTTTCAGATTCTTTAATTAACAAAGTGGCTCTGTCTATACAGTTTAATAATTCTTTTTTATTTATTGTTACCTTTGTTTCATAATCACTGGATAACATTTGATTAATTTTATAGTATTCACCTTCAATTAGACGAGACAAAACTACTGTACTATTAAATTCAAAAATAATATGTTTATCTGTAAAAAATAGATTAACATTGTCTGCAAATTCCCCTGATAGGATTTTAACTAATTCATTCAGTGTTTTACCAGGTACTATAACTTTAATATTATCATAATTATCTTTCAAAGTTATTTTCCGAATGGATATTCTATGTCCATCGAGAGATACTACTTTAAATTCATTTCCATTTATTTCAAATAATTCACCGGTCATAATTTTATTACTCTCATTATCTGATATTGAGAACACAGTTTGCCTAATAACTTCTTTTAAGGTGAATTGAGAAATAACTACAGCGTCCTTTTTTTCTATCTTTGGTAAATACGGAAATTCATCTCCGCTTTTTCCAGAAATAGTAAATTTAGCTTTCTCGCAAATAATAGTAGCCATATAATTACTATCTGTTTCTATCGTTACCTCATTATCAGGTAATTTTCTAACTATCTCTGAAAAGACCTTAGCATTAATAGCAATGGTTCCAGGTTCTAATATATTACCTTTAACCAACGTTTCGATTCCAAGTTCCATATCATTAGCAATTAATTTAATATAATCATTTTTTACTTCAATGATTAAACATTCAAGAATAGGCATCGTTGATTTTGCAGGAACTGCCTTCAATGCAATATTAACACTGTTAAGCAATTCGGTTTTTGAACATACTATCTTCATAATTGTGTATAACTCCCTTCGCAGTTTTCATGTAAATATATATAATAAAATTTATTAGCAGTAGTAATAGGGGCTGTTAATTTGTGTATAAGTGTCTTTTCACCATAAAAGCCATAGCATTGGGGAAAGGATAACTATGTGAAAGAAAAAAATATGAAAAGGGATAAAAAAATTCATATAAAAATGATTCTTAAGTTATCCCAAGGCAAATCACACATGAATAACAGTTTATAAACATAGGGTTGGGGAAGAATAAAAAAGCTCTGTTAAGGATTGATTTTTTTCATTAATACTTCTATCGTATTTTGCATACTAGTATCTTTTTTAATATTAGTATCGACCTTATCGATGCCGTGAAGTATTGTGGTATGATCCCTATTACCCATTAATTTACCGATATCCGCAAGTGAAAGATCAGTTAATTTACGGCATAAATACATGGCAACCTGCCTAGGATAAGCAATATTTCTGCTTTTATTTACAGAATAAATGTCAGAAGTAGATATATTAAAATGCTCAGCAATTACTTCTATGATTGATTCTGGAGTTAACTTTTTCTTATTATCAGGTGAAATTAAATCTTTTAAAGCTTCTTCTGCTAGAGTAACGTTGACTTCTTGTTTCTTTAATCGTGACAGTGCAACTATCTTAGTTAATGCGCCTTCAAGCTCACGAATATTGGATTTAACATAAGTTGCAATGTATTTCATTACTTCATTATCAATCTGTAGGCCGTCTAATTCTTCTTTTTTCTTTAGAATTGCCATACGTGTTTCATAATCTGGTGGCTGAATATCAACTGTTAATCCCCATTCAAAACGGGAACGAAGTCTTTCTTCTAAAGTAAGAATATCTTTAGGGGGTTTATCACTGGATATAATAATCTGTTTTTTTGATTCATGTAAGGTATTAAAGGTATGGAAAAATTCTTCCTGTGTACTTTCTTTTCCTATTATGAATTGAATATCATCAATAAGTAAAACATCTATATTACGATATTTTTCCCTAAATTCAGTAGGAGTAGTATTTACATTACGAATAGATTCAATTAATTCATTTGTAAACTTTTCACTTGTTACGTACATAACTTTACTATTTGCATTTTGTTCTAATATATAATGTGCTATGGAATGCATCAAATGGGTTTTTCCTAATCCAACCCCTCCATATATAAAGAGAGGATTATAAATTTCAGCAGGGGATTCTGCTACAGCAAGAGAAGCTGCATGTGCAAGATTATTATTAGCGCCAACAACAAAGGTGTCAAAGGTATATCTTGGATTAAGAAAAGATAATCCATTTTTTAGATTCTTATTTTTTGCGATATCTTTCTTACTTTGTGAAGGTTCTATCTGACTTTCTAGCACAAATTCTAGTTCATAATTTTCGTCCATAATTTCTGTAATAGCAACCTTTAAAGGTATACCATATTTTCTGCTTATGAAATTTTTACTGTCAGGGCCGATCATTTTATCATCTATAGATATAGTAATTAAATTATCCCTTACTGAATATACTTTCAATGGAAGTAACCATGTTTTATAAGAAACATCAGTTACACAATGCTCAATTTTAAGATATTCTAGTATTTCATCCCATTTATCTTGAATTACATTCATTACATTAATCTCCCTAATATAAAATTTCGTACATGCCTAATATATATATTATAACAAAATTGTGGATTTTTCAATGCTTATATAAAAATTAATGGGTCTTGTGATAAGCTATCCCCATACTAAGTTAAATAACTAACAATTGTGTGAATAAATTATAAAAAGTATAAACAACAAAAAATTCCAGTAATATTGGTGATACTTTAAATAATTGTATGAATTATTCACACCAATTCACAGAGTTATCCACAAAGCATCAACAATTTGTGGATAACTCTGTGTGAAAGAAATGTTTTTAATTTATTAGTGGATAACTTGAATATACAAAGTTAAAAGATATCAAATAAAAAAGGACTGTTTCAAACCAACAAGTTTAATACTCTTGAATGGGAACAGCCCCTTTATAAATATGAATAATAGATACTAAATAATTTATAATTTGGTATAACCATAACCATTTACTATAGCTTCGATCTTTTGATGAGATTTACAGAAAGGGCAATTGTTAATACTATAATTTTTATATTCTGGAAGATCTTTTTCTTTAAAGATGGAATTAACATTAATTCCTTCAATTTTATCTACTGCACTAAATATTGCATTAATTCCTTGTATTTTACCTCCATAATAGTGAATACAATCTAAACTTTTTCTAACAGTGTTACCTGTTGTAACAGATGCTACTAATAATAAAATATTTTTACCTAAAACAGCAGGTTGATTATTATCCCTAAAGATTAATTGTCCATTCGTATTAAATTCAGGAGATATAATATATATAGTTTTATGTGCATTCATGGAGTAAACTCCCGCATTTGATAACTCTTGAGCAAGAAATCCACCAATAATTTCACAACCATCCATACAAACAATTGTATCAACTATTATATTACTGTCGTTTTGTTGTACCATTGATTTAGCAGCCTCAAGGGCTTCATTTTGACGGGTTTTCATTGATGTCATATCTATATAGAAATTGATATGAGAATAACTCGTAGCAAAATGACCTGGAATGATTTTCAAGGCTATTTTATTATTAATAGGTGCATAAATTCTTATTGCTCTATTTTCCATAAAAAATACCTCCTTAAAAAAATATTTTATTAGATACAAGTATTATAATCTTTTTTCCAAATTTTATCAACTATTTATAATGTATTAAATCATGAAAAATCAGATATAATGTTAATCAAATTTTGGAAAGTAAGCGTATTTTATTACGGTATAGTATATCAATCGTTATCCAAAACTTAATATAAAGAAAATAACTACTTGACGTACAAGCTTATAACGAATATAATAGATATGATATTTTAAATTTATTAAAATAGAACAAATACGCTTACCATATATATTTTGGTATATTTAGAAGGAGGTGCATCTTAATGAAAATGACATTTCAACCGAAGAAAAGATCAAGAGCAAAGGTTCATGGTTTTAGACAAAGAATGAGTACTTCAAACGGAAGAAAAGTTTTAGCAAGCAGAAGAGCAAAAGGAAGACATCAATTATCAGCTTAGGTCGCATTATTGTGGCCTTTTCTTCTCTTAATAGAACCTTGTTTTTGTAGAAAGGGCCGTGAGATTTTGAAATCGTCAGAATCAATGAAAAGTAATACTAACTTTAAAAAAGTATACCATAACGGAAAATCATATGCGAATATGCTTTTGATTATGTATGTTTTTAAGAACGAGACAGAAAAAAACAGAGTTGGGATATCGGTGAGTAAAAAAGTTGGAAATAGTGTTATAAGACACAGATTAACCAGACTAATTCGTGAAAGTTACAGATTGAATGAAGATATGTTTAATAGTGGTTTAGACATAGTGGTGATTGCAAGAGTAGGTGCAAGAGGAAAGAATTATAACGAAATAAACAGCGCATTCATGCACTTGGCAAGAATGCATAAAATTTTAAAAGAGATGATAAAGTCGTGATTATGAAACGAATTTTAATATTTTTAATAAAATTATATAGAAGATTTATTTCACCTCTTAAGGTAAGATCGTGTTGTATCTATACGCCTACCTGCTCTTTGTATGCACTTCAAGCACTGGAAAAGTATGGTGCAATAAAAGGATCTTATTTAGCAATAAGGAGACTTCTGAGATGCCATCCTTTTGCAACAGGTGGGTATGATCCAGTTCCATAAAGATACTAATTAGGACATAAAGTTCCTAATTAGGGGTGTCCAAGGAGGAAAATGAATTGTTTAATGTATTTTTAACACAGAGTGCTGGTTTTTTAGGACCTATTGCATCATTATTAGGGTGGATATTAAATGCTATTTATGAATTCTTAAATTTATTTGGAATTGCTAATGTAGGTATCGTTATTGTATTATTTACATTTATCGTTAAGGGACTTATGATACCTTTAACAATAAAACAACAAAAATTTGCAAAATTGTCATCAAAAATGAATCCAGAAATTTCAAAGATTCAAAGTAAATATAAAGGTAAAAAAGATGAAGCGACTCTAAAGAAACAACAATTAGAAACGCAGGCTGTTTACCAAAAATATGGTGCAAGTCCTACAGCAGGCTGTTTGCCATTATTAATTTCATTACCAATTATGTTTGCATTATATAGGGTTATCTATAATATTCCAGCATATGTTAATGACATTAATATTTTATATAATAACATAGCTGTTGCACTTAGTGGAACCAATGGTCATGTGGATATATTAACAGAGTTAGCTTCCGCTGTAAGTGTTAAAACATCTTCTTTTAATGAAGTGAAGGCAGATGGAATAATATCAATTAATCACATTATTGATATTTTAAGTAAATTCAAGTCAGAACAATGGGGCGAGTTAGCAGATAAGTTTCCTACTTTACAGACCGTTATTAGTACTAATTCCGCAGAAATTTTTAAAATTAACAAATTTATTGGCGGTTTAAATATTATAGATCCACCTGGATTTACATTCCCAGGAATACTTATTCCTATACTTGCCGCAGGTTTACAGTTCATTCAGGGAAAACAGACGGCAGCAACTAATCCTACCGACAAAGATAATCCAATGTCCTCAACAATGTCAACAATGAATACAGTAATGCCAATTATGTCAGGTGTATTCTGTGTTATGTTACCTGTTGGTGTTGGTCTTTACTGGGTTGCAGGTAGTGCATTTACCATTCTTCAACAATTAGTTATAAATAAATATATGGATAAAATTGATATTGATACTTTAATAGAAAAGAATGTTATAAAAGCAAACAAAAGAAAAGCTAAATTAGGTATTGATCCAAATGCTTCCATGGAAGAATTAGCAAAGAAACAAACTAGATCAATTGAAACAACCGTTGAAAGTGAGAATACTGCTACTCCTACTTCTAATTATGCTAATTCTGTTAAAAAGAATTACGAACCTTCAAATTATAAGAAGAGTGATGTATCCTATCAATCAGGTAGTATTGCTGCTAATGCAAATCTTCTTAAAAACAGAAATAATGATAAGGGGGATAAATAAGTATGGAATGGTTAGAAATTACTGCTAAAACAGTTGATGATGCTTTAACAGAAGCATTAATTAAACTAGAAACTACTAGTGATAATGTGGATTATGAAGTAATTGAAAAAGAGAGTAGTGGATTTTTAGGTTTATTTAATAATAAACCTGCTCGGATTCGTGTAAAATTGAAATTTAGTATTGTTAACCTAGCCAAAGAATTCTTAGAAAAAGTTTTTAAAGCTATGAATATTGATGCAAAGATTGAGATTAATTATGATGAAGCGAATGCCTCCATAGATATTAATATCATTGGTGAAGATATGGGTGTATTAATAGGAAAAAGAGGACAAACCTTAGATTCATTACAGTATTTAGTAAGTCTTGTTTTAAATAAGGGAAGCGATAGTTATTTAAAGGTTAAATTAGATACTGAGAACTATAGACAAAGAAGAAAAGAAACACTTGAAAATCTTGGAAGAAATATTGCTTATAAAGTTAAAAGAACTAAGAAGTCAGTATCCTTAGAACCTATGAATCCTTATGAAAGAAGAATTATTCATTCAGTACTTCAAAATGATAAATTTGTTGAAACACATAGTGAAGGCGAAGAACCATATAGAAAAGTGGTAATAGCTCTTAAAAAAGGTGTTGCAAATAGAGAGAATAAGTATTCAAATAATAAATATTCATATGGCACTGGAGAAAAAAGAGAGTATACAAGTAGTTATAATAAAGACAAAGAAATAAACCAAAAGCATATTAGCGTGGAATAGGATTAAGGGTGTATTGAAGATATAATTTGCTTTGATACACTCTTTTTCGGATTTTATGGGTTAAGATGTGTATTATGCCTTAAAGCACGCAGATAGGAGTTAATATGAATACAGATACAATTGCTGCAATTGCAACCGCTGTAAGTAATGCTGGTATCAGTATTATTCGAATTAGTGGTGAGGAAGCATTTACAATAATAGATAAAATATATAAACCTAAAAGTGGAAGTAAGAAATTATCCCAAGTTGCAAGTCATACGATACATTATGGATATATAGTAGATAATGATTCAATTATTGATGAAGTAATGGTGCTAATTATGAGAAGTCCAAAAACTTATACTAAGGAAGATGTTGTTGAAATAGATTGTCATGGTGGAATTGTAGTAACTAAAAAAATTCTTGAAACAGTTCTTAAGTATGGAGCTAGAACAGCAGATCCTGGTGAATTTACGAAAAGGGCTTTTTTAAACGGAAGAATTGATTTGTCTCAAGCAGAAGCAGTTGGTGATATTATAAATGCAAAAAATGAGTTTGCATTGAAAAATTCATTAGAACAATTAAGAGGAAATGTTTTAAATAAAATAATGGATATTCGTGAAAGTATTATTCATGACTTGGCATTTATAGAAGCTGCACTTGATGATCCGGAACACATAAATTTAGATAATTTTGGTGAAGAATTAGAAAGTCATATTGATAATAATGTTGAAGAACTTAATATATTGTTAAAGTCTGCAGATAATGGACGTTTATTAAAAGAGGGTATTAAAACAGTTATACTCGGTAAACCCAATGTAGGAAAATCCTCTCTGTTGAATATATTAGTTGGTACTGACCGAGCTATTGTAACTGATATTGCAGGAACAACAAGAGATACTTTAGAAGAAACAATTCAAATGGGTAGTATCTGTTTAAATATTATAGACACTGCAGGTATACGTAATACTGAAGATGTTATTGAAAAAATTGGTGTAGAAAAAGCTAGAAAACTGGCCGAAGAAGCTGATCTTATTATCTATGTCGTAGATGCATCAAATAAACTAGACGAAAATGACACTGCAATTATAGAATTAATAAAGAAAAGAAAATCAATTATACTGCTAAATAAAACAGATCTTGAATTAGTAGTTAAACCTAAATATATGGAAGAATTAACTGGTAAAGATGTTATTGAGATTTCAGCAAAAGAAAGTAAAGGTATTGATAAGTTAGAAATATGGATAAAAGATATGTTTTTCCAGGGTAAAATAAATTTTCATGATGAAATAATTATTACAAATATTCGTCAGAAGGAAGCAATTATAGATAGTATCCAAGATCTTAATATGGTGAAAAGAAGTATTCAAGATGATATGCCTGAGGATTTTTATTCTATTGATCTCATGCATTCATATGAAGTATTAGGAAGTATAATTGGTGAAGCTGTAGATGAAGATTTAGTTAATACAATATTTAGAGAATTTTGTATGGGAAAATAGAAGATTACTTTAAGATTATATAAATGTTCTTTATTGACCAAGAATTAGAAGGAAGGATAAAATAAAATGTCATATACGTATGAACCTTACGATGTTGTAGTGATAGGAGCAGGTCATGCTGGCTGTGAAGCAGCACTTGCCTGTGCGAGATTATCTCTAAATACATTAGTTGTTACCATTAGTATGGATAGTATTGCTTTAATGCCCTGTAACCCCAATATTGGTGGAACATCGAAGGGACATTTGGTAAGAGAAATAGATGCGTTAGGTGGAGAGATGGGAAAAAACATTGACAAGACATATATTCAGTCTAAGATGTTAAATCTTTCAAAGGGACCTGCAGTACATTCACTTCGTGCTCAAGCTGACAAGCAGGATTATAGCAGATCTATGAGAAAAGTATTAGAGAATACGCCAAATTTAGTATTAAAACAAGCAGAAGTGGTCGAAGTTCTTGCAGAAGAGGGAAAGATAGTGGGGATAAAAACTTATTCTGGTGGAATTTATCCTTGCAAAGCAGTTATTTTGTGCACAGGAACTTATCTTAAAGCTAGATGCGTGTATGGAGATGTGAGTAATTACACAGGACCAAATGGATTACAAGCTGCTAATTATTTAACAGAGTCATTAAAGTCATTAGGAATTGAAATGTACCGGTTTAAAACAGGAACACCGGCTAGAATTGATAAAAGATCTATAGATTTTAGCAAGATGGAAGAACAATTAGGGGATGAAGAGATTGTTCCATTTTCTTTCACTAACGAAGCAGAGGACATAAAAAAGGAACAGGTTTCTTGTTGGTTAACATATACAAATGAGGAAACTCATAATATTATTAGAGCTAATATTGATCGATCACCATTATATTCCGGTAATATAAAAGGTACGGGACCTAGATATTGCCCGTCTATTGAGGATAAAGTAGTTAAGTTCGCTGATAAGGATAGACATCAGGTATTTATTGAACCTGAAGGTAATTATACAAATGAAATGTATGTAGGTGGAATGTCAAGTTCACTTCCAGAGGATGTTCAGTATCAAATGTATCGTAGTGTAACAGGTTTAGAGAATGCCAAAATTGTGAGAAATGCTTACGCGATTGAATACGATTGTATTAATCCAATGCAATTAAGAGCAACCTTAGAATTTAAGAATATAGACGGTTTATTTAGTGGAGGACAATTTAATGGAAGTTCTGGGTATGAAGAAGCTGCTGCTCAAGGATTAATAGCAGGTATCAATGCAAGTATGAAGTTGTTAGGGAAAGAACAAGTAGTATTAGATCGGTCTCAAGCCTATATCGGGGTATTAATAGACGATCTGGTAACGAAAGAAACTCATGAACCATATAGAATGATGACTTCTAGAGCAGAGTATCGTTTGATTTTGAGACAAGATAATGCAGATTTAAGATTAACCAGTATAGGACATATGGTAGGGTTGATTGATGAGGCAAGATACAATAAAGTAGTAGTAAAAGGCAATCTCATTAGTGAAGAAATAAAAAGGCTTGAAAGTACGCTAATTGGAGCTAATAGGGATGTTCAAACATTATTGGATAAATACAACAGTAATTTACTTAAAACAGGGACCTTGCTAGCTGAGCTAATTCGTAGACCAGAGTTAAATTACGGATTTATATCTGACATTGATATAAAGAGGCCTGTATTACCCAATGATGTGATAGAACAAGTTAATATAAACATTAAGTATGAAGGTTATATACAAAGGCAAATGCGGCAGGTAGCACAGTTTAAAAAGTTAGAAGGTAAATTAATACCAGAGCAAATTGATTATACTAGTATTCCAAGTTTAAGAATTGAAGCGAAACAAAAATTAACACTTATAAAACCCTTATCGGTTGGACAAGCATCAAGAATATCAGGTGTATCGCCGGCAGATATATCAGTTTTACTTGTTTATTTAGAGCAAATGAAAAGAAGTGTTATACAAAATTGATTTTGAAGGGAGTTTATGCTTACATGCAAGACATAACAAATTTCACTTCTTTACTGAAAGATCTAGACATAACGTTATCGAAAAAACAAATAGAACAATTTTTGCAATATTATGAAATGCTAATTGAAAGAAATAAAGTAATGAATCTAACCGCAATAACAGATTATGAAGAAGTAGTAAGTAAGCATTTTATTGACAGCCTTTCATTAGTTAAAGTATATAAAACGGATAAAGAAATAAGTGTTATTGATATGGGAACAGGAGCTGGATTTCCAGGAATACCACTTAAGATTGTTTTCCCAACATGGAAGATAGTACTACTAGATTCTCTAAATAAAAGAGTAAACTTTTTAAATGATGTAATTTCAGAGTTAGAGTTAGAGAATATTACGGCCATTCATGGACGAGCTGAAGAATATGGAAGACAAAAGGAATATAGAGAAAGTTTTGATCTTTGTGTATCGAGAGCAGTAGCAAAATTATCAACACTAGCAGAATATTGTATGCCTTATGTAAAAGTTTACGGTTACTTTATTCCATACAAAGCAGGAAATATTCTTGAGGAACTGGAAGAATCAAAAAAAGCAATAAATGTTTTAGGTGGCCAAATTGAATGTACAAATAGTTTTAATCTACCGGGTACAGATATTGAACGAACATTAATTGTTGTGAAGAAATTAGTTCAAACACCTAATACTTATCCACGGAGTGCCAGAAAACTTGCAAAGGAACCGATAAATTGAAACAATTGAATTATTTTTGGAGGTAAGGATACAATGCTAATTCAAGGGAAATATTTATACTTTGAGGATGATAAAACAGAAGTATATGATATAAGAAGGCAAGTATTTCATGAAGAACAAGGAGTTTCACTAGAAGAATTTGATGAAATTGATGATTTAGCAGTACATGTTCTGGTATTTACTACAGATAAGCCAAGTCGTGCTGTTGCAACGGGAAGAGTATTTTTTGATGGTGATAATTATAAAATAGGTAGAGTGGCAGTTTTAAAAAGTGAACGAGGGAAAAAATATGGAGACTTTGTAGTAAGAATGTTAGCAAATAAAGCATTTTTAGCTGGTGCTGATGAAATTCATATAAATGCCCAAGTAGTAGCAGTTCCTTTTTATGAAAAAATAGGTTTTATTTCTTATGGTGATGAGTTCGATGAAGCAGGTATCAAACACGTTTCTATGAAATTAAAAAGTGGTAGTTTATGCAAGGAGTGTAATAGCCCAACAAAAGTTATTTAAAATAATTTTAATATTATTGATGTAACTCTTTCAAAAACTCGAAAAATGTTATATTATATATTATAAAGTATATATGGGGAGTAAAGTAGATTATGTTAGAACAAGAGGATAATAAAGGGTTAGATGATAAAATAAGAGATGCCCTCAATTTTTTAAATGAGAACATAGAGCGGACCCAAGAAGAGCTTGATCATTTAATTATTAATATAGAATGTTTAGATGAAAACATTAAAGAAGTTGACAATTGTTTAAATATTAGTATTAATTCAATTAATTCAAATGCTGATTTATTTTCTCCTTCTAAAAACAATGAAAAGAATATGCGTTGTGACATTTTGAAAGAAAATAGAATAAGTTTAGAAAATGAAAAGAATAAAGCAAATGAAAGATTGTCAGAATTATTAGACAGGAAAAACAATTTCGAAATGTTATTATTATGCCTAAAACAATTGGTAAATAATGGTAATCATGATATACCTCAAATTAATGAAGATCCTGTAATGAACCAATTTGTTAATAATCAAAATAAAGCATTATTAGGTATTAATCTATTAGAAACTCAAGAAAATGATCGAAAAAGGATTGCTAGAGACTTACATGATACTACAGCCCAAAATCTAACAAACATAATTCATAAAACTGAATTGTGTACAAAATTGATAGATATTGATCCAATTAGAGCAAAACTTGAATTGCAAACAATGATTAGCACCATTAAAACAACGATTGATGATATGAGAAGTATTATTTATAACTTAAGGCCAATGTCTATTGATGATTTGGGATTAATTGCTACTGTTGAACGTTTTATTAAAAAATGTAATTCAAATGATGAGATTGAATTTTCGCTTATCATTCATAATGAAGAGATAAATGTATTACCGATTATTAATTTAACATTATTCCGTATCATACAAGAAGCTTCGAATAATGCTATTAAACATGGAAAAGCTACAAAAATTGTAATCGAGTTGGAATATATAGAAAATTCAATCTTACTCAAAATTACGGATAATGGAATAGGCTTTAATAATGAAATATTATGTAATGACGTAGATAAAAGTATATTATCTGGATTTGGTTTATCAATTATGAAAGAGAGAGTATTACTTTTATCTGGGGAAATAAAAATTGAATCAAGAATTAATAGTGGTACAAAAATATTAGTGGAAGTACCAGTAAGAACGTTCAAGGAGGACTGATAATGGAACCAATCAAAATAATGATAGTTGATGACCACTGTATGGTGAGAGAAGGACTTAAACAGTTATTAGAGTTAGAAGGAGATATTAAGGTTATTGGAGAAGCAGGAGATGGTAATTCATGCCTGAGTTCAATTGATATCCTTAACCCAGACGTGGTTCTACTAGACATTAATATGCCTCATATGAATGGTCTTAAGGTACTAGAGCAAATTAAAAAGAAAAAATCTAAATGTAGGATTTTAATGCTTACAATTCATAACGAAATTGAATATTTACTAAGAGCAGTTGAATTTGGTGCTGATGGTTATATATTAAAAGATTCTGAATCAGCAATTGTGAGAAAAGCAATATTTGCTGTTTATAAAGGTGAAAAATATATACAAAATGAATTAGCAGCTTTATTAAAAGAAACTATAGAAAAGAAAAATGAGTATATAATTAACAACGATCAATTTTTGACAAGAAGAGAAATTGAAGTATTAAAATTATTGACAGAGGGATTGTTTAATAAAGAGATTGCGTATACGCTTTCAATTAGTGAAAAGACTGTAAAAAATCATGTTTCTAATATATTTAAAAAGATATCTGTATCTGATCGGACACAGGCTGCTGTATATGCAATAAAGAAAAACATTGTAGAAATATATTGAGGTAATATAATAACAGCTAAAGTAAGCAACTAATATAGAAATAATAGTATAGATGTTATTAATATAATGATTGCTAATATATAAACAGGTAGTATAGATAAAGCTAATAAAACAACTGCCAATATATAAACAGGTAGTATAGATATAACTAATATAATAACTGCTAATATATATACAAGAAGTATAGATAGAACTAATATAACTGCTAATATATATACAAGTAGTATATATTGCAATATATTACTAAATGTTATAAAGCGTACAATTATGATTTTTAATTGTACGCTTTATTTAATCCAAAATGAAATGTTTCACGTGAAACATTTCATTTTGGATATTTGTCATTATCAAATCATATTAGAATGAATATTGAAATAGTAAATATTGAATATAGAAATTGATAATTTCAACTATTTATAAATAATATGTCGTAAAGTATAGATATATAAAATAAACAATGCTATAATAGGATTGTTGCTCAAATCAAAAATATTATAGGAGGAATAATTACATGGGGCGTATTATAGCTGTCGCTAATCAAAAAGGCGGAGTCGGTAAAACTACGACTGCAATAAATCTATCTGCCTGCCTAGCGGAAAAAGGGAAAAAAGTTTTAACAATAGACATTGACCCACAAGGTAATACTTCCAGTGGATTAGGTGTTGATAAGAATAATTTAACAAACACAGTTTATCAATTAATAATCGGTGAATGCACAATTAAGGAATGCATGCTTGTTAATATTTTTGATAATCTTTCTCTATTACCATCAAATGTAAATCTTGCTGGTGCTGAAATTGAATTAATAGGCATAGAGGATAAGGAATATATTCTAAAAAATGAAATTGAAAAAATTAGAAATGATTTTGATTTTATTATAATTGATTGTCCACCATCTTTAAATACATTAACTGTTAATGCTATGACTACAGCTGATACAGTATTAGTACCGATTCAATGTGAGTATTATGCATTAGAAGGATTAACACAATTAATACATACTATAAACCTGGTTAAAAAAAGATTGAACCCTAATTTAGAAATTGAGGGTGTTGTTTTTACTATGTTTGATGCACGAACTAACTTATCTCTACAAGTAGTGGAAAATGTAAAATCAAACTTAAAACAAACAATATACAAGTCTATAATACCAAGAAATGTACGATTAGCTGAGGCTCCTAGTCATGGGCTACCGATAAACATGTATGATCCAAAATCAGCTGGGGCAGAAGGATATCGTGATTTGGCAGATGAGGTAATTGAAAGAGAAGAATAACCTGTGATATAATGAAGGCGGAATGAGGAATTGCAAGCTTGTTTGCTATTCCGATTGGAGTAACAAGATCATGGACACGCTTTCTGTCCATGATATAATGAAGGCGGAATGAGGAATTGCAAGCTTGCTTGCGGATTCCGATTGGAGTAACAAGATCATGGACACGCTTTCTGTCATGATATAATGAAAGCTTTTACTGTTCATAATATAATGTTTGTACTATAAATAAGTAAGTGTAATGAAAGGTGAGGTAAATTTATGGCTGTTACGAAAAGAGGTCTTGGAAAAGGTTTAGATTCTATGATACCTGAAAAAGTAGAAAAAAACAAAAAAGATGACGCAAAAAATGGTGAAGATAATGTTTCACGTGAAACATTAATTAATATAAATGAAATAGAACCTAATAAAGGCCAACCAAGGAAAAGCTTTGATGAGGATGCAATACAGGAATTAGCGGATTCAATTAAGCAATTTGGTGTGATTCAACCTTTAATTCTTCAAAAAAAAGATAAATATTACATAATAATAGCCGGTGAAAGAAGATGGAGAGCTGCTAGATTAGCAGGGCTAAAGAAAGTTCCAGCAATTATTAAAGATTATTCTCCTCAAGAAATAATAGAAATTGCATTGATTGAGAATATACAAAGAGAAGATTTAAATCCAATTGAGGAAGCAATCGCCTATCAAAATCTTATAAAAGAATTTAATCTGAAACAAGATGAAATAGCGGAGCGGGTATCCAAGAGTAGAGTAGCTGTAACAAATTCAATGAGATTATTAAAATTGAATGTTAAGGTTCAACAAATGTTAATAGATGGTATGATCTCAAGCGGACATGCAAGGACATTATTAGCGATAGAAGAACCTGATTTGCAATATCAAGTTGCCATGAAAGTATTTGATGAAAAACTTAGTGTTAGAGAAACTGAAAAATTAGTTAAAAATATTATCAAAATAAAAGTTGAAAAAGAGGAAATAGCGGTTACCAAAGAAGATAGGTTTATATATAAAGATTTAGAAGAAAAAATGAAAAATATTATTGGTACAAAAGTATATATTAAGAAAAAAGCAAATAACAATGGGAAAATAGAGATAGAATATTATTCAACAGAAGAGTTAGAAAGAATCATAGAATTATTTGAAACCTTAAATTAGTAAAGTTAATAATGGTATGGTAAAATTAATAGTCAATTTAGAATATAATATGGGGATTAATAAGGAGATAAGATAAAATGGAATTATTCGAACAATTTAATTTAGACATGGGATACGTTTTAATTGGTTTTGCTGCTTTCACAACATTATTGTTTCTATTGATTATTGTTCAATCAATACGTATAAACAAACTTAATAAAAAATATAAGAAATTTATGTCAGGTGCTGATGGAGAAAATCTTGAAAGTCAGTTTATAAAAAGATTTATAGAAGTTGATGAATTAAAAATCGAAAGTAAGAAATTAAAAACTAAGTTGGAAAAAGTAAGCGAGAATTTACTAATCACATATCAAAAAACCGGAATAGTAAAATATGATGCTTTTAAAGAAATGGGTGGTAAACTTAGTTTTGCAATAGCTCTTCTTAATGATAATAATGATGGATTTATTATTAACTCAATGCATTCCAGTAGAGAAGGATGTTATACTTATATAAAAGAAATAATAAAAGGTGAATCATTTGTAGTGTTAGCAGAAGAAGAAAAGTTAGCTTTAGAAGAAGCAAAAAAAAGTAGAGAATACATGAATTAGTTAAAATGAAGATAAATATTTAATTAAAAAGAGTTTTTTAGTTGCTGACACATTCGTCTGACAACTAAAAAACTCTTTTTATTATAAACATCTAATATATTTTAAATAAAAGCACATTGCATAGGAAGTATTCATTCGTTATTTAAAACAAAATTATTTCTTTTTAGCTGGAACGTTATCTTTTCCAAAGTAAGCTATCATATATAAATTTTCTAATTCTGAAACTAATGGTAAACGAGGATTAGCTGTTGTACACTGATCGCTAAATGCTAAATCTGCAAGATCGCCAACTCTATTTAAAAAGGTCTTTTCATTAATTCCATATTCTTTTAAGGTTGCAGGAATTTCTAAATATGCATTCATCTTCTCTACTTCAGATGCTAATATCTCAACTGCATCGTCATTATTTTTTGGTTTGTATCCAAGTTTATTCATTAATGAGAAGATTTTATCCCCAACGATATAACTTTCATATTTTGCCCATGATGTAAATTTGGTTGGGCATGAAGTTCCATTATATCTAATTACATGTGGTAAAAGAATTGCATTAGCACAACCATGAGGTACATGGAATTCACCACCAAGCTTATGAGCTAAGGAATGATTGATACCTAAGAAAGCATTTGTAAAAGCCATACCTGCCATAGTTGATGCATTGTGCATTTTTTCACGTGCTACAGGATCTTTAGCGCCCAAATCATAAGATCTCTTTAGGTAGGTAAATACCATATCAATTGCTTGAACCGAAAGTGCATCGGTAAAATCTGAAGCTAAAATAGAAATATAGGCTTCAATTGCATGTGTCAATACATCCATACCGGTCCATGCAGTTGACTTCTTTGGAACAGACATAACAAAATCTGGATCTATTATTGCAATATCAGGAGTTAATTCATAATCAGCTAATGGATATTTCTTGTTCTCAACTTTATCTGAAATAACTGCGAAGGAGGTAACTTCTGAACCAGTACCTGAAGTGGTAGGAATTGCTACCAATTTAGTCTTTTTACCAAGTTGAGGAAATTTGTAAGTCCTCTTTCTAATATCTAAGAACTTTAATGACATATTCTTGAAATCAGCTTCCGGATCTTCATAGAATAGCCACATTCCCTTAGCAGCATCAATAGCAGAACCACCACCTAGGGCAATAATAACATCAGGTTTGAATTTATTCATAGATTCAACACCCTTCATAATTGTTTCTAATGATGGGTCTGGCTCAACTTGATCAAAGATTTCGCAATGCACATATTCTTCACGTTTTCTTAATTGATATAAGATTTTGTTTACATAACCTAATTGAGTCATAGCTGGATCTGTTACGATAAAAGCTTTTGTAATGTCAGGCATCTTAGCTAAATAAGCAATAGAACCAGATTCAAAATAAATTTTGTTAGGAATTTTAAACCACTGCATATTATTTCTCCTCTTTGCTACACGTTTGATATTAACAAGGTCAACAGCTGATACATTATGTGTAGTTGAGTTTCCACCGTAGGATCCGCATCCTAGTGTCAAGGATGGCATATTTGTGTTATATAAATCACCAATAGCACCATGAGTTGAAGGAGAGTTAATAATAATACGTCCTGTTTTCATTCTATTAGAGAATTCTTCAATAACTTTGGAATCTGTTGAGTGAAGAACGGATGAATGTCCCATACCACCATTTGAAAGCATTTTTTCACATAGTACAAAACCATCTTCTACATCTTTAGCTTTAACAACTGCTAGAACAGGTGATAACTTTTCCTTTGACAGTGGATAATCTACACCAACACCATCAAGCTCTGTACATAAAACTTTTGTATCACTTGGGATTGTAAAACCTGCTAAAGCAGCAATAGCAACTGGTGATTGACCAACAATATTAGGATTAACAGCATTTTTCTCTAGGTTTATAACAACAGGTTCAAGTTTTTGAATTTCTTCTTTTGTTGCAAAATAGCAGCCCGCTTTTTTCATTAACTCTACAACTTCTTTATATACAGGAGCTTCTATAATAGCCGCTTGTTCAGAAGCGCATATCATACCGTTATCAAATGATTTTGAAAGAACTAAATCATTAACAGATCTTTTTAGTACAGCAGTTTTCTCAATAAAACAAGGTACGTTTCCAGGTCCTACGCCAAGAGCTGGCTTTCCGGAAGAATATGCTGATTTAACCATACCAGGACCACCAGTTGCAAGAATACAAGCTACACCAGGATGGTTCATAAGAATTGATGTTGCATCGATGGAAGGATATTCAATCCATTGAATACAATTTTCAGGAGCACCAGCAGCGATTGCAGCATCTAATAAAGTTTGTGCAGCTGCTTTAGAACACTGTTGTGCGCTTGGATGAAAACCAAATATAATAGGATTACGAGTCTTTATGCAGGAGATAATCTTAAACATTGTTGTTGAAGTTGGATTTGTAACAGGAGTAACACCGGCAACAATACCTATAGGTTCTGCAACCAACATAAAGTCTTCTTCTTCGTTATCCTCAATGATACCAACTGTTTTTTGATATTTTATTGAGTGCCAAATATATTCTGTTGCGAATATATTTTTTGTGATTTTATCTTCGTAAATACCTCTTCCTGTTTCTTCAACAGCCATCTTAGCTAAAATCTGTTGTTTTTCAAGACCGGCAAGTGCCATTTCACGTACAATATTGTCTATTCTTTCTTGATCGTACTCCATGAATTCTTTTAACGCAACTTTAGCGTTTTTTACTAATAAATCAACATGTTCTTGCGGTGTTGGTTGTTTTTTATCTGCCATAATTAAAATCCTCCTATAAAATTTATATGATGTGTGTTAAATAATTAACAAGTTAGTTTAAAATTTATTACAAATTGAATATAACAAAAAACACTCCAATTGTCAAAGGTTTTTATATAAATAAATTATAAAATGATGTAAAAAATAACGAATAATTAAAGTGATATATGTACATAATGCACAATTGAACAAAATGTATTTGCAATTTACACAAAAATAAATGGATTAAATTTATTTTATGTTAAATAAATAACAAACCAACTATAGATATTTTAATGAGTATATTGACATAAGCAGTATAAATGGATTATTGTATTATATAGGAGATAGATAGTATAATGGTATTAGTAGTTATAAATAAGAGGAGATTGTAATGAGAAGAATTTCGCTGGATACGGTTAAGGGGAATGAGATGCTGGCAAGAGACATTTTGATTGGGAGTGGAATTTTGCTAATGCCAGCTGGAACTATTGTGAAAAAAGAATATATTAAAAAATTAATGGAATTAGATATTGACACCATATATATAGAAGATGAGCTTTCAAAAGGAGTACAAAATCAGGATAATATTGAGATTATAATAAAAGATCATTGTCAAGATATTGTGAGAGAGATTATAGAAAAATATTCTTATCAGGGTAATGGTGAACTTGAAGAAATCCAACTGGTTGCAGAAGCAATTATAAACGATGTGATAAAACAGCCAGAAGTTATGTTTAATATATCAGGTGTTAGAAAAAAAAGTGAAAGTACATATTCTCATTCTATCAATGTTTGTGCGCTATCTGTCCTATTAGCATTACGGATGAAACTTTCAAAATCAAAGGTTCGAGATATAGCAGTTGGAAGCCTATTACATGATATCGGATATAATTATATGAATTTTGATTATTTGAATTATAATTATCATGATAGCAAAGAAGCTGACAGAAAAGAATTAATGAAACATGTAGTTTATGGTTATTCTTCCGTTATTAAGGAGGATTGGCTAACACTAGTATCGAAAAACATTATTTTATGCCACCATGAAAGATTGGACGGTTCAGGATATCCATTTCACTTAAAAGAAGATAAAATAAAAATTGGTAGTAAAATAGTAGCTATATGTGATTATTTTGATAGTAAAGTATATGGATATTTAGTGCCTAAGATGAAGGTTCATGACACGATTAATTATATAATTAGTCAGGCAGGTGTTAAATTCGATTTTGATTGTGTGAATTACTTTATGGAATCGGTGGCAGCTTATCCTAACGGTACCGCAGTTATAACAAATGAAGGTGAAAAAGGAATAGTACTGCGTCAAAACATGAAATGTCCTACAAGACCTGTACTACATATGATTTCAGATTCAAGAGGAAAAAAATATTCTTCCTGGGTCGAAAAGGATTTAAAAAAGGAATTAACATTATTTATTGTAGATACCATAGAAATATGATCGTTTTAATATTTCTTGCCAGTAGGTGAAAAATGTGATATAAGTAATAGATACGCGATTTTATGTATAATATTCTTAACAAATA
The DNA here is from genome assembly GCA_963517115.1 of uncultured Lachnospiraceae bacterium. Taxonomy (GTDB): domain Bacteria; phylum Bacillota; class Clostridia; order Lachnospirales; family Lachnospiraceae; genus Anaerocolumna. The sequence continues at coordinate 15,205 of CAUQEW010000038.1, read as the reverse complement.
GGTATGTTAAATAAGCTAGGTTCCATATAATGTGATGAATCTAAGATATAAATTAAGTAAATAAGTTAGGTGGTGAATGATTGTGCATAGTTATTTAAGAGCAATAGGATTTAGTGAAATTATTGATAGGAAAGAGTTGGAAAGATTAGTGGGCATAATCATAGAACAACCAACAGAGAAAAAAACTTTTAATACACAGGATAATAAGAAATTTGCCGAGATATCCAAAGATTTTTCCAAACACATGGGAATTACTGTGAGAGGAGAATATGACTCGGAAGGAAAGTTTTATATGGAACATTATTTCCCTTATTTTAAAGGACAATATATTAGTACTAAAGAAGAGACATCTATAATAAAGAGAGTAGATACAGATGCCTACACTGGAATGTGTGATGACGTAAGACTTGGAGTATCTCTAATATTCTATTTGCAGAATGTAGTAGATTACTTAACAGAGGGGCAAGGAAAGAACCAGCGAGGTATGGCATGGCCAATATATTTGTCAGCACTTTCAGTATCCGCTAAGATATTGCTTCCTTTGGAACGTGATGAGAAATTAGAAAAGAATAGTAGCGCTGATACTCAATATCGAAGACAATTAATTGCTGAGGCTAAAAAGGGCAATCAGGATGCCATAGACAGTTTAACAATTGATGATATTGATATGTATGCAATGATATCTAAGAGGGCTAAATTTGAAGATATTTATACTATTGTTGAAACATCCTTTACACCTTTTGGATCTGAGTCAGACAACTATACGATATTAGGGACAATTACAGATATGGAAAGTGTTATTAACGAACAAACAGGAGAAGAGGTATATGACTTAATGGTTAACTGCAATGATGTTATTATGCAGGTAGCAATTAATAAAAAAGACCTTCTTGGAGAGCCAACCATTGGTAGACGGTTTAAAGGTGATGTTTGGGTGCAGGGAAATATCGATTTTAGTTCTGATAAATATTTGAATTAAGGTTGACTTAATAAGAATAAAATAGTAGAATAAATCTACTGCTATCTGGTAGTAATGCATCTATAGCTCAGTAGGATAGAGCGACCGCCTCCTAAGCGGTAGGCCGCTGGTTCGAATCCAGTTAGGTGCAGGTAAATAAATTATCCTATAGAGTTACGTGGCTACAAAGGCCAGTGGTTGAAAAAGTAAGCAGCGAGCTATATTGCCCGCTGTTTTTTGTTATACTAAAATTTATAAAATAAAACAGAACAACATTGACAGATATCTATATGAATAGTATACTGATCACATAGATAAACATCTATATTACATTTATATAAGGAGATTAAAATGGAATTACATGAGCTATATGTACCGATATTTAAAGCATTATCAGATGAAACAAGACTAAAAATAGTGGAAATGTTATCTTGCGGTGAGATGTGCGCATGTCTTATACTTGAATCTTTTCATATTACACAGCCAACTCTTTCCTATCACATGAAGATTTTGACAGAATGTAATCTTGTGAAGAGTAGAAAAGATGGAGCCTGGATAAGATATAGTATTAATGAAGAAAAAGTTGCTGAAGTAAATAAATTTTGGAACAATATAACAACAGGACAAGAGAATTGCATTTGTAAGAATTCAGAGGAGGTGGGATTATGCGAATAGTTTTAATAGGTGCTGTAGCCGCTGGAACGTCCGCTGCAGCAAAAGCAAGGAGAAATGACGAAGAGGCTGAAATTGTTATCTATGAGAAAGATAATTTTATCTCATATTCGGGATGTGGAATGCCTTACTACATTGGTGGAGAGATTCAAAGTGTTGAGGAACTTACACCACGTGATCCGGCTTTCTTTAAAAGTAAGTATAATGTAGATGTACTTACACTACACGAGGTGCTCTCTATTAACCCCAAAGAAAAGATTGTGGAGGTTAAGAACTATACCACTGGAGAGATATTCACAGATACCTATGATAGGCTTGTAATTGCTACAGGCGCAAGAGCTGTTGTGCCGAAAATAATAGGTGCAGATGGCACACATGTTTTTACCTTGAGAAATATAAATGATATGAATAAGATCAAAACTTTTATCGATGCAAATAAACCGAAATTAGCGACAATAATTGGTACCGGTTTTATTGGGATGGAAGTATGTGAGAACCTGATAGGTTTAGGTATCAAGGTAACAATGGTAGAAAAGCTGCCCCAGGTAACACCCGGACTTGATAGTGATATGGCGGTATATGTGCAAGAGCAGTTAGAAAGAAAGGGTGTTAGGGTAATAACAAATTCCTCTACTACTGAAATTAAGTCCAATAGTGTCGTTTTGTCAGACGGTATAACGATAGAATCAGATATGGTACTTCTTTCTACAGGGGTACGTCCTAATACAGAACTTGCTAAACATGCAGGAATTGAGCTAGGTATTACCGGTGCCATTAAAGTGGACGAGAAAATGAGAACAAACCATAAAGATATCTATGCCTGTGGTGATTGTATTGAACAATTTCATGTAGTAACTGGAAAACCAGTATATAGACCTCTCGGATCTACCGCTAACAAAACAGGAAGAATAGCGGGAGATAGTATAACAGGAGGAAGTCTTACTTTTAGAGGTATTCTTGGAACTGGTATCTTTCAGATTTTTGATATGACAGTTGCTCAAACAGGTTTATCGGAGCGTGAAGCCACAGAGCAAGGTTATGAGGTTGCAGTCTGCCACAATATCAAACCAAATAAGCCTGAATATATGGGTGGAAGAGAAATGGTTATCAAAGGGATAGCTGATAAAAAGAGTGGTAGGCTTTTAGGTGTTCAGATAGTAGGTTATGAGGGTGTTGACAAAAGAATAGATGTATTTGCAACTGCAATCTCTTTTAAAGCAAAGGTAGAGGATTTGTTTCATCTTGATTTGGCATATGCGCCTCCTTTTTCAACCACCAAAGATCCGGTTATGTATACCGGTATGATATTGGATAATGCCATTAGTAATGGAAGACCTTTAATGTCTGCACAGGAGTTAAACAATTTAATTCAATCTGGTCAGAAATATGTACTTATTGATGCCAGGGTGAAGCAGCAATATGAAAAAAATCATATTGAAACTTCTGAGAATATTCCACATGCAAAACTGAGAGATGTTGTTAAGAAACTAGACAAAGACATAGTAACAATTACTTATTGTAATAAGGGTGTTACCGGAAATGCAACACAAAATATCTTGAAGAATAATGGTTTCAAAAATGTTTATAATCTTTCGGGTGGTCAAAAGCAATTCATCAAAGCTAAGGACGAAAATAAAGTGTAACCATTAAGTTGAAATAGCATAGTATATGAATATATGCTCATATAGATATATAGGAAGGAAAACTAGGTATAGGAGATGATATATGTGATTGATATGTTTAAAGCTTTATCTGAGGAAAGTAGATTACGGATATTATCAATACTTCTGGAAAATGAAATGTGTGTCTGTGAAATTGAGGCTTGCTTATTAATGACACAATCTAACGCATCAAGACATCTGATGGCACTTAAGAAATGTGGCATACTTGACAGCTATAAGCAAGCACAATGGGCATATTACCGAATAAGTGATAAATTCAAGGAAGAACATAAAGAACTATGGGAGTACTTACAAATCAAGTTAAGAGAACTTCCCACATATCAGATTGATTACAAGGATTGTAAAATATGCAAAGCGCAGAATCTTTGTAATAGCTAAAGGAGGCGTAATATGAGTAAAAATAAAACACAAGGTATTGGTTTTTTTGAAAAGTACTTAACATTTTGGGTAGCCCTATGTATGGTTACAGGTATTTTTATTGGTAAATTGTTACCAGGTATACCATCATTTCTACAGCAGTTTGAGTATGCACATATCTCTATTCCCATTGCCATACTGATCTGGATTATGATATACCCAATGATGTTAAAGGTGGATTTTCAATCTATAAAGAACGTAAGAAAGAATCCTGGGGGATTGATCGTGTCTTGTGGAACTAGCTGGTTAATCAAACCATTCTTAATGTTTGGTCTTGCTACTTTGTTTTTCTATGTGGTTTTTAAAACACTTATCCCGACAGAATTAGCACGCGATTATGTTGCGGGTGCAGTATTATTAGGAGCAGCCCCGTGTACTGCCATGGTGTTTGTATGGAGTAACTTAACAAAGGGTAATCCTGCTTATACGCTAGTGCAAGTTGCTACAAATGATTTAATAATCTTAGTTGCATTTGTTCCAATCGTATCTTTTTTACTAGGTGTTAACAACATACAGGTTCCATGGGATACATTAATATTATCTGTTATCTTATTTGTTGTTATCCCACTGGGCGGAGGTTTTCTTACACGAATCCTAATGATAAAGAATAAGGGTGAGGAATATTTCACGAATAAATTCATTCCAAAATTCGAGAATATTACAACCATTGGTCTCCTTATGACTCTTATTATAATATTTTCATTCCAGGGAGAGGCAATCCTTAACAATCCACTCCATGTCCTTCTAATCGCTGTGCCACTCATCTTGCAGAATGTTCTTACTTCTGCGTTTGCATACATGGCATGCAAAGGGTTAAAACTGCCTCATGATATCGCTGCACCCGCTGCTCTAATAGGTGCCTCAGACTTTTTCGAATTATCAGTAGCAGTTGCTATCACACTTTTTGGTGCAGATTCACCTGTTGTACTTGTTACTACAGTTGGGGTTCTAACTGAAGTTCCGGTCATGCTATTACTTGTTAAATTTGTTAACAGAACCGGCCATTGGTTTCCACAACCATCTATCAAAAATATTTAAGAATAGAGGCCTGATAAGCAGGCAGAATGGAGTTTATAATGAAAAAGATGAAAATTTATGAACCAGCTATGTGTTGTTCTACTGGGCTATGTGGTGTTGGGGTTGATCCAGAACTATTAAGAATTTCAACAGTACTCAACACCTTAAAAAATAGTGGAATAGAGGTTGAACGCTTCAATCTAACCAATTCTCCTATGGAATTTATCAATAATAAAGTTATTAATGCCCTCATTAATAGTGAAAATGGAATAGATAAATTACCAGCTGTTGTACTGGAAGATGAAGTAATTATGACTGGACGGTACCCATCTAATGTAGAATTGGTTACTTATTTTGAACTTCCTAGTGATATATTTAATAACAAGAAGAAGGGAAGAATTGTAAAAGCTACTATTAAAAAGGCGGCAGTGGGCTGTAACTGCGATGGCGGGGATTGCTGTTAGTGTAATGAAATTAAGGAGGTACTTTAGATGGAGATTTTTGATCCACAAAATATTGAACTTACTAAATATCTGTTCTATACAGGTAAAGGTGGTGTTGGTAAGACTTCAACTGCTTGTGCAACAGCTGTAACTCTTGCAGATAATGGTAAAAAGGTTTTTTTAATTAGCACAGATCCAGCATCTAATTTGCAAGATGTATTTAATATGAAACTAGACAATAAAGGTGTTTCTATCAAGGAAGTTCCGAATCTGGTAGTAGCTAATTTAGACCCGATAGAAGCAGCAGCAGAATATCGTGAGGGTGTACTGGCACCCTTTCGGGGGCAGCTTCCTATTGCAGTGCTGAATAATATGGAAGAACAGCTTTCGGGTTCCTGTACGGTGGAAATAGCAGCTTTTAACGAGTTTTCCAAGTTCATTACGGATGAAGTATTACAAAAGGAGTTTGACCATATTATCTTCGATACCGCACCCACCGGTCATACACTTAGAATGCTTCAACTCCCTTCTGCTTGGAGTAACTTTATCAGTGAAAGCAGCCATGGAGCCTCTTGCTTAGGGCAGCTTTCTGGTCTTGAGAGTAAAAAAGAAGTTTATAAGAAAGCAGTTGAAACCTTAGCAAATGGAAGTCTTACAACATTAATATTAGTTACCCGTCCTGAAATGGCACCACTTAAAGAAGCGGAAAGAGCATCAAAAGAACTTTCTGAAATAGGTGTTAACAATCAGACTTTGATTATAAATGGAATACTCAATTCCTTTGATGATACTATTTCAGAGGGACTATATCAAAAACAACAAAAGGCAATTGCAGATCTACCACAGGGGTTAAAGAACTTTACTACCTATATCATTCCCCTGAGAGCTTACAATATTACTGGAATGCAGAATGTAAGAGCATTTCTTAAGAAGGATAATTATCTTGTTTATGAAGATATCCTTAACACTCAAACTACGCCACAATTAAAAACGGTGATTGATGACCTGTATCATTCGAATAAAAAGGTAATCTTTACTATGGGTAAAGGTGGTGTTGGAAAAACAACCATTGCGGCAGCGCTTGCATTAGGTTTAGCAGCAAAGGGTAAGAAAGTACATTTAACCACTACAGATCCAGCTGAACATCTTAGATTCGTAATAGACGAGAGCAGTGGTATTACTATAAGCCATATTGATGAACAGGCAGAACTTAAGAAGTATCAAGAGGAAGTAGTTAATAAGGCAAGAGAAACTATGTCTGGTGAGGATATTGCGTATGTGGAAGAGGATTTGCGTTCCCCTTGTACACAAGAGATAGCAGTATTTAGAGCTTTTGCTCAGATCGTTGAAAAGGCGGAAGAACAAGTTGTTGTCATTGATACGGCGCCAACCGGGCACACCCTTTTGCTTCTTGATTCCACACAAAGCTACCATAAGGAGATTCAACGTTCCCAGGGTGATATTCCGGAATCAGTGAAAAAGCTATTACCAAGGCTTCGAAATGAGAATGAGACAGAAGTAATTATAGTGACGCTGGCAGAAACAACACCCGTATATGAGGCACTACGTCTTGAGGAAGATTTAAAACGTGCAGGGATTCATACAAAGTGGTGGGTTATTAATTCGTCACTTTATCAAACAGGCACTACTAATGCGTTGTTAATTGCAAAAGCTAGTAATGAAATACAGTGGATAAACAAGGTTGATGAACATTCGAAGGGTAAATTTGCAGTGATTGGTTGGAGTGAAGCAGAATTAAAAGGAGAAAAATTAAGAGATTTAATTCTATAAGCAAAACGCAGATGAAAGATATGTATAAGAATAGACGTAAATAATAGACGTAAATAATAGACGTAAATAATAAACGTAAATAATAGACGTAAATAATAGACGTGAGAAGTAAGGTAAAACCACTTGCTTCTCACGTCTATTGTTCGCTATTCTGCTTTTTATTGGTTCACTAATTTTGTTATAATCAAAAATCAAGATAAGATTTATCTGAGGAACGCTTTTTGTGCTCTCTTTTCTGATGATAAGCACTTCTACGTCGTCGATATGGTAATTCTACCAAAACAATATATAAGCCTGCTCCTAGAATGATTACGCCAATAATAATACCAATTATAATTGATTTTTTATTATTTAAAGAGGTAGGTTGATTTCCAGTAGTCTCATAAGTTTGTGCATCTGCAACTGCTGTAGGGGATGGTATAAAAGAATTTTTTAGTAATGAAGGGGTAACTTTATTGTTATATATAACATCCGCAGAACCAACGTAGATTCCATTATAAGTATAGGATATGGAACCAATGACATTTTCACCCTCCACTATGGATGAAATTGGTGACAAGGTGATTTCCTTTTCAGCATCTTCATAGGAAGCTGATTTAGGTAAAACGATATTTCCATTTGGGCTAACCTGTAAACGAGAATTGGTGCTGCTGAATAAGGAACTGTATTTGGTAAATAGAGGTGAAGAATCTATAGTATTAGGTTCTTCTATTTCTGCTATACTATAAACAGAATAATTGTCAAAAGCATAATTCAATAAATTAGTGGTATCAGCATATTCATTTGTAATACTGTCACAATGTAAAATAACACTAATGAGAGTTACTCCATCTCGCTCAGCAAAAGTTACTAAGGTATATTGTGCTTTAGAGGTGTAACCGGTTTTTCCACCGATACATCCTTCAAATGAACTGTCATTTCTGACTAATTTATGATGATTAGCTAAATATCTGGTCTCCTCTTGAATATTAGTAGGAGGGATCGTATAGGTACGGGAACCAGTTATCTCGCGGAATGTCTTGTTGTTAATAGCAGCTCTAGATATCAACGCCATATCATAAGCTGAGGTATAGTGATCTGGATCCGGTAAACCATGTGGATTGACAAAATTGGAATCGGTACAACCAAGTTCGACTGCCTTTTCATTCATTAATTTAGTAAAGGATTTAACATCGCCAGAGATATGTTCTGCTATTCCATAGGATACCTCATTAGCAGATTCCAGCATGATTCCATATAAACTTTGTTCCATAGTAAGCTTTTCACCTACATCGATTCCGATTCGGCTGCTATCTAAATCTACATCAAATATTGCTTCTTTCGAAAAAGTCACGGTTTCACCCAAAGAGGAATTCTCTATGGCAAGTAAGGCAGTTAAAATTTTGGTAATACTAGCCGGATAGAAAGTATCATGAATATTTTTAGAATATAGAATTGCCCCAGTGGAGGCTTCCATAACAATCGCAGCTTCTGAATTCACTGTTGGAGCTTCTTCCGGCCATGGAGAGGTACTTGGTTCATGAGTAGATGCTACAGTGTCTGTATCAGTTGTCTGAGTATCTTGAGTACTGGTAATAACATTAGTATCAACCGTATTTGTAATAACATGAGCATTCACAACGGCAGAACTATTTAGTAACAAACTTATCGCGCATAATATGATTAATGTTTTTTTCATGAGAACTCCTTTATATGAAATCTTCCAGTGTAGAGAATTAATATTGCTAAAATATAGTATACGAAAACAATAAGTATATTATAGATGATTTTACAACTTGTATCAATATAAAAAGAAAACTTTTTTAGATTTGGGGGTGGCGGGTATTCTTTTGTAAATTCTACGAAAGTTTACATCAACAGGAGGCCTCCCGGGTATATATGAATAACTAGTTTTTCCTTTGCGTCGACACTTTCTTCCAGTAGTACGCTTAGAGCGGACAACTGCCTCTGTTGTCCACTCAAAGCGTACTACTGAAAGAAAATGTCATAGCAACGGAAAAACTAGATTCATATATACCCGGGAAGCCTCCTGTTGTCGAAAATTTAGATTAGAATTTACAAAAAAATACCCGCCACCCCCAAATCTGAACGGGATTTACTTAAGAGAAAAAGGATTAGAACAAAAGAATTAAGGCAAAAGGATGAGAATAAAAATAAGTTATATAAATGAATTAGGTAATAGCAATGGTTTTCTCAGTTAAGAGGGTATCAATTAACTGTTAGCTTTGATAAGAAAGATGATTTGAAAAATGCTTTCTCATTTTAAAAAGTAGGAAATGCAACAATTAACACATTCTAGTAACATAATATAGTTATTTGTAGCTAGATTTGTGGATAAAGTTGACGTTAGAAGAGTGTTTTGGGTATAAATATTTTTGTGCATTATGTTTTTTGCTTAACCTTAAAAATTATAAGAACTCAATGTTTTGTACCTATATATTTAATTCTCAACCCGAATAGATTTGGTGGTCGCCTGTTGCTGTTGCACTTTCAATTCTATCAATAACGTAAAATAACAGACGGGGATGTAGGGATATAATAAAAAAAAGTTTTTCGTTTGCGGCGACACTTTCGCTCAATAATCCGTTCGGAGAGAACGGCTGGTTTTGCCGTCCTATCCGAGCGAATTATTGAGTGAAAGTGTCATAGCAACTGAAAAACTTCTTTATTATATCCCTGCATCCCCGTCTGTTATCAAAACCTAAATTAGAATTGAAAGTACAACAGCAACAGGCGACCACCAAATCTCTACTAATCTAGATTTAAGGCTATTTCTTCTGCCCATAATAAGCGTTTTTGCCGTGCTTACGTAAATAGTGTTTATCGAGAAGTTCTTGCTGCATGGAAGGTATAGTGTTATCGGATAATGAAAGGTTATGCCATGCCATAAAGGCTACTTCTTCTAAGACCACAGCATTGTGTACCGCATTTTTAGCATCGGTACCCCAGGTAAATGGTCCATGACTATGGACAACTACTCCGGGAATGTCCTCGGGCTTAATACCTGCTTTTTCAAAGCGTTCAATAATGACCGTTCCGGTTTCTTTTTCATAAGCAGTACTGATTTCGCCTGGCGTCATTTTGCGCGTACATGGTATCTCACCATAGAAATAGTCGGCATGGGTGGTTCCAAGAGCGGGAATGCCTCTACCGGATTGAGCAAAGGTTGTTGCCCAACGAGAGTGGGTATGCACTACACCACCGATATTAGGAAATGCTTTATATAATTCAATATGAGTTGCAGTATCAGAAGAGGGATTTAGTTCTCCTTCCACAGGATTACCTTCTAAATCAACAACAACCATATCATTTAATGTCATTACGTCATATTCTACTCCGGAGGGTTTAATAACGATTAATCCGGATTCTCTATCAATACCGGAAACATTGCCCCAGGTAAAGGTGATAAGTCCGTATTTTGGGAGCAACATATTTGCTTCAAACACTTGCTTTTTTAAAGTTTCTAACATAGGTTAAGTACTTCCTTTCTATTGCTTATTTCAATTTCCAGGCAATGTCTTGAAGAAATAATAATTGCTTTAATCCTTCTATTGTGGTGTCCTTAGAAATGTGAACATATTCGATTCCCATGATCTCAGCCCAATCCTGCATTTGTTCAGCAGTAATGGTATAAGTGAAGACGGTGTGATGAGCACCTCCTGCTAAAATCCAACATTCGGCTCCGGTTTTTAGATCGGGCATAGCTTTCCACATAACACGTGCTACTGGTAGATTTGGCATGTCATAGATAGGTTTAACTGCTTCTACGTCTTGTACAATCAGTCTTAAGCGACCACCCATATCAACAAGTGATACAACAATTGCTTTTCCTGGATGTCCTTCGAAAACAAGACGAGCCGGATCTGCTTTACCGCCAATGCCAAGTGGATGTACTTCTATCTTTGGTCTGTCAGTTGCGATAGATGGACACACTTCAAGCATATGAGCACCAAGTGATAATTCGTTGCCTTTTGTTAAGTCATAAGTGTAGTCCTCCATAAATGCAGTTCCACCTTCTAGACCTTCGGACATTTGTTTAATGATATGAGTCATTGCAGATACTTTCCAATCACCTTCACCACCGTAGCCATATCCAGCTTCCATCAATCGCTGACTTGCAAGACCTGGTAATTGTTCCATGCCGTATAAGTCTTCAAAGGTATTGGTATAAGCGCCACAACCAGCTTCTTCTAACATTTTTTTCATAGCAATTTCTTCTTTTGCTTGATAACGTATGGAATTAATATCATCCGTTGCGATGATGTACTTTTCTTTATATTCTTTCATTAAGAAATCTACTTGTTCCTCTGAAACAGCATTAATTTCTTTCACTAAATCACCGACTGCAGTGGTATTAACCTGCCAGCCAAGTTTAATTTGAACCTCAACCTTGTCACCTTCCGTTACGGCAACTTGACGCATGTTATCACCAAAACGCATTACCTTTAAGTTCTTGCTTACCATAGCACCAACTGCAGTTCTCATCCAATTGCCAACTTTAGCTTGAACGTCTTCATCTTCCCAGTACCCGGCTACAACCTTACGTGGCATACGCAGTCTGGTACCGATAAAGCCATGTTCTCTATCACCATGTGCTGATTGGTTTAGGTTCATGAAGTCCATATCAATTCCTTCATTTGGAATGCAACGATTATATTGTGTGTGAAGATGGCAATATGGTTTTTCTAATAAAGCTAAACCGTTAATCCACATTTTGGATGGAGAGAAAGTATGCATCCAGGTGATGATACCGGCACATTTTTCATCATAATTAGCTTCTTTCATAATCTTTATGATTTGGTCAGGGGTAGTAACAATTGGCTTATACACGACGGAACAAGGTACCACAGAAGAATTATTTAAACCGCTTGTTATAATTTGAGAATGTTCTGCTACTTGCCTTAATGTTTCAGGACCGTAAAGATGTTGGGAACCTGTGATAAACCAAAATTCATATTGTTTCATTGCTGCCATAAAGTTATCCTCCATATAATTTATTTGCTTTGTTCCTTCTTGATTTCTTTTAAACGTTTCATAACATCATTAGCACCACGACCAAAGTAATCATGTAACTCAGAATATTCTGCATAAAGTTTATCATAAACCTTTGCATTTTCAGTTATAGGTATGTAGATAGTGTCACGTAATTTACCCATTATACTACCTGCTAGGAACACATCATCGTAGCCGCCCTTGTTTGTTCCGGCTGCAACTGCTCCAAAAATTGCACTGCCAAGTGCGGGCCCTTGAGAAGTTCCACCAATTTTAATTGGGACTTGAATGATATCAGCGTAAATCTGCATAGCCATAGGGTTCTTCTGAGAGATTCCACCGGAAGCATAGAATTCATCTACAGGGACACCATTTGCTCGGAAAGTTTCAATGATTTTTCTTGTGCCATATGCAGTTGCTTCAATTAAAGCACGATAAATTTCTTCTGGTTTCGTCTGCAGAGTCATTCCTAATATCATACCGGTCAAATCCACGTCTACTAATACAGAACGATTACCGTTCCACCAGTCGAGTGCCACTAAACCGCTTTGACCAACCTTTAATTGCTCTGCTTTCTTAGTCAAATACTGATGAATATTTAGGCTTTCTTTTTTAGCAGCTTCATAATACTCTGCACTTACACAATTTTCTACAAACCATGCAAAGTGATCACCTACGCAGGATTGACCTGCTTCATAACCAAAGAAACCTGGGCAGACACCATCTTCTACAACACCGCACATACCAGGAACAGTATGTTCTTCTGTACCTAATAAAATATGACAGGTTGAGGTTCCCATGATTGCAAGAAGTTTACCAGGACCATCAATTTTAACAGCCGGTACGGTAACGTGAGCATCAACATTAGCTACGGCAACAGCAGTGCCAACTTTTAATCCGGTAAGTTTGGCTGCACGTTCATCAATTTCACCGGCTTTTGCTCCTAGTGGAGTAATCGGGCAATTTAATTTATCTTCAACAACGTTCTCAAGACGTGGATCTAATGCCTTGAAGAAGGCTTTATCCGGATATCCGTTTTGTTTATGCCACAATGCTTTGTAACCTGCAGTGCAAGAATTTCTTGTTTGAACGCCGGTTAATTGCCAGATTACCCAGTCGGCAGCTTCTAAAATATAATCAGCATCCTCATAAACAGAAGGAGCCTCGTCTACAATCTGCCAGATTTTTGGGAACATCCATTCAGAAGAAATCTTACCACCGTAACGAGCCAGCCAATCTTGGTCCATTTTAGCTGCAATTTTATTTAATTTGTTTGCCTTATTCTGTGCAGCATGATGTTTCCATAACTTAATATAAGCATGAGGCTCATCTTTATATTTCTCTAAGAAACATAGAGGAGTTCCATCCGCTTTAACAGGTAAAATAGTGCAGGCAGTAAAATCTATTCCTACACCAATTACATCCTCTGGAGAGACCCCTGAGGATTTTAAAACAGCAGGAATTGTCGATGCGAATACGTCTAAATAATCTTGTGGATGTTCTAATGCCCAGTCAGGTGGAAGTTTCTTACCGCTAGGCAAGGTTGTATCCATAACCCCATGAGAATAGTCTAAGGTTGCATCTGCTAACTCTTCCCCGGTTTCCACATTAACTAATAATGCACGACCTGATAGTGTTCCAAAATCTACACCAATTGAATACTTTGGCATTTTATTATTCCTCCTTAAAATTCTTATTGTAGTATGGTTGAAAGGAGGATTCACCTCCCTTAAACAGGAAACTTAAGTTGTTACGGAAAGGTATCTAATCTTGACATGTACGTACAACTTTGCATAAATTAATTTTATCCGATTAGTGTAAAAAATGCAAGCGGATTCTTAAATATTTAAATTTTTTATGGAATCTCTTACCTTAATGGAAGGCTCTAGTATGATTTTTTCTGAGAGTAAAGGATTATTCATGCACTTTAACAAAAGCTGTGCTGCAAGTCTGCCAATTTTTTTAGATGGATATATGATGGAAGTAAGATTGCATACCATCTGTTTCGCTAGGAAGGAGTTATCAAAGCTTACTAAAGAGACATCATCAGGAACTGTTAGTCCGTTTCTTTTTAGAAGCCGCAAGAGAGCGGAGGCAACTTGATCATTATAACAAACCATTGCCGTAATACCTTTAAGCCGATCTAAAACAATTTTATCAAAGTTGCCATCAAAGAGATATTGAAAGTCCTCCGTGGTATACCAGATGATAGAGGTATCATCCATAACAATATTATTTGCTTTTGCTGTCTTTAGAATTCCTTCATAACGCTTTAATCCTTGAACGTCATCAGATTTAAAGATTCCGCCAATGTGTGTATGACCATTCTGAATTAGAAGATCAATTAACATACCACCTGCTTTTACATCATCCATTACAATGTAGGAATCACTATAACCACTATAGTATCCATTAATAAAAACAGTTGGAATATTTTTTTCTCTTAATATATTATATAGATTTTCATTGGAATTTGGCAGGGCAGATTTTGTTCCCTCAATAATAAGTCCATCTACACCGCTTTGCATCATTTGCTGTAGACAATTCTCTTCATCGGCGGGTTTATTATGTGTTATACCAAGAGACAAAGTATAATCATTATCCGTTAATACTTCCTCAATTCCATGTATAATACTAGGAAAGATATAATCATCCAAATAGGTTGTAATCACACCAACTCGCATAGTTTTGATATTAGAGGAATTTTTAATTGGTTTACTTACATAAGTTCCGCTGCCTTGTTCTCTAAGAAGAATACCTTCAGCCACTAAAGTACCAATTGCTTGTCTAACAGTCTGGCGACTAAATCCGAATCGAGAAGCGAGCTCGTTCTCAGAAGGAATCTTCTCACCAACAGCAAAGTTACCATTTATTACATTTTCTTTTATCCACTCGCTAATTGCAGCATGCTTGGAAAGTTCTTTATTTGTCATGTGTACCCCGATCTAAACCTATGGTGAATTGTTTAAACGTATCTGCATATTCAACATATTCAAAAGTTGTATCAATATTGTACTACAATAGAATTAATTTGTAAATACAAGTTAAAATAATGAAATAATAATGAAATAATAAAAGCTATAAATAGCTATAGATATATTATGCAAATGCAATTAAGGTTCAGGTGTCGAAAGCCCTTTAAAACGGTATTTATGAATAAAAATGCAAGGTTAGGATTTCAAAAGCCCTTCATAACTGAAATTATGAATAGCGGTGCATATATATTCGTTTTG
>CAUQEW010000037.1:0-46098 GCA_963517115.1 uncultured Lachnospiraceae bacterium | reverse complement strand
GCCTTGTCAGCCGGTCTACGACAAAACGAATATATATGTACCGCTATTCATAATTGCAGTTTTGAAGGGGCTTTCGACACCCAACCATACATTAATATTCATAATGCAGTTTTGAAGGGCTTTCGACACCAGAACTATTTATCAATATTCATAATGCAGTTTAGAAGGGCTTTCGATAGCTGAATTATTTATCAATATTCATAATATTGTTTTAGAGGGCTTTGAGGTTTGAAGAGTTTATGATGCTTTATTAATTATTAGTAATTAGCAGAATATACCAAGGTGGGTTTCGATTATTTGGTGATTAGTGGTTGTCTTTACTTTGTCAAAGGATTAAAATAGGAGGATAGACATTTTGATTTGGAGGCAAAAGTATGAAATCAGTTTTAATAGAGAATATAAAATATATCGTTACCTGTGATGATTCAGATAATTTATTTGAGGATGGGTATATATTAATTGAGGATGGGGTGATAAAAGAAATAGGAAGTAGTGAAGACGGTACATCAATATCACAGAGAGGGATTGTAACAGATGTGATCGATGGAAGGGATATGATTGTATATCCGGGGTTAATTAATACGCATCATCATTTATATCAATATTTTACAAGAAATCTTCCACAAGTTCAGAATATGGAATTGTTTAATTGGTTAACTACTCTTTATGAAATATGGAAGAATATTGATGAGAAGGTGATCCAATTTAGTTCATTGCTTGGAATGGGAGAATTAATGAAGAAGGGTTGTACGACCTGCTTTGATCATCACTATGTATTCCCAAACCAAGCTAGTGATCAATTGATTGATTATCAATTTGAAGCGGCTGCACAATTAGGAATTCGGATGCATGTTTCCAGAGGAAGTATGGATCTTAGCAAGAAAGACGGGGGATTGCCGCCGGATACTGTTGTACAAGAGATTGATACTATATTAAAGGATAGCGAAAGACTGGTTAAGAAGTATCATGATAATGGAAAAGGATCAAAACGGCAAGTAGCATTTGCACCCTGTTCACCTTTTAGTGTATCGGCAGATTTACTAAGAGAAAGTGCTATATTGGCTCGAAGCTTAGGTGTGCGTCTCCATACACATTTAGCCGAGACATTAGACGAGGAAAAGTTTACATTAGAGAAATATGGTGTCAGACCCCTAGAATATATGGAACGGCTTGGCTGGATAGGGAGAGATGTGTGGTTTGCCCATGGAATACACTTTAATAAGGAAGAACTGAAATTATTAGCAGAAACCGGAACGGGAGTTGCTCATTGCCCAATTTCTAATATGAAACTATCCTCCGGTATTGCTAGAATTCCTGAGATGTTAAAATTAGGTGTTCCGGTAGGATTAGCAGTAGATGGTAGTGCAAGTAATGATGGTTCTAATATGCTTGAAGAGATAAGAGTAGCCTACTTACTTCATCGATTACAATCAAGTAATAATGCACCAAGTGGATATGATATCTTAAAGATTGCTACCAATGGTAGTGCAAGAATTCTTGGCAGAACAGATATAGGACAATTGGCGGTAGGAAAAATGGCAGACTTATTTATGATTAACAGTAATGAGTTTGAGCTTGTTGGCGCGGATAGTGACCCTAAGTCGATGCTAGCAACAGTGGGAATAAAGGGAAATGCTGCTCTTACCATGATTGGTGGTGAAGTAGTTGTAAAAAATGGCATACTCCAGCTAATAGATGAGGAGAAAGTGGCGGCGAGTGGAAGAACTATAGTAAAAAAATTATTGAATTAAAAAAAAGGCTTATAGAAGAGGTATGTAAATGAATGGACAAAATAGATCAGACATAAAAATAGGTGCAAAGGTTAATATAGTATTAAAAAAAGACCAACCAAGTGGAAAACTTACTCAGGGGCATGTTAAGAGGATTCTTACTAATAGTAAATATCATCCTCATGGAATAAAAGTTATGCTAGAAGAGCAAGATCAGGTTGGACGAGTTCAGGAGATAATCATAGGAGATTAGCAAATTGGAGGTAAGTGTGAAAAGGAAACTGCGAAGCAGTTTCCTTGGAAATATGATAATTAAGCCGGAGGAGCTTAATTATCACATTTCTCTGGATTTTCATGCGTCATTTGCGGCTGCCTACTGGCAGCCCTGTCACGAAATATGAAAGAAAAACACTTTCACACCCCCTTGATTTGGACGCGTGCTAAAGCACTCAGATGGGAGCCAAATATGAAAGATATTAAGAAACGAGAAATATTAGTATCAGGATACGGACCAGGTAATAACAATGAGGTATCAATTGCTATGTATACGATGACAGAGCATCTAGAACTCCAAAGGCAAGAATGGAGTGATACAATAGTTGCACCAACTTTTCTTTGTACATACCAAGATATGTGTTTTGCTATTCGAGAGGAAAAACAGAATGGCTCTGTACTTTGTTATCAAAGAAAAGATGATAAATATATTCTGAAAGACGAACTTTTCTTAGAAGGCGGGTATTTATGCCATATCGTGTATCAACCTGTGAATAAGACTTTGTATTGCTCTTTTTATGAAACTGGACATGTAGCGGCTGTGAAGGTGGAACATTATCAATTTTCGAAAGTTCTTAATTTCTTTCAGATAAAACCAGAGGAAGCTTTTGGTCTGACTAGGGCTCATTGCTGCGCATTAGAACCAGATGGATCAAGAGTATTTACTTCTAATATTGCATTAGATAGAATCTATATTTATGAATCAAAAGATGGAATTTTAAAACCGGATTCTCATTGTGAATATTTACAATTAGAGAAGGGAATTGGGCCAAGGCATTTAAAATTTCATCCATTACAAAATTATCTCTATCTGATTACAGAGTATTCAAACGAGATTTTAACATTTTTATATGAAGAAGAAAATGATGAGCCAAAGCTTACTTTACTCCAACGTGTTACTACTTTGCCTGATAACTTTGACGGTATGAGTACTGGATCAAGTATGGATATATCAAAAGATGGAAGATTCTTATATGCAGCAAATCGCGGTGCGGATACGATAGCTGTGTATGATATCAATCCAGATGGAACTTTGAACAAAATACAGGATGTTAGCTGTGAAGGTAAATGCCCAAGACATATTTCATTGACGAAAGATGATTATGGACTAATGATTGCGAATCAAAATTCAGATGAAGTAGTAATTCTTAGTGCAGACGAAACAAACGGAACTTTGTCAGACATAGTTTCTAGAATACCATTTTTTCAACCGGCATATATGGAAGAACTTTAAACTATGTGATAAAATATGATTACTGTATTATTCTGATGAAAAGAGTTGATTGAATGCTAAGAAAACAAGTGGATACTGGGGTGGTTGAATTGGATATTCACGGCATGACTAAATATCAAGCAAAACTTAGAATTGATAGCCTACTTAAAACTATAAAATCAAATGTATACCGCATTCGAATTATTCATGGGTATCATAGTGGAACTG
The DNA here is from genome assembly GCA_963517115.1 of uncultured Lachnospiraceae bacterium. GTDB lineage: Bacteria > Bacillota > Clostridia > Lachnospirales > Lachnospiraceae > Anaerocolumna. The sequence goes on along the minus strand of CAUQEW010000037.1, from coordinate 42,654 downwards.
AATTAAAAGATATGGTAAGAAAAGATTATAGAAAACATCCACGAGTAATTAGGGTTGAAATTGGATTAAATCAAGGCATAACAGAATTAATTTTAAGGGATTTATATTAAAATAAAAAAGCAAAACATAATAAACAATATTAACCTAAGATAGGGAAAGACAGAGAGGAAAATGACATGATAAAAGATTTATTAACGAAAAGCCGTTCCTGCAGACGTTTCTATGGAGAAAAGAAAATTACTGTTGAGCAATTGAGAGAACTTATAGAATTTGCAAGAATTTCTCCTAGTGGATCTAATTTGCAACCCCTAAAATACACTCTTGTATGTACACCGGAAATGAATGAAAAAGTTTTTGAAACAATTGGATGGGCAGGATACCTAAAAGATTGGGATGGACCGATCCCGTCGGAACGGCCGACCGGGTATATCATAATGTTAAGGGATAAGTCATTAGTTAAAACCATGACAATGGATGAAGGTATTGCTGCACAGAGTATATTTATCGGAGCTACAGAGATGGGATTAGGCGGATGTTTCATAGGTAACATTAAAAAGGCAAATCTAGCCGAAGCTATTGAAATTGATACGGATTATGAAGTAGCTTTAGTGATTGCCCTGGGTTATCCTAAGGAAGAAGTTGTAATTGAAGAAATAAGCAACGGGGATGTTAAGTATTGGAGAGATGAAAATCAGGTTCACCATGTTCCAAAGCGTAGCTTAGAAGAATTAATTATAAAAGAAATATAGAGGGTAAAGGTAGGAGTGATAAAGTGTTAACTAAAATACCAAATATTTTACTTCGAAAAGCAGAAGAATTAGAAAAATATTATGATGAAAAGTATCCAGTATTAAAACCCTTGGTAAAGCAATGTTTTCTTAACACAATCGAAACAACAGTAAAGCAATTGGAAGATGATAGCGTATTTGTTATAACAGGGGATATTCCTGCTATGTGGTTAAGAGATTCTGCTGCCCAAGTTCGTCCATATGTAAAATATGCAAAGGAAGATGAGCATTTACGTAAGATTCTAGAGAGCGTGATTGAAAAGCAGGCACGATTTGTATGTATTGATCCTTATGCCAATGCCTTCAATGAATCTGACAATGGAGCTGGGCATCATGATGATACACAGTTAAATGATCATGTTTGGGAACGTAAATATGAGGTGGATTCTTTATGTGCTCCTCTATATCTTGCATATAATTATTGGAAAGAAACAGATGAAACTACTATTTTTACCGATACCTACTTAGAAATGATAAAAAATATTATAAAAGTTTTTACTCTAGAGCAAAACCATAGTTTATCAACCTATACTTTTAGACGTTTTAATTGCGTTAAAACGGATACATTGCCCAATAAGGGATTAGGGCGACCGGTCAATGAAACAGGCATGACATGGTCAGGTTTTCGTCCTTCCGATGATTGCTGTAAATTCGGTTATTTAGTTCCCTCCAATATGATGGCCGTTGTTGCATTAAACTACGCCAGGGAAATGTGTGAATTGGTATATCAAAATAGTGAACTTGCAGAGCAATGTGGTAAATTGGCAGAAGAGATTCAAGATGGAATATTAGATTATGCTGTTGTAAATCATCCAAAGTACGGCGAAATGTATGCTTATGAGACAGATGGATTTGGAAACTATAATTTAATGGATGATGCCAACTCACCAAGCTTATTATCACTGCCATATTTGGGATACTGCAGCAAAGAAGATAATACATATACAAACACAAGAAAATTTATTTTATCATCTGATAATCCTTATTATGCAAAAGGGGAATTCGCGAGAGGTGTGGGAAGTCCTCATACAGCAAAGGGTTATGTATGGCATATCGGAATTATAATGCAGGCACTAACATCAACCGATGTGAATGAAATAAAAGAATGTTTGGATATGTTATCAATAACTCATGACCATACGAATTATATGCATGAAGCTTTTAATCCGAATAATCCTTCGGAATATACAAGGCCATGGTTTGCATGGGCTAATACACTGTTTGCAGAGTTATTAGAAAAATTAATGTCGGAAAATGTATTATAATTTTGTAGTATTAAACAGAGAAGCAATAGAGTAATAATTTTATTATTAATATCGGCAGAGTGATTAGTCACTCTGCCTTACTTTTTTTTAATCTGTAGGCAAATGACTTACATCATTTAAATTAAGAAGTGTTGGTGTTAAGTGTGAAAGAAAAACACTTTCATGCTGAGGGTTGCTTTCATCAAAGGAAATCTTAGAAACAGAAGTATTATCCAGAAAGAATTTATGATACATCGTCATCTTCCATTCAAATAGCCCAATTAATCCGGCTTTAATTATTCCTCCGTGTGCTACGATGACAATTCTTTTTCCGATATGTTCATTAACTATGCCCATTATTGCATTAGTAACTCTGGTACTGGCATTTTTTAAACTTAAGTCGCCACCAACTAAATTAGCATTTATTTCATCTGTTCTCCATGCCTGAAATTCAGAAGGATATTGCTCTTTTATTTGTGCAGAAGTAAGCCCTTCCCATGCACCAAAATTTATCTCACGTAAGTCTTGAACTATGGTAGGTTTCCTAAACGTTTTATCTTGGTTAATAATAGTTGCTGTTTGAACTGCCCGACTTAAAGGACTAGTATAGATATAATCGAATTTATTTTCTAACTTTTCCATTAATAATTTTGCTTGTTGAATACCATCATCGGATAGGTCGATATCGGTACAACCTTGAAATCTGCCTAATTTATTCCATTCTGTTTCGCCATGTCTTACTAAATATAATTCTGTTTTCATTCTATCTCCAATCTGCGCATTAATCACGCATACAAATTAACTTTAAAAAAATCGCATATCACTATTATACCTATAATTGAAATGAAAACAATAGTAAATAAGCTGTTTGTTGATTAAACCATATATTAACTTGACAAAACGACAAAACGAGATTATATTGATTGTAACCAGTATTACATGTAACCAGTATTACATATATCACTATTACATACGAGAACACTTCATGAAATATTTAATAAGGAGAATAAAAAATTGAACTGGAGAACTTTAATCTATCAGATACCAAGAGAACCACAAAGAAATAGAATGGCAGTATGGAGAAGATTAAAATCCATAGGAGCAATCAACGTACTGCAATCGATTTGGATTTTACCGGATAGGTCAGATACAGAAGAAGAATTTAGAAAATTGGAAGAACAAATTAATACAAGTGGTGGACAAAGTATTAGTTGTATTACTTTCATTCAGGACGAGTTGCAAAATAAAAAACTTACGGAGCAATTTAATAAGGAAAGAGAATTAGATTACAAAGAATTGCTTGAAAAGTGTGATGATTTTGAAAATGAAATGTATCAGGAAACGAAGAAAGAAAATTTTACCTTTGCTGAGATAGAAGAAAATGAACATGAAATTGAAAAGCTTAACATTTGGCTAAAAAAAATAGAAAAAAAAGATTTTTTTGGGTGTGAGATAAAAAATGAGGTGATGATAAGGCTAGATGGATGTATCTTATTATTAAATCAATTCAGTACGGAGGTTTTTGAAAGGGATGAGCAATAACATAAGTATTATAAAGGTAAAGGCGAAACAACTGAAAAAGCAGATTATAATAGTATATCTTGTTTATCTGCATAAAGATGTGAAATGGTATCAAAAAGCATTTCTGTTGCTCATCCTAATTTATGCAGCAAGTCCTATTGATTTAATACCTGACTTCATTCCAATTTTAGGCATGTTGGATGATATTATACTAATACCATTAGGGGTAATTCTGGCGATTAAAATGATACCCACTAGGGTTTGGGAAGATTGTAAGATAAAAGCAGAAAGTGGAATTATTATCGATAGTAAATATAAAAAAATGGGCGTTGTATTGATATCCTTAATATGGATTATTGTCCTGTTATTAATTATTAAAAGTTTCATCTGATTATAACACATAAAGTCTAACTTCAGCATTTCAATACAGTATAGTGAGGTGATTTATTATAAAAAGGTTAAAGATAGAACCAATTGTACAACCGGATAGAATCATTAATTATTGGAAAAAAGAGAAATTTATAGTGGGATGTATTATGATATTTGGATTGTCATTTAACAGTACTATTATTTTAGGACCAATTTATCAAGGAAAACTAATTGATTCCATCGTTAGTGGCAGCAGTCTGCCTACTATTATAATGCTAGCGGTTTCCTTCATTGTTCTGATTGGTTTGACCCAATTACTACGATACTTTAAACGTTTTTATATAAGAAGGTTTGCTAACAGTACTAGCGCTACTATGCGGTTAATGATATACAATAGCATCATGCATAAAAGTATTGCTGAGTTGGATAATGAAAATACAGGAAATCTAATGACCAGAGTAATTTCAGATGTTGACTTGTGCGTTGAAGGTATGCGTAAATTCACCACTGAAATCTTTGATACCGGTGTACTCATGGCGGCATATATAATATCTATGTTGGTTTATAATGTTAAAATAACTCTGCTTTCAATTTTATTTATTCCAATTGCAATGGTACTTGCGGAAAAATTGAAAAGCATAATTTATAAGTACTCTATGACATATCGTAAGAAAAGCAGTGAAGTTGCTGATATTACATATGATTTTATTGAGAATTCAATGTTGTATCGTACCAACGGGTTGGAAGCTCAAACACAAGAAAAATATAAGGCCAATTTAGAAGATCTACAAGATAAGGCAATTAAAGCAAATGTGCTGGAGAATTCCATGCAGCCAATTTACAATATTATCGCGATGTTTGGAATAATCATGATAATCTATCTTGGTGGAGAAAAGGTAATTCATGGTGATTGGACAATCGGTATATTCTCTACTTACATTACTATGTTCATAGCTATGGCAATTAAGGCAAGTAAAGCGGCTAAATTATTTAATTCGGTGCAAAAATCACAGGTTTCGTGGAAGAGAATTAAACCCTATCTAAAAGAATATGAAAATAAAGATACCACTTCAAATATAGATCAGAAAAACACAAGTTTGTCAGTAAAAGATCTTAGTTTTTGCTATGAGGAAGGTTATGTGTACATCCTTGAACACATTAATTTTGAGGCAAAACAAGGAGAAATTATAGGTATAACAGGCTCGATAGCCTCAGGTAAATCCACATTTGGATTATCCTTATTGGGGTTATATCCCTATATGGGTAGTATAGAAATTGATGGAAAGGAATTAAGAGATTACTCAGAATATGAGCGTAGTCAGATGATATCTTACTTGGGGCATCGTCCACAGCTTTTGTCAGATACCATCTATAACAATATTGTAATGGGAAGTAATCAAGATATTACCTCTGTTTTACAAGATGTATGTTTTGATGTAGATTTAATGGCAATGCCAAAGGGTCAAAACACGTTAGTCGGAAATAGTGGAATTAGGTTAAGTGGTGGTCAGCAGGCAAGGATAGCACTTGCGAGAACTTTACTGAATAAAAGCAAAATTATTATCTTAGATGATCCCTTCTCGGCAGTTGATATGAAGACAGAAGAAATGATAATTGATAATCTGCGACGTAATTATAAACATAGTTTGATTATACTAATTTCTCACCGTTTATCTATTTTCAATAGAATTAACCAAATTGTACTTCTTCACAGTGATAAAACAACGGAATATGGTACACACAATGAATTGATGAAGCTATCAAGCTTATATGCAACAATATATGAATTACAGAGTACAGAGAAATAATATTATTAACATCAATGGTTTAATCAGGTGAACTTTTATTATGCAGAAAAGAGGTATGATGGAAAATAGTTTAGTAAAAAAGTCTATAATTAAAGTAATTAGAACTAACATTGTAATAATGGCATTGTTAATCCTTACTATTTGTGGTGTAGTTTTGACCAGCTTGATTCCGCCACAAATATTAAAGTATATTATTGATTATAAATTTATACCTAAGAATAGTGATGGGTTGCTTACACTTGCTTCTTTATATATGAGCGTCATATTATTCATTGGAATCTTTGATTTTATAAAAGAAGCAGTTCTTACAGTATTAGGTCAAAAAATTACAAAAGAAATCCGCTATGAAATGATGAATAAACTTAAGAAAGTTAATGCTATGTTCTTTTCCGTCAATGGATCAGGTTTGGTAGTATCACGATTTACAAATGACGTTGATGCAATCAATTCTATGTTTACAAATGGTATTATAGGAATGATGATTGATTGTTTTAAGATTATTGGTATTGTGATTTCCGTTTGGCTGTTTAGTGCGAAACTTGGAGTGATTACATTATTGTTATTACCACTCATTTATGCCATTACCAGACTATTTCAAAAAAGAATGCTAAAGGCACAAATTGAAAATCGTATCTTAGTTGGTAAGGTAAATAATCATATATCCGAAAGCTTAAAGAATGTACAGATGATTAAATCTTACAGCAAGGAAAGCTATATGGAAAAGCTCTATACAGAACATTTAATGAAAAATTACGAAACAATTGAAAGAGTTAATTTCTATGATTCTGTATTTTCTCCAATTATATTATTGATTCGTGCAGTTACTATTGCAATTATTGTGATACTTTCAGCAAATCAACTGAACTACTTAGGCATATCACTAGGTATGATTGCAGCCTCTATTGATTTAATTTCAGGCTTATTTTCGCCAATTGAGAATCTGGGTATGGAACTTCAAAACATACAGCAGGCAATATCCGGTATTCATAGAGTGAATGATTTTTATAATGAGACAGAGGATGACGATAAAACGAATGAAATGAAAGCAGAAGATATTATATTAATACGTGATGAAGTAAGAATATCATTTCACAATGTAACCTTCTATTACGAGAAAGGTACAGATATTTTACAAAACATTAGTTTTCAAGTAAATCCAAAGGAGAAGGTTACCTTTGTGGGTAGAACCGGTGTGGGAAAATCTACATTATTTAATTTAATACTGGGTATTCTAAAGCCATCGAAGGGAAGCATTACGATTAATGGAGTGGATGTTTATAAGATACCAAATTCAGAAAAACGAAAGATATTCGGATATGTTGATCAAAACTTTCATATCATAAGAGGCACAGTAGCAGAACAAATCAGCCTTCAGGATAGTAGTATTTCAAGAGATCAAATAGTAAAGGCACTTGAATTTGTAGGTCTAAATGATTATATCATATCCTTAGAGAATGGTTACGATACTCAGGTGAAAAACGAAAATATATTCTCCCAGGGTCAAAAACAATTGTTGGCCATAGCTAGGGCAATCGTAACCAATCCTCCAATTCTGTTGCTTGACGAAATCACTGCTAATCTTGATTCTCTCACAGAAGAAAAAATTGTATCAGTTTTGCAAAAAGCAAGCAATACTCATACAATTTTATCTATTTCTCACCGATTATCATCGATGATTGCTTGTGATACTGTAGTCATTCTAGAAAATGGAAGGGTTAAAAATATAGGTTCCCCTGAAATGCTATTACAAAATGATGAATGGTATCGTAAAAATATTGAACTTGAGAAGTTCACTTGGAATTAATATAACCTAAATGCACGGAACATTTATAAATAAGTTTCTTAATGTTCCTTCTTATAAAGTGATTTGATTGATAGTGGCAGTAAACATAGTATAGTAATATTACTATGTGTGTTATAGATTTTTTACATTCAAGGCTCTGAATGAATTTAATATTGCAATTACTGTTACTCCAACATCAGCAAATACAGCGGCCCACATAGTGGCGAGGCCCAAAGCACTTAATATAAGAACGATTACTTTAATGCCAATAGCAAAAACTATGTTTTGATATGCAATTTTCAGAGTCTTTCTTGATATTTTCATTGCAGTGGCAATTTTAGAAGGTTCATCAGTCATTATGACAATATCAGCAGCTTCGATGGCTGCATCAGAACCTAAACCACCCATTGCAATGCCAATATCAGCTCGAGCTAAAACAGGCGCATCATTAATTCCGTCTCCTACAAAAGCAAGTTTACCCTTTGTAGATTTTTGTGTTAATAATTCTTCTAGTTTTTCAACTTTGTCAGTGGGTAACAGCTCAGTGTAGACTTTATCAAGGCCTAACTCTTTAGCAACTTTAGTTCCTACACTTTTGGTATCACCTGTCAACATAACAGTTTGTTTTATGTCAGCGGCCTTTAAATCTTTGATAGCCTGTGCGGCATCAGCTTTCACTTCATCGGCAATAACAATGTAGCCTGCATATAAGTCATTCACTGCAACATGTACAACAGTACCAACTAACTCTCCTTCAAAATAAGGGATGTTCATCTTTTCCATGAGCTTGCGATTGCCTACCATAACCTTTTTATCATCAATGGTTGCAAATACACCATGACCTGAGAGTTCCTCTACATTAGTAATTCTTTGATTATCTATGTCTTTATTATAAGCACGCTTTAAAGAAAGAGAAATTGGGTGGTTAGAGTAACTCTCTGCATAAGCAGTTATTTCCAACAGCGCTTCTTGTGACAATTCCTCTGAGTGTATTTCCTGTACATTAAATACTCCCTTAGTTAAAGTACCGGTCTTATCAAAAACAACCACTTCTGTCTTTGCTAATGCTTCCAGATAGTTACTACCTTTGATTAAGATACCTTTCTTTGAAGCTCCACCTAGTCCACCAAAGAAACTGAGTGGGATAGAAATAACAAGAGCACATGGGCAGGAAACTACTAGAAAGGATAACGCTCTGTATATCCAATCACTAAAAGTTGCTCCGTTAATTACAAGAGGTGGCACAATAGCAAGAATAACAGCTAATATCACAACAATAGGAGTATAGTATCTCGCAAATTTAGTAATAAATTGCTCTGAGTCCGATTTTTTACTACTTGCATTTTCAACCAGATCAAGAATCTTACTGACGGTAGATTCTCCGAATTCTTTTGTAACTTCCGCTGTGATAACTCCATTTATATTGATGCAACCACTTAAAATATCACTTCCTACTTCTATTTCCCGAGGAACAGATTCACCGGTAAGTGCTGATGTGTCGATCATGGAACTACCTTCTATGACCTTACCATCAAGAGGGATTTTTTCTCCGGCTTTTATTACAATTACATCACCAATTCTTACATCATCCGGATCAATTCGTACTAATTCCTCACCTCTTTTTACATTAGCATAATCTGGGCGAATGTCCATTAAACTTGCAATTGACTTTCTTGATTGTGTAACCGCATAACTTTGAAATATTTCACCAATTTGATAAAAAAGCATAACGGCAACACCTTCCGGAAATTCACCGATTATGAAAGCTCCAATTGTAGCAATACTCATCAAAAAGTTTTCATCAAAAACTTGACCTCTAAAGATATTTCTAACTGCTCTGATCACTACATCGCCACCTACAATGAGGAAGCTGATAATAAATAGAGACGTTTGGAGCCATTCAATATTTGAACTAATAATTAATGCAGCAGCAAACACCATACTGCCAATGATTATGCGCCAAAGACGTTTTTTCATACTATGCACCCCATTCTATGCCTTTTTAACAACTACATCAGGCTCAATTTTTTTAATGATTTTCTCTGCAGAAGCTACTATAGTATCCATCATGTTATCTTCACCATCTATGACCATTTTTGTTGTCATAAAGTTAACAGTAGCATTTGTTACACCATCTAATGCATTAATTGCTTTCTCCATCTTTGCAGCACAATTTGCACAGCCTAAACCTTCAAGTCTAAATGTCTTTTTCATAATATAATCCTCCTAATTGTTTTCTTCTCTAATATGTTCCAAGCCCATTTCATAAATAGCTTTAACGTGATCATCGGTGAGGGAATAAAATACGACCTTACCCTCTTTTCGGTATTTCACCAGATTTGCCTGTTTTAAAGAACTAAGCTGATGAGAAATAGCAGATTTCGTCATATTCAAAAGCACAGCTAAATCACACACACACATCTCGCTTTCATCCAACGCCCACATGATTTTTACCCGTGTACTATCACCTAACACCTTAAAAAAATCAGATAAATCATAGAGTTCATCCTCATCCGGCATACTCTTTTTTACTCTGTCTACCACATCAGCATGAATAACCTCACAGTCACAAAACACTTCATTCTTAACCAAGTACTCACCCTCTTTCCAACTTATCAATTGAATACTCACTCAACTGTTAATCTTATTATAGTTGAATGACTGCTCAATTGTCAAGACCTTATTTGGAATTTTTTATAATATTTTAAAAGAGTACTTCAAGTCTCAAAAGCTACAATAATTAAATTACAAATATTGATGCATGCTTCAGGTCTCAAAAGCTACAATAATTAAATTATGAATATCAATGGATGGTTTGGGTATCAAATCATGTATGCTTCGGTTTCAAAAGCTACAATAATTAAATTATGAAAATCGATGTGTGCTTTAGGTCTCAAAAGCTATAAAAATTAAATTATGAATATCGATGTATACCTAATCGTTTTGTCGTAGACCGGCTGAAAGTGGTGTTCATATTTCGTCAAGACTCTTGTGAAAATGCGAACTTTGTGAGCCTTTTCACACGTTCAGAGGCTTGTAAGAAATATACCGCTTGAAGGCAAGGTAGACAAAATGATTAGGTATACATCAATATTCATTAAACAACTCAATTTGCTTTTGAGACCTAAAGCACACATCGATTTTCATTAAACAACCTAAAGTAGCTTTTGATTTTATATCAGTATATTAATTCATTCCATTACACATAATATTCCACATATTAGTATACGAAATTTATTAAAGGAGGAGAGTCAAAAACTTATGAAAGTAAATGAACAAATACCACGTGATAAAGCCTTGGATAATAGTATTGCTCTGTACTTGGAAGGTTATCAATTTATACAAAATAGGTGCCGTAAGTATCAGTCCGATATTTTCCAAACACGGCTGATGGGTCAAAATGTAATCTGTATGAGCGGAGAAGAGGCTGCAAAGGTATTCTATGATAACAACTTGTTTAAACGAAAAGGAGCTACACCAAAGAGAATTCAGAAAACATTATTTGGTGAAAATGGAGTGCAGGCTATGGATGGTACTGCACATAAATATAGAAAACTTATGTTTATGTCAATTATGACGCCACAAAATGTTAATAAACTTACTAATATTACAATAGGTCATTGGCAAATTACCAGCGCAAAATGGAAAGAAAAAGATAAACTAGTACTTTTTGATGAAGCACAGAAAATTTTGTGCAGAGCAGCTTGCCAATGGGCAGGGGTTCCATTGCAGGAGGTAGAAGTGTGTCTAAGGGCCAAAGACTTAGGCAAAATGGTGGATGCTTTTGGGGCAGTGGGACCAAGATATTGGGAAGGTAAATGTGCACGTCTTAGAACTGAAAAGTGGATAAAAGAGATTATTATAAAAGTCCGCACTCATAAACTCTCACCTGCAGAAGATACTGCTGCATATACGATCGCCTGGCACCGCAATAAGGATGAAAAGCTCTTAAATGCACAGATCGCAGCAGTTGAACTGATTAATATATTAAGACCAATTGTGGCAATCGCTACTTATATTACTTTTAGCGCATTAGCTTTATATGAACATCCGAGTTGTGAGTATAAATTGAGGACAGAGGATCTGAAATATAAACAAATGTTTGTACAGGAAGTTCGCAGATTCTACCCATTTGCCCCATTTGTTGGTGCACGTGTACGCAGGGATTTTAAGTGGAAACAATATCAATTTAAAAAAGGAACCTTAGTAGTATTTGATATATATGGAACTAACCATGATGCACATTACTGGAAAAAACCAGACGAATTCTGGCCTGAAAGATTTGATGAATGGGATAATAATCCTTATAGCTTTATCCCACAGGGTGGAGGAGAATATAGTAGTGGACATCGATGCCCAGGAGAAGGAGCAACGATTGAATTAATGAAGGCAAGCGTATGCTTCCTAGTTAATAACTTGGATTATAAAGTACCAAAACAGAACTTGAATTATTGTTTAACAAGAATGCCTACCTTACCTAAGAGCAAATTTGTGATTAATAAAGTAAAGCGCAAAAATTGACAGAAAAAAAGCATCTAAACGACATTAAAAAATGCGTTTAGATGCTTTTTATCTACTATTAATTATTAATTCCGTAAATACTGTATTTGTGTTTTGTATCTAAAATACTACTGATCCATAACTCGCCTTGACCAACCATGACACCTTTATAATTTACAAAGGTGTCATCAACCTTCTGCTTTAGAAATACGGTTTTCACAGCTTCCGTCATAATATTGTCGTAATTTTCAACAAATTCACCTTCAGACTTTATTTCTACTTTGGATCCATTAATAGTAACATTAATGGGATAGGCAATATATTCTGCTACTGCTTTTTTATCATTATTTGCAACGAAAGTCTGTAGATCTTGAAATGCTTCTTCGAATTCAGCTGCATTCTCAATACCAGCCACTGAATAACGATTGGAATCTGTATCGGTAGCGGTTAGGCTTTTGGTATTGTTCTTTCGGTATTCTTCCACGTCATCTGTTAATTTGTAATCGTTTTTCTTAACTACATCCATAAATCCCTTTAAATTAATAAGAAAAGCACTGTTACTATCCCCTTTTAGGATATTTACATAGGCAGTATTAGCTTCTTCATTTAAAGTATTGGTTTCATAATCAAATAGTGGTGTATTGTTTAGTCCATACATAGCAATATATCCATATCTTTCATATAAGGCTCTAACTGCATCTGTTTTTTTGGAATCACCAAAGCTGGTTAAAAAATCTTCTTGAGATAAAACACGCTTCACTAGTTCATCCCAACCAATAACCAAAGCAGCATCTTTAGCAAATACTTGATCTGATTCAGTTGACATTATATCAATATATGCTTTTATATCAGGAGTTACATAGGAACTAAATTCTTTATAAATAGAATAATCGATTACAGGAAAATAAAATCCTTCGGCTTGTTCTACCTTAAAACCGTTGCCTAAGGTATCTTGGACAAACTTCATAAGCACTGAATCTTTTAAAGCTTCAGGTTGATTAAAGTCTACACCAGCTACAGATGCATCCTGAAAGCTCTTTTGTATTTCTTCAGGATAATACAATTCTTCCACCTGTATCAGATTATTAGCCTGTAGTTCCTCAAAACGAATCATCATGGCTGAAGCATTTTCGGCGGTAACTAGGGAAATATTCTTTTTGATAAATGTTATTACGTCAGTTAGTTTTACATCTTTGGTAGTGGTAAGAACATCAAATTCTTCTATTAAGGTAGTATCATCAATTGGGGTGATACTTGGTGTAGGTGTTTCAGAAGGCGAAGAGTCAAGTGATGAATCTTGTGATGAGTCGGCTGAAGTGTCCTCTACTGGTAAATTATTACCGGCTTTTTGGTTAGTGCATGCGGTTTGTGTTAATAGTACAATTAATACAAAAAAACTTAGAATCTTTAATTTGAATTTCATTTTAACTCCTATCTGCGTGCTTTAGCACGCATAAAAATCAAGATGTTGAAAAATGTATTTTATTTTTCAACATAACCTCTTTCTGCATAATCAACTTGCTTACAAGTTGATTACTGCGTAAATATGTAGATTGAAAAACTTATTTTTTCAACCTAATTTCCCCTGCTGGTGTAATATATTTGGGTATATTAATTAGACGACAGACAAATAAGAAAGGTTTCAATTATTATGAATTTTACAATTTAAAATTTGCACATTACTTAATTTATATAAGTATGATATAATGAAAGCGGAATGAGGTATTGCAAGCTTGCTTGCAGATACCGATTGGAGTAACAAGATCATGAACACGCTTTTTGTTCATGATATAATGAAAGCGGAATGAGGAATTGCAAGCTTGCAAAATGTTTTACTAAATGCAATGAAAAAAGAGGGCTCCAGAATGGCTATAAAGAATAAAAGAATAGTAATAAGAAAACGAAAGGATCAGGTGATAACAATTGCAATTATCAGTAGTATTGCAGTTGCTTTTATCATTATTCTAATAGGAATGTCCTTTTATAAATATCAGATTTCAAAGGTAGGAATGGTTGATTCCACTGATCCTATCAAGTATAAGTATCACTATGCAATGATTACAGAGGAAGCAGATGATCCCTTTTGGGAGGCTGTCTATCAAGGTGCTTTAGAAAAAGGTAAAGAACAAGACGCTTATGTAGAGAAGATAGGAAGCGACCTTTCCATTTCTTATTCTTTATATGAATTGATGCAAATTGCAATCGCTTCAAATGTAGATGGCATTATAATAGAACCAAACGGTGAGGCCAACATCACAGAACTTATTAACAAGGCCGAAAATGAGGGTATTACAGTAATAACTGTACTAAAAGATGCTCCAAATAGTAATCGTAAGAGCTTTGTTGGTATTAGCAGTTATGACGAGGGACAAGCATACGGAAAACAGGTAGTGGAAGTTATTGAGGAAGGTAAGAGAAAAGTAACAGTATTATTGAATGCTGACAGTAAAGATACAAGTCAAAGCATAGTATATTCTAGTATTCGTGAGATTGTGGATAATCAAAATGTTGAGGTAGAGACAGCAACTGTCAATACACAGAATACCTTTAGTTCAGAAGAAGATATACGAAATATCATTATGGATACAGAAAATCCGACAGAAGTGCTGGTATGTCTAACTGCTGTTGACACTTTGTGCGCACGCCAGGCAATTGTTGATTATAATAAAGTAGGAGAAATCGATATTATTGGTTATTATGATTCTGAATTAATATTAAGTGGAATCGATAAAGATATTATTCATTCTACTATGGCAATTAATACACAACAAATGGGTGCTTATTGTGTTGAGGCACTCTCAGAATACCGAGAGACGAAACGAGTGAGTGATTATTTTTCGGTTGATATAAGCGTAATTAATGCAAAAAATGTTCAAGAATATATCAATTCCCGAAAAAAAGAAATTATCGAATAGTGTGGCAATGTTAAGTAAGCTTTTAGGAGTAATGATATTAACACTTTGAATGAGGGCTATAAGTGTGAAATGTTTTTAGTGTTTTGAAGCGAACTTAAGAAGGGTGCAAGCAAATCCACCCAATGAGACTAGATATTAGTTGAAAATGTCATGTTAATTGATATTGCGCTTTGAGCACACTAATCGCATTTTCATCAGCTCCCTGCTCTTGGAGGAACTTTTTACCCTTGATAGCTTTGACATATTTCGGATGTGTAAGGACAACATGCATATCTTTTTCTAAGATATTAAAAATTGGAATCCAGTATTTACCAGTAGATTCCATGCAAACATCCTTACAGTTGTGTTCGAGAAGCCAATCATGCAACCGATAAAGGTCAGAATTCATCGTGGAAAATGAATTGATAGAATATACGGCTTCAAGAGTAATAGGATTCGTTACTGCGATGGAAGCGACAACAGATTTTTTATGAACGTCAAGACCAGCGCAGATAGGATAAATAATATCCATGATAACACCTTCTTTCGTAAATAAGAGCATAAAAAGAAACAGTAACATTGACAAGCGATAAACTTACCTTAACGGAAAAACCGCATAAGTTAAAATGATAAGTGTCCAGGCTCTAAGTCCTAATTATTTGTGCTTTAGTAGGATAGCGACACATATAAGGTTACGGGATAAAGTTAAGCTTTTCGCCACTCCCCACACCGTGTTCTGTAGTATATTACTGTCTCTAAAGAAGATTTTATCATAAAGAAGCTAGAAATCAAGTTTTGATTTCATAAATTATTTGTGCCGGAAGGCGAAGCCGCCCCGGCATGTTTGAAAGGTTGAAAGAAAATCACTTTCAACCCTTGAATTCATGACAAGTGAATTGGCTTGCCAATTCATCTTGTTTACGTCTGCGAGCAAGTCGCAGACAGGAGGGTTAAAAAATGAAATCAACGGTGAAAAACGGATCAATTCGATTGAGGTTAGTATTTGTGTTTGTATTCACATCAGCGGTTGTGTTACTTGTTAATATGTATATGTATGTTAACATTAATAAAACCATGAATACGATTGATGAGATATATATAAGCAATGTAGAATTAAATGAACTACTTGATGGAATAACGGATGTTCAGGATTATGTCTATGAATATCTGAACACAAAAACCTCGGATGCATTAGAAAACTATTATAGAAGTGAGCAAAATTATAGAAATTTAATTGATGATTTGAATGGTGACATTACAGATAATGAAATGATTTTAATGCAAAAAAATATTAAGAATATGTCTCAAGATTATCTTTTAAAAGCAGATGAGGCAGTTAATGCAAAACGAGGAAGAAATATAGAGAAATACAAGGTGAATTATGAAAATTCTGTTACAATGTTTAAGTATATCAGCACCTACATTAATAATCTGAATAACGAACAATTTAAATATAATTCGAATAATTATGAACTCCTATTGATCTCACTAAACTATCTAGAAGGTATTAGTACAATGGTATTATTAGTGATTACATTATTTAATGTTATCATAATCATTGTTTTAACAAGAAGTATTACGGATCCTCTGATGAATTTAACTAGGGCGGCGAATGAAGTGGCGGCAGGTAATATTGAGGTGGATTTAGTTGAGGTGGAATCCTCTGATGAAGTAGGTATTGTTACCAAGGCTTTTAACACAATGATTGTAAGCATCCATGAGTACATCAATAAAACAAAAGAAAGCTTAGAACTAGAAAGTAAAATGAAAGAAAAAGAATTGATGATGACCAATCATTTAAAAGATGCGCAGTTAAAGTATTTGCAAGCACAGATTAACCCGCATTTCCTTTTCAATACGTTGAATGCAGGTGCACAGCTTGCAATGATGGAAGGCGCGGATAAGACTTGTCTTTTTATTGAAAATATGGCAGATTTCTTTCGATTTAATATGAAAAGTTTTGATCAGGATTCGAATCTGAAAGATGAGCTAAAGTTAGTAGATAATTATATTTACATTTTAAATGTACGTTTTTCAGGAGGAATACACTTTAGCAAAGACATTGATGAAAGCGTAATTGATGTGCGAGTACCAAGTATGATATTACAGCCGGTTGTAGAAAATGCAGTGAACTATGGAATTAGGGATATTGACTATGATGGGTTTATTCACTTGTCGGTTTACCAGGATGAGGAAAATATTAATATAAAAATTAAAGACAATGGTGCCGGTATGGAACAAAGTACGATTGAACGAATCATGCAGGCCAAGATGAAGGAAGGAACAGCAACAAGAGAAAATGGGGTTACAAATATAAGTTCGAAGGAAAATATAAATACTGTAACAAAGGATTCTAATGGAATTGGACTTGGTAATGTTATAAATAGGCTGCGGCTTTATTATGATAAGAAAGATGTATTTGAAATTAGTAGTATGGGTCATAATATGGGGACTGAGGTTATTATTCATATACCTAAGTATTTTGAACAATTTCATGATACTTTATTGCAGGATGATTAGTGTGAAAATAGAAACCAATTTACACACGTTGAATTTAGGCCTGCGAGCAAGTCTCAGGCGTGTGGGGATTAGTGTATTGTTTATTTAGATGGGAGAAGCTATGTATAAAATTATGTTGGCGGATGATGAAGGAATTGTAATTGATTCTTTGAAATTCATCATTGAAAAAAACTTCGGTGAAGACTGTATAGTTGAGTATGCAACAACGGGTAGAAGTGTAATAGAATTGGCTGAGAAATTTAAACCGGATATTGCTTTTATGGACATTCAAATGCCCGGAATTAATGGGATTGAGGCAATAAAGGAAATAAGGAAATCGAACAGCTCATTAATCTTTATCATAATGACCGCATATGATAAATTTAATTATGCAAAAGAAGCAATCAATTTAGGGGTATTGGAGTATTTGACAAAGCCCGTTAATCATACTGTGATTGTGAAAGTAATTCAAAGAGCGATGGATATCATCGAGCAGGATCGCAGAAAAAGAAGTAATGATTTGATGATTCTTGAAAAACTTGAAATTGTAGTGCCCATCATCGAAAGTGACTTCATTTATTCAATCCTTTCCGGAGATGATTTTACAAGAACTGCGGAAAATTTCAAGAATCTCCTTAGTATAGAAGAAGATTATGGAATGATGATGATTTTAGAATTTGGTGATTCACTGATTGAAGGTGATCTTACCAATCCTGTTGGTGTAAGTGTAAAGGCTCAAGATTTTTATTTAACGATTAGAGAGCATATAAAAGAAGAATTTAATTGTGTGATTGGGCCCATTATGGTTAATAAGATCGTTATATTTCTACCAAGTATAAAGTCGCAACTTGAGTACGACGATCGAACCAATTTAATAGAGAGATCAAGAAAGCTTATTCGTGAGCTGACTAGAAAAATCGATGTACAGTTTAAGGTTGGAATTGGTTCTGTAACACCACTGAATGAACTGGGTGATTCTTATAAAGAAGCAATTAATGCAGTTCGTAGTAATAGGGGAAGAGTAGCACATGTAAAGGATCTTCCAATTGGCTGCGAATATGCAGATGATTACCCCATTCAGACTGAGAAAGCTCTTTTTGATATGATTGAAAGGGGAGACTTAGAGGGCACAAAAACGGAGGCGAATATCTTTTTCGATTGGATGATTGAACAATACCCAGATTGCGAGATGGACATTAAGCTTAAAGTTATAGAGTTTATTCTCTATGCGGAACAAAAAGCCTTCTTAAGTGGTGGAATGATATACTATTTCAGATATCGAAAGGATTATTTAACTACGGTTATGGATATCAACAATTACGTACAACTTCGTTCCTGGTTTTTAGACAAAGTTATGGAAGCATGCAGGAACATCATAACAAAGAAAGATAAACAAGCAAGTGGTGCAATAGCAAAAGCAAAAGCTTTTATAGAGGATAATTATAAAAAAGATATTTCATTAGAGGATGTATCTAGAAAGGTAGATATTAGTTCTTATTATTTCAGTAAGTTATTCAAAGAAGAAACTGGAGAGAATTTCATCGAATATCTTACAAATATTCGAATTACGAATGCAAAGAAGCTTTTACAGAACCGTGATTTGAGTATTAAAAATATCTGTGCAGATACCGGATACAGTGATCCGAATTATTTTAGCAGGATTTTTAAAAAATTAGTAGGAGTTACTCCTACAGAGTATAGGGAGAGGATGTAATGAAGAAGAGAGGATATTTAGTTGTTGTTCTATGTGCTTTCATCTTAATACTTACCGGTTGTAGAGAACAGAGTGAGAAAATCAATGAGACAGATGTAACGGAACGTAAAATACAAATTGGATTATCCTTTGATTCTTTTGTCATTGAAAGATGGCAAAGAGACCGTGATGTTTTTGTAACTACAGCAAAAGATTTAGGCGCAGAGGTTAATGTGCAAAATGCCAATGGGGATGTTGAGGAGCAGATATCACAGATAGAGTATTTTATAGATAAGAAGATGGATGTAATTGTTGTAATTGCTGTCGATTCGGAAGCATGCAGAGATGTATTAAAAAAGGCAAAAGAAGAAGGAATAAAAATAGTAGCTTATGATCGTTTACTTCGAAACACAAATGCCGATTTATACATATCCTTTGATAATGAAGAAGTTGGTAGACTGATGGCAAAGACACTAGTGGAAGAGGTACCTGAAAAAGGCAATATTATTACTATATTTGGTCCAACAACAGATAACAATGTACCGTTAGTAGAGAAAGGTTTTAATGAGATTATATCTGAGAGTGAACTAAATGTATTTTATTCTGTATATGCGAAAGATTGGCTGGCTGAAGAAGCTTTTCAAGCTATTAATGATGGGTTAATTATAAATCCAGAAATTGATGGTGTTTTATGTGGAAATGATAATCTAGCGAGTCAAGCAGTACGAGCACTTTCTGAAAACCGTTTGGCGGGTAAGATTGTTGTTACGGGGCAGGATGCAGATTTAGCTGCTTGTCAAAGGATTGTAGAGGGTACTCAAACTATGACAGTATATAAACCGGTAGATAAGTTGGCAAAAAGTGCCGCAGAATACGCAGTAAAACTTGCTAAGAATGAAGAACTGGAAGCATTAGTCACCATCAATGACGGTAAATATGATGTACCATATGTTAAATTAGAGCCAATTGCAGTAACGAAGGATAATATAGATAAAGTTATTATTGATGGTGGTTTTCATTTGAAAGAGGATGTATACCTTAATGTTCAATCTCAACAGGAAAACTAACGGAATAGGATAAATGCCAATTAAGAATGCTAATGACAGGAGTTTTTTGCCTAATCATTAGCATTTTTTTGCTATTTATAGTTTTTAAATTAAAAAATACTTATTTTATTAAAAAATGTATAGTATATTGCAAGTAAGTCCTATTTTATCTATGGTATATTCAATGAGTAGTAAACAATTTGGAATTAAAAAAAGGGAGGTATTTTATTTATGAAGAAAAAGCTATTAAGTTTATTATTATGTGTTATGGTTCTTTCATCTTTACTAGTTGGCTGTGGTAAGAAAACTACAACCCCTACTGCATCAGGTGATGCTACTGCAAGTGAAACTGGCAAAAAAGTCGGTGTAGCTATGCCTACAAAAGATTTACAACGTTGGAACCAAGATGGTGAAAACATGAAGAAAGAGTTAGAAGCAGCTGGTTATGTAGTAGATTTACAATATGCTAACAATGATATTGCAACTCAAGTTTCTCAAATCGAGAATATGATTACAAATGGCTGTGAAGCTTTAGTTATCGCTTCTATCGATGGAGGTTCCCTAGGAACTGTTTTAAAAGAAGCAAAAAGTGCTAATATTCCAGTTATTGCTTATGACCGTTTAATCATGGATACAGATGCAGTTTCTTATTATGCAACATTTGATAATTACATGGTTGGAACCATTCAGGGACAATATATTGTAGATCAATTAGATCTTAACAATGCAGCAGGTCCTTTCAATATCGAATTATTTACAGGTTCACCAGATGATAATAATGCTCGTTTCTTCTTTGGTGGCGCTATGGATATCTTAACTCCATTTATCGACAGTGGTAAATTAGTAGTTGTATCCGGACAAAAAGCGTTTGAAGAAGTAGCTACATTAAACTGGTCAACAGAAGAAGCTCAAAAACGTATGGAAAACTTAATCACAGCTAATTATGCTGGTGGAACAAAATTAGATGTTGTTTTATCTTCAAATGACTCTTGTGCAATTGGTATTACTAACGCTTTAGTTGGTGCTGGATATACTGGTGATACATTCCCAATCCTAACAGGTCAAGATTGTGATATCACTTCAGTAAAGAATATCTTAGCAGGTACACAGTCCATGTCAATCTTTAAAGATACTCGTACTTTAGCATCTAAGGTTGTTGAAATGGTTAATGCAATCATGAAGGGCGAAACAGTTCCAGTAAATGACGAAAAAACTTATGACAATGGAACAGGAATCATTCCTACATTCCTTTGCGAACCAGTATTTGCAGATTCAACAAATTATAAAGAACTATTAATTGATTCAGGTTACTATACAAATGACCAATTAAAATAATCATTAAAGTAAAATAAGATATTCAGGCGGGTAGTAAGTAGTAAATTATTACTCGCCTATTTATCTCATGCGTCCAGCAAGGGTGCATTTCATAGGAGGGATTTCATTGGCTAGTCTATTATTGGAAATGAAAAATATAACTAAACTCTTCCCAGGTGTAAAAGCGTTAGATAATGTCAACCTTCAAGTAGAAGAAGGTGAAATTCATGCCTTAGTTGGTGAAAATGGTGCCGGTAAATCAACATTAATGAATGTTTTGAGTGGTATCTATCCATATGGAAGTTATGAAGGTGATATTCTTTATCAAGGGGAAGAATGTAAATTCAATGTAATAAGTGATAGTGAAAAAAAGGGAATCGTTATTATACATCAGGAACTCGCGCTTGTGCCATATATGACGATTGGCGAGAACATGTTTCTAGGAAATGAACGTGGATCTAAGGTAAGTATCAACTGGGAAGATACCTATACAAAAGCGGATGAACTCTTAAAAACAGTTGGACTTAATGAGTCATCGCGTACGCTGATTAAAGATATTGGTGTTGGTAAGCAGCAGTTAGTAGAAATTGCAAAAGCGCTTGCTAAAAATGTTAAGTTACTTATATTAGATGAACCCACAGCATCTCTGAATGAATCAGATTCGCGTAAATTATTAGATTTGCTTTTGCAATTTAAGAAAGAGGGATTAACATCAATTATAATATCCCATAAACTGAATGAAATTTCATATGTTGCTGATAAAATTACTGTAATTCGTGATGGATCAACAATAGAAACATTGAATAAAAATACAGATGATATTAGTGAAGAACGTATTATTCATGGCATGGTTGGGCGAGATCTTGTGGATCGATTCCCAAAAAGAGAGAAGACTAACGCTGGTGAGATTAGCTTAGAAGTAAAAGATTGGACCGTTTTTCATCCATTATACAGTGGTCGAAAAGTAGTGGATAATGTATCGCTTCATGTTCGAAAAGGTGAAGTGGTAGGTATTGCAGGACTCATGGGTGCGGGTCGTACCGAACTTGCTCTTAGTATCTTTGGCAAGAGCTATGGAACAAATATTAGCGGTACTGTTAAAGTAAATGGAAAACAAGTTAATTTAAATAATGCAAGACAAGCAATTAATCAAAAAATAGCTTATATTACAGAGGATCGAAAAGGGAATGGATTAATTCTATCCAATCCTATTCGTGTGAATACCACACTTGCAAAAATCGATAAAGTAAGTAAGTATGGAGTTATAGATAAAGAGCTTGAGATTAACGTCGCCAATGAATACAAGGATAAACTTAAAACAAAGTGTCCTTCCATTGAACAATCTGTGGGAAATCTTAGTGGCGGTAATCAACAAAAAGTATTACTGAGTAAATGGATGTTTGCTGATCCAGACATTATGATACTTGATGAACCAACTCGTGGAATTGATGTTGGTGCAAAATATGAAATTTATTGTATCATCAACCAATTTATTGCAGAAGGGAAATCGGTGTTAATGATTTCTTCCGAATTACCAGAAATTTTGGGTATGTGTGACCGAACCTATATCATGAACGAAGGTAAAATGGTTGGAGAAGTTGCACGTAAAGACGCAACACAAGAGGTTATTATGGGGCAAATATTAAAATCAAGTAAAGGAGTGTAAACAATGGATAAAGCAAAAGAATTATTAAAAAAGAATACGATGCTAATAGCACTTATTGTTGTTACTGCATTTTTCGCTATTCAGACTTCAGGAACCTTATTAGTTCCACAGAATGTTACCAATCTAATTGCACAGAACGGATATGTCGTTGTACTTGCAGTTGGTATGTTAATGTGTATCTTAACAGGAGGAAATATTGATTTATCGGTTGGATCTGTGGTTGCCCTTATCGGTGCTTTAGCAGGAAAATTAATCGTAAATCAAGGGGTAAATATCTGGGTATCGATAATTATTTGTCTTGCTGTTGGTATTTTAATCGGTTTATGGCAAGGATTTTGGATTGCTTATATACGTATTCCTGCGTTCATTGTTACCCTAGCAGGTATGCTATTATGGCGTGGTGTAGCATTAATTATTTTAGATGGATTAACCATCTCACCATTTCCAGACAACTACTTAGGTTTATTCAATAGTTATGTACCAGATATATTCAAGAGTGATATTAACTTTCTAACAGTTTTAGTTGGAATTCTTGTGTGCATCGGTTATATTGTGGCTCAGTTCGCCGGACGTTTGAAAAGAAGCAGTAAGGGTTATGAGTTAGAAAGTATGAGTGTTTTACTTAGTAGAATAGTAGTGATTTGTCTTGTTGCTATGGCACTTGCATATTCCTTAGCACAACATAAGGGTATTCCTACTATCTTAATTTTACTTGCCTTTGTTGTAATTATTTATGGATACTTTACTACAAAGACAGTACCAGGCCGTTATCTCTATGCAGTAGGCGGTAATGAAAAAGCAGCTAAATTAAGTGGTATTAATACAAATAAAGTTCTATTTTTTGCTTATGTAAATATGGCTTTTCTTAGTGCAGTAGCTGCATTAATGTGTATAGCACGTTTTAATTCTGCCGCTCCTACAGCAGGAACTAACTATGAAATGGATGCAATCGGTGCTTGTTATATCGGTGGTGCATCTGCCTATGGCGGAATTGGTACCGTTGGTGGTGTTGTAATTGGTGCCATATTTATGGGTGTTTTAAATAATGGTATGTCCATTATGGGTATTGATTCCAACATACAAAAGGCTGTAAAAGGATTAGTTTTATTAGCAGCAGTTGCATTTGATGTTATCTCAAAGAAGAGAAGTAAGGCAGCTTAATCGTATAGAATAGTTAATCAATTATATAAAAGGCTTATGAGGTTACAATAGGTAACCTCATAAGCCTTTATTTTTTATTTTTAAATGCTGAATCTTATATACAGTTTGGTTCAATATTCGTTTAGCAAGAAGATTGAAAAGATTATTAGTAATGAAGAAGTTCAAGAGCAACTTTTCTAATTGTATGATAATTACTACGGCTTATAAGGTTACCAAGTGGAAATCTTATAAGCCTTAATTTTAATTATAATGACAAATTTATAATTTCACTTACTTTTAAAAGATTAAGCGTGTTACTCTTTTAATAATAATTTAATATTCTATGAAAAAGGGTTGACAAATGGGTGTATAAGATGTATATATAATATAATCAAATCATATAATTCATATTAGATTAGTATGAAAAGAAAGAACGACTAAAAGTTTTATTAATTAAGGAATAAAAAGTTTGCAGAAAGAGTAGAAAGAAGAGTAGAAAGACATGTTCAATACATTATTCATTGGAAGGAGAGTTATTATGTCCAGAATTGTCAAAAACAATAAGTGTTAAAATTATTAATCACCATTAGTTTTATATGTAGCATACTTAATTACTTGGATCATTACATACATGAGGTGAGAGTAGATGGAGGATAGAAACAATAACTTAGGTAAAAAGAATACGATTTATGAAAAAGATATACAGAAGATTGTTGAATTTATTGAAACCATACAATTTGGATCAATAACACTTGTAATTCAAGATGGACGTATTGTACAGATTGAGAAAAATGAAAAAGTACGATTGAAATAAAGTTTGTATAATTTCGCACATGGAAAACTCGGGTTTTCTGTGACCTTTGCTCACATAAAACACCTCCCGTAATCTATGGCTGAACTGTAACATAAATATACAAAAATATGCAGAAAATGTTAAATTAATTGACAAATTATGAGAAAAGGTATATACTTACAAAAAAAATGAATACAATTAACTTACTTACAAACGGTAAATGTTGGCACAAGTCGTGTAAAAAATGTTTGAATTTTACATATCTTGATTTGTACGCCTCTATAGTAGGCTAATGCGTGCTAAAGCACGCAGATGGGAGTTAAGATGAAAAAGGGAAGTATTTTGAAAACAATTCTTGGCGTTTGGAACACAAAGACAGTCGTAGTAATTGCTATTGGTGCAGCATTATTTGGTGTATTGATGAATTTTGGCGGTATTACAATCTTTACAAACACGAAATTAACCACAGCAATGATTATCCCAGTAATTGTAGGTGCTATGTTTGGTCCGATTCCAGCATTTGTTACTTGTTTAGTAGGTAACACAATTGCTGATTTAATCGGTGGTTGGGGTTATTGGTTCGATTGGTCGATCGGAAATGGTGTATTAGGTTTTATTGTTGGATTATTGCCGATATATGGTGCAAAAATTAATGATGGTATCTTTAAGTTACAACATGCAATCATTTACGTAATCACTTGTATAGTAGGTAATGCTTTCGCCTTTGGTATCGTAACACCTCTTTTAACAACCTTATTCTATGGTGGAGAACTAGAAGTTACATTTATTCAATCTTTATCAGGCGGAGTTGCAAACGTTCTTGTATTAACAGTAATTGGTATTCCAATCTTAATTGCATTAGCAAAACGTAATGCCCGTAATACAAACTTAAAAGTGGAAAGCGAAGAGTAATTACATAAAATGAAAAAACCAATTGTTGAATTTAAAGATTTTGGATTTCAATATAAATCACAAACAGGTGCCACTTTGTATGATATTAATCTTACAATCTATGAAGGCGAAAAGATTTTACTTTTAGGACCTAGTGGTAGTGGTAAGTCAACTTTGGCAAATTGTATAAACGGGTTAAATCCTTTTTCTTATGAAGGAATGATCACGGGTTCGTGTAAAGTTGCTGGCATGGAGACAAAGAATGCCAGCATTTTTGCATTAAGTAAGGTAGTCGGAACGGTTCTGCAGGATTCTGATGCACAATTTGTAGGCTTATCTGTTGGTGAAGATATTGCTTTTGCTCTGGAAAATGAAAACATGCCACGAAAAGAAATGATTCCCAAGGTGCAAAAAGCAAGTGAAATTGTTGGGATGGAGGACTTTCTGCTCCATGTCCCATATGAATTATCAGGAGGGCAAAAGCAAAAGGTTGCTCTCGCCGGTGTTATCCATGATAATGTTGATTTATTAATTTTTGATGAACCCTTAGCTGCACTCGATCCTAAGATGGGCATGTATGCAGTTGATTTAATTGATCAAATATATCAAGAACAAAACAAGACAATTCTCATTATTGAACATCGATTGGAAGATGTACTGTATCGAAAGGTCGACAGAATTATACTTATGAATGAGGGTAAAATTGTTTTTGATGGAGAACCGGATAAATTATTGGCGGCTGATCTTTTAACAAAGTATGGAATTCGGGAACCTTTATATATTATGGCTATGAAATATGCAGGTTGTGAACTGTTAGAAGAACATAAATTATCTGATATCTTTTCTTTGAATCTAGAACCATTTGCAGAAAAATTAAAAAAACAACAACAAATGGAATTAGAAAAATTCGTTCCGGAAATAGGAGATGAGATACTAAAAGTTCAAAATATCTCTTTTTCATATGGGGAAAATGAAGTATTAAGAAATATTTCTTTTTCAGTAAAAAAAGGTGAAAAGGTTGCTTTTGTAGGTAAAAATGGTGCTGGGAAAAGTACAATTGCTAAATTAATCTGTGGAATTATCAGGCCTTCCAAAGGTAATATATTAATCAATGGAACGGATTATCTGCAATACTCTATTAAGGAAATTGGAGAAAAAATTGGGTATGTTATGCAAAATCCAAATCAAATGATTGTAAAAGATATAATAAAAGAAGAAGTTGAGATGGCTTTAGTATTACGCGGAAAAAGTAGAGAAGAAATAGATGAAATAGTAAAGAAAGCTTTAAAAATGTGTGGTCTTTTTGGTATGAGAAATTGGCCCGTTACAGCCGTAAGTTATGGTCAACGGAAAAGAATTACCATTGCGGCTATGTTAGTGTTACAGCCGGAGATTATAATTTTAGATGAGCCAACAGCTGGACAGGATTACTTTCATTATACTGAAATTATGAATTTTTTAGATGACTTGAATAAGCAGTATGGGATTACAATCGTGTTTATTACCCATGATATGCATTTAGCTATTGAATATACAGACCGGGCTGTTGTTTTTTCAGAAGGTCAGTTAGTTGCAAATGATGCTGTTTTTAAGGTGTTGTCCGATAATGATGTAATCGAGAAAGCCAATCTAAAGCAGACCTCTCTTTACACTTTGGCGAAACGACTGGAAATAGAACCGGAAACGTATATCGAACACTTTATTGCCTACGAAAGGATGACACGGACATGAGTAATCAATTGTTAATTAATCTTATCCCTGGTAATACGTTTCTACATAAATTAACCGGGACAACTAAGGTACGATTATTTATCATTCTTTTGATCTATCTTATCATGTCCTTTGATCTACGATTAATATTTGTACTATGTACCATTAGTTTGATTGGTTTATTTTCTTTAAAGCCAAAATGGAAAACAATCAAATATTTTTTTATAATTGCTTTCATTATGAATTCAATTAATATTGTATTGTTTTGGTTGGTAAATCCTGATATAGGTGCCAATTGGTGTGGAGGAGGAAGTACGGTTTTAGTGCAAATTACAGATCATTATGTAATTACGGCTGAAAGTGTTTGGTATCTATCCATTCGTTTTTTAAAGATGATGACCTCGTTAATGGTATCAATGACATTTATATTATCTATCACTCCTTCTGAATTAGCTGCGGGATTATATTCTGTGAAACTGCCCTACAAAATATGTACGATTTTCTCTATAGCATTCCGGTATATTCCGGATATAGGAAGGGATTTTGAGAATATTAAAATATCCATGCAAGTAAGAGGGGTAGAGCTAGATCCCAAAAAGGCATCGCTCTTGACTCGATTAAAACAAAATGTATTAATTCTTGTGCCACTCGTTATTACCTCCTTTGAAAGAGTAGGAAATATCGCCAATGCTATGGATTTACGAGGATATGGAAAAGGAAAATCCAGAACTTATTACAGCGAAAGAGATGAACAAAAAGCAGATCGGATTATGAAAGTGATATATTGCTGTTTACTTCTATTTTGTATTTATTGGATTATAACTATGAACTTAATGCCGCAGCCTACAAAGATGTGGTATCCATTCTTATGACGACTATACCAAAGGAAATTATGGTAGGGGATTTTACCTGTTATCATAATCAAATTATTAAAGGGATTTCTGAACTAGTAAAAATACCAACCATATATGATGCGGCTACCGTAACGGAAACAATGCCTTATGGAAGAAATGTATATGATGGATATTTATGGTTAAAAGAAATGGCCCTAAAGGATGGCTTCGAAGTTCTGGAATATGACGGACATGTTTTGGCAATTCGTATCAAGGGGAAAGAAACCAAGGGGCGTATCGATGTTGTTTCCCATGTGGATGTAGTGGAACCTGGGGACGGATGGAGAGAGAGTCCATTTAGTGGAACAATAACGAAAGAACATGTTTATGGAAGAGGCACACAGGATATGAAAGGGCCTCTTATTATAACTTATTATGCATTAAAGCTTATAAAAGATTATAATATTCCCTGCAAAAAAGAGATACGTATTGTTATTGGCTGCGATGAAGAAAGAACCATGGATGATATAAAATACTATATTACAAAAGCAGGTGAACCAGCATTTGCATTTACTCCAGATGGTAAATTCCCATTTTCTATAGGGGAAAAAGGAGCGCTCATGTGGTGCATAAACGGGCAAATGGATACTTGTATTGAAGACCTAGATGGTGGTGTCCAATGCAATGTCGTGAGTCCGAAAGCTGTTGCGCTGGTTAATGATATAGAAAATTTTGAAAAATACAAAGAATTAATACCTGAATATGGTTATCAGAGTGAAGTAGTAAAGCAATCAAACAAACTTAAAATTACAATTCACGGAAAAGCTGCCCATGCTTCCAGACCGCAAGAAGGAATTAACGCGACCGTTAAGCTATTAGAATTGATTCATAGAGTAAATCAAGACTCACTTGCAGGACAACTTTATCGCTGTTTTAATGATTACTATGGCAAGGGTGGTAATATTAACTTTGACATTGCACCCATGGGCAAATTAACTGTTAATTTAGGAGTATTAAAAATTAGTGATAAAATCGTCACAGCATATATCGACTGCAGGTATCCATACGGTATTACGTCTAGTGTATTGACAGAAAAGATTCAAAAAGTATTAGATCCCTTCCAAGTGACCCTAAAATATGATGATAAACCAACTTTAGCTGATGCAAATTCTCCGTATATTAAGGTATTGTTAGATACCTATCGGGAAATTAGTAAAGATACCATTTCTGAACCTATCATTAGCGGAGGTGTTACTTATAGTAAAGCGATTGCTAATTGTGTCGCTTTTGGCCCTATGTTTCAAGGTGATGAAGTACTGGCACATCAAGCAAATGAAGTATTTAACATTCAAAACATTGATCAGATTTTTGAACTATATGCAAAAACCATAATCCAATTAGGTAATTTGTAAACGAATGAAAGGAATTGTATGGAAAAAATGGAAAAATCTATTTTAGTATTTCAAACTGACTTTACTTATAAAGAAGGAGCTATTTGCTCTATGTATGGTGTGGTAAAATCTGTAGACCGTACTTTAGAAATATTTGATGGAACACATGAAATACCACAATTTGATACGTGGAGTGCTTCCTACCGATTGTATCAGTCCATGAGATTTTGGCCAAAAGGAACAATCTTTATATCCGTAGTTGATCCGGGAGTTGGGACATCAAGGAAAGCCTGTGTTGCTAAGACAAAGGATGGTTATTATGTAGTAACCCCAGATAATGGTGCATTAACCCATTTAAAAGAATTCGTTGGTTTCGAAGAAATAAGAGAAATTGATGAACGTGTAAATCGATTGAAATCAACCGAAGGAACCAGTGTTTTTCATGGCCGCGATTTATTTGGATATTGTGCAGCGAAACTGGCAAGTGGCATTATTACTTATGAAGAAGTTGGACCAACTTATTCTGTAGAAGAAATAGTAGTTCATGAGATTCTTAAGCCAACTATCAGTCAAGGCAGGGCAGAAGGAATATTTGAAATCTGTGATCCAAACTTTGGAAACCTTTGGAGTAACATACCGGTTGATGAATTTTTAGAAAAAGGATTTCAATATGGAGATCTTCTCAATATAACAATTCGCCACAAAGAAGAAGTAGTTTATCAAGAAATAGTACCTTTCGCCAAATCCTTTGGCTTTGTAAAACAAGGAGAAGCAGTAATTTACAACAACGAACTAATGAAAGTATCTATTGCAATCTGTATGGGTAACTTTCGTGAGAAATATCGTGTTGATTTTGGACATGACTGGATTGTAGAAATTAGAAAATAATTGGCCAATATAATACTCTGTTGCCATTGATAAGATACTATTTATAAATTAACTACGAGTTAATTTATATTGACTTAAACTTAATATTACTTCAATTGTAATGTATTATCACTACTTGTATAATTGTATTATAAAGATTACATTATTGATATAAGGAGTAATTACAAATGGAAATTGAAATCGGAAAGAAAATCTATGAATTGAGAAAAAAAAAGGGCTTGACGCAAGAACAATTAGCTAATACCATAGGTGTATCTACACCAGCTGTTTCAAAGTGGGAAACTGGAAATGCATATCCGGATATTACTTTACTTGCAAGGCTGGCTAGATATTTAGATACAAATGTAGATAACCTATTGAATTATTCTAAAGATATATCGGATGAAGAAGTCATAGCAATTAATACAGAATATGAAAAAATATTTGCGAAAGATGGTCTTTTGAAAGCAATCAATTATCTTGTTCCATTTTTACAAGAGTACCCTAATAATATATATTTAAAATATCGAGGGGCAGGTATGATACAACAATATGCAGAGTATTCCGAAAATGAAACAGATAAAGCTAATTTATATGAGAAGGCTATCGGTTTAGCGAAGGAAGTGGCAAATTCCTCCAATTCTAAATTGGTAAATCCAGCACGAGCGTTAGAGGCTGCTATATATATGTGCTTAGAAAAATATGACCTAGCTGAAAGCACTTTGTCTCTAATTGAGAATAACATTGTAGATCCAGATACTATGTTACCCTCTATCTATATTCTGCAAGACAAATTGGATAAAGCAGAAAATATTGAACAAAAAAATCTATATAAGAATATTGTAAATGCAATAAATTCTTTATATGGTCTTATCACAGTTTCAAGAAAGAGAAATAATAGTGAACAGGCATTATATTTTTTGGGTATTATTAAAAATTTGATAGAACAATTTCATTTTGAAGAAATGCTTATGCTAAATTACTACATGATGAAAACGATGGTTTATGCAGACATGAAAGATATTGAAACGACATTAGAAGCAATGGAAAGTTATTTATCCTACATTCATACTTATGACTGGGATAACTTTGATATATCTAAGAATGAATTTTTTAGTACGATGCAGACCTTTCATATATGGAAATCCATGCAGATGATACGAGAAGGATTAATGCAAAATCTGTTAGAAGATCCAAGATATGATTTTGTTAGAGATACGCATAAATATAAAAGGATTATAAAAACAAATGAAAGTTTACTATGAATTTACAAAACAACAGAGGTGATGTTTATGAATTTTCAAACTTGTTATCATAACTCTTCTACAATACTAATGGAGGGTGCTTTAGGGGAGAGACTAAAAAGAGAGTACGGTATTTCTTTTGATTCTAATGTTGCTATGGCGAGTTTAATATATAATAAAGAAGCGAGCAAGGCCTTAAGAATAATCTGGGAAGAATATTGTTCTATAGCTGAAAGATATCATCTACCATTTATTGCTACAACACCAACGCGAAGAGCGAATCGGGAGCGAGTTGCTCGGTCGACGTATGATGAAAGAATCATAGCAGATAATATTAACTTTTTACAGCAAGTAAAACAAGAGGCAAAGACACCTATGTTTGTTGGCGGACTTATGGGTTGTAAAGGAGATGCCTATAAAGCTACAGAAGTTTTGTCTGCAGATGAAGCACAAGAATTTCATTCTTGGCAGGCAAATCTATTTAAAGATAGAGGCGCTGACTACCTATTTGCAGGTATTATGCCTGCACTTTCCGAAGCAATTGGTATGGCAAAAGCGATGGAACAAACCGACTTACCCTATATCATAAGCTTTATGATTCGAAATAATGGAAAACTGATTGATGGAACAACCATTCATGACGCAATTGAGACAATCGATAATTCCACAGATAGAAAACCAATATGTTATATGACAAATTGTGTTCATCCACAGATTTTAAGACAGGCGTTATCTTTATCTTTCAATAAAACTACATTGGTGTACGAACGCTTTCAGGGAATACAGGCTAACAGTTCTCCTTTATCCCCTGAAGAGTTGGATAGTTGTAATGATTTGAAATCTTCTGACAGTATCAGTCTTTCAGATGACATGATGAGTTTGTACCAATATTTTAAACCTAAGATATTCGGCGGATGTTGTGGAACAGACAATACACATATGGAGGAAATTGCAAAAAGATTAAGGAAAGTCTGATAAACTTCCCTTAATCTTTTTATGTTTCTTGATTCGAAGGATAAAAGAACTAATTATATTCTGCTTTTAATTAATGAATTAAGGCGTTCAGAACTTAAAATCATGGCTATAATATATAATACTAGTGTTACTGGTAAAATTATTATACTTGTTTTTGAAGCAATAAACCCCAAAACAGGTGGTAAGAAGGTACTTCCTATGTAGGCACAAGCCATTTGAATACCCATAATTTTCTGAGATTGTGCTTGCCCAAAACGATTGGGTGTTTCATGAAGCATACAGGGAAAAATCGGTGCGCATCCAAAGCCGATTAAGATAAATCCTACAAGTGAAAATTCTGCCGCTAACGGAAGGAATAAGAGAGTAGCACCTACAAATATGATAATCTGGCCAATTCGGATTAACCATTTGCTGCTTATTTTCATTGTAACAAACCCTGTAATTAGTCGACCAACAGTGATCCCTGCGAAATAGGTTGAAATCCAACGTGCAGCTGTTGCTGGTGATATTTCTTTTATCTGAACTAAAAAGCTACTTCCCCATAATCCCACCGTTGATTCAATGCCACAATAAAGTAAAAATGTAACCAGTGCATAATTTACGCCTCTAATACGAAACGGTGATTCATTAAAACTTTGCTCCTCTACAATATCATCTGTCTTATTATCAGGTTGTGATTGTTTGGAGATTTTATCCCATAGAGGAAGAGTAAAAAATAATACAATAACTAATAGAAATTGAATTATGCCAACAAGGAGATAGCCATTATTCCAATTGTTATTTTTTTGAATAAACTGAGCCATTATCATAGGTCCTAAGGTTGCACCCACTCCCCAAAAGCAGTGAAGCCAACTCATATGACGAGGTTTATAGTGTAGAGCTACATAGTTATTAAGGCCAGCATCAACGGAACCACCACCTAATCCTAAGGGAATGGCAAATATAATTAACCAGATGAAGGAGGGTGCAAAGGAAAAACCAACCAAAGCTAAGGCGGTAGCCAGAACACTAAAGAAGGTAACTTTACCGGTACCAAAACGTTTAATAAATTTTTCGCTTAATAAACTGGAGATAATGGTTCCACCACTAATAGTCATCGAAATTATTCCTGCAGAACCCAGAGTTACATTTAGATCATGCCTCATAACAGTCCAGGCTGACCCTAATAGTGAATCTGGTAGCCCCAAACTAATAAAAGCTAAATATATAACAATAAGAAATAAAGTTGCCATAATAAATCCTTTCTTTTCTATATTCTCTACTATATTCTCTTTTGTATCATTTTCATCGGGTAGGATAAACTTTCCAACGTCATTTCTATTAGTCCACCAAGATAATAAATGTGAGTATTTTCTTTTAATAGGATATTCGATATATGTTCTTTGGGAATGATATCACAGCAACGGCTATGAATTTCTACCATCATATCTTGAGATAGAAGAGAACCGGTTAACAGTATAGTTTGTGGATTAATGACAGGAATAATGGAGCATAGTGATTTTACTGTTAATGCCAATACACTATCTCTGTTTTTTAGTAATTCCAATTGTTGCTTTCTTGTACAATCAAAGGGTAAAAAGGATATCTCACCAGCAAAATTAGTATGTCCCCTTACAATATGGCCATCCACAATTATTCCTGCGCCGGGAAGATTGTCTTTAATAAACGTAAGAACAACAATCGTGGCAGCCTCCTGATTATTCAGTTCTTTGTAATATCCAAGGGCTGTCATATTCATATCATTTTCCAACATAACTTTTATACCAAATTTGTTTTGTAATCTTTCTGCAAGATGGTAGTTTGTTAAAGCTTTAATGTCGCAAATGCTTATGACACTATGTGCAAAAACAACTCCTGGAATACCGATTCCAATTGCCTTTATTTTTGGATAATCCAGTAATATCTGGCCAATTAAATGTTCTACGGTATCATATTCCACGATATCCTTACTGATGGATTTTTCTTCGATTATTTGTCCTATCAGATTAATAATTCCGTAGTGTATAACGGGTTTTCTACTTTCATTTTCAATATAAAGACATACAACATAAGCATAATCTCCGTTGTATTGGAATTGACTAGCAGGTCTGCCACCATTGGAATTCTCCTTATCCAATTCTAAAGCTTCGCCAACTGCCACTAGTTCATTTAATATTGTATTGCACGTAGCATTACTTAACCCGGTAGCAGCAGCAATACTTGCTTTCGTGTTTACGGGCATTGATTTTAGGACTGTTTTTACTAATTCTGTATTCATCTGCTTCACACTTACCGTGTTACTAATTGATTTCATTAGACCACCTTTCAATAAATACAACACTTATTATAAGACTTATAATAAGTGTTGTATTTATAAAAGTCAAGGGAAATTTTTACTTAGAAAAAATTTTATTTAACCTTATAAGTCAGTCCCCCGCTTCTTAGCGAAGCGTAAGCGGTGGGTTGGGACTTACTTGTTTCAGTCGGAGTCCAAGCTCCGACTGAAATATCTGCATAGCAGATATAAGGTTATGAGCAAGTAGCAAAGCGGATTGCGAATATCCGCTTTAACATTTAATAGCAATCTCATTAACTCGTTCTGCTTTTTCTGGATTTAGTTCTTTCAAATAGTTGTTTAGTTTGCCATGCCATTCCTTTTCATCTTCTGCTAGATGATAATCAAAATCCTGATTATTGGCTTGTAATTTGTTTAAAAGAAGAGCGAGTTCCACCTCACTAAAAGATTGAAATAACTCATCATATTCCTTGTCAAAAATGCAATCACCTTCAAGAACATCGATTAAATCGATTATACTGTGAATTTCTTTCCGAATGATTGCTATTTTATCGGATGCATATCTACAATCTCGTATTTCTTCTGTAATTTTCTTAAACAGTTTATCATCTAATTTTTTACCGTCTTCAAATTGAAATTGTGCTTGTGCATCTGGTGTTTTAAAGCTAATAAATAATTTTTCTAATTGGTTAGTTTCCAAAGCATTTTTTAATCTTACTGATATGTTTTTCATAGTAGAAGTTATATGATTTCTCAGAAAGGCGTCAGAAATAGCAAGATCTAGACAGAGCTGTGTGGTGGCCTCCTGTAAGAGAACATCTAATTCATCTTTTGAAAGGCTAATCAATTTTTGATACAAATATTGTCTATCAATTTGCTCTAGGTTAAGTTCAAAAGAACTTTTTTTACTTAATACAGAGCCGATGGCGTTAGTAAGCACAAGTTCAAAAATATTGATCAGTAGATCTTGATAATCGTCACTGTATCCACTTAATAATTGGTTAATATCATAGTCAGAGAAGTTATTACAAAAATTATTTTCTGAATCCAATTTTTCAAGGTAAGTGTAGATATATTCAATACCAACTAAATTCATTTTATCATTGCACAAGGGATAATCAATAGAGCAAGGGGTATCATGTGCAGCATAATCAATATCATAGGTTGAGAAAAAAATTGATAATCCCCTCTGTATTGTATCATTATAGGCAATGTTATCCGTAATAATGCATTCCTTCTGTATTGATGCAAGCAATTGCTGGGCAATACCATATTGATGTACAATTAACTTTTTACCATGCTGGAATTGATCCAAAAAAGTGTTTTGTTTGAGCGCATCAAAACTTAGTTCAATATCTTGGAAACTTTTTAAATAGATTCCAATACAATAATAGATTGATTGTAGAATTCCTTGTGCAGTTTCTACTTTAACGGAGCTGCTTTCTCCGCCCGTATAGTGCT
This sequence comes from uncultured Lachnospiraceae bacterium, assembly GCA_963517115.1. Taxonomy (GTDB): domain Bacteria; phylum Bacillota; class Clostridia; order Lachnospirales; family Lachnospiraceae; genus Anaerocolumna. Next base: position 5,949 of record CAUQEW010000037.1, on the reverse strand, counting down.
CTGTCTGCTTGGCTAATAGTTGTATAATTTGAAACTGAATGCTTTCAAGTTCAGCTGCCGTTAATAGATTTAAACGATAAGCTTCCTGTAAAATAGATTGAAAATAGTTCGTTTCATTTAGCGCTTCTTTTTTCATAACATATTGCTTTTCAAGTTGATTCATCATCGGCTCCCATCTTCGCGGCTTACACGCGCACTAATCTTCTTCGTCAAAATCATCCGTATCATCAAAATCCTCATCACGTTCGGTATCTTCATAAAGTCCTACATTATTATTTAATCCAAATCGTATATTATGTGCCAGGATTTCAAGTTCTTTACTTTGGAGCTGTTCTACAGAACCTTGACAGTTATGGTCAAAATGTTCCTTCATAAATGAAATTAATTCATCATCACTTAATTCATCCAAGGTTTCATTTTTAAAATAGTAAAAGGTTTCAATTAATTCATTCAATGTCTCTGAATAATTGAATTGAGATAGATATGGAGAGTCGCTAAATTCAATTATTATCTTTTTAATAATTCCTCCTGCGAATTCAATACGCCCATTACTATTTAATGCTTCTGTACGTGTCTCAACAAGTTCCTGCGCCTCTGTTTCTGAAAGTATTAGCCCGTATTGGTAGGTTATTTCATTGCAATTAATAATTTCTGTAGTCGCCACTTTGTTTATTAGTTCATTTGAAAAGAAAAGAAAAGTATTATCCATAGCCCATCCTCCATATTATTTTAAATTATTTGAAAAAAGCTATTGACAGACAGATAAATATGTGATATGATATATTTAATTATATCTATTTATTATTCGAATACATCAAAGCATAGTATATCATATAACCCATATAGATGTCAAGAGAATATTAAATGGACAATTAGCCGTATCCAAGGATAAGGCTTTTTTTATTGTCAAATAATATCGAAATTAATGGCAGTGATTTCATAAATTGTTTATTATTTAAAATATAAAGTATAAGAATTTTAATATTTTTTTTATAGAAAAAGGTTATCTAAAGTAGTATACTTAATTACGAGGTGACGAAAATGAATCAATTAAGAAAATTTATGTATGGTAGATATGGATTTGACCAATGTTCGCAAGCATTAGTAATTTGTTCTTTAATAGCTTCCTTAATTGGTTCGATAGCAAGAAGCAGTTTACTTATTTATGTATCCTATATTCCGCTTTTCTATGCTATATATCGTATATTGTCAAAAAACATTAATAAACGGACCCAGGAAAACTATAAGTTTTTAGAATGGAGCAATTCTGTAAAGAATAAGTTCCGTAAAAGTAAACAGGCAATGAATGGTACAAAAACTCATAAATATTATAATTGCCCCCGTTGTAAACAGAAAATCCGTATTCCAAAAGGAAAAGGGAAAATATGTATTACTTGTCCAAAATGTAAAACTGAATTTATAAAAAGAACGTAAAAGTATTAAAGTATCATAAAAGTAAAAAAGAGATACCTGCTTAGGCATAGTCCAAAGCGGGTATCTCTTTTTGTGTATATAACGAAATCTTGATTGGTGTGTCAAAAAGCCCTTCATAACAGAAATTATGAAAAGCGGTGTATGGTTAGGGTGTCATAAGCCCTTCATAACAGAAATTATGAATAGTGGTGTATGGTTAAGGTGTCATAAGTCCTTCATAACTGAAATTATGAATAGCAGTGCATATAGATTCGTTTTGTCGTAGACCGGCTGACAAGGCTGTTTATGTCCGACTAGAGACTCAGTGAAAAACAGAGCTACGCGATGTTTTTCATATCCTTGAGGCTCTACAAAGGACATGCCGCCGGAAGGCAAGGTAGACAAAATGAATCTATATGCACTGCTATTCATTCCACAGCCTATATTGGGCTTATGACACCCTAACCATACACCCACTATTCATTCCACAGTCTAAATTGGGCTTTTGACACCCTAGCCATACACCCCTATTCATTCCACAGTCATGCTTTTGACACACTAACCAATATTATGCAAATATTAACACGCTTGGCAATACCCTCAAAGAGTTTGAATAGCTATAATAGTAGTATAACAGTGTAGGAGGTGTAATTATTTATGAAGTATGGCTATTTTGATAATGAAAGAAAAGAATATGTTATTAATAAAGTTGATCTGCCGACATCATGGACTAATTATTTAGGAGTTAAGGATATGTGTGCTATTGTTAATCATACAGCGAGTGGTTATCTATTTTATAAATCACCTGAATATCATAGAATCACACGTTTTCGTGCTAATAGTATTCCAATGGATCGGCCAGGGCACTATGTTTATATTCGAGATGATGAGTCAGAGGATTATTGGAGTATCTCCTGGCAGCCGGTCGGAAAGTCTTTGGAAAAAGCAAAGTATGAGTGTTGTCATGGTTTATCCTATACGAAATATAGCTGTGAATACAGTAATATTACAGCAGAACAAATATTATCCATTCCAATTGAAGATGCTGTAGAGTTATGGGATGTTAAGATAAAAAATAATGACACGAAACCTAGGGCGTTAAGCGTATTTTCCTATTGTGAGTTTTCCTACCATCATATTGATATGGATAATAAGAATTATCAAATGAGCAATTATGCAGCAGGCTCCTCTTATGATAATGGTATTATCGAACATGATTTATTTTATGAAGAATTTGGATATCAATATTTTACATCAAATTTTGAACCAGACAGTTTTGACTGCTTAAGAGATAAATTCATTGGTTTGTATCGCACAGAAAATAATCCAGAATCCGTAGAAAAAGGCTCTTGTGGTGGTACTTATGAAAAAGGGAATAATCACTGTGGTTCTTTACATAAAAAAGTGATTTTACAACCGGGGGAAGAAGTAAGATTCGTATTTATGTTAGGTGAAGGTAATCGAGCAATTGGTCATAGAATGAGAGAAAAATATTCTGATTTACATAATGTTGATGTTGCATATCAACAACTAGCAGATTTTTGGAAAGTAAAAATAGATAAATTACAAATAAATACACCAAATGAAGGAATGAATACATTAATTAATACTTGGAATCTATACCAAGCTGAAATTAATATTATGTTTTCTAGGTTTGCGTCTTTTATTGAGGTAGGTGGCAGAACAGGTTTAGGATATCGGGATACTGCACAGGATTCTATGACAATCCCTCATTCGAATCCAGAGAAATGTCGTCAAAGAATAGTTGAGTTATTACGTGGTTTGGTATACAGAGGGTACGGCTTACACTTATTCCAACCAGAGTGGTTTGATCCTGATAATACAGTAAAACCATTTAAATCACCTACTGTTGTTCCGACTCCGAATAAAAATGATATGATACACGGAATTGAAGATGCATGCTCCGATGATGCACTTTGGTTAGTGAGCTCGATTGCTGAATATGTAAAAGAGACTGGTGAATTTACATTTTTAGAGGAAGATATTACTTATGCAGATGGTGGAAATGGTACGGTCTACGAACATATGACTAGAATCCTAGATTTTTCTAATGAACAGGTGGGAAAGACAGGAATCTGTAAGGGATTAAGAGCAGATTGGAATGATTGTCTAAATCTTGGAGGGGGAGAAAGTGCGTTGGTTTCTTTCTTACATTATTGGGCATTAGGTAACTTCTTAGAGATTGCACAATATATGGGCAAAACAAAAGATGTAGAAAAATATACCGTGATGAGGGAAAAAGTAAAAAAAGCCTGTGACAATGAGTTATGGGATAAGGAATGGTATATTAGAGGAATTACAAAGAATGGTAAAAAGATAGGAACAAGTGAAGATAGTGAAGGTAAGATACATCTTGAATCCAATGCCTGGGCAGTACTTTCCGGTGCGGCTTCAAACGAAAAAGGAAAGAAGGCAATGGATTCTATTGATAAATATTTATTTACACCATATGGGATTATGTTAAATGGGCCTTCCTATACAATTCCGGATGAGGATATTGGCTTTGTAACAAGAGTATATCCAGGCCTTAAAGAAAATGGAGCGATTTTTAGTCATCCCAATCCCTGGGCTTGGGCTGCTGAGTGTTTATTAGGACGTGGAGATCGTGCAATGAAGTTTTACGACGCATTAAGTCCTTATAATCAGAATGATAACATAGAGACGCGTGAAGCAGAGCCATATTCATACTGTCAGTTTATTATGGGTAAAGATCATACGGCATTTGGCCGTGCAAGACATCCGTTTATGACAGGAACAGGTGGCTGGGCCTATTTTTCAGCCACACGTTACATACTGGGGATAAGACCCCAATTTAATTCTATGATAATTGATCCCTGTATACCTTCGGATTGGAAAGAATTTAGTGTTCACCGTGAGTGGCGAGGGGCTATCTATCATATCACTGTTCTTAATCCCAACGGAGTAATGAAAGGAGTTAAGACAATTCAAGTTAATGGTGAGGAAGTAAAGGAAATAAAAATTGAGGCAAAAGGCAGTGAGAATAAAGTTATAGTAATTATGGGATAACTTTAGTTGACCAAAGGAGGTTGCACGATGATAAAATTTGGTACAGGTGGCTGGAGAGCTATAATCGGAGAGGATTTTACCAAATCTAACATTCAAAAGCTAGCCAAGGCATTAGCAATGAAAATGAAGAATGAAGGTGTTACAGATAATGGTATTGCCCTTGGTTATGATAGAAGGTTTTTATCAAAAGAGGCTATGAGATGGGCTGGAGAAGTGTTTGCAACAGAAGGAATTACGGCATATCTGATTAATCGTTCCTCTCCAACGCCACTCATTATGTTTTATGTGATGAAACATGAGATGCACTATGGAATGATGATTACAGCAAGCCATAATCCGGCTGTTTATAATGGAATTAAAGTATTTACTTATGGTGGACGTGATGCAGATGAGCTTCAGACACAGGATATTGAGAATTATATTTCTGATATTGATGACAATGAAGTATCCGGAATGGAATATGATAGAGCGGTAGATATGGGACTTATTATAGAATTAAATCCTTTAAATGAATACCTCGACAATATAATTAATAGCATTGATATGCAAACCATAAGACAAAGAGGACTTAAGGTTGTCCTAGATCCAATGTATGGTGTTAGTGAAACATCATTAAGAACGATTTTGTTAACTGCAAGATGTGATGTTAACATAATTCATGAAAGGCACGATACCTTATTTGGAGGAAAGTTACCCTCACCCTCTGCCCATACCTTAAGAAGTCTGCAGAATTATGTTATTGATCATAGATATGACATCGGCATAGCTACAGATGGAGATGCTGATCGTATTGGTGTAATCGATGATACCGGTAAATTTCTTCATCCTAATGATATATTAGTTCTGCTATATTATTATCTCGTTAAATATAGAGGCTGGCATGGAGCTGTAGTAAGAAATATTGCAACCACTCATATGCTTGATAAAGTAGCTAAAAGTTTCGGTGAAAAATGCTATGAAGTACCCGTTGGTTTTAAATATATCTCTGCTAAAATGGATGAAACAGATGCGATAATTGGAGGAGAATCCTCAGGTGGTTTATCTGTTCGTGGACACATTAAAGGAAAAGATGGCATTTATGCGGCTGCCTTATTAGTTGAGATGATTGCTGTGACCGGAAAAAAACTATCTCAAATTGCACTTGATGTGGAAAAAGAATGCGGTGCTATCTATATGGAGGAAAGAGATTATCAATTTAATCTTGAGAAGAAAGATGAGATTTATAATATTTTACTAGTGGATAAAAACATACCTGAGATTCCATTTGATATGGAGAAGGTTTCTTATCTGGATGGCTGTAAGATATACTTTAAGAATGGTGGTTGGATTATTGCAAGATTTTCTGGTACCGAACCATTGCTTCGGATTTTCTGTGAAATGCCTAAAGTAGAAGAAGCTAAAATGCTTTGTGATATATTTGAAGATTTTCTTGCTATATCATGAACATAAGGCGTGTTCATGATCTTGTTGCTCCAATCGGAATTTGCA
>CAUQEW010000036.1:0-46317 GCA_963517115.1 uncultured Lachnospiraceae bacterium | reverse complement strand
CTCCTAGGTAGACAGTTTTATTATTTTAACTGTCTACCTAAAAGGGAGCATATCACCGGGATAGGGGGTAAGGAATTTTGTACGTTTTGGCGGAAGTAGATACTAATCGGCAAAAGGAATACAATTTAGCAAAATATTTATGTTATTATTTTTGTTTTTAATTTGTGATTTGACTGAAATAATAAATTAATCACGCTGAAAAATAGTGGATAACTAATCAGATTGTGAAGTGTTATTAATTTAATCAATCACAACTTATTGATACGAGATCGTGATATGCTAAGGACTATATTATATTAGTTAAAGAAGTATGTATAGAAATTAGGGTAATGTATTATAGTGGCTTACTAAAAATTTAGTAAGCGGTCTCCAGATATCCACAAATGTTATTTTTAACAAAAATAGAGGAGTATAAATGAGTTAACCTTTCAGTTTACCTTTCAGAGCTGATAACGCATGCAGAATATAATTGATAAACAGGAACTATATGGTATACTGTAATATATGTGACAGTGGCTCATGGAAAGCATGGAAGTTCTAAAAAAGGGTTGTATTTCCACAAAGTTAGTATAAATGATAGGAGAAAACGATTGAATAATGCAACGAAAAATAAACGGTGGATATTGGCAATGATTTCTTTTATAGCTATTTTTTCTTTTCAAATCGTTGCAGCATTTAAGGGTTTGATATGGATTAATGCAATTGGTTTTTGCGCATATCTTTTTATTCCTCTCATCACCATAAAACGTACAGAATGGAAAGAAATTGGAGTATCAAGAGCACAAAAATGGATACCTGCAGGAATAGGCATAATTATTTGTGGTGTTATTTTATTTATTTCTTATTTCGTGTCTACAATTTTTGTGGGAAATACCACAAGTAATTTTTATACGGTAATATCTTTGAACCACATACAAACTTTTCACATTCGAGCAGATAGTCATTGGAAAACATTTTTATTGAGTAGTTTAACATTATGCATTTTCAGCCCACTAACAGAAGAACTGTATTTCAGAGGTTTTCTGTTAAAATCGTTTGAACAGCGCTTTGGTTTTAAATGTGCAAATATAGTTCAAGCACTTTGTTTTGGGCTGATACATATTGCGTATTGCTGGATTGTAGCAATTGACATTAATATCGTTTGGAATGTTGTTCCAAGTATTGCACTAATAGGATTAGTGTATGGGCTGGTGAGAAATAATACAAAATCCATATGGCCGGCTATTATGACTCATGCAGCGACCAATTTTTTATTAGTAATCATTATGTATGCTATGCAAATACCATTATTATTGTAGAACTGTTACACGAAACTTAATAGAAAGCGAAGCTGAGATAGATGATCTAATATGAAAAATAATTATACGACTTGATTTTACCCTTCGGTATGTGTTTGTGGGAACATATCGAGGGGATTTTTATGACAGGAAATGGTATTGAAATTAGTTAGGGTTGAGATGATAGGATTGATAACAGGTATTTTTGCGTTACTATCCTCAGCTGATATTAGGAGAAAAGCCACATCTGTTTGATGTGGCTTTATAAGTCAAAAGTTATTTAATTAATTGAATAGTCTAATTGAAGCTTAATGGAGAAATGTATTTATTTGGACTTGTACTCCAGCCGTTTTGATATTTGATAGTCATATAAAGGGTTTCGTCTCCATTTGATACTTTTACATAGCATACATCATCTTCAAACTTGTCAGTGATATCGATTTTTTGATTATAATAGTATATCCATACGGTACCATCTTCTTCGTATTTTACATCTGGATCATCGAGGTGATCCATGAGCTCTTCATCTGTTAATGCTCGTTCTCTTCCATCTTCTTCTATGGAGACTCCTCCACCTCCTGCTTCAGAAATTTTCCCATTTTCATCCTGATAAGACATGTTATATGAACCATCAGAATTAAATGTTATTTCTGCATTTGTTTGATCACCATGGATCCAAAGCTGGATAGTTCGTTGAATACCTCCTAGATTTGCAGCATATGCAGTTCCGCTACCAGCAACAAGTATTAAGCATGCAGCGACAGCAGCTGCTACAGTTTTCATTGTCCTTTTTTTATTTATCATAGCCATTTTTTCTACCTCCCAAGAAAAGTTTTCGGAGGTTTTTAATACTGAAAATGCCTGCTTATATTTTTCTTTATTCGTCATCTTCCCATTCCTCCTTTAATGATTCTTTGAGCAGCATTCTTCCGCGCGATAGCCTGACTTTAACATTGCTTTCTGATATTTTTAAGATATCTGCAATTTCCCGGATGTTATAATCCTCATAATAAAATAGATGAATGACGATACGATACTTTTCCGGAAGTCTCATAACAGTTTCAAAAAGGTTTTCAGATTCCGGTGTCTCGAAGGTCAAGGTTTCCATGTAATCATCTAGAGACAATTTATTTTGCCTCCAGAAGGTATGATTCATATTTTTTGCTTTGTTGATTGTCACCCGTATTAGCCATGCACGTATGTGCTGCTCATTTTCAAAGTCTTTTTTTGATGTGTGAAACTGAATAAAAGTATCTTGAACAACATCTTCTGCATCCTCAGCATTTTTGCAGACATTAAATGCTACTGCATAGAGGTTGCTCTGATAACGTTCAATCAGTTCTTGTATTGGTTTTTTCATGAGCGCTCCCTTAGCTTATGTTTATGAAAGGCCTTTCACTAATAATACAAATGAAAGATCGGAAAGGTTACAAAAGAAAATATGAAATTAAACACCACTTTAAGACGAAGTCATGCTTTACCGAAAAGTATCTTAACTGTGTACGGATTTTCGGCAGAAAGTCTTAATAGAGCCAGTCATTGCACTTAATATAACCGAAGTCACTTTCCTTAGTTAACGCATCTCTTTGGATTATCTTGCCACTTCTGGCAGATAATGATCTAGCCTAATCTTTAACTGAGGGATTAATTATAATTGTACTATAAAAAATTAAATGATAGAATACTTATAGTAAATTTGTATAATATACGGAGATTTGCAAAGATAAGTTTGAAGGGTACAGGATATGAAATCTGAGGAATTACATAAACCAGAAAGCAAGCTGGAAAAAATCATTAATAAAATAGTCGATATGTTTCCTCGAACGGACGGTTTCAATGACATCAATCCTGTCCTCTCGAGCCACACCGTATGAGGAAATATATCCATTGGATGGTTCCAATACAATATTGGATATGCGTTAAGGGGGGGTAAAGGGGGGTAAAATCTTACTCCAACTTTACCCCCTCTCTAAATCTTCCTCTACTTTTGCCATGTAGTATCCAAAGTCCGTCACAACGCATGTGGAGACGGTCTGTTTGCTGAAGAGGAAAGGCTAGAGAAATATTGTTTAAAGATTTATGATGTAAGAAATATTAACAATGTTATTGATGAATTACATTTTGATAATATAAAAGGAATTGCGTTTTCTAATGATGGATCATTATTAGCAGTAGCTTGTAAAGATGAAGTAGTTATATATGATATTTATCTAAAAAAGCTGAAAAATAAACTTAGGTGCAAAAAAGAAATAAATAGCTTACAAGGACTTAGCTTTAATAATTCCGGGAATATTATTTATTTGGTTCTAAAAGATAAAAAGTTTTTGGGAATACATTTACAAACAGGGAAACAAGTGTGTTGCCTTGATCATTTGCCGAATGTATTAGGTGCTAATTTCCATGATGTTATAGGACTAAGTGAGGAGATGAATTTGCAATTAAAAAACAATGGAGCGATAATTAATTAAATAATGCAAGCAAGAGATCGTTTCATAATTTGTGTTTGGGTATTTTTGATCCTCAATTATTTTTAAAATCCTTGAAACACTGTAAAGGCTGAAACCCTTGCCTTCATGTCGTTTTAAGGATTTTGTGTATTATAATTTAGCCCTCCCAAGGGGCATTCTGTAAACTGTGTTTAAACGAAATAAAATCGGATCCACAAGCAAGAATAATTAAGGGGGGATAAACTACAAATTAAAACTTACCCCCGTTCTTATTTTGCCATGTAGTAAAACCCCGGTCTCCACACACGTAGAGAGTGTTGTTTTGGTTACAAGGGTGTAAGTGCTAAATTTACTGGGGTTTCAGGATTATATCTTCAATCTAAGGTGCAAAAATGTTTTAGTGGGAACATATCGAGAGTTAGGAAAAGAACGGAAGCTCATCAGAAACGAAAATATTAAAAACACTTGTTCTGGAAATTGATATCGAATATAATGTAGGTATGAATTTGAAGATAACTATTGAAATAAGAATGTTATGAGTTTTCACTTCTAAACATGCTTAAATCAGCTATAGGGGGTCAAGAGGATATGGCAAGGAAAAAGAAAAATGAGATTACAATTCGTAGCTCTGCCGCTGAATATCTGACTTTTGTCGCTTCAATAGGAGAAAGTCAGGATAGCTTTGAAATGCGATATGAGGATGAAAATATATGGTTGACACAAAAAATCATGGCTATGTTGTATGATATAGAAACACATACAATTAACTATCATATCAAAAATATTTTTGCCGACTCGGAATTAGAGGAGAGTTCAGTTATTCGAAAATTTCGAATAACTGCCGCCGACGGAAAAACCTACGACACAAATCATTATAACTTGCAGATGGTTATTGCTGTGGGGTTCAAGGTGAATTCCGAAAAAGCAGTGCAGTTTAGAAAATGGGTAAACCAAATCGCCAAAGATTATTACCATTATAAGAATACTCTGGATTAATGTAAATAATTTTTCGAGTATTAAGTAATAATATCGTTTGCATATTCTATATTGGGATATCTTAAAGATCATGCTGGTATGTTGAATGGATTCTCATGTATTCCTTTCTATAAAAAGGACAATTTACGAAGTGTCTTGTAGATGAGATATTAAAAATAATCTGATCATTCATTCTGTGTGTTGAACAAGATGAGTAATATTAATTGTTGTACCGATATGACTTTGGTGTTTTTCCAGTTACTTTTTTAAATAATTTAGTGAAATAGTTATAATCATCAACACCAACTCCTGATGCAACTTCTTTAATCGGAATGTTAGTCTCATAAAGCAAGTGTTTTGCTTTTTCAATTCTTAAATTTCTAATATATTCTGAAATTCCTATCCCGTAGTTTTGTGCTGCAATCTGGTAGAGTTTTGTACGGCTTATTTCAAAATGATCACAGATTGTCTGACATGTTATATTTTCAATAAAATGCTCGGTAATATAGGTATCTATTTGAATAGGAAGACTGTCGTATTTAAGGCTTGCCATATGAGAAGCACACAGATAGGATGCCACCGTTTCCATAATTTGAGAAGCGGCATTAATATGTTCATTGGAGGAATATTTACACTTTAGATAAGAATTCTTTAATTCATCCATATTAACATCATAATGTTCACATTTTTTTTGAATATGCTTCCAACCTTCTGTTTTGTCCGGGAATTGTGCGATATGTCCGAAAAGCATATAACCAAGGATTAAGTTATCTATAATAATTGGAGTGATGGCTTCTATCAGCCCTGCGTGGCAGGGATAAATATAGGATTTTTTAAGCGCTTTTGCTTTTTGGCATGCTTTTTCATCACATGATTGGCAATTCTGCCTTGCGGAAGAGTTAGAACGGATAATAGAGCAAAAAGTAGGCACATTAGTGGGGTAGGACACAATTTCTTTAAATTCCTCATCAAAAATAGTAATTCTGATTTTGGATAAAATATAAAAATTTTTTAGGATTTTTTTTAGATTAACAATATCAAAAACAGAAATCAAAAAATGACCCTCCTTTTAAAATAAAATTACTATTTAATAATTAAAACAAATAATAAACAATCCAAACATATATTAGCATAAAACCCGATGAATTGAAAGTGAAATGAATGTTTCATTTTACTTTTAATTAGAAAAAATAAAAATCTATTCTGTACGATTTTACTATTTTCTGTACGAATGAATCTATTTTTATATCTAAACATATTCTACAATTAGGTTGTAGATAGGAAGATCATTTTAATATATTTATTAATTAAAATAATAGAAGGAGGAATTTGTATGAGGAAAACAACATTTGCACTTTATTTTGGTAATAGAGGTTTTATGCCAGAGACCCTGATTGCGGAGGCAAGAAAAGACATGGTAAAAGTAGTAACAGAGGTAGGTTATGATTATATCATGACAGATGATACGATAACCCGTTATGGTGCCGTGGAGACAAGAGAAGAAGGTAGGATTTATGCAGAGTGGTTGAAACAGCATGAAGGAGAATACGATGGTGTTATTCTATGTATGCCGATCTTTGTAGATGAAAATGGTGCCATTGCGGCATTGGAAGAAGCGGGGGTACCAATCTTAATGCAGGCATATCCGGATGAAATCGGTAAAATGGATTTTAGAGAAAGACGAGATGCGTTTTGTGGAAAATTTAGTGTTACAGATGTATTTTCACAGTATGAAGTTCCATTTACTGTATTAGCGCCTCATGTAGTTCACCCGCTATCTGATAAATTTGCTGAAAATCTGAATGATTTTGCTACTATATGCCGTGTTGTAAAGGGAATGAAAAAGTTCACGGTTGGTTGTATAGGAGCCAGAACCACAGCATTTAAAACGGTTCGATTTGATGAAATTACCTTACAAAGACACGGTATTAATGTGGAATCTTTTGATTTATCTGAATTGATTTTTAAAGTGAATCAGAAGGGGGACAATGAAGCGGCAGTTGTGGCTAAAGTGGAAAGATTGAAATCATACACAGACTGTAGTAATGTACCTGAGAAGAATATGAATACTCTGGCAAAAGTAGGGGTTGTAATTGACGAATACATTGAAGAGTACAAGTTGGATGCATTAACCCTTCGTTGTTGGAACGAAATGGAGACAATTCTCAGAATCTGTCCTTGTGTGCTCCTAAGTGAATTGAATGACAGGGGAATTGCTGCTTCCTGCGAAATTGATATGTGTTCTGCTATCACAATGCATGCAATGAAACTGGCGTCCGAAAGACCAACTGCTTGTTTGGACTGGAACAATAATTATGGTGATGATGAAAACAAAGTTATTTTATTCCACTGTGGTCCGGTTGCACAGACCTTGATGAAAGAAAAAGGAACGGTAACGGAGCATAAAATGTTTGCAAAGGGTGACCCAGGAAGCGGTTGGGGAAGCAATGAAGGTCGGATGGCAACATTTCCAATGACTATGTCTAACTGCAAGACTGAGAATGGAAAATTAACGATTTATGCAAGTGAAGGTGATTTCACAGATGACGAAATTGAAGATGGATTTTTTGGTTGTGGAGGAGTTGCACAGATTCCAGATTTGCAGAATAAATTAATCAAATTAGCAAGAGGTGGATTTAAACATCATACCACAGTAGGAATGGGTAACATGAAAAAAGTGTTAGAAGAAGCATTCAGAGTTTACTTAAAATATGATGTGGTTGACATTGACTAATGCTACTTCAAAAAGCAATATATTAGAAAATAGGATAGGAAGTAAGGAGGCGGTTTTGTGTCAATCGGAGGCTTAGACATTGGGACAACTGGTTGTAAAATAACAATCTATAGTGATGATAGCAAGTATTTATATAAAGCATATAGGGATTACCTGGTATCCAGAAGTACGAATGCACATGAAGTAAAAGCAGAGGATATCTGGGAAGCCGTAAAAGAAGTGATCCATGAAGCAACAACAAAAATACATGATATTAAGGGAATTGGAATAACCAGCTTTGGAGAAACCTTTGTGATGTTGGATGATAAAAATAATCCCATTTGTCCTTCCATGCTATATACGGATCCAAGAGGAAAAGAAGAATGTAAGGAACTGATAGACAGAATTGGGGCAGAAAAAATTGCCCGTATTACAGGACTAAATCCTCATACGATGTTCAGCCTACCAAAATTAATGTGGATAAAACGGAATCGACCGGCAGAATATGCGAGAGCAAAACACATTATGCTGATGGAAGATTATATTGTATATATGCTGACTGGTATGGCACAGATTGATTATTCGTTGGCAACCAGAACCATGGCATTTGATATCAGAACACTGAACTGGAGCAAAGATATGCTGGAAGCAGCTGATGTGGAACTGGACTTGTTATCAAAAACAGTAGCAACGGGCACAAGTGCAGGCTGTGTGAAAGAAACCTTAGCAGAAGGTCTGGGACTTATGATAAGTACCATTATTGTATCGGTTGGACATGATCAGATCGCAGCTGGTATCGGGGCAGGTGTTTTTGATTCCAATATGGCAGTGGATGGAGCTGGTACTGTTGAGTGCATAACACCAGTTTTTGATAAAGTACCAGAGAATAATGTGCTTTATCAAGGTAACTATGCAGTAGTCCCATATATTGTACCGGGCAAATATGTCTGCTATGCTTTTTCATATACAGGTGGTGCATTGGTAAAATGGTTTATAGATAATCTGTCTGGGTATGAACAGATTCTTGCCGATGGACAGCAATTATCTGTTTATGAGGTACTGGAACAGAGAATGAAGGATGAACCCACCGGTATTTTAGTACTGCCACATTTTGCAGGTGCTGCAACTCCGTATATGGATTCGGGTTCAAAAGGGGCAATTGTAGGATTGACAGTAGAGAATAATGCTTCTGACTTGTACCGTGCCATGATGGAGGGTGTTGTCTATGAGATGTGCCTTAATATGGAGGAGTTAAAAAAAGCAGGAATTGAATTTAAAATGCTTCGTGCTACCGGTGGAGGTGCTAATTCTAAAATATGGATGCAGATGAAAGCAGACATATTAAACTTACCAATGGTATCACTTGATTCAAGCGAAGCAGGAACGACAGGATGCGTAATGCTTACTGGAATTGCGGTAGGGATTTATAAAGATCTTGCATCGGCTGCGGACAGTATGGTGAAAGAACTGGATACCTATTATCCTAGAAAAGAGCAGCATGAATCCTATATGGAATGCTATAAAAGGTACAAAGAACTATACAAAGCAGTTAGGCCTTTGATGTAGCTTGAACGGAGGATGAGAATGGAACATAATAAGTATATAGGTCATGAATCACAAATTTGTGGTGTGGAAGAACATCGCTTAATCGGAGGAAAGGGCGATGGGATGCGTCTTTTCCAAGTGAAAAATGGATTAGGTCTGGAGTTTACCATATCAGTAGACCGTTGTGCAGATATTTCAAGATTAAATTTTAAAGGTGATAATTTTGGATATTTTTCTTCAAATGGATATGTGGCACCATCGTATTATGAAGAAAAGGGGCTTGGATTTTTAAAATCATTTACAGCAGGGTTTTTAACTACCTGTGGTCTGACTGCGGTAGGATCACCCTGTGTAGATAGGGGGGAAGAGATTCCACTTCACGGAACCATTGGAAATACGCCGGCGGAACACATTTATTGGGAAATGGATGATAAAGCAATCCGGATACATGCAAGAATAATTGATTCAGGTATTTTTGCAAGAAAATTAGTAATGGACAGAGTTATTATTTGTTCAAAAAAAGAAAACAAAATAACGATTCAGGACTCAATCACGAATCAGGGTAGTGAAGCAATGCCGTTGATGATTCTGTATCATTTGAATATGGGCTACCCACTCTTATCAGAAAAATCCATACTACATATCCCTTCTGATAGAGTGGTTCCAAGAAATTCCCACGCATTAGAAGGAATGATGGAATGGGACAAAATGCTTCCACCAACAAATGGATTTGAAGAACAGTGCTATTTCCATGAATTTGATAAGGAAGGTATTGCTGCAATATATAATACCGATATTGAAAAGGGCCTGATTATACGTTTTGATAAGGATTTATTAGATTATTTTGTAGAATGGAAAATGATGGGCGAGAGAGATTATGTACTAGGACTTGAGCCTGGGAACTGCCATCCTGATGGACGGAACAAGATGCGAGAAGAAGGAAAATTGAAATTCATCCAGCCAGAGGAAACAATTGTTTATTCCGTTTCCGTAGAAATGCTTCAAGGTTTGGGAGAATGGAATTCGAAAAAGTAATTATAAAACGGAGGTAAAAACATGTTAGTTACATTAAAAGAAACATTAAAGATAGCGGAAGCAAAGAAATGTGCAGTTGGCTCCTTTAATACGCCAAATTTAGAGTCAATAATTGCAGTAATAGGTGCAGCAGAAGAGTTGAATATACCAGTTATTATTATGCACGCACAAGTACATGAAGCATTGATGCCGTTATCGGTTATTGGACCGGTCATGGTAGGTATGGCAGAGAAAGCCAAAGTTCCGGTGTGTGTTCATTTAGATCATGGTGAAACCTTAAGTTATTTGCAGGAAGCTTTGACCTTAGGGTTTACTTCAATCATGTACGATGGATCTACACTTTCTTATGGTGAAAATGTGGCAAATACCTGTAGCGCAGTTGAAATGGCTAAAAAAACAGGAGCATCTGTAGAAGCTGAAATTGGTGTACTTGGAAAGCGTGAATTGGGAGCTGGACATGAAGATCATGGGGAAGCACCTAAGGAAGTATATACTGACCCAGATGATGCACAGCGTTTTGTGAAGGAAACTGGTATTGATGCATTGGCATGTTCGTTCGGAACAGCACATGGCATATATTTAAAAACCCCAAAGCTGGATATGAGTGTGCTGGACAGGGTAAAGGAAAAAGTGGATATCCCTCTTGTGATGCACGGCGGGTCAGGTGTTAGTGAGGAAGACTACAAAGTGGTAATTGGAAAAGGTGTTCGTAAAGTTAATTACTATACTTATATGGCCAAAGCAGGCGGAGAAGAAGTTACTTTCAAAGTGAAAGAAGCGAAGGATAACGTGATATATTATCATGATATCGTACTTTGGGGGATTGATGCAATGAAAGAAAATGTAAAAAGTGCAATGATAATATTTTCAGGAAAATAATGGAGGAAGATATGATTAATTATGAAATTCCAAAGACAGCAAAAATATCTGTATTAACAGGAGAGAGATAACTTGAAGTGAAAGAACTTCCTGTTCCAGAAATCAATGATGATGAAGTGCTAGTAAAAGTAGAAGGGTGTGGCAAGATAGACGAAATGGCTATTTTACGGGATTTTACAGAGTTTTGCAGCTGAATTTCTACATTAATCCAGCTGCGGGGCTTTAGCCTAACTATCACACGTGGAGACGATAGTGCTGATGACGAAATAGTGGTTAATGTGTCATGCCCGACATACTACTAAGTACGGTCTGTGCATAGATACGAACTGCAAAATCGTTAGGATGATTGATGCAATTACCCGTCAAATCTAAATAATTCTTATTCATTGCCAAAAGATTAAGAAACATGGAATGAACCGGAGCTACTCCAATTCCCGTTAAGGATTCCTGTATCTGATAAAGAGCCTCTTGATGCTTTAAAAGCTTATGATTCATAAATTCAAATATTTCGGGGTTTGGTATCATTGGTGATACGAGTAAAAACTCGCAGTCTGGGTTTTCATTACGAATCGTTGTTATGATACTTAATATATCCTGCTTAAACTTTTCTGGTTCATCTTGCATATTATTCATACCAAAGGCCAAAATTACCATATCCGGATGATGGTGATTAACAAGGGTAGCAGCATTATTACCCCCCCAGGAGGCGGTTGAACCGCCAGCTCCTCGGTTGATTTTTATAATACCACTATGATTGTAATATGACTTTAGAGCATCCGTAACCAACGTTACCCAGGAAGGCATATAAGGCGGTTTGCAATTTGAAATGTGCATTTCTTCTAAATTAACCATATCAATCACGGTTTCGTTATATCCGCTGGCTTCCCAACCGGCTGTTATACTATCTCCGTAAAATACAATCTGAATGGATTCTTTTGCTGATAGCTTCTTTGCGAAACGAGGCATGAAGGAGAGTTGATTATTTGGTGTACTTCCCTCCCATTCTCCTTCGTGACGATAAGTTACCAGTACCTGATAATTAGTCACTTCGAGAAATTCTTTGATATAACGTTCACCATCTTTTAATCGTAGCCATGCCGTGTCCGCTGCTCCAGTGTAGGGTATGCAATAGATATTTCTTGATAAAAACGGAATGGCACTGTTATTTGTACGAAATATTTTATTCTGGTGAAGATAGAAATCTTTGTTTTCTTCATAGATGCATTTGCCATCTGGTGAACATAGTTTCAAAAGCTTAGTTGGTGGATATAGTAAATCGCCACCAACTAAATTACCATTATCTAACTCAGAAAAACAAATTGGCTCTTCATATACCATTTTACCTTTCCAAATCTTATCTAGCCAATGAGACATAAAAGACAACTCCTTTCGATAAAAATGAATTATTACATCAGTTTAATAGATGAAAGGGGCAGAAACAATGGAATATTTTATTATCTTTTTTTAAAAAATTCCATTTACAAAGACAAAAGTTGTGTTTATCATATAAATGGGGAAATCTAAGTATGAGAAGCTTCTCCAATACGTGGGAAAGTAGGCGAAGTATGATGAAAAAGGGGATTGCAAAAAGTTTTCAAGCTAAAACATTAGTGGCAACACTTACTTTGTTCCTTATTTTTTGCATTGTAAGTACCTATAGCAATTATAGGAATTTTACGAAGGAGGCTACAGAGACTGCGGTAGGTGATATCAGCTCAATGATGGAAGTATTAAATCATAACTTTGAGCTGACCGTAAGGGATATTGATTATGTTACTGCTCTGATTTCTAATAAAGTAACTACGAATATGAATGGAAGTGTAATCGATTATCTGATAATAGATGATTCGGATGCTTCAAAATTTGTTCAATGTCGCCGAGAAGCGCAGGACTATTTACTCAGTATGTGTAGCTTTAAATCTTATCTTCAGGGAATGACTATTTATGGTATTAATGGAAGGACAGTATCCTATGGGATAACGATGACCGCCACTGATATAGTTAAGCAGGATTGGTATCAGTCCTTACAAAACGAAGAAACAGACATCATGTTCTTGCCACCGCATTATAATACTAACTCTAAAAATCCACCAAAAAGTAGTCTGGTTTTTTCAATTATACGACCAATACGGTATAATGGAAACACCATCGGATTTGTAATAGCAGATATAAAAAGTTCATTACTTGATGATATGTTTAATATCAACAGCGTTAATGGATACCAACTCTCTGTAGTTGATAATGAAACAGGAGAGATTATATATCAACCGGATAATACCGTAATTTCACCGAATCAGGATTTAGAAAGTAATCAGGATTACAATTTCTTTGAAACAGAGCATAAACAATATTTAGCGGTTTATAAGACGTCAAATTACACACCATGGACAGTAATCGGTATTGTTTTGAAAAGCGATATCATATCCGGTTTTGTATTAGTAAGAAATCAAATGCTGAGATTAGTGGGAATTTATGGAGCTACATTTATTGTATTAATCCTAATCATAACAAATTATATAACAAAGGACTTAAGAAGATTAACAACGGCAGTTGCATCCATAGATAGTGATAATATGAATTTGAATCTTACCATAACCTCGCAAGATGAAATTGGTATTCTATACAAACAAACTCAATCTATGCTTACGAGGATAGAATCTTTAATTGGAAATATAAAATCAATAGAGAAGGAAAAAAGGAAATCGGAAATTGAGATGCTGCAGGCACAGATAAATCCCCATTTTCTATATAATACGCTAAATACGATAAAAATATTGGCCTCCATGCAGGGAATCATGAATATCCAAACGGTTTGTAATGCACTTTCAAATATTCTGCACTTAAATTTAGATATCAGGAGGTTTATCAGTGTATCAGAAGAAATTGGTTATCTGATGAATTTTCTTGAAATTCAGGAATACCGCTATGTAGGTAAGTTGTCGTATCATTTCTCTGTGGATGAGGAAGTCAGAGAATATATGATTCCAAAGCTGATTATTCAACCAATTGTTGAAAATGCTCTGCAACATGGTATTGCACCTGTAGATTATGCCGGTGTTATTCAGATCAGTGCTTACCAGGAAGAACAGCATCTTAAGATCGTAATTAAGGACAATGGGAAGAGCTTTGATGAAGCACTGATTAAGGAGCATCACTATTGTGGAACAGAGTCGAATCATATTGGACTATCCAATGTTTTTGCCAGACTGAAGCTTTTATTTGGAGAAGAGAGTGATTTGCTGATTTATAGCGAACCGGGTCTTTATACCATAGTAGAAATTATATTACCAATAATGAAAGAAGGGGATGATGTTACCTATGATTAAAATAATGATAGTGGATGATGACTTTCTTGTTCGGTCAAATATAAAATTAATACTAGTAGAATTGGCTCTAAAGGATACCGCCTATCCTTTAGAGCTGGTTGCAGAAGCCAGTGATGGAGCTGAGGCAATCAGTCTTTTAACTTCGGTGATACCTGACATCATTATATCTGATATACGAATGCCAAAGACAGATGGAATTGAGCTACAGCGTTATACCAACCGACACTATCCGTCTATCCAATTAATTATGCTTAGTAATTATGATGATTATGACTATGTCAGAGAAGCGTTGAAAAATGGAGCGGTGGATTATATCTTAAAACATACCTTAACCAGTGAATTATTAAGTAAAACAATCAATAGAGCCATAGAGATCATAAATAATAATTATAATGGCAAAATCACAAAGGAAATTACTACGGGTTCCAGCTTATCCGCATTAAAGCGGGATTTTATCCTAAGCTTGATTGCTGGTTTTATCAATCAATTGCCAGAGATTCAATCCCGGATTGCAGTATTGGGGTTACCGATTGCACCTAATAATATAGTAGCGATCATTATGACAGTACAGTGTGAAACCAGTCTGGTTCAGGAAGCATACATATTAGAAAATTCAATTATTAATATCATTGATGAAATTCTTCAGGATACTCATAGTGGAATATGTTGTCATGTAACCGATGATAAATATATTATATTAATTTCCTATATGTCGATTTATAGTGAAATGGTTCGACAGGAACGGTGCTATGAGATACTGCGCAGAATTTCATCGTGTACACAGAAATTTCTGAATGTGAAAACCAATTTTTATTCCGGAAGTGTAGTCGGCAGTATTATAGATACAAAAAAGTCTTACTTAGTAGCAGAACAAAAATATCGTAATCGGTATTATGAAGGATTAAAAAAACAGAATCAAATGTCAGATAAGCCATTTGATATTCTAGCTATATTTGACTCCGGGAAAGAAAGAAGTTTAATGGCCAGTATCCGGGCAAATGATAAAAAAACAACATTGGATATAATTCGGGATGTATTCCAGGAATTGCGTAAATGGAGTCCCACTCTGTCAGAGTCTCAGATTGTATTCATAGATTTGCTTGGGATTTTAAATAGGACCGGTAAAGAAAGACATATTGATATTAATAAGATCTATAGAGATAATAGGATGCCTCAAGAGAAGTTCAATGAGTTCACCTCGATTGCAGATGCACAAGAATGGTTTGGTGATTTGTTTGAAAGCGTGTTCCAGGAAGGTGGACAGCAAACCAATATTCCAAATTCTGATTATGTGGCGACGGCAATTAGTTTTATACACAGGCATTATGCAGAAAATATCTCGCAAACAATCGTTGCAAGTGATGTCGGAATCAGTCCGGTTTACCTAAGCAAATTATTCAAAGAAAATCTACAGATCGGTTTCATGGAATATCTGAATAATTACCGATTAGAAAAAGCTAAGATTTTATTAAAGCAGAATCATTGCAGTAATAAGATGGTTGCCAGGTTGTGTGGTTTCAATGATGATGCATATTTTTCTAAAGTATTTAAAAAAGCGGTAGGGATGACGCCAAAGGAATATGGAAAATAATAAAAATATCCAATTTTATAATAAAAAAGTACAATTTCGCAAGAACTCATCAAATGTATAATGGCTTTATATTAAATAAGGAGGAAAACAAATGAAAAAAATTCTTGCTCTATTACTTGTAATGGTAATGACAGTTAGCATGGCAGCATGCAGCGCAGATAACAAAAGCGACAATACCGCAGAAATATCGGTTGCTGCTGACAGCGAAAAAATTGAGGAGGTACCAACAGTAACCTTATTAACTTTTACAGACTGGTATAAAACTGGTTGGGAAGCATTAAGTGCTTATATTGATGCCAATGCTGAGGAATTAGGATTCCGTCTCGATGTTCAAATGATCGCAGGCGGTGGTGAAGGTGAAGAATTACTTCGAGCTAAATTCGCAACAGGTGATTTACCAGATCTTCTGCAATCCTATGGTGCAAAATGGCTGAACAATGTCGCCGGCGTACTTGATCAAATGCAGGTATTGGAAAATGTTGATATGTCTGACTATGATCAGAGCATGCTGGAACAAGGTGGATTTATATGGGATGGTAAGTTATATGGTGTACCTATGGACAGTACCAGCCTTGTAGGTGTGTTTTATAATAAAAGTGTTTTTACAAATGCAGGAATAGAAGCAGTACCTACAACCTGGGAGGAATTCCTCGCAGTATGTGATAAGTTGAAAGCTTCAGGTGTAACACCAATCTATTATTCCGGTGCGGATGCATGGACCTTACAGTGTTTTACTCACTTTGGATTCAATCAGGATGTAGTCGAAAGCAGAATAAGCTATCGCGAGTTTTGGAATGAAATGAATACAAATAAAAAAAGTTATTCCGAGGCTAAGAACTTTGCAGATGCAATTGTAAAATCCAAGGAAATGGTTGACAAGGGTTATGTGAATGATACCTATTTATCCGACACCTATGATATGGCACAAACAGCACTTGCAGAAGGAACAGCAGGTATGTACTTGAATGGAACCTGGGTATATGATGAAATCGCAAGTAAATATCCGGAAGCTGCGGATCAGATAGGATCTTTTGTATTGCCATTATATGACGGTGTTAATTATACCTGTTCCTCCATGCCGGGAGCAGTTGGTATAACAGAGGCCTGCAAGGATACAGAAGCTGGACAAAAAGCGCTTAACTTCCTTGCTTCAGCAGAAGCTCAACAAATTTATGCTACCGCACAACCTGGTATTTATTTGAATAAGAAAGTGAAATGTGAACTTTCCGACGCGTATCAGACTTTATATGACGCTATGAGCAATGGCGAAAGCATGGAAGTATGGCAAAATGGTAATTTGTATGGCTATGGCGATTATCATATTCATTTACAGGATTATTTGGCTGGAGGTATGGCTGTTGAGGAAGTAATCCAAATGCTTGATAGTGATACAGCCAAGAATGCGACTGCAGCGGAAGATCCTAATTGGAAATAATCCGAAATGGAAATATCAATTGATAGAAAAATCGAACTTTAAATTAGTTTACTTATCATAAGAATAAGGGAATATCGTAAACTACCTTATTTATTTTCAAAACAAGGCTGTATATTATATATCCAACTTGAATTGATCGGCTGACGGCGGCAGATTACACCTATTTCTACCTAAGTTTAAGGTTCGAATAGGAAATGCCTAGGTAGGAATGGTGACCAAGTAAATATATAGATACAGTCTTAATCATTCCTCTTAATTACAATTACCGTCTAATCCAGAATTGGAGACTTATATGATAAATCAAAATATGAAACAATCAAAAGCCCTTTCCAGAGAAAGAGAAAAAATTAAATGGACAATTCATAAGAATACATATGCGCTATATTTTCTGATGCCGGCGCTGCTATTATATATCGTTTTTTTTATCTTGCCCTCTGCTATGGGTCTTGTACTATCCTTTTCTAATCTTCGTTCTTTCCGGATTTCCACGATCACCTTTGCTGGGATAACAAATTATGTCAATGTATTGACAGATGAATATCTTAGTGTTGCTATCCGGAATACGTTGATTTTTGCTTTGGTCACGACGGTTGGAAAAGTTGGACTGGGACTGGCCCTTGCAGTTTTCGTGAATCAGAAGTTTCACGGTACCAGGTACATGCGTACCGTATTTTTCCTTCCTGCTGTATTAAATAATGTTGCTGTAGGTCTGGTATTCAGAGCCATGATGCATCCGTCCTCGGGTCTGATTAATCAGTTCCTGAGATCTATTGGTTTGGATATGTGGGCACAGAATTGGCTGACAGATCCTAAAATAGCCATATTCTCCTGTGCATTTGTAGAGATATGGAAATGGTCAGGATTTACAATGGTAATATTACTTGCAGGTTTGCAAGCCATCGATTCTTCCTATTACGAAGCAGCTGATTTGGATGGGGCATCAGGATTACAGAAATTCATAAATATTTCATTTCCCCTTATGATGCCTGCTTTCACCAATGGGTTAATTGTTAATTTGGTGGGCGGATTGAAGGTATTCGACATTGTACAGTCATTAACAAAAGGCGGGCCTGGATCTGCAACCTCTGTATTTGGTACGCTGATATATTCTTCCTTTAGCAGTGGACGATACGGTGAAGGCTGTTCCGCCAGTATCATATTATGCATCTGTGTGCTTATCATTGTTTTGCCAACTTATAAGTTCTTCACAAATAAGGAGGTGGAGATGTGATGAAAAGACTTGTATCTTATCTACGTACCGTTTTGGCTATTTTGCTAAGTTTACTGGTGGTATCACCCTTTGGAGTAATCATGCTAAACTCCTTAAAAAACAAAAAGGAAGCGGCAGAGATGACATTGGCTCTTCCCACTGAATGGAACATCCTTGGTAACTATGCTGAAGTATATAAGACAGGAATTTTAAAAGCTTTTGGCAACAGTACTTTTATTACATTATTGTCTGTTGCGCTTATTATATTGACAACTGCCCTTGCCTCCTTTGTTCTTCAGCGTAGAGGGACGGTTGCAATGAATCGATTAAAGACGTTATTTGTAATTGGTTTAGTTATTCCGGGACAAATCATTCCTACCTATATGATTTGTAATTTTCTGCACCTTAAGACATTTCTTGGGGCAGCATTAGTATTGACGGCAACCAATATTCCTCTGGGAGTATTTATGTTTATCGGTTTTTTAAAGAGCATTCCTGCCAGTATCGATGAAGCAGCGATTGTGGATGGATGTAATTCTTGGCAACTATTTTTCAAAATCATCTTTCCGCTTTTAAAACCGATGACGATTACGTTGTTTATTCTTAGTTTCATGAATATATGGAATGATTTTGGAACAACCATTTACTTCTTGAATAGCCCTAAGAATTATACGCTGACATTAACCATATATAATTTTTTTAGTACACATAGTTCTGATTGGAACTTGGTATTTGCCGATGTGGTAGCCGTGTCTTTTCCGGTTATTCTTATCTATTTCGCAGCACAAAAACACATTATGTCCGGTATGACATCCGGAGCTGTAAAGGGGTAGCTTATGTTAATATATCCGAGAAATCCATCCGAGCATATTACTTATGCAAAGAACAAAAATGTATTTATGAGACAAGGTGTAGAATCAAAAAATGCGCAAAAAGAAGGGCTTGCATTATCTTCTGAATGGAAGACCTTCGTCAATGGACAAGAAGTATTTACGTATAGTGCGCCTGTCACACATGCAGGTCCTCAAAGTTTTGCACTAATAGAGATGGAAGGTGAACAGCTGCATATTGAAGTGGAGTATGCCGGTCCGTTAAGACATGCAGAACTTTTGCCAAGAGAGTTAGATTTAAAATACCAATTAAACAACAACCGAATTGATTTTATAGTGAATAAAGAATGTAATATGGTCATTGAAGCAAATCACAGCTTTCGCGATCCATTAGCACTCTTTGTGACAAATAAAGAGGAAAACATCCCCGACCCATCGGATTCCAATGTTCTTTGGTATACACCTGGGATACACTATGTGGATTATATTGAGCTACAAGATAATCAGATTTTGTACCTGTCCCAAGGAGCCATCCTTAAAGCAGTAAAACCAGAAGAGGAGGACACGTTTATTCTGGAAAAGGATTGGGCAGGAAAGAAGAACTATTATGATTTTATTTTTGCTAAAGATAAGAAAAATATAAAAATATATGGCAAAGGTATAATTGAAACATCTGCGCTAGAGTGGCATTCACGCAGAACCATTGTTTTTTCTGATTGCAGTAACATAACTGTTTCAGGAATCATATTAAATAATGCGGCACATTGGACGATGCCTTTCTTTGGGTGTACAGAGATAGATATTAGAAACGTTAAGCTAATCGGATATCGTGAAAACAGTGATGGTATTAATTTAGTTGACTGCAAAAATGTATTTGTAAAAGATTGTTTTATTCGTACCGGAGACGATGCCATCTGCGTCAAAAGTATGGGATTAAATAAACGGTTTGGATGTTCGGATATTTATGTTAAAAATTGCGTCGTCTGGAATGACAAAGTACGCGCATTTGGCATTGCAGGTGAGACACGCTATGAGATAAAGGATGTTCTGTTTGAAAATTGTCAGGTATTATGTAGTTCGGCGGATTGGACACGAGAAGTAGGAGCACTCTGCATTGTTATTTCAGATAGTGGGACTATTCATAACATTACATACAGGCAAATCAGTATTCGTTATGAAAACAATTATGTAATTAATTGTATGATAATGAAGGATATGTGGTCAACGGATGAGGAAGCTGGGCATATTGAAGATATAACGTTTGAAGATATTCTGATACCTGAGAATTCAATGATATATCTGGAAGGATATAATAAAGAACATATGATTAAGAGACTGAAATTTACAAAGTTAACAACCTATGAAGCAGGAGGCGAGGTCAGAGTAGATCAGTATATACAGAAAAACCGACATGTGAGTTTCGAATCATTTACTTAGGAGGTATCTTATGAAAGGAAAGCAAAAACTTATATTTTTATTGGGATTATGCATGATTTTTATTATTTGTTCAAAAAACTTTGCATTTGCTCAAACAGGGAGTTCTACAGTAACAGCTTATCCTATGCCGATGGGCTTACCAAGCAGCTATGTGTCCTCTGACTTTGATGTTAGGGCAGACAGCATGGATATTGATGTTTATTATGGTGGGAACAATGCGTGGGGGAAGGGCATCTCTTTTGCATCTTTTGGTTTTTCGGGACCGGTTACGGTTACTGTAACAACTAATTTTTCTTTCAGCTCGGCACGAATCCTGCCGCGTTCTTCAGGAATAGCCTGCAGTGTTAACAATAATACAATTACATTTGTGTTAGAGGAACCACAGGATGTTACTATTCTTTTTGATGAGAATTTTCAGGGGAGGACACTTCATTTATTTGCTCAGGAAGTAGAAACCAACATACCGGATATCAATGATAGCAATGTGATGTATTTTGCACCTGGTTATTATGATTATTCGAACCAGACTCCTTTAATCATTCCTTCGGGAAAGACCTTATATCTGGCTGGGGGAGCGGTTATCAGAGGACGTGTTCTGGTATCCAACGCGTCGAATGTTACGATACGCGGAAGAGGAATTATACTCAATGATTTTTCAACGAGTGATGGATATGACAGCGTAGCACTTACCTTGAAGAGCAGTAATTATGTAACAATCAAGGATGTTATAATCTCAAGAAATGCGGCGTCGTGGAGTGCGTTCATGTGGAAATGCGGTAACATCAATGTAGAGGATGTAAAAATCGTTAATCCCTGTTATGCCAGCTCTGATGGATTTGATATAGCTAATAGTCATGATGTGTTATTTGATGGCATGTTTATTCGCTCCTGTGATGATAGTATTGCAATCAAGGGAACAGGAACAAGTGGATATTCAGCATCTGAAAATCCAGCCAATGCACTTGCGAATTACAATATAACAATTCAGAACCTGCAGGTTTGGAGTGATGCGAACAATGCATTGGGAATTGGAGCAGAAACAGTTGCCGCATATTATGATAACATTACATTTAAGAATATTGATATTCTCTATAACTATGATGATTACAATTATCCCAACTATTTTAAAGAGCGAGCTGCAATTAATATCTGCGCATTAAATGCAACATCATTTAGTAATATCACGTTTGAAGATATCCGTGTTGAAAAGGCAAAAAGACTCATTGCCATTAATATGAGCGATGATTTCTGGTTTGGTTCCTTGCAGGGGAATTGGAACTGGACAGGGAGCATGAATAATATAACTTATAAAAATATTACTTCTTATTCCGATGGCAGCGATGAAATCAGAATCTATGGAAAAGATAATACACATAACATTTCCAATGTAACATTTGATAATGTCACTATCAATGGGCAGATGATTTCGGATTTCAACGACAGTCATTTTCAAGTGAACAGCTTTGCAAATAATCTAAAAATTATTAATAATGGAACATTGGTAACAACTGCGAATGGCCCTTTTGGATCCAATATCCATGTAGCTGCGAAAGAATTTTCTACGGTACAAGGAACAAACGGTTGGCATTATCGTTCTTGGACAGCAGGAGTAGGAATTGTTGATATGGCTTGGAATCCAGATCAATCAGGACATTGGAGAGGTCCATACAATTATGATGCTATCTGGGTATATGGTAATAATCTCTATTTACATCCGGATAATGACCAAATACTGTTAGAATGGACAGCACCATACAATGGAGAAATAAATATCGTCGGTACCGTTAAGAAGTATGAAATCGGTGGCGGAGATGGTGTTGTCGTAAGTATATGGAAAAACAATACTATGATTTGGCCAGCGAACTGGTTAAACATAGCATACAATAATAACATAGGCGTGGATCATAATTATATGACTACTGTTTCAGCTGGAGATATCATATCCTTCCGAGTAGATAAGGGGTCAAATAACGCATATGATACTACCATGTGGAATACAGAAATTATATATGAATAAAGGATGGAATTAAATAATGAAATTAAACGAAATAAGAATTCGCGATCCTTATGTTGTTGCGGATAAGAAAACAAAGTCATATTATCTGTTGGGGACAACAGACACCGAGCCTTGGTTTGGAAAAGGAGAAGGCTTCATAGTATATCAAAGTAAAGATTTAATTCATTGGAACAGCTTAGGGTATGCCTTTACTCCTGAGAAGAATTTCTGGGGAGAGAAAAACTTTTGGGCACCGGAGGTGCATCATTATCAGGATGTATTCTATATGTTTGCCAGTTTTTATGCTGAAGGAAAATGCCGTGGTGTACAAATATTAAAGGCAGAAGATATTAAGGGACCATATGAGCCAATATCGGATAGAGCAGTTACTCCTTTAAATTGGGAGTGTTTGGATGGGACGTTCTTTGTTGATGAAGAGGGGGAACCATGGCTGATTTTCTCCCATGAATGGACACAAATCCATGATGGGGCAATATGTGCCGCTAAACTGTCAAAAAACTTAAAAGAAATGGTTTCTGACCCTATTGTACTGTTTCATGCCTCTGAGGCTCCATGGAGCGTGCCAAATACGGGGGATATCATTCAAAAAGAGGGAGAGAACTATGTTACGGATGGCCCCTTCTTGTGGAGAACTGCAGCAGGCAAATTAATGATGCTTTGGTCGAGTTTTTCTGAAACCGGATATTCCATTGGAATTGCAAGTAGTCAGAGTGGACTAATCACTGGTCCCTGGGAGCATGTGAAAGAACCCTTTTACAAAAAAGATGGGGGACATGGAATGCTTTTTCGAACGTTTGATGGGGAATTAAAGCTGTCACTACATACACCTAATATGGAGTATGAAGAAAGGGCAGTGTTTTTATCAGTAGAAGAGGATGAGAAAATGGGATTGAGGCTGGTTTTATAATCATACTCTTCATATAAAATATATAAATAAAAAAATCAGGTTAATCAAACGGAGGAAGCAGCTCTGATGATTAACCTGATTTTCTTTATTTCGTCACTAGACTCTTTTTAATATGTATTGTTGCAATTGAGTTGGAAACTTTACTATGAATATTTATAAGTCTGAAGATGAGGTAACAGGACAGTTATCATTATTCTAAAAATTTATCCAAAAAGTTGAGTTGAATATCAACACAACAGAAAGGCGAAAATGAAAAGTATATTGTGTAGACAAGATAGTAAATTACTAAGGAATGAATATGAGTCTGATAATAAATGGGGGATACCATGTTTATCAAAAGAAGAAATTGATTTAGTGAATATTCGGTTTATGGGGTATGACAAAATAGGGAAAGTGAATTCTGGGAATGAGGACAAAACAATTCATTTTATCTTAGATGATTATAAATTTAATGCTATATATTCAAAACCAGAAATGAGTTTGAAGAAATTAGCACGATTTAATGCACTGTTAACACCTGACTTTAGCTTATATGTTAACATGCCTTTAGCTGTTCAAATAG
This sequence comes from uncultured Lachnospiraceae bacterium, assembly GCA_963517115.1. Lineage (GTDB taxonomy): Bacteria > Bacillota > Clostridia > Lachnospirales > Lachnospiraceae > Anaerocolumna. The sequence continues at coordinate 22,131 of CAUQEW010000036.1, read as the reverse complement.
AGAATGTATTTAAGAACAGATGGTGTGGTGCTTTTTGGCAAGACTATGGATTTACTGTAATCCCTACAGTAGGGTGGAGTAATGAATCGAGTTATGAATTTTGTTTTTTAGGAATTGATACAAATGCAACGATAGCAATATCAACAGTGGGTAGTAGACGCGATTTAAAAGATTTTATGAAAGGATATGATGCTATGATGGAACAACTAAATCCAAAAACAATTCTATGTTATGGTAAACCGTTTAAAGAAATGTACGGTAATGTTTTATATATACCATATTTAGAATCTACAGGGAGGATTGCTTAATGGGGGGAAGAGAGAAATCGGAACGTTCGGATAACGACGATTACCGCAACGGCTACAAGCATAAGCGCGTAAACAGCAGCTATGGTTTCATGGAAATCGAAGTACCACAAGACCGCAAATCAACGTTTCAGCCACAAGTAGTAAAAAAACGCCAGAAAGATATTTCTGATATGGATCAGAAGATTATCTCTATGTATGCGAAAGGAATGACTACCAGGCAGATTTCAGAAACAATCGAGGATATTTACGGATTTGAAACTTCCGAAGGTTTCATATCGGATGTTACAGATAAAATCCTTCCGCAGATTGAGGACTGGCACAGCAAGTATATCTTGAAAGGTTGTGATCTCGTAGTTCTTGCTGTGCCCTCTTATGGCGGCAGAGTACCCGAAATCGCAGCGGACAGAATTAAAACCCTCAATGGTGCTCTATAAAAACAGTTATAGCATGTGTCTATGGACAGTAATTGCATTTCCTGTGGAAAATGTGCAGACGAATGTCCTGTGGGGGCTATTACTAAGAATGACCTGAGTAAATCTGACACCAAAACGTGCATTTCTTGTATGAGATGTGTTATAATATGTCCGAAGTATACGCGTTGATTAAGTGGATTTATGGTTGGCTTCATCCGCTATAAAAAAGCCATGCTCTATCAGAAAAGAATGTAAATGCTATTTATAATTAGTTATCGTAAAATAATAACAGTGTATCATGTTCAGATGCAAAATAAATTAAAATTCTTTGCGTTCAGGATTAAAATTGGAAATAAATTTAGTATTGGGTACAATCCAAGGCGAAATTTGTGGGTGACCTGATCCTGATCATTATGGATCTGATGATTCTGCTGGAATGTACAGGTATTCTATAAAAGAAAGGAGGACTTAAGGTGGCAGATTCTAATATAACAAAACACGCACTTGCATCTGCATTAAAGGAGCTAATGAAAGAAGTTCCTTTTGATAAAATCACTGTGCTTCATATTTGTGAAAAATGCGGCATGAACCGTAAGAGCTTCTACTACCACTTCAAGGACAAGTTCGATCTGGTGAACTGGATTTTTGATACTGATGTGAACGCATTAATAGTAAACTTTCCTGAGGATCACTGGGAATGCATTGAAATCACATGCACCTACTTTTTTGAAAACCGAGATTTCTACCGCAGAGCATTACAGATCAAAGGTCAGAATTCGTTTTCCGAACATTTTCGTGAATTTATGCACCCCTTTCTTCGTATGCGGATCGAAACAATGATCGGACGTAAGAATATCCCCCAAATTTGTATCAATTTTTGTGCAGACGGCATTACCTGTGCTATAGAGCGGTGGTTGCTGGACAAAGACTGTATGCCGCCTGAGCAGTTTGTATCCATTCTGAAAACCATGGTTCAGGGAGCGGCAATGGAAATTTACCAAGGTATGAATGAAGAATAGCTTCCATACATAGAGGTAAAAAATCATGTGCAATATTATAATTGTATAGAGTACGGCTAGCCTGTTGAAAGTGTTCAACGCTTATGTTACAGATAAATATAAGCCGGCTCTTCCATCGATATTCGGCTATCTTACTTATTGCTAAGAAATTTAGGGAACGCTTCTGGAGTAATCTTTCCGCACTGTATATTTTATTCTGTTTGCTACTCCGCAAGATACGATGAAATCTTTTTCGCATCACCATAGCCCTTTTGTTAAAGCTTTCGCAGCACCTCCGGTTTTCGGCTTAATGTGCTGACATCACAGGTATCGTCCGGTGCCAGGAGGAAGCCTTGGTCTTGCAAAAGTATTGAGTAACAGGAAACTTGTTAAACTGAATAATCAATGCATTTAACAAAATCCACTCATAATGATTGCTGCAAATGCGTATCATCATGGGTGGATTTTCTTTTAAATATTATGATTTCCAGTATCGATGAAGACTACCGTTACAGTCTGACTGCACCCGTACGACCCTGAATATCTGCAGGGCTTGAGTTCGCCTGCGAAGTGGTTGACGGCAAATCTTTTCCAGTAAGAAGTACGGGATCATATGATTTGAATGGTTTTAGTCTGCTCATCGTAGATTCAATACCTGTATTGGATGAATGGAAAGGCCATGGATCAATCCAGTTTCTCTGATGGCTGGCAGGGATAACAGGCAGTTCAATCACGGTAGGGTGGTCGGCATCATGGTAAATTGTCTGGGCTGCCACTACATAATCATCTCGGGTAGCTGTATTTAAATCAATGAAAACATTGGGGTTGATATCAAAATTTATGGCATTCGAGCTGCAGATATCCACACGAATCTTATGTCCCTTTTTGAATACATAGCTTGTGGAATGCAGTTCGATTTGATATTCGTTTATTTCACCAGGGATTAGAGGCGTAGGGTTGCTGCGGCCATTTTTCAGATATCGGCCACGGCGACCGCCAATTAGTACATTATAACAGTTTCCATCCGGACACACATCCACCAGCTTCATGAAGAAGTCCGTATCAGTAGCGGAGGTGGAAGCATACAAAGTAGCTCGCACATAGCCAGTAACCTCCATATCTTCTTCCAATTCTGCAGAGGTGTAGCACAGTACATCAGGACGCATTTCAGCAGGACGCTGATCTGCCTGACCACCAACTGCACTATGGCTACCGCCAATTAGAATTGGGTTATTTGGATCATATTTATAGTAATCGGGCTTCTGGTCATTTCCAGGAAGTGCTTCGGAAAGAATTCCGCCGCCTAGCATCGTGTTAGCAGGGCCGGCACCCTGAAGATAGAACTTCTTGATTTCTGCATCAGCCAGAGGCCAGCTCTGCTCACTACGCCAGCGGTTCTCTCCCTGAACAAACAGCGTAACAGGGTTGTCTTCGAAAAATTTGCTTGGTATGCCATTAACTTGCTGCTGAATCCATTCCATATCAAACAATTTCTGATCAGTATAGCTTTCTGGATACTGTTGGTACATAAAGTTTGGACCGTGTGACCAAGGTCCCACAATGAGGCGATGAGCCTTAGCAATTTCCTCCGTTGGCGCTTCAGCCACCATGCGCATATAACCTGTGAGTGAGTTTTCGTTAAACAAATCATACCATGATCCTACAAAAAGTAATGGCCGGTTAGCGTCATGCTTACGGGTATGAGTATCGTTGTAAGCGAAGAACTCAGGGTTATCCCGGTTTTCTAACCAACGCTGATAGAATGGGACATTACGGACAAGCGGAATATTTGACAAACCATAGGTGCTCTGGAGCTGTGCAATATTTAGGCCCAGGGTAACCATAGGATTATTTATAGGATCCCCCAATATTTTGTTATCCTCTATGATTCTGGCAACGATGTCTTCAGACAAATGATTATTTCTACACTGATCCACTACAGTTGTAAGTACCCATAATTGACACACGCCTATTTCAAGGAACTCATCCTTATAGACCCAGCCACCGCCGAAGCTGTTCATTGCTGGCATGTGGATAGCACTAGTCACTAAACTGTCAGGCACATCTCCCGAAAGCCAGAGAGAATATTGAGTACCACCCAACCAGGAATAGCCGCAGGTAGCTATCTTACCATTACTCCATGACTGCTGAGTCAACCAGTTAACCGTATCCACTCCATCAGGATGCTCACCCCAGCCCTCATCCATGAGTGGTCTCATTTCGCCGCCTTCTGACAGGAAGGTTCCTCTGGATGCGTTAGTAACAAACACATAGCCTTGCTCCATTGCAAAATTAACCATGCCTAAAGGATTTCCCGAAAGCTCTCCTTCGCTTGTCATATATGCAGAGCGATTCATAATAACAGGATACTGTTTACTAAAATCCACCACACCATTTTTGGCTGGGTAAAAGATATTGGCAGACAGCTCCACACCGTCCCGCATGGGGATACGGACATCTCGGTAAACTACATAATCGAGGTATGCTTCTGGATTGCCAGGTAAAAAATTAGGGGTATATTTCATCATTCTATTGTCCTCCTTAATAAATTTATAATACAAGTATGATTATAGGAAAGAGAGATTGAAATGTCATGGGACTATGAAAGAGAAGTGTCAAAAAATACGACACACAACCAATATTGTTACACTTTCACATTTTATGATGCAGGATAAAAAATCACTCTTTCCATATGATCCGTTATCATTACTTGCGGATGGCTTTTATAATTAATTCATTGAGGCAAATCTAAGTTTACAATGCGAGCTTATAATTGAATAGTATTTGGATCGCAGGGCTACGGATTTATAACAAAGCCGTATAATTTTTTATACAACATGTTGTCTTATAGTCAAGGCGTGAGGAGGATAAGAATGAAAATAGCCGTCAGATATCAGTCCATAGGAGGCAATACAAAAATAATTGCCGGAATATTTCCGCAATCTGGGTAATCAGATAATGGTTCTTTAACGCATTTTGTTATCCGTAACATTAACCACTTCCAGATTCTTCGATTTCAATCAATTTAAAAGAAGGTACAGCATAAAATAATGAGTTGGATTACCTAGCATATTATTTTATCCTGTACCTTCTGTTATTATAGCATTATTACTATTAAAACAGTAGGAACCTCCCCTTCCAAAGTCCTTTTCCAAATATTCCGGCTTCAATGTTGATTACTTTTTCAATGAATAAATCTACGGAAAGTAAAACTTAAATTGCTAATCCAAATAAAAATGAACTTTCTTTGATAAAGTAAAAAAATAGATAAGATTATAAAATAAAGAACGGGACGCGGCAGCCGATAATGCCCACCGCGCCCCGTCTTTTTTATGGGTGTAGTTATAAATTTTTGTTACGCAGTAGAACGCCATTTTTGAGGGTATAGGTATAGACACCCTATGAAAAACAAGCTGAAAAAGTGGCATGATACAAGGCTTTTTATCCCCTACTGCGTCGCTCTGGTCGATAAAGTCCTTTGTAGATAGCCCGGACGGGGCAAGCCAAGAAAAATCAAAGGAAAAAGGCTCTCCCTCCGGGTGGAATACGGCATGCAGCATTTTCAGCCGTTCATAGCCCGTTATGGGAGGGGCTGATATACTACTTAAAGCGGGAATTTGATGATGACCTTGTCCGCAGACTGCTCCAGTCAGTCCGGGTCATCAGTGAGAGCAAAATAGAAATCCAGTTTCAGTCGGACATCGTCATCCGGCAGGATGTCCTATGTGATGATTAAATGACGGCAGGAGCCGACCGACTAGCGATTCCTGCCAGCGATATATAGGCACTGGTAAGAATAAAATCCTCAGACAATGAGCTGAGGATTTTACTGTTGGCAGTGTTAGCTACAAATAATGGTATGGAATAGCTGAAAATGCCTGTTATTTTTGCGGAAGTAATTTTTGAAATCCATAGTATGCTGCTGTACTCAAAATATTGACAACCTTTGTTTCTGTAAGGGTTACTTCATTTCTTAGCCATTTTAAATAAACAGCAATTATGCCTGCAACATAAAACTCAGCATATAGCGCAAGTTCATCCTTTGACATATCCACACCGCCAGACATTGTTTCAATTGCTACACTTTTTACAACATCCTTGATTTCTTCCCAGAAAAAAGCGTAGGACGGCATATTTGCAATATGCCGATAAAGCTCAATATCACGTTGAACCAGCACATTGAGAGACTGAAATAAAGCCAAAACGTCAAAGGATCGATCAAAAAAGTCATTTTTTTCAAGTATTAAAAGAAAGTCATTTATGAGACTCTTATAAAACTCATCCATGAGTGCCTCCGGAGAATCATAATGGAGATAAAAAGTTTTTCGATCAATATTAGCTCGATTAGCAATCTCTGTAACAGTTATTTTGGCGGATTTATTCTCTTTAAGGATGGAGAAAAAAGCTTCTCGAATCGCCGTTTTTGTCTTTGTAATTCTTCTATCCTGAGCCATATAAACCTCACTTTCATTTAAAATGTGTAATATTCTACAGCAGTCAATACACTGGCAATTGATTATCTGTTTGCAGGTATTATAATACACATATATAGAAAAAGCAACACATGAGGATTAAATGGAGGTGGTTTTCTAATATATGGTTTTGAAAGAATATAAATCACTTATTGAAATTGCGGTTAAACAGCTGAGTGAAGATTCGCGTTTTCCGCAAACAACTAAATATAAGCAGCATGGAAGTTGCAGTATATATGAGCACAGTATTGCAGTAGCATGCACGAGCTGCTGGATTGCAAGTAAACTCCATTTTAACGTGGACTATGAATCGCTGCTCAAAGGAGCATTGCTTCACGATTACTTTTTATATGATTGGCATGATAAAAGTAAAGAATGTCAGTTACATGCATTTTCGCATCCTCGAAAAGCCTTGCAGAATGCTTGCGAAGATTTTCAGCTGACACCAAAAGAGGAAAATATTATTCTCCGGCATATGTTTCCGTTGACGCCTACACCACCATATTATCTGGAAAGCTGGATTGTATGTGCCGCGGATAAATTCTGTGCGCTGAAAGAAACGCTGCGAATGAATGATATACAACTAAAAAAAATGAGAGGTGCATATCAGTATGACCTTAAGTGAACTAGTTCTTTGTTTTTTTTTCTATAGTTTTTTAGGGTGGCTTTATGAATCTCTTCTTTGCTCAATTTTTGGAGAGCATCGATTTATAAACCGTGGATTTTTACTTGGTCCATATTGCCCGATTTATGGAACCGGCTCAATTTTGTGCTGGCTTGTATTAAGGAACAATAACAGTGTTTTAGCTGTGTTTGCAATTGCGGCGATTTTGTGCTGTGCCGTAGAATACATTACGTCTTTTGGTATGGAGAAAATTTTTCATGCAAGATGGTGGGATTATAGCAATATGCCGTTTCAGCTGCATGGGCGGATTTGCCTGTATGGAGGTATTATTTTCGGTGGCGGTGTTGTCGTTATTCGGTTTTTCGTACAGCCGACTTTTATGCAGCTGACTGCCTTATTAAATGAAAATCTATTAAACGAATTGGCACTTGTTCTTCTGGTTTTAATAGGAGCCGATACGATTCTTACTATTGGGAACTGGAAAGGACTTAATGATCATCTAAGTATGCTCCATAGTGCAATTTATGATAAAGCAGATGGAACTTTTTCTAAGCTCACAGACCGGTTTTGGGATACCCCTTTATCATCTGTCGTTGAAAAAGGACATGGCCTTTTTATCAAAGTGCAAAATATCAATGTTAAATTCAAACCAACTGAGTTACGTTTTTTTCGGGCATTCCCCAACATTCATATCCCTGCCTATGAGGGAATTTTAAAACAGTTACGGATAAAGGAAAACGCCATAAAACATTCACAAAAGATTTCAGAAAGCCCCACGGACTCTCCAGAGGTGTGCGTTAAAGATGGTATGAACTTTAAATAATTAAAATGAGGTGATTTAAGCGAAGATGGATCAGATTAGTATACCAAACCATTTGGCACTTATCGTTGACGGCAACAGACGATGGGCGAGAATACATAGCATGCCCGCATTTATGGGACACAAACATGGTTTTGATCGCCTGGAAAAAGTGATTGACTATGCTGCAAAGATAGGTATTACGTATGTCAGTCTCTTTGTATTTTCAACTGAGAATTTCAAAAGAGACACGAAAGAAGTTAATTATCTGATGGAGCTCTTTTGCGATAATTTTTCTAAAATGGCTGTAAAAATGGAAGAAAATAATATAAAGGCCGTTTTTTCCGGCAGAAGAACTGGACTTATTCCCTCAGTAATAAACGCCATGGATTATTTATCCACGGAAACACAAAATTGTACAGGAACGACCGTTAATTTCTGCCTTAACTACGGCGGAAAAGCAGAAATTGTCGATGCCTGCAAAACCATTGCAGCAAAAATAAAAAATCAGGATTTATGCATACAAGATATCGATGAAATGACATTTTCACGATACCTATATACTGATTTCCCACCGGTAGATTTGCTGGTACGCACAAGCGGAGAAATCCGTGTCAGCAATTTTATGATGTGGCAGCTTGCTTATTCAGAACTGTATTTTACAGATGTGCTTTTTCCTGATTTTGATGAGGAGTGTTTAACGAAGCACTCCGGGCTTACCAAGGCCGCCGCCGCCGTTTTGGGGGAGATTCCTTTAAAATGGGGAGGTGATGTTTTCAATAATCAGCTTTGATTCTTTGCAGTTTAGAGCAGAAAGGAGAGATTAGTTCTGAAAAAGGAAGGTGTGCTGGTTATTTGAATAGAATCTCCGGCACAAAAAACCAAATCAGACTGATGGTGAAATTAAAATGACAAGGGACGAGGTTAAGACAAACGATGTGGGCTTAGTATTAGAGGGCGGAGCACTAAGGGGGATATTTACGGCCGGGGTCTTGGACTATTTTATGGAACAAGGGCTGAAATTCCCCTATGTAGTTGGGGTATCTGCGGGAGCCTGCAACCTACTGGGATATGCCGCGCATCAAATTGGTTATACGAAAAACTGTATGATTCAAAGAGAGGCCCAAAATCAGTATTTTGGTGTAAAGCAACTGATACATGCTAAAACCATAATCAATTTAGACCGCATTTTTTATGAGTATCCCTACAATCAGCTTCCTTTTGATTTCCAGGCATTTTTCAAATCCGGAATCCAGACGGAATTTGTTGTTACAAACAGCGCTACCGGAAAGGCGGAATATCTTTACGAAAACCGCGATGCGCACCGGCTCGGCACTTTAGGTAAAGCCTCCGCCAGTGTACCGCTGTTTTCCAAAATGGTAGAACTGGATGAGAAAAAATATCTGGATGGCGGATTAGCAGACTCCATACCCATCGAGCGTGCAATTACGCAGGGTTTTTTAAAAAATGTGGTTATTTCAACCCGCAATCTGGGAGCTGGCCCGACTATGAATCCCTACCAGCGCATATTGTATCAAACATTTTACAAGGATTTTCCTCAGCTCATTCATACGATATTAAATCGTCCGGCAATGTATAAAAGGCAACTAGCATTATTAGATTGTCTTCAAGAAGATGGAAAAGTATTTGTAATACGACCTAAGCTTCCCGAAATCAAGAGGTTTGAAACAGACCCTGACGCGCTGGAAGCATATTATCAACACGGCTTACAGGTTGCAAAATCATGCTGGAAAGAACTGCAAGCCTATTTGTCACATTCCATACCAACTTCACAATTAAGTGGAATTTAATATGGCGAGAATGTGAAAGTACATTTTGCAAAGGAGAAATTAAGATGAATTTCAGTGATAAGGCAAAGACATTTGGTTTTGAGCAAGCGATAAAATACTTGGAAAAAGATCCGGAAACTAATATCCCTAAACTTGCAGGGCTGGTGGATCGTTTCCTTCCGAAAGAGGAATTTGCCGGTCAGCGCAAGGCCGTCATGTCAGCAATTGAAAAAAAGGATAATTGGTATCAGCTGATTATGAAAATGTATGAGCTGGATGCCGGTGCAAGAATTGCTTTTTTTCGCAATTTTATTTTGAATGAAAATTTTTTCGGGTGGCCGGAACAGGAGAGAAACCGTGAAAAATATGGCTGTAATATTCCCTGGGCTATCCTGCTTGATCCTACTTCCGCATGCAATATGAAATGCACCGGATGCTGGGCGGGCGAATATGGACATAAGCTCAATCTTTCTTTTGAGGATATAGACTCTATTATTGAGCAGGGCAAGGCATTAGGTACATATGTCTATATCTATACCGGCGGTGAACCTTTGGTTCGTAAACAGGATTTAATTCGCTTATGCGAAAAACACGATGATTGCATGTTTTTATGTTTCACAAACTCGACGCTCATTGACGAGGATTTTTGCAAGGAACTGCTGAGAGTAAAAAACTTTATCCCCTCAATCAGCTTAGAGGGCTTTGAGGAAGCGAATGACAGCCGACGTGGAGAAGGGGCTTACTCTAAGGCAATGCATGCCATGCAGCTGCTCAAAGTGCACAAGCTGCCGTTTGGGGTTTCCGTTTGCTATACCAGTGTCAATTGGAATGATGTTATTAGTGCGGATTTCTATGACAAGATCATAGATATGGGTGCTCTTTTCGTATGGTTTTTCCATTATATGCCGGTCGGAAAAGGTGCTGTTCCTGAACTGATGGTCACTCCTGAGCAGCGGATAGAAGTATGTAAGCGAATCCGGGAATTCCGTAAGACAAAGTCTATCTTTTCAATGGATTTTCAAAACGACGCACAATATGTAGGTGGCTGCATTGCAGGCGGACGACGCTATCTTCATATCAATGCGGCGGGGGATGTTGATCCCTGCGTGTTTATCCATTACTCCAATGCCAATATTCACGATTGCACTTTGCTGGAAGCCTTGCAATCCCCTATTTTTATGGCTTACCATGACGGACAGCCGTTTAACGACAATATGCTTCGCCCCTGTCCGATGCTAGAAAACCCTGATCTTTTACCTGAAATGGTTAAAAAGACGGGAGCGCACTCAACCGATCCTCAATCGCCGGAAAGTGCAGATGAACTGTGCGCCCGTACGATTGGTTATGCCGAACACTGGACACCGGCAGCGGAACAGTTTTGGCACGATTGTACTTCCTGTAAGGGTTGTTCGCAGCGTGTAGGGGCGGAAAGGAGTTAATGATATGCCATACCAGATCATCACGGATGCTACGGCCGATATCTCATCTTGTACAGCGTTGGAAGATTTATAATAGAATTTTTCAGGAACGATGATAGGGGGTATATGGGGCTGTTATCAACATCTCAATTTTTATCACTGATTGTTTTATCCTTTGCAATATTGATGTTTTACATGAGTAATAAAATGAATAGGAACATACTTTGAACATAAGCCTTTGCATACAAGGAGAAGTTTAAATGACAATTAACCAAAGAAAGAATTTTATTATCAATATTATATATTTCGCATTAATTGCAGGTATTGCATATATCTTTATCAAGCATGTTCTGATTCTTGTGATGCCTTTTATCATCGGTTTTTTAGTAGCGCTGGTATTAAAGCCGGTAATAAATTTTATATCCGCTAAATTTCATATTCCGCATAAAGCTACTGCTGTTACCTTGGTTCTGATATCTTATGTGGGGGTAAGTTCGCTGGTATTGTGGGTAGGTATGCGCTTCGTTATTTTGATAAAGAACAGTATTGTTAGACTTCCGGAAACATATGCAATTCAAATTGAACCTGCAATTCGTGACATTTTTGAAAATGTTGAAAAAGCCTCTGCCAAACTTGATCCCATGATGGTTCAAGTGATTCAAGATATTGCAGCTTCGATATCGCAATCAACAGGTTCTGTCATTACCAAAATTTCCTCAACGGTAATTGATTTTATTTCTTCCTCCGTATCATTTTTACCGGGTTTATTTTTAGGAATTATATTTGCAGTCATTTCATCTTTGTTTTTTGCCATTGATTATAATAAGATTACTGCTTATATATCAAATCTGTTACCGTCCAAAAACCCTGGCCTTTTCACTGAAATCAAAACAATGGCTATCGGTATCGGCTTTAAGTATGTGAAAGCATATGCGATATTAATGGCAGTCACATTTGCTGAGCTTGCCTTTGGACTGCTTCTCCTGGGAGTGGACGGAGCGATTGAGGCTGCCGCACTGATTGCTGTAATCGATTTTCTGCCAGTGCTTGGCACGGGCGGAGTTGTCATCCCGTGGATTTTTATTGAGCTTGTTCAGGGTAACTTTCCGTTTGCGCTGGGACTAACGGCATTATACCTTCTCATAACGGTTGTCCGTAATATATTAGAACCCAACCTGATAGGGGAGCAGATAGGACTGCATCCCCTGATTATGCTGATCAGTATGTATGTTGGGGTCAAAATATTTGGATTCGTGGGACTGATTGCCCTACCTGTTACCATTGTTGTTATAAAGTACCTTTACGATAATGATAAAATCCACTTTTTTAAACAGGAGAAAAACCTATAAATACAGCTGCACCCAGCTATGAAAATGCTGGAGAGTAACCTCTTTTATAATTGATGTACTATAAAATGAACTTTTTCAAGGGAGGACTTAGAGGATAATATGCTGGACTTTATTGCCATGCCAATGGGATTGATTTTAAAATTTATATATGATGGCTTAGCTTTTCAAAATTATTGAATTGCATTTGTAATCTTTACCATAGGTGTAAAGACACTGTTGCTTCCCATGACGATCAAGCAGGTACAATCACTTCAAAAATAAGTGAGCTCCAGCTACATAAAAAGAGCAGTATATGAAAACTGAGCAAAGTCCTGGTGATTATAATTCTATTCATGATTAGTTTTATACAATAACGTATATAATAAATTATATAAAACGGGAGCAATGAATGACTGGCATACCAAACATTACAGGAACATAACCCAAGGGCCGGAAAATCGTTAGGAGAAATGAAGCATGAATATTATAGATTATGCAGAATCGCAAATGGAGAACTTTAAAACCAAGAAATTCAATCTAGTGGATAGCTTGGTTTTGTCTCAATTTGTGTATATTCATTTTAATGACGTTGTACCGGAGCTTACGGATAATCAAGAGCCGGTGCGGATTGGAGAATTGCTGAAAGCAGAGCATATTCCCCATATGCTGCATAATGTTCGAGATCCCAAAAGTAATCTAAGCCTTTTGCTTGCACTTGGAATGAGTCCAAGGTATCGGAACATTCGGATGTGCTGCTATTCTGACAGCTTAAATATAACGGAACAAAAGCAATTTGCTGCTGTCACTTATCTGATTGATGATGAAACCATTTATGTAGCCTATCAGGGTACGGACTCGTCTATTGTAGGGTGGAAAGAGGATTTTAATATGGCGTTTATTTCTCCCGTACCTGCGCAGCAGGAGGGAGTTTCCTATTTGAATTCGGTGGCTGAGAGGTTTGACCATGCGCTAATGGTGGGAGGTCATTCTAAGGGAGGAAATATTGCGGTTTATTCTTCCATGGAGTGCCATCCAATCATTCAAGATCGTATCGTAAGTATTTACAGTCACGATGGCCCCGGCTTTAGAGATGAAATATTTGCAAGTGAAAAATATGCAAGGATTAAAACAAAGATACACAAAACATTGCCTCAATCTGGTGCCACTTTTGTGAGACCTTTGTGGCTTTGTAGCGCACTACTGGATGCAATTGTTTTGGCAGTTGTTTCTAAAAACAGTGAAGGCAATGTTTGGTTGTTAAAGAATACTGATATTAAAAATATAGAATGGCATTTTTATTGGAGTAAAGTATCAGATACCGGCGGGCCTTCCGGTCCACTTTTAAAAGAACTTTACAGGCAGGGCATAAAAGTAATTTTCCATTAAATTGAGGAGGTTTTATATGTTTTGGAAACAGAAGAATCTTAAATAAACTCAATGTTTGAAAAATTAATTCTTGACCGTTCGTTCTAGAAATGTTATTATAACCTATAAAGGAGGTAGCCTAATGGGACGAAGCAAAGAATTTGAAGAAAATACAGTTTTGCAAAGAGCCATGGAAGTATTTTGGCAACAGGGATATGAAAAAACTTCTATGAGTGATCTTGTAGAGCAAATGGGAATTCATCGAAAAAGCTTATATGATACCTTTGGTGATAAGCATTCGTTATATCTAAAAGCTATGGATCGCTATGAAGAGTACAGTACAGCTAAACTAAAGTCTGAGACATTGAGGGCAAAAACGGCGTATCAGGCTATACAATATATTTTTGATTACATTATTGAAGGAAATGAGGATAAGCATTGTGGATACCTTTTTGTGAATGCGGCAACTGAGATGGGACCATGGGATCAAGAGGTATTGAAAAAGACAGAAGAAGCGTTCAGCCAAACAGAAAATTTTATTGCCGAGATTATAAAGATAGGTCAGGAAAATGGTGAGTTTTCCTGTAGATTTGATGATGAAGTATTAGGAGAAGTTTTGCACAATTCACTTTTAGGGCTACGTGTACTTGTAAAAACATCGGCGAGTAAAGAAAAAATGCATAACATAGCTAATTTTTTCCTTGATTTATTAAGCGTATAATTTTTTGCAAAAAGTAGAACGATCATTCTAAATAAGGAAAGATATTTAAAATTATTTGATATTTGGAAGATAGTAATGAGTAAGCGAGATACTTATTAACTAATATGTACAAAGGGATTAGTTAGTATATAAAATAGGTAAAGTCCATACTTATCAATATATCGGCTAAATCAAAAAATAGGAGGTATATATTATGAAAGCAGCCCAGATTGCAAAATATTCAAAAAGCATTTCAGCAGAAGTAAACGACATTCCGATACCAGAAATCAATGATAATGAAGTTTTAGTTAAGGTTAAAGTGGCGGCAGTTAATCCGTTGGAAATGCTTATTATAACCGGCAGCGTAAAACTGATTCAGGATTATGAGTTCCCGTTGACGCTTGGCAATGAACTAACCGGTGTGATTGAAAAAATTGGAAGAAAGGTGCAGGGATTTAAAGTAGGAGATGCCATCTATTCACGTCTGCCTTTAACAAAAATCGGAGCTTTTGCCGAATATGTGGCAATCGATGCAGGTGCTATCGGTCATTTACCGGTCAATCTTGATTTTGTGGCCGGAGCCGCTGCGCCATTAACAGGACTGACTGCTTATCAGGGGTTACACGAAGAATTGGGGGCGAAAGCCGGTGATACCGTATTTATTCCCGGTGGTTCAGGATCATTTGGACAAATGGCCATTCCGATAGCCAAGGCAATGGGGCTTAAAGTGATTGTCAGCGGAAATCCCCAGGCATGTGACAGGACAATGGAGATAGGGGCAGACCAATACCTCGATTATACAACTGAAAATTATTGGGAACTGCTTAGTAACATAGATTATGTGATTGATACCTTGGGTTCTAATGAATTTGATCATGAACTTTCGATAATAAAACCCGGTGGAAGACTTCTTTCCTTAAAAACCGGACCTAACAAACGTTTTGCAGAAGAACATGGATTTCCGGGTTGGAAACAAAAACTCTTTGCTGTTGCCGGAGCGAAATATGATAATAAAGCAAAGAAGAAGAATATTCAGTATCGGTTTATTTTTGTTCGTAGTGACGGCGCACAATTAAAAGAGATTACGAAAATTATTGAAGATAATCAGATTGTACCTGCGGTGGATCCAACAGAATTTCGTATTGAAGACATTGATAAAGCACTGAATCTTGTGGCGACAGGTCATACAAAAGGAAAGGTTGTTATCAGATTTTAAGGAATGATGTTTTTAGTTTTGGATTATTATTGTGCTATAGTTCAATAAAATCATATGAGATAAGGAGGAAGTGCCGTGAGCACAAAATATTCCTATATAAACCAGCCAAATTTAAGTATTAGGGCAGCTGATGGAACAGTTATACGCTTATCGCGAATTAGGTGAGAAAAAAGGTATTCCAGTGATTTTTTTCACCCATCTATCGGCAAATCTTGACAATTGGGATCCACGTGTCGTGGATGGCATTGCCGAAAAGCATTGGGTGATTGCATTTGATAATAAGGGCATTGGACTTTCTAACGGAACAGTGCCGGATACCATTAAGCAAATGGCAAAAGACACTTTGTCTTTTGTCCATACTTTGGGCTTTGACCAAATCGATATATTAGCTCTTTCTATGGGAGGTATGATTGCACAAGAACTATTAGCGATTGAACCGGAGCTTGTACGAAAACTGATATTGTCTGGAACAGGTCTCCGTGGTGGTAAAGGTATTAAGAACGTTACGAAAATCACTTATTTTGATATGCTGCGCGCTATATTTACGTTAAAAGACATAAAAACCTATTTGTTTTTTACACGTACAGATAATGGCAAACAAAAAGCAAAGGAGTTTTTGTATCGTATCAGGGAACGTAAAGTGGCACGGGATAAGATGATTAGCTTAATGTAGTACAGGTGTTAATAGTTTGATATTTTTAAAATATAACAAAGTGAGGTAGAAAGAATGAAACTTAATATTCCAGTAGTAGAAACGATTAAAAAGAGAGTAAGTGTAAGAACCTATGAGCCGAAAAGCCTTACAGAAAAGGACAAGAAAGAGTTGAAGAATGAAATAAGTAAGTTAACGAATCCATTTGGAATAAAGGTTAATATTCATTTAATTGAAAAAGATACGGCATCAAATGGAGAAAAACTAGGAACATATGGAGTCATTAAAGGCGCAAAGACATTCTTAGGTCTCTCCGTTGATAAAAGCGAATACGGACTCATTGCAGCCGGATATCAATTTGAGAACCTGATTTTATATGCTACCAATATGGGGCTTGGAACGGTCTGGCTGGCAGCTACATTTAGTAGAGCGCAATTTGAAACTGCCATGGATATTAAAAAAGATGAACTGTTTCCGGCAATTTCTCCAATTGGATATGTAGCGGGCAAAAAGAGCATTACGGAAAGTCTGATGAGAAAAACATTGAAGGCAGATAAAAGGCAACCGTGGGAGGAGATTTTCTTTCGGGATTCTTTTGAAAATCCACTTTCAAAAGAAGAAGCAAGTGAGTATGTAAATGCCTTGGAAATGCTTCGATTAGCACCTTCTGCTTCTAATGCACAACCATGGAGAGTAGTAAAAAAGCAAGGATCTTATCATTTCTTTGAGTCACACAAGAGCAATACAAAAGAAGAGGAAGTTATGATTAAAAAGGTTGATCTTGGAATTGCTTTAAGTCATTTCCATCAGACAGCACTAGAGAATGGATTAACTGGAAACTTTGAAAAGCAATCAGAGTTGAAAATAGATATTCCAGACAATACTGACTATGTTATTTCCTGGATTAAGGATAACAAATAAAAACGATGAAAAAATATCTAAGGGGTGATAAAGACATGAAAGGTAATGCAATTTCTTTAAGGATACAAAAGAATAGAATTTTTTAATCAATCGAATATTTGTTTGCACTTTGGCAATTTCATGGTACATGCATATACCTAGATGATATTTATACCCCTTTGATCTACCGAAATGACAAAATGCCATTTCGTGCGATAAGATTCAACATATTGCTGCTACCCATGCTCTTTATTTCAGTATCTAACATTTCGTGAATGGTTCCAATCAATATTGAGTGCATCCTAAACATCAGATGCCGTCTGCATATTCCTGTAACAATCCCAGGATATAATTTTTCTTAGCTTCTGTCATTTATCCAACTTTGTAAATGTCCTTTTTTGCCGTAATTAAAGGCCTCCTATGATTTTATTTTATCATAGAAGGCTTTAAGTCATATATGTTCGCATTGACATAGATTTAACAGAACTCTATTTATTGGATATTCAGTATAATCATATTTGTCATATTGTTTTTTAATTTTGATATTAAGTGAATCATCTGTTTGAATATTTTCCTATAAGATAATAAATTTACATTATTACGATTTAATAGAGATTTGTATAAATCAAAAATTCCAAACAATGCATGTAGTGAATTATAATATTTATTAAGTGCAATATTTAAAGAAATATTCAAATGATGAGCGCATGCAAGTAAAATAATATTATGCTATAATTGAATATAAATTTGTTGAAAAAATGCAAGAAATGTAAAGTCACATTGTTTCAATTGGAATATAAAATATGAACTGACTATTAAAAGAGATGAGAGGGGTTTATATATATGGAATATACAACAAAAGACGTTTGTAAAATGTTTAATATAACCAGAGAAACGTTACGTCATTATGAAAGAAAAGGGATTATTCAACCTAAAATTTCAAAAGAAAATAACTATAGGTATTATGATGATTGGGATATAAATTACATTGGGGAATGTAAGAAATATCAATCGATTGGATTCTCAATTAATGAAGTAAAGGATATACTCTCAGATGGAAGCTTGAAGCAGTTTATTCATTTAGTTGAGCAAAAACAGGATGATTTTAAAAGGAAAGCACAAATATATAAGTTGTTGGTTGAAAAGAATTCAAAATATCTTAATGTTTTAAAAAATATAACAGAGCAATTAGATAATTTTGAGATAATTGAGTCAAACGATTATTATCATCTTCCTTGCAGAGAAAATTTTGAATATGATTTATCATCTAAAGTATTAGAGCCTTATCATATAGCTTTAGAAAATTATGCTTTTTTTGAAAATACAGTGATGATAAATAAGGAAGATTTTATTTTTCATAAAGATATATTTCAATGGGGGATTTCAATACAAAAAGAATTAGCTGAAATATTAGAATTTCAAACAGATAATTTGATTTTTACAAAAAAGCAGATATCAGTGCATGCAGTAATCAATGCAGGTGAACGCTGGAATTTTGGATGCCATTTGTTTGATAAAATGTATAGATTTGCCCAAGAACATCATTATGAGATTGATGGATTTTTATATGGATTTTTAATGACAAGGGTATATGATAAGCAAAAGTATTGTAGGTATTTAGATGTTTATCTTCCAGTGAGAAAAATAGAAAAATAAAGCTGATTGTACATTTGAGGTTGAACACACCCCATAAAAATAATAGAAAACTGGACACTGATAAGAAATTTATATTAATAAATAGATGGTTCATCTTTAGGTTTATCTATTGCGTATATTGCTTTAAACTTTTAGTATTTGGATTTACTTTTAATTAAAACATATGAAATAGTTAAGTTTTTTATCATATTAAAAATTCACTTGACTTGGTGGTAACCACCAACTGTAAAATACAATATGACAATATTTTAACAATCCAGAAAGGATACGTATAAATGAAACTAGATTATTTATTTAAATCGGGGAATATTGGGAATTGTATAATTCCAAACAGACTAATTGTTCCACCTATGGATATGAACTATGCAAATGAAGATGGTACTTTAAACAAGCGATATATTCGCTACTATGAAGAGAAGGCAAAAGGTGGATGGGGGTTAATTATTAATGAAGCCTGTAGTGTATGTCCAGGTGCAAAAGGATATAAATATGTAACTAGCATATATAATGATGAACAGATGGAAAGTCATAATATATTAACTAAGACTGTCCATAAGTATGAATCTAAAATATTCTGCCAGATTTACCATGCAGGAAGACAGACAAATAGCAATGTGAATGGTGGTTATCAACCAGTGGCACCAAGTGCAATTCCAGATCCGTGGAATCGTGAAATGCCTCGCGAATTGACAATTCAAGAAATTGGGATAATAGTAGGACAATTTGGTGATGCCGCTTTACGTGCTAAAAAGGCAGAGTATGATGGAGTTGAAGTTCATGCTGCACATGGATACCTTTTAGCAGAATTTCTTTCACCCTATGCAAACAAGAGAACAGATAAGTATGGTGGAAGTTATGAAAATCGTGTACGTATCGTTCGTGAAATTATTTATGATATTAGAAATAAAGTAGGAAATGATTTTCCTGTCTCGATACGTTTTTCAGCTGTAGAAGCAATGGAAGGCGGACGTGATATAGCTGAATCTAGAATACTTGCAGCTGAATTAGAAGAAATGGGATTTGATGCTTTAAGCGTTTCAAGTGGTGTATACGGAAGTTACTGCAAAGGTGTTATTTCCTCAATGTACATTGAACATGCTTGGACAGTAGATTATGCAGAAGAAATTAAGAAAATTGTATCAATTCCTGTGATTACTGTAAATAGAATCAATGAACCTAAAATGGCTAATCTTTTGCTTAAAATGGGGAAGGCAGATTTTGTTGCAATAGGACGTGGATCACTTGCCGATCCTTATTTACCGGTGAAAGCGAAATCGGGTGACTTGGAATCTATTCGTTACTGCATTGGTTGTCTGCAAGGCTGTGTATTTAATCCAATCGCACATGAAGGTGGGTGTCTGGTTAATCCTGCCATCGGAAAAGAGTACAGAGAAGATTTGAGTAAAGTTGAAAACCCGAAAAACATTATGGTTATTGGAGCAGGTCCTGCTGGTTTGGAAACCGCAGTAATTGCATCAACTCGTGGACATAACGTGACAATTTACGAAAAGCAAAATGATATCGGAGGACAGTTTAGATCAGCAGCTTACCCTCCTAACAAAGGTGAATTAGCAACTTTTGCTTCTTGGAGCAGACATCGTCTTGAAGAGTTAGGCGTTAATATTATTTTGAATACAGAAGTTACAGAAGAAATCATTAAAAATGAACATCCTGATTCTATAGTAATTGCTACAGGAGGAACACCATTGATTCCAAAGATTCCTGGTGTTGGTTTACCTCATGTGGTAACAGCAGAAGATGTTCTTCTTGGAAATGTCGTAACCAAAGATTTGATTGTTGTATGTGGTGGTGGTGAAGTTGGAGGAGAAACAGCTGCAGCTCTTGCAATGCAAGAACGTGATGTAACCGTTGTTGAAATGGCAGCACAGACACTTAAAGAAATGGATCCAATTCAGACTATTCAGTTAACAAAAATTTTGGATAAATATAGTGTTAAGCAACTTACAAACACGAAAGTTATGGAGATCAAAGAAGAATGTGTTATTTGTGAAGGTGTAGGTGGACAAATTGTGCTTCCTGCGCAGACTGTTGTTTTAGCATTTGGTTACAAACCGGTGAATACATTGGAAGAAATTTCAAAAGCTTATTGTAATGAAGTGTATTGTATAGCTGGAGCAGTGCGTACAAGTAATGCTGTGATTGCTACAAATGAAGGATACGAATTAGGATTAAAAATCTAGTTCATACAATTTAAACATAAAATGATGGTGTATTAGAGAGATTAATTTCCAGACGTGCTTATTTTTAAGTTTTCTACATTATCCTTAGAACTCTTCTATAGTTATATTATAATAGTCAACCTCGTGATATTTCAAGGTTGGCTATTTACTATTGTCTGATTAGTAGCAAGTGATACAAAAAGTTTAATACAATAAAATATTATTTAGAAAGGTGTGTTAGTCTATGCCAAGAACGGTACCCGTTATACGGAAGAATTCAAACAACAGATTGTTGATCTGTATTAATCAAGTAGTTCAGTTTCTTGCTTGACCTTAATTGTCTCCAGTCTTTGTTTTAGGCTGCGGAACTTATGGCTTTTCGATGAGTACGCTCCTTTTGCATGAACACACGAAAAGATGCCACTGTTCCGCCGTATCCTTTCGCTCGAATTACTTCATGAATTTTAGAATAAGTAATCCCTTCTGCTCGCATAGCTATTACTTCCTGCTCATATAGCGCATGCTTTCCTGGCATCCGGTCGTCATAATGCCCGTTATTCATCGGACAGTCTGGCTTTAAGCCAAACGTTTACAGTATTTTTTGATATAAAATAGTGGGGCAATATGAATAAAGAATATGTATAAAAAACGTATTGATTTTAAAGGCAGGAATAGGGGGAAGAACACCACTCAACATATTGTAGGCAAACCTGCAAATATATTAAATATTATGTGTTCCGCACTTTTTAGTCCCTTTAACGTGCCACCGGTTTTTCTTTAGTGGTTAAATCGTGATGGCATATCCCATGATTGGTGATGCTGGATTTTTGGTTCCATCTGCTCTGTATTCCTCGTATTTCATGATGGCACCTATCTTCTGCGGTGTAACCTTTTGGTCCATATTGCCGGAAAGCACCTTTGCAATCCATTCAGCTGTCAGTATCATAAGACCGCTGTTCATAATGGTATATGCAGCATCGATTACAGCCATATCAAACTGTGTTACCTGTTGTGATAGAGTGATGTTCGGATCCACGGAGATTGAGCTTGGTACGGTGTATTCGGCAGAGAAAGCCATGACAATCGATCATTTAATCTGGGTATTCTTTCCTGGCTGTCAGGCAGTGGGTATACTATCTTCATATTATTGGAAGACTTACTGCATCAATCATGTGGTTTTCTATTTCTGAAGGATGTTTTTATACAGTCGTATTCCGAAAATTCTCTCTTTCAAAATATCATCTTTTCAGGGAACCTTGTTGGAGTATAATTATTATTGGCAATAGATATAAAAAAATAGGAAGTAGATAA
>CAUQEW010000035.1:0-46742 GCA_963517115.1 uncultured Lachnospiraceae bacterium | reverse complement strand
TAAATACCTGACTTCCATAGATAATTAGGTAACCTAGACCTGCTTTCGCTGCTAAGAATTCACCAATGATAACACCAACCAGGGATAAGCCGATATTAACTTTCATAACACTTATCATAGATGGGATATTGCTTGGAATTACAACCTTAAGTAAAATATCACGTTTACCACCACCAAGGGTACGAATTAATTTAATTTTGTCTTCTTCTACGGTAATAAAATCAGTATATAATGTAATGATACTTCCGAATACTGCAACCGATACAGCGGCGACAATTATAGTTTTCATATTATTCCCAAGCCACACGATAAAAACTGGAGCCAGTGCGGATTTTGGAAGACTGTTTAGGACAACTAGGTAGGGTTCAAGTACTTTTGCTATGCTTTCATTCCACCATAAAAGGATGGCGACAAGAATACCAATTAGTATCACTAATAAAAAGCTAATAAAGGTTTCTAATAAGGTGACTCCTATATGATAAAAAATGCTGCCATCTGCAGCCATATCAAAGAAGCATTTGATTACTCTTGATGGACTACTAAAGATAAACGAATTTAATATACCAAGACGCGTTGTTATCTCCCATAAAGCGACTAGGCTTACTATAATGATTATCTGATAGATACGAACCGTTCTTAGCATTCTAAGATATCTTTTAATATAAGCTCTATGAGACGGAGAAACTGAAAGCTGTGAAGACATTAATTTTTTTTTACTTGGTCTCATTTTGATTTAACTCCTTCCATATTAAATTGAAGTAGTCTTTAAATTCAGGCGCACTTCTAGTTCGAAATGGAGTTTTATCTTCTACCGTTAAATTTAAATCTATAGCGCTTTTCACAGTTCCGGGACGGCGTGAAAGTACTATGATTCGGTCAGCCATAGATATGGCCTCAGATATATCATGCGTTATTAATATAGCAGTTTTCTTTTCTTTACGAATAATACCCCAGATATCATCCGATACCTCGATTCGAGTCTGATAATCTAGGGCTGAAAATGGTTCATCTAATAGTAAGATATCCGGTTCTAATAATAAGGTACGGATTAAGGCAGCTCGCTGCCTCATACCACCGGAAAGTTCGGAGGGATGTGCATTTTTAAAAGTTATTAGACCATAAGTGGTTAGCATATCATTAATTAGAACATAGCTATTTTCTGTCAATTTATGCTGAATCTCTAATCCTAGGGTAAGATTACGTAACGTTGAACGCCATTCTAATAAATGATCCTTCTGCAACATATAACCAATGTTTTTACCAGATGACTTTAGATCTTTTCTATTTATATAGATATCACCACTGTCAGGATTTATCAGTCCCGCTATAAGCGATAGAAGCGTTGATTTACCACATCCACTTGGCCCTACAATTGCAAGGAATTCGCCATCATTTACTTGAAATGATACATCGTCTAGTGCGGGTGTCTCACCCTCTAGATTATGGTAGCTATAACTAACGTGGTCAATTTTTAATAATTCTCCCATATATTCCTCCATATTTAGTTATACAGTATTATATGAAAGCTAGGAAGATAGGTTACTTGCTTAAAAATATAAACACATTGAATGCCACTATATATACGATAGAAAGAAGATTTATAAAGTGTCACACTAATAAGTTGCCAAATGGTTACTAATTGGGTAAAATAAAGTAGAAGTTTATAAACAATTTATCGAATCAGGCAAAATCATAGTAAGGAATATTTTATGTATGTCTTGTATTTTCGACTGGAGAAAAATGGGAAAATTTAAACAACACACAATTAAATATAGAATTACTTTGAGTTTTGTGTTATGTATTATCATTCCATTTATCGCTTTTTTTATAGCATTTTTTCGCGTTTCATCAAATTATGCAAAAAAGATGTCAATTCAATATTTAACAAGTAATCTTTATACAATGCAACAACAAATGGAAGATGTATGTAATACTTATCGTAACTTGTCTATGATGGTATATTATAATGGAGATATAGATATAGTAAGTTCTACACATGCAAGTGAAGATGAAATAGAAGAAGTAAATAGTTCTTTGAATAATTTAGTAAACTCTACAAAAGGCTTGAGTTCGATTTTTTTAGTGGCTGAGGATAGAACATATTTCGCTGGTAATAATTTTCAAAAAATGCCACAATACTTTAAGGCAAATCAACAAAAGGTAGATGCTGCAGATGGGAGAATTATCTGGCTTCCGGTACAAGAATTTGGATCTTATATTGGTAAAGCAGAGAAGAAATTTGTGGCTGCTCGTAGCTTATATTCAGCAAACCACGTAAAGATCGGAACTCTTTGGATGGTTCTGGATGCTTCACTTTTAGAGAACATTTTTTATAATAATAATTTTTTGAACGGTTCAACAACCTATTTAATTGATTATGGTGGTAATGTGTCCTTGAGTACCGAATCAAGTGAAGAATTGGAGAAATTTAATATAGATATATTAGAACTTGATAATAAGGTAAAACAAAAAAGTTTTTTCAAAAATGTTGATGGAAAGAAAAGTTTAGTAGTATATACAGTATCTTATGATATAAATTGGATATGCCTTAGTATTACACCATATAGCAAAATTTTAAAAGACTTTAGTAGTATTACAATACTGTTTTGGATCTTTATTTGTGTCTATATTATTTTCATATTTATTATGTTTCGTATATTAAACAATAATATATACCTACCTATTAAAATATTAATAAAGGGTGTTGATAAAATAGCATCGGGTGATTTTAAAGTAAAGATTGATAGTAATTGCGAAGGTGAGATGAAAAAACTTACAAATCATTTCAATAGAATGGTAGATAAGATTTCATCTTTGCTTCAGCAGGTTAAAGAAGAAGAACAAGAAAAAAATGATTATAAAATGCAAGCATTAATGATGCAGATGAGTCCTCATTTTATCTATAATTCTTTAAATACAATCAAATGGATTGCTGTTATTAATAAACAGGATAATATTCGTAATCTTATAGAATCTCTAATTAAAATATTTATGAGCATGACAAAAAAGACGAATGATAATAATACGATTAAAGATGAAATAGAACTACTTAATAGTTATATTAATATTCAAAAGGCTAGATATTCTAATTTTGATGTAGTATTTCAAATTGATGAAAATGTAGAGAATTTAAAGATCAAAAAATTTTTGCTGCAACCTATTGTAGAAAATTGCATTATTCATGGAATCAGTGATGGAAATATAAATGGGAAAATAATGATACGAATAACTAGAAATCAATATTTGTACATAGAAATTGAGGATAATGGAAAAGGTTTTGAAGTTGCAGAATTGGATGGGAAGATTGAAAAGAATAATACGTTACATACGAAAATTGGAATTTATAATATAAATCAGATTATTAATTTAGAATATGGAGAGAAATATGGAATTAAAGTAGAAAGCGAAATTGGAAAAGGCACCAAGGTTTCTTTTACATTGCCAATAATTGAAGCAGATAGTGTCACAGAATCCATTTAAATATTTCATTCTTACATATAAAAGAGGTATATGTCTACTTGGGGGTACAAGATGATTAAAGTTATTATTGTAGATGACGAGATCCTGGTGCGGTTAGGAATTAAGACTTATTTAGAAAATTATTCTTCAGAAATATCAGTAGAATATTCTTTTTTTTCTGCAAAAGAAGCGTTGGCTTTTATGGAAGAAAAATTGATTGATATTATTATCACTGATATTGAGATGCCAGACATGAATGGTATTGATTATATAAAAGCAATAAAAGCACAAAGGTATCCTTGTGGAATTATTGTATTAAGTTGTCATGATAATTTTGAATATGCAAGAGAAACTTTATCTTTAGGTGCTGATAAGTACATGCTGAAACACGAAGTTTGTGAGGATGTATTAGTAAAAGAAATAAGAAAGTTATATGAAAAAATAGAAAAAAACAATTTATTTACTGATATAGATAAGCAAAAATGGTTACCTAATACGAAAGAAGATGCATTTATTAAAATAAATGATGAAAGCAATTGGTATAGCATAGGCGTAATTCAATTATTTGAATTATACGATGAATTCTATCAAAAAATATCCTATGAGATTGATGATACTATGCTATATCGTCTAATTGAAGAATTAATATCAAATAATAACATTGGCACAGTATTTATGCCTCGGCATAGAACAATGTTCATTTTATTTAACTTTCCTAAACAACTTAGTCAAAAAGAAATAATAGCTAAGCTTCAAGAAGTTTATTATTCCTTAGATCAGAACATTGCGAATTATGTGAATCGGCATATAACTATGGGATTAAGTAAGTTGTTTGAACATATAAAAGATTGCAATATAAATTATAACCAAGCTAAAGAAATGGCAGAATATCAATTTTATGAGGATGAAGCTAATATATTTACCAATAGTTTACATACATGTACGGAATCCATTAATATTGAATTAGAATTGGATGTAACAGGATTTTTGGAGGATACGTGGTTGGAGCTTACAAAAAAACTAATCAAGGATTTTATTATTCAATGCCATAATAATAGTATCAATCCAAATGAGGTTAAGAGTAAGCTTGATAAAAAAATTCATATTTTCATGTATAAGGTATTAGATTTTTATGGAATTGATGAAAAAGATATAGAAGATAACAGTTATACTTCTTTAATATCATACATAGAGATAGCCCAATATCAAAATGCTAATATTATGATTTTATGGTTGATTTCAAAACTTCAATTATTTCAAAATTATGTTAGGGAGGTACTAGATAATCAAAATGATTTTACTTCTGTTTTAAAATATATGGATGAACAATTTAATCAACCACTAGTTTTATCTGATGTTGCACATCGTATCTATATGAGTACTAATTATTTTTGCCAAGTATTTAAGGCGAAAACAGGAACAACTTTTATTAACTATCTGAACAATAAAAGAATTGAAAAAGTAAAACAATATTTGCAACAGAGACAATATTCGTTGGAACAAATTGCAGAAATGGTTGGATATAATAATGTAAATTATATGTCTAGAGTATTTAAAAAATTAACTGGAAAAACAATAAGTGAATATAAAATATTAATAAAATAGTGCAAAAATGTAATGTACATTAAAATCGTAATAATGTGAATAAAAATATTATTTTTGTGAATCTATTTTGCTACATAATAATCAAAACCTTAAGTCAATGAATATTAGTCCATAGAATGTTCATTGTTTTTTGTCGAATAAATATTTATAATTAAGTTACAAAACATATTTCGAAATATGAAAATAAATTATAATAATATATTAAATAAAGGGAGAACTGTTTATGAAAATAAAAAAAGGAATAAGTCTGCTTCTTAGCCTCATTATGGTATGTAGCCTGTTTACAGGATGCAGTAGTAAAACTACGGAGACAAAAAGTAGTGAATCAACAGTAAATAATACCGAAACAACTTCAACAGATACTACGTCAACAGAGACAACAGAAAATACCACCTCAAGTGCAGAAGATATTAGCGGTAAATTAGTCGTTTGGGAACATGGTTCAGATTTTGACAATTCACTTAAGAATTTAATTGATGGCTTCCAAGTTTTATACCCTAATGTTGAATTTGAATATGAAATTAAACCCACAAACTACTATAGTTTATTATCTACAGCAATTCAATCAGGAGAAGCACCAGATATTTTCTGGACGAATGGAACAGCAACTTCCCAGATGGCTGATTATGTTAATCAAGATGTACTGTATGATTTAACAGATGTAGTAGATTATTCAAATCTAGAAGAAGAATCCTTTTCGTTAGCAACAATTGATAATAAGTTATATTCAGTGCCATGGATGACGTTTGATACAAGAGCTTGCTACTATAATAAAGATATATTTGAAGAAATGGGCCTTTCTGTACCAAAAACGTTCAGCGAATTTGAAGCTTTATTACAAACAATTAAAGATAACGGGAAAATTCCGATTTCTTTAGCTGGTATGGACACTTGGAGTATTTTGTTCTTCTTTGAACCGTTATTAGCTGCAATGGAACCGGAATATACACGAGGATTAGTAGATTATTCATCAAAAGCAAATGATGAGCGTGTAGGAACAACAATTGATAAGGCATTAGAATGGGGAGATAAAGGATACTATGGCGATGGCTATTTAGGTGTAGATAGTGATGGACAAAGTTTGGCATTCACAACCGGTGAAGCAGCAATGGTTGTTGCTGGTTCATGGATGATTACTTCTTATCAAGAAAATAATCCAGACTTAAATTTGGGGGTATTTCAAATACCTTCAGAAGATGGAACCACAGGCATGGTTGGTTCCTATGCGAATGGGTTTTCGGTGTATAAAAATACAAAATATGTTGATGCCTCATTGGCATTTGTAAATTATTGTGCATCGATGGAAGTTCAGACTAACTGGGTTCAGACCTTAGGCGCTGTTTCAGGTAGCCCTAAGATACAAGCTACAAATGAAATCGCTAAAGGAATTGCTGATTGTGATGAAACTTATATAAGTTGGCAATCAAACTTAAGTAAATATAACAAAGAAGGTGAATCAGCGACTTCAATTTGGGAAGAAGATTCTGTAAAAGTATTCTCTAAAGCAATTACAGTAGATGATCTATTGAACAATATTGGTGCTGTTATGCAATAAAATTAAATATATAAATTTTTACATAGCAAGGTGTTTTAAAAGCTGCACCGATAACTGGGATGGCTTTTAAAGCACCTTTTTAAAAAGAATTTGTTAGGAGGAGGATTTTTTATGAAAAAAAATGTCAGAAAGAAGCCGTATGTCTGGTTTATTTTACCTGGATTTATCTTGTATACCTTATTTGTTATCTGCCCTATTTTTTTCTCTATGTTTTATAGTTTAAATGAATGGTCTGGATTAGGGCCAATGAAATTTATCGGATTTGATAATTTTATAACATTATTTACAAATGAAAGAATTGCTCCGACATTTTTCAATGCTTTAAAAAATAACTTCAAATATACTATTTGTATACTTTTAATAATTACACCTCTACAGTTTATACTCGCGTATTTATTATACATTAAAATTAGAGGGCATAAATATTTCCGGATGATGATATTCTTGCCTTATGTTATTAGTACAACAATAATTAGCTTTTTTGCGACTATGATATTTGATCCTAATATTGGTTTTTTAAATAAATTGTTTGAAGCAATCGCTATGCCACAATTAAAAAGCTCGTGGTTTGGTAATCCGGATATATCCTTCAAATTAATGGTGATTATAATCATGTGGCAAGGTATCGGAACGGGCATGATGATATTCTATGCCAATATGCAGGATATTCCAGAAGCTGTCATTGAAGCTAGTAGAATTGACGGATGTGGAGAATTTGCTAGACTGTACCGTATTGTTATCCCATTATCAATTCCATCTTGCGCAACCAATATTATTATGAGTACTATCTGGAGTTTGGCAATTTTTGATATTCCATATATATTGGGTGGTGCAAACGGAGGTGTAGATAATTCTATCGATTTTGTAAACTTAGTATTTTATCGCTATACCTTTGGAAGTGCTTTAAATGGGAAATCCAATTTAGGTTTTGGTGCTGCTATTGGTATGGTTATGTTTGTCATTATATTTGGTATATCTCTTATACAGACGAAATTACTTAATAAAGTAGAGTATGAGTACTAGAAAGGAGTTTTGAAATGAAAAAGAGATCAAGAGATATACGTTCAACTAGTTCACAAATGATAAGAGGATTATTTTCTGTAGTATTACTTATTACTTCTTCTATCACTATTTTTGTATTAATAAGCACATTGTTTAATTCTTTTAAAACAAAATCAGATTTGATTTCGAATACTTTTGGATTTCCAAAGAAATTTTCATTAGGTAATTATATTAGTGTTTTAACGGAAGATAAATTCGGAAAATATTTTTTTAATAGTATTGTATTAACATTAGGAAGCTTATTTTTACTTATCTTACTATCTTCGATGGTGGCATATGGTATATCAAGGTATAAATTTAAAATGAGAGGATTTGTGCAATCATACTTTATGTTAGGATTAATGTTTCCAATCCAATTAAGTATATTACCGTTATTCATTATTTTAAGAACTTTAGGCCTTTTGAATAGTTTACCCGGATTAATGCTTTTATATGGGGCGGGTATGTCCTTCCCCGTTTTTGTATTTACAAAATTTTTTGCTACTTTACCGGTATCTTTAGAGGAATCTGCAAGACTAGATGGAGCAAATGAATTTATTATATATACAAAGATCATGATGCCCATATGTAAACCGGTATTATCGACCATAGCATTAATTAATTTTGTTTCTATCTGGAATGATTTTTATATGCCATTAGTATTTTTAGGTAAAGCTAATGTACGGACTTTAACACTAGGGGTCTATAAATATATGGAGAATTTTTTGAAAAGTTGGAATTTTGCTTTTGCGGCAGTAATAATTACATTGATACCAGTGATTATCATGTATTTTTTATTTTCTAACCAAATTGTTGCCGGTTTATCCGGAGGAGCTGTAAAAGAATAGGAGGGTTATATGGAATTAACAAATATAAATGAAAAGAAGTTTTCACGAGAAGACTTTGGAGTGTTAAGTTTCTGGGCATGGAATGAAGGTATGGATGATAAGAGTATTAAAGAAAGAATTGGTGAGTTTAAAGAGCAAGGATTTCATGGATTTTTTATGCATTCCAGAGCAGGACTCTTAACTCCGTATTTATCCGATGAATGGTTCCACGCATGTAAAACGGCTGCGTTATGTGCAAAGGAACTTGGTATGGAAGCCTGGATATATGATGAAGACGGATGGCCTAGTGGATTTGCAGGAGGTAGAGTTCCTGAATTAGGTGATGAATATCAATCTAAATATATCATTATAAGTGATAAAAGGGAAGAGATCGATCAAAAACATCTACTTGCAGCTTTTGCTAAAACATCAACAGGATATCAGAAAGTGGAATATCAAAAAGGTGATATATGGTTTTGTTATGCAAATGAACCTAACTATGTTGATTTGTTATCAAAAGAAGTTACTAAAAAGTTTATAGAAATTACACATGAAAGATATAAAAAAGAATTAGGCGAATTATTTGGAACAACTGTCCCTGGATTTTTCACGGATGAACCTCAGTATAATAGTAAGAATTTTCCCTATAGTAATGAATTAGAAGAATATTTTATAGCTAGAAATTCATATTCCTTTATCGATAATCTACATATGCTACTACAGGATGAGAATTCTGCTGCCTCTAATAAATTTCATAAAGATTATTGGAATACGGTAGAAGAAATGATGAGGAATCACTTTTCAAAACAAATATTTGATTGGTGTGAGGAAAATCATGTTCAGTTCACAGGACATTACCCAGGAGAAGACAGTTTAATACAACAAGTTAATTCTACGGCTGGTGTAATGCCTAAATATCAATATATGCACATGCCAGGCATTGATCATTTAGGGAGAAGAATTACTTCAATACTATTGACGAAGCAGGTTACGAGTGCAGCAAAACAATTTGGTAAAAAGAAAGTTCTATCGGAGACCTTTGGATGTGCGGGTTGGAATATTTCATTCGAACAAATGTGCCATATTTGGGGCTGGCAAGCGGCTGCCGGTATTAATGTTGCGTGTCTTCATATTGGAGCACATTCCATCAGAGGAATACGAAAGAGAGATTATCCTGCATTTTATTCCTATCAGGAACCGTGGTGGGATAATTTTCATCATATATCCGCCTGGCTCAGTGGTATCAGTTATAAGATGAGTCTTGGACGTTGGATGGAAGATGTACTTGTTCTCAGCCCAATGGAGAGTATTTATTTATATCATAATCAAAAGATAAGTAATGAAGAGCAGATGATAAGTATGTCATATCGGCAATTACTAGAGAATCTTTTAGACATTCAGGTTGGATTCGATATTGGGGACGAAACAATCTTAAGGGAAAATGCAATAGTAGAAGAAAATACCTTAAAAGTTGGAAAGTGTAGTTATAAGATTGTAATTGTACCAAAGACAATTACATTAGAAAAAAATACTTGGGCATTATTAGAACGCTTCCAGATAAGTGGTGGAATAGTAGTATTTACAGAAGATATTCCAAAGCTAGCGGATTCATTTGAATCTTATGTTTCTAAGATGAATACTGTTGTTGTTCAAAACAGAAGAGGTTTTTGGTACAAGTATTTTGAAATGATTAGGTATCAAAGAGAAGTATCTGTATATAGTGAAGATGGTTTTAATATCGCCCCTGGCCTAAGTGTTTCAATAAAAGAGGAAGAAGGAATTTTAAGGAGTTATATTTGGAATAGTATTATAGATTCTAATCGCCAACTTCAAGTGAGAGTATTAGGAAATAAAGCTGTCTATAATGTAGATGCAGAATCTTTTAAAAGAACGCAATTATATACCAATATGGATGGGGAATATACCTATGTTCCTTTACTCTTAGAAAAGTATGAATCAGTTTTACTGGAAATTGAGGATGGAGATATAATAAAAGAATACGATGCGATATATAGAATAGAGTCTCTTCAGGGAACAGTATCAACTTGCAATCAAAATAGTCTTGTTATTGACTATGCATGTTTTTCCTTCGATGGGGAAAACTATTCGGATTCTCTACAGATTGTGAATATGCATCCAATTCTATATCAAAACCTTCCTAAGCCGGGAAAAATTGATATCTATATTAAATATCAATTTTATAATAATATGAAACATAAACCCAAACTCACTGCTTGTCTGGAAGATAAAGATTGTATTGATGTTATTTGCAATGACATATCTGTGTTTCATAACAAAGGTGATTGGTTTATGGATCGTGGTATCTATGCATATGACATTACAAATGCTGTAATGGAAGGAGAAAATAATCTGGTTGTTGTATATCATCTTCCAGAGTGTGACATAAAAAATGTAGATGGATTATTTGAAACAGAAGTTAATCGATTTTTCTATCAGGTTGAGCCAGAGGCAATCTATATAAATGGGGAGTTCAGTGTGGCCATTGAAGGGAAAACTGCTAATAAACCTACACATATTATGGCACAAGTATCAAAGTTTCAATTACAAGATAAAAGAGAAATAACTTCCATGAAATCATTAACAGAAAGCGGATTATGGTTCTATAGAGGAAACGTAGCATTAGAGACGGACATTTTGTTGAACAGTAAAGAACAAAAATTTATTAAAATACAAGTGCTCAAAGCCGCATTTGTTGAAATAAAGTGTAATGGACAATCAAAAGTGGCTTATATGTCACCTTATTGTGTAGATATTACCGATATGCTTTATGACGGCCATAACCATATAACAATCATTCTACATGGTACAAATAGAAATATATTAGGTCCACATCATCATATAAAAGGTGAAAATAACTTTGTAGGGGTAAATACATTTAAGGGAACACGAGGATATGAAGACTCCATCGTTAATTATGATTTGCAAACTGATAATACTTGGAGTGATAATTACGCTTTTGTAGAATTTGGTTGTAACTCGATTGAATTGATTACTCTGAAAAGCGAATAAAACATCAATCCATATTTTAAATGATAAGCTCACTTTATAATGTACAGTAAAAAATTATTAAACTGTCATCGTAAAGTGGGCATATTTTAATTCATGACAATAGAAAGTTCGCGAAGCGTGCTTTCTATTGTTGAATAAAATTAAAGTTCCATATGTGTAAAGGAATATAAACACACTGGTAAAGATATTAAAAAAACATAAATTATTAATAAAAATGAAATAAAAAAGCAATAAATACGAGATAAAAATAAGTTGCCAAAAGGTTACAAATCAGTTAGAATAAAATGGTAGTATGTTTACATAATATACTTCATAAATAATCTAAGAAGGAGATATATAGTATGAGGGATTTTATTATAACTGCAGATTCCAATTGTGATTTGTTACCGGAATATATTAAGACGAATAAAATTGGAATTATACCCCATTATTATGATATTGATGGTATCGCTTATGGGGATGAATTAAATTTAACCCCTAAGGAATTCTACGATAAAATGCGTGGTGGAATAATGCCAACTACAATGGCAAGCAATCCAGCCGTGATTAGAGATACATTTCAGAACTATGTTAATCAAGGATTAGACGTTTTACATATTAGCTTTTCATCGGCTTTAAGCGGAGGGCATAGCAATGTTGTTACTGGCGCCATAGAAATTTGCGAAGAAAATGAGGGAGCAAAGATATTAGTCTTAGATTCTTTAAATGTTTCTTTGGGTGAAGGTATGGTTGTTATGAAAGCGGTTCAATTGAAAGAAGCCGGCAAAAGCTTAGATGAAATTGCTGCGTGGATAGAAGAACATAAAATGAACTTTTGCGTTCAGTTTACCGTTGATGATCTATTTCATCTTCAAAGAGGTGGTAGAGTATCCAAGATGACAGCTATCATAGGAAGTATGATTAATGTTAAACCAATTTTAGTTGTAAATAGTGAAGGTGCTTTAGTAAGTTCTTCAACAGCCAGAGGCCGTAAAAAGTCATTAACTACTATCGTAAACAATATGGAAAACCAAATGGGTAAATATAGAGAAGAAAATAATGTAATTTGTGTAGTTCATGGTGATGCTCTTGAAGATGCACAATTTGTTGTAGATTTAATAAAGGAAAGGTTCCATACAGATAATGTTATAATGAATACAGTAAGTCCAAGTATTGGTGCTCATTCTGGGCCTGGGGCAATTGGGATATGTTATATGGGTGAAGGCAGGTAAGTCTTCAGTAGGTATTAATCAAAGAACCACTGCATCACAGAGTAAAGCAATTAATTACTGTGATGCAGTGGTTCTTTGATAAGTGAATTAACTTACAAGTATAGTATTAGCATTTTTCACCAATTGGATCATCAATCAGTGTAGCAACCCTAAATTTGTGTTTGTGACCATCATTTATAGTAGTTACTGAATCTAAAAAATGAACGTGTCTATCCCCAACCGCTATTGCGCCCGAGGTCCTGCCGCAAAATTCATGAAAATGCTCTTCGTAAAAATCAGTTCTGAACTTAACTTCATGATAATGATCAGCACCAACTGGAATTGCTTCGCCAGAAACAGTTGCAAATCGATGATTGTGAGGATCTTCTTGAGGCTCTGCAATCTGAACACTACCTTGAACTTCATGAACGTGCCTTTGTGGTTTATTGCAAGAATCATTTGACCTATTGGAATAATTTTGACGATTGTTATTCAAATAATCCATATATTATTCTCCTTATATATTGTATTAGGAAACGATAATTCCCATAATTATAATATGCAGACTATAGAATATAGTGTAATATTTTGTAATGTGTATTAGCAAATATTTTAAGATTTTAATTATCGATATCTATAGAATAAAGGATATTAGACAGCAGTACTATTTTCTTGTATGGAGAAGCCAAGTTCATCTGAGAACCATTCCTTTGAATGAAAAGATTAGTTTTATCTTGCTAATTCTATTGTTTGCCAAATTCTGCAGGGCCTAAGATACTACTAATAACCGCATGAACTTTTTTATATCATTTTAAAACCGTCCTAGTTGTAGTCCGGGCGGTATTAATTTGTCATTGACTACAGGACGACTATTTTTTGTGCTTGTCATTTCTGACAAGGGTTATTATAGCTAATATGATTACAGCCTACGATTTCTTATATTTTAAGAGTTGTAGGTTTTTATTCTGATTTCATTAGTCACAAAATAGTCATAATGACATGAAAAAACCACTTATTTCTAAGTGGTTTTAATTTGCTAAAATCTCTACAACACTTGATTCTACAACCTTTTACAATAAGCTGGAAAAGAGATTCGAACTCTCGGCTTCCTCATTACGAGTGAGGTACTCTACCAACTGAGTTATTCCAGCAAAAAACGTCGAGGTGACGGGATTCGAACCCACGGCCTCTGCGTCCCGAACGCAGCGCTCTACCAATCTGAGCCACACCTCGTAACAAAAGATAATGCTTTCTTTCCTTTACGCTTGCCAAGTTATTATCCTACTTTTACATAAAAAAGTCAAGATATTATTTATTTTTATAATAGAAAATAGCAATCTGTGTTCGGTCTCTTAAGGAAAGTTTTTCTAATATTAAGCTGATATAATTACGTACGGTGCCTTCACTTAGGAAAAGTAATTCAGAAATCTCTTTGTTTGAAAGACCATCTGCTATTTTACTGATAATTTCATAATCTTTATCTGTAATTCCATAAGAAGAATAATTTGCTACGACACTTGTCTGCTGCATAAGGGTCGGGAGTTTCGTAATTATTTCATTACCATAGACATTTTGTCCTTTATGAACCGCATGGAGAGAGGGAACGATGCTATCAAAATCCTGCTTCAACATGTACCCTTTAGCACCAATGTTTAGTGCTTTAATAATATAATCGTCATCTAAAAAAGTTGTAAGATATAGGATTTTAGCATCACGATGTTTCTTAAGTATTATTTCTCCAGCCTCTAGACCAGTCATTTCATCCATACGAATGTCCATAAGAAGAACATCGGGCTTTAACTCTTCGTAAAGCTTAATACCCTCTAATCCATTATTTCCGGTGCCGATTACTGAGATATCTGCATCGGAATCTAAGATGATTTTCAAGGAAGAACATACAAGCTTATCATCGTCAATAATTATTACCTTCATTTTTAGTTTATCCCCTATCTGCGTATAAAGACGCTTTTTACAAGTTTCCTTTAGGAATTGTAATAAATACTTTAAACCCTTTATCCAGCGTAATATTAATATTTCCTTTGAAACCTTTCACACGATCCGTTATATTTTGAAGACCTATTCCATCATAATAGAGTTGATTTTCAATCAATTTACTTATCTTCAGTTGTTTTTGCTCGTCCATTGTACCATTATCTAAGATAATTAACTGGTACATGGCGGGGTGCTCACGAAGACAAATCGAAACTTTTGTAGCATTTGAATGCTTGATAATATTAGCTAGAGATTCCTTTATAATTGCAATCATAGAATACTTTAACTTAATGTCCGGATTTGATTGCATATCATATTCAAAGCTAATATGGCAGAACTCAAAATCTTTGACTAATTTATCAATATTTGTGTATAAATCAATGGATTCATCATGCATATTGTGGATACTATGCCGAATGCTGTCCATACCATTCGATATGGATTCTTTTAAAGTAGATAAACCTTCTCGGGTCGTTTCATCTTTTGTAATTGTAAGTAAGGCACCAATTTGTAGAAGGGAACGGGAGAGAAGATGGCCAATGTTATCATGTATATCCTTTGATATACGATTTCTTTCATTCAAAGTTGCGACATTGATCTCATAATCTTGATTTTCCAAAATACTTTGATTCTTTTGCTCCTGTAATAGGGATAGTTCCTTTGAGGTATCTCTTAATTCATTATATTCTGTCATTAGACGATTAGAATATATGGTTTTATATTTAAATACCCATGCTAATATGAAGAATACAAAGCTAAATATAACGATACTTTGATTAAATTGATGAAAATTAAGGAACAGGGGTAATAAAGCTAAGAATGCAAGAATCTGATAATCATATAAGGCTATATCATATATAATCAACGGTAAAAAAATAAAGCAGGTGGGAATTAATTGACAGCAGGCAATGTATATAAGATAGAAGGCCAGTTTTAATCTTCTGTCATCTAAATAGGTGCTTAAACAGGATAAAAATACAGCGATAATAATGGGTACAATAGCGTACTCCGCTTTCACTTCTAACATATATAAAGTAAAACAACATATAAACAGAAGTATTTTATCCTGAATCTCAAACATTAGAACCTCCTGCAAATTTAATCGATCCGATATGATTTCGTTATTATAATAACAAATAATTATCAATAAATCAATTACATGATTACATATATTTGGTATGATAGTAAGAGCCATGTGATTACATTTGTCATATGAGATTATGACGATGTTCACTGGGAATGTTTTGGTTGGTAAGATATAGTATAAATAGAGTTTATTGTGTTTTGATGGTCTGATTAAATACACGGAGGTTTATAAGATGATTGTAGAGGTTAAGAACTTGGTAAAGAGGTATGACAAACTTGTGGCTTTGGATCACTTGAATTTATCTGTAGAAGAAGGAGAAATATTCGGATTATTGGGGCCCAACGGATCAGGAAAGACAACAGCAATTAATTGTATCTTATCTTTGTTAAAGTATGATAAAGGGATTATTGAAATTTTTGGTAAAAGTATGAGACCTGAGGCTTATGATATTAAAAGAAACATTGGAATTATCATGCAACACGTAGCAGTTTTTGAAGAATTAACAGTATATGAGAATATTTCTTATTTCTGTAGTTTATATATCAATGATAAGAATGAGGTAAGACGGCTTACGGAGGAAGCAATCGCATTTGTATCCTTAGAGGATTATACGAAATTCTTACCCAAGAAATTAAGTGGAGGTCTATTGCGTAGACTGAATATAGCATGTGGTATTGCTCATAAGCCAAAATTAATATTTTTAGATGAACCTACTGTTGCTGTTGATCCACAAAGTAGAAATAAGATATTAGAGGGAATTAAGAATCTGAATAAAAATGGAGCAACTATTATTTACACCACTCATTATATGGAAGAGGTAGAACAGCTCTGTAGTAGAATTGCCATTATTGATAAAGGAAAAGTTATTGCAACTGGTACAAAAGACGAGCTGAAAGCTATGATTTCACTTGGTGAAAAAATAACTGTAGAGGCATATAATCTAAAGGAAGATCAAATAGAGGACATGCTGCATATCTCGAATATTTCTTCTGTGAATTACAAGGATAATCAATTAGAGATTAAATCGAAAAAGGGAAAGAATAATTTAATTCATGTCTTAGACTATTTGCAGAGCCATGAAGTTAATTTTGGAAAAATCTACACGGAGATGCCTTCCTTAAACGATGTGTTCCTAGAAATCACAGGGAAAGAGCTTAGGGACTAATATTTAATTAAAAGGCGGAAGGGAGATTGTTATATGTTTTTTCGATTATATAAGACAAGAATTAAATGTTTATGTAAAAACTATGAAATTATATTTTGGTCATTTGGATTTCCAATTCTGCTGGCTATATTTTTTTATATGGGATTTAGTAATTTATCCAGCGGAGAGAATTTAGATACCATACCAATTGCTGTTGTGATGGAGGAGAGTGGGGTAGATCAATTTCTCTTGGGATTAAATGCTGCTGAAATATCGGAAGGTAAAAAAATGTTTGACGTACAATCCTGTACATTAGAAAGAGCAGAAGATCTTTTAGATAATAGCAAGATTGCCGGTTATATTGTATATAAAGAAAAACCTACACTGTATGTGAAAGAAAATGGAATACAACAAACTATAATTAAGTCCTTTATAGACAGTTATGAACGACTGAGCCAAACTGCTGAGAATATAATTACACTAGACCCTAATGCAGTTAATAATGGATTGTTGGAAGAATTAGCAAATCATCAGAATTATGTGGTTGATGGTGGAGAAAATGGTAAGAAGCCTAATTTCACTTTAGTTTACTTTTATTCCTTAATTGCGTTGACCTGTATGTTTGGAACGAGTTGGGGTTTTCGAGAGATGATTGATATTCAAGCAGATCAATCTGCGATTGGTGCAAGGATTAGTGTTGCCCCAATTCATAAGATGAAACTGTTAATCTGTAATCTGTTGGCTGCGTTCACACTTCATTTTATCAGTATTATGATATTACTTGCATTTTTAGATAGAGTTCTAAAGATCCAATTCGGAGGGAGACTGGGAATGATTCTATTAACATGTTTATTAGGATCCCTATGCGGTATATCCTTAGGTGCAATGGTATGTGTAACTGTTAAAGCGAATGTTAAAGTTAGAGGGGTAATACTTAACGTTATTATAATGGGCGGAGGTTTCTTGTCCGGTATGATGATAGTAGAAATGAAATATTTGATTGCTACAAAAGCTCCGATTATCGGTTTTTTAAACCCTTCAAGTTTAATTACGGACGCTTTTTATTGCTTATATTATTATAATGGGTATGGAAGGTTTTTCATTAATTTATGTATGCTGGGAATTTTGACTATTATATTTTCTGTAATAACTTATCTAAACATTAGGAGGAGAGAATATGCAAGTATTTAAGTTATATTTTAAATTATTAAAAAGTGTTGCTCCTGCGCTGATGATATATGGTATAGTTTTTGCTGCTTTAATATTTATTTTATCCTCCAATCAGAATCAGAATAGTAACGATTATACAGAGACTAAGATAAATGTAGCTATTGTTAATTATAATGAAGATAATATTCTAGTACAGGATTTTTTGGATTATATGAGTGAATTTTGTGATTTCCATAATTATGGTGATAATGAAACCAATTTGGCAGATGCACTGTTCTTTCGACAGGTAGAGTATATTATAACAATTCCTTATCAGTTTGGAGAAGATTTTTTGTTAGGCAAGGATGTCTCTATAGAGAAAAAATCGGTACCGGATGAATATTCAGCTTCTGTTGATAATGCTATCAATAGTTATTTCAACACTGCAAGAGTTTATACAAAATCTTTACCAGATATAACAGAAAAAGAATTGATATCCTACATAAGGCAGGATATGAATGCAAAAGCTAATGTTACAATTTATGCAAATACGAAAGTAGGAAGAGATAATAATTTTTATAAATATTACTTTAATGCAGCTGCTTATATTATGATGTCCAGTTGTTTATTAGGAATCGGCATGATTATGCTATCCTTTCATAATATTCATATACGCCGAAGAAATATGGTGACACCCATGACTAATAAGAATATGAATTTTCAATTGATTTATGGGAATTTAATATTTGTATTGGGGTATGATATATTATTGATTTTGCTTGGTATTCTTTTGAATAAAGACAAGAGTATGAATGGAAATGTAATACTTTTTTGGTTAAATACAATCGTATTCTCTATTAGTGCGTTAAGCATCAGTTATTTACTCGCTATTTTAGTAAAAAGAAAAGAAGCAAATGATGCCATAGCTACAGTTTTATCGTTAGGATTAAGTTTTATTAGTGGTGCATTTATACCACAGTTTCTCCTTGGGGATTTTGTATTAAAACTGGCCAGCTTCACTCCTGTCTACTGGTATATTAAAGGAAATGATACGATCGCTAGTCTAAGCCATTTTAATTGGGATAATGTTAAAAATATAGTTTATTATATGATAATACAGATAGGATTTGCAGCTGCATTATTTGCCCTGTCTTTAGTAGTGAGCAAAAATAAAAGTCAAGGGAATTATTAAAGAAATTAAGATAGAAAGAGCTTACAATATAAAACAAAACAAATGTTCTGAAATATATTGAAATAATTGTGCAAAGGTGGTAAAATAAAACAAACAAATGTTTGCGAAAAGAGAAGAGAATAAAAGCATGATTATTCAAGAAAATATGTCAGTACAAAAAAAATTAGAGATTCTGTCTGATGCTGCTAAGTATGACGTAGCATGTACCTCCAGTGGAGTTGATCGAAAAGGTATACCCGGAGGTATGGGGAATTCAGTTGCGGGTGGAATATGCCATAGCTTTTCTGCTGATGGTAGATGTATTTCATTATTGAAGATACTTTTTACCAATGAATGTATATTCGATTGCAAGTATTGCTTAAATCGTTCATCCAATGATGTAGTGAGAGCATCGTTTACACCAGAGGAAGTCTGTACATTAACGATGGAATTTTACCGGAGAAATTATATTGAAGGGTTGTTTTTAAGCTCAGGAGTATTAATTAATCCGAATCATACAATGGAATTACTATATCAAACATTAAGAATGCTAAGAGAAGTACACCATTTTAATGGATATATACATTGTAAAGCGGTTCCAGGTGCAGATCCAGCTTTCATTGAGATGACCGGTTGGTATGCTGATCGAATGAGTATTAATCTGGAATTACCCACAGCAGAAGGATTAAGGAATTTAGCACCTCATAAGACTAGAAAGAACATCTTAAATCCAATGAAGCAGATACAGCTAGGCAGGACTGAAGCATCAGGTAAACCAATGTATGGGCAGATAAAAGATAAGTCGAATAGTCAGTCCAAAATCATCTTATTAAATGATAAAAAAGTAACTTCTAATTTAGATATAAGCAATACAACGTCTCAGTCGTTAGGCTTAGTCAAGCGACCATCGATAAATCGAGGTTTTGTACCTGCAGGACAAAGTACCCAGATGATAATCGGCGCAACTCCTGAGAATGATTACCAGATTTTATCCGTGGCAGAGGCATTATATCAAAAATTTGATTTAAAGAGAGTATTTTATTCAGCCTTTATTCGAGTGAATGATGATAGCTCTTTGCCTTCGCTTCCAGGAGGTCCTCCTTTATTACGGGAGCATAGATTATATCAGGCTGATTGGTTATTAAGATTTTATGGATTTCAGGCATCTGAACTATTGACAGCAGAGAGACCAAATTTTAACGTACTACTTGATCCAAAATGTAATTGGGCATTAAGTCATTTAGAAGTATTTCCTATTGAGATAAATAAGGCGGATTATTATACCCTGCTTCGTGTCCCGGGAATTGGTGTTAAGTCAGCACAAAGAATTGTAAAAGCTAGAAAAACTACTAGACTTCGATTTGAAGATTTAAAGAAGATTGGTGTAGTTTTAAAACGTGCATTATATTTTATTAGCTGCAGTGGGAAAATGATGTACCAGATTAAGATAGAAGAAAATTATATTACAAACCAATTAATTAGCGTAAAAGAGAAACTACCATTTGGAATTGATGGAAATACTACGTATCAACAGCTATCTTTATTTGATGATGTAAGTTTTAGTGCTAAGAATAAACTAGGAGAAATTATATATGATAACCAAAAAAGTATATATATGTGAAGATAGTGTAGAAGGCATATTTACATCGATATATGATGCTTGGAGCAGTAGATATGGACATGATAATATTCGCATTAGGGTTCAAACTATTGATGGTGAAGGAATTAATATGGAACTTTTTTCTGAATATATCTATGTGAAGGCTGATGAAGAAAAAACAAGAAAAGTAGCAAGTGCCATACAGGGAAAGATTTCAGAGGAGGCTTATAACATGGTTTGCCATGCGGTTTGCTCTGCTGATGAGGCGAAAGGTGATATTATTTATCGATTTCTAATACTGGGTTTTTCAATTGGGCCAAAGGTAATTGATTATCTTAGTAATGATGCTGTTATTAATATATTTAATTTAAACCGAAACGTTGGGAATGAAGTTCACCGTATGATTGAATTTCTACGGTTTAAACAAGGTGATGACAATATTCTGATGGCTAAAATAGATCCGAAAAATGATGTATTGAGAATGATAGCGCCTCACTTTTCTGATCGTTTTGGGTTAGAGAATTTTATTATATATGATGAAAAAAGAAAAACTGCAATTCTGCATCGCAGTGGATTTCAGTGGATTTTTACTACTGCAGATTATTTTGATGTGGATAGGTTTAAAGAGTTATCGGTTCAAGAGAAAGAATTTCAATTACTTTGG
This sequence comes from uncultured Lachnospiraceae bacterium, assembly GCA_963517115.1. GTDB lineage: Bacteria > Bacillota > Clostridia > Lachnospirales > Lachnospiraceae > Anaerocolumna. The sequence goes on along the minus strand of CAUQEW010000035.1, from coordinate 25,228 downwards.
AAAACTTTCTTTAAAACAATAGCAATAAAAGAACGAATAAATGAAAAATTACAACGTAATAATCTACCGAAACATTTTAGAAGTAATATGTTGGAATTTGACGCCCAAGAATAAATTTATTAAAATTTAAGATTTTATTTTGAATAATCAGAAATGCATAATTACAATTAACAGTGGAATACTATACGAGTAAAATCAATTTATTTTATAGGAGGAGATCCATGAAAAAACGATTATATTTAATATTGGCAATCTGTTGCCTAACATTTCTGACATTTACTGCTTGTACGACTGATGATGGAGACGGTACCACGAATGGAACCACAACAGCGCCAACTAAAGCACCTGTTACAACAACAGCACCTGCTTCAACTACAGCTCCTGCTGCTACGACAGCACCTGCTACAACAACAGCACCAGGCGCAGACACAGGCGCTGATACAGACACAGGCGCTGATGCAGACACAGGCGCTGATGCAGACACAGACACAGACACAGACGTAAACTCAACAACTGCACCTAAATCATAATGATATTGTTTCTGGTGGAAAGAGTTTATTAAATGTATTCTAATTTAAGCGCGTAAAGAGTAAAGAACCGAATAGAGTAATGTAAAAGATACATTACTCTATTCGGTTCTTATTTGGTAAATTATCTTCAACTTTTTGCACATGACTGTTTTTCATACAATCCCTATAGGTTTCGGAGTATTAACTGTTTTTGTTTTGTATTTCTTGAATGTCCCATAAATGCTCCTTTATGACACGATACTATAGAGATAACAATTACGCCCATCTTTCATAACATAACGTTCTTTTATCATTCCAATACGTTCTGCAACTTTTATTGATCTTGTATTTAATGGATCAATTAATGCAACAATTCGATTAATATCTAGTTCATGAAAGGCATAAGTGATAATAGCTTTCGTACATTCTACTGCATAGCCATTACCCCAGTGATTTATATCAAGTATATAACCAAGTTCAATTTCTTCTCTGCCATCTATTATTTTATTTTGTATCCCACATCTTCCAATTAAATCGCCTGTTCCCTTGCTGAATACGCCCCACAGACCATAACCATAGAAATTGTAGACATTTTTAATATAGGCTTTATGTTTTTCAATTTCATCTTCAAGATAATCATCAAGATCATCGATATATTTCTTTACCTCTGAATTTTGATATATTTGATACATTCTAGTAATATCGTTAATTGTTAGTTCACGAATAATCAATCGATTTGTAATAGCAATAGTAATAGGCTTTCCATTCGCACGGAGATAGGTATTTTCAACAAAGTGGTGATTAATCTCATCAAACCCTTCAATTAGTATATATGCTTTTGATAAGTCTTGTTTGCCGGAATGTTCGTTAATAAATCCAATAGAAGGTATACCTGCCGCTTCGGCAGCTCGAACTCCATTACAGGAGTCCTCAATTATAATACATTCGGTAGAATTCACTCCCAATTCACTCATAGCTTTTAAGAATACGTCTGGCGCAGGCTTTGGAAGTGAGACCGTGGCTCCACTTACTAACTTGTCAAAATATTTTGCAATTCCTAGTGTCTTAACAATATCTTCAATTTCTGATAAAGCTGATGATGAGGCAATTGCCAGTTTCACGCCATTTTTATATAAATCTATAATTAATTCCTTAGTATAAGGAATTGCCTTATATCCTTCTTCTTTTACTAACTTATGTTTTGCTGCACTATAGGTGATAAGCAGTTCATCACGTGTTGTTGTAAGATTAAAATCTTTTATCATAGTATCTAACATATGTATTGTAGTAGAACCTATAAAGTCATAAAAATAGTCAATTGTTACCTCAACACTATATTTTTCTAGTGCCAAAACACCAGCTCTCGCATGTAACGGCTCACTATCGACTAGAACTCCATCCATATCAAATATAACTGCTTTTAACATATATTATCCTCCTATTAAGTACCTTCAACCAAATCCTGTTTACTAACTCCATTATAACAGACTCATAGAGAAAATAGAATAAAGAAATCGTATGAAGTTACCCAACAGCGCCCTACAGATGTTTTAGTATAAAGATAATTGATTTGACAGTCATGGAGTTCAACTCTAGGCCTGTCAAATCTCTTAATTAAGGACGATTTAATAATTTTTCATAGAATAAACCAACTAAAAACCATGCGGGTGCATAATCAAAACGTATTAATCCTTTGTAATTTAATTTTGCCTTACTGTAATCCCAAGGGCATGCTCCAAATTTTTTTAATAATTCACCTGAACTTAACTCTGCAATGAATATGCAAAGGGTATATATACCTCCTCTTATGAGAGCACTCTTGTCTTTCAGCTTTTGACAAATTGGGGTTAAACATGCAGCCATACCGTAGATGGGAAACATCCACACTGAAGTTCGACACCATAAAGCTTTATCCTTGTGGATTAACACTGAATGAAGTCCGGTCCAAAAACACTCCATACACCAGCCACAAAGACCACATAATAAAAAATTATTATAGAAACATTTTTTTTTCATGGAATTAGTATTAGCGAAAAGTTAAAAACGTATGCACTTAGCGAAAAAACCACGAACGCGGCAACGTTGACAATCTTACTTTCTATGGTATAATGAGTTTCATCAGTGAACATTTTTGTAGAAAATGGAGAAAAACATCATAATGGATAAAGCAATTGTAAAATTAAAAAAGGGCGAGGGCAGAACGCTCAAAGCCGGCGGATTATGGGTATTTGATAATGAAATTGATACAATAACCGGAGAATATGAAAATGGCGATATAGTAATTGTGCAGGATTTTGACAATTATTTTATGGGCAGTGGATTTATAAATACAAAGTCTAAAATTACGGTAAGAATTATGTCCAGAGTAAAAGGACAGGAGATTGATAAAGAATTCTTAAAAGGTCGAGTAAAGGATGCTTGGGAATATAGAAAAAAGATAGTGGATATTAGCAGCTGTCGTGTGATATTCGGTGAAGCAGATTTTCTACCTGGTCTTGTTATTGACAAATTTTCTGATGTCCTTGTAGTACAGTCTTTAGCACTCGGAATAGATCGAATGAAACTTACGATTATAGAACTTCTGAAAGAGGCCATGGAGAAAGACAATATTAAGATTCGCGGAATTTATGAACGAAATGATGTGAAAGTTAGAAGCAATGAAGGAATGGAGCGCATGAAAGGCTTTATTGGAGATGCTTTTGATACAAAGATTGAAATTATAGAAAATGGTGTAAAATATACAGTAGATGTAGAAGAAGGACAGAAAACAGGGTACTTCCTAGATCAAAAATATAACCGTGAAGCTATCAAGAAACTTTGTAAGGGTGTTGATGTGTTAGATTGTTTTACACATACTGGTTCTTTTGCATTGAATGCAGGATTAGCAGGAGCGAAAAGTGTGTTGGGTGTTGATGCTTCTGAGCTTGGCATAAAGCAGGCTGAAGATAATGCAATACTGAATGGTTTAGAGAATACGGTACATTTTCAGTGTGCTGATGTATTTGAGTTGCTACCGGAATTGGAAAGACAGAATAGAAAATTTGATGTAATAATTCTTGATCCTCCAGCTTTTACGAAATCACGTAATTCTGTTAAAAATGCAATAAAGGGATATAGAGAAATTAATCTCAGGGCTATGAAATTATTAAAGGATGGTGGGTACTTAGCGACCTGTTCTTGTTCTCATTTCATGACACCGGATTTATTTGCTGATACGGTTGGTCAAGCTGCTAAAAATGTAAGAAAAAGATTAAAACAAGTGGAATACCGAACTCAAGCACCGGATCATCCTATCCTTTGGGCGGCAGAAGAATCTTATTACTTGAAGTTCTTTATATTTCAGGTATGTGATGAGAAATAATTTAACCTGCGAATTGTAAAGCAATTTGACTTCTATAAGGGGGCTTATCCTAGATGACTTATAAAGAAGCAATAGAATTCATTGAAAATTCCAATCAATACGGAAGTGTATTAGGATTGGATAGTATGATAACATTATTAGAAGGACTTGGAAATCCTCAGGATCAATTAAAATTTGTACATGTTGCCGGTACGAATGGAAAAGGGTCTACAGCGGCTTATATAGCTACTATATTAGTTGCTGCAGGTTATCTTGTGGGAAGATATATATCACCATCAGTTTTCGAATATAGAGAGAAGATTCAGATTTCTCGGAAACAGGAATCTATTGGTGAGGGTAATCCGGTTACAACTGAGTATATTAGTACAACAGGAATTGCTGACTGCATCGATAAAATAAAAGATGTATGTGCTCATATGGTAGAAATAGGAATGCCGCATCCAACTATATTTGAAATTGAAACAGCAATGGCAATGATGTATTTTTTACAGAAGGATTGTGACATAATAGTTTTAGAGGTTGGACTAGGCGGAAGGTTAGATGCAACGAATGTAATTCATACTACAGAATGCGCAGTGATAACTTCCATTAGCATGGATCATATGCAAATACTTGGAAATACCTTAGAGCAGATTGCAACGGAAAAAGCCGGTATTATTAAGCCGGGAATTCAGGTTGTATCTTATGAACAAGAGCCAGAAGCAGAGACTATAATTAAGCAAATTAGTAAGCAGAATAAAGCAAGCTTAACCATTGCTACCTTTAATAGGATTATAATTGAAGAACAAGGAATCGAAGGAACGGTTTTTTCATATGAGGATTTAGGTAAAGTACAGATTAAGTTGTTAGGGGAAAATCAAGTAAAGAATGCTGTTGTAGCAATTTTAGCAGTGAAGGCCCTAAAAAAGATGGGGTATACTGTAACCGATGAGAATATTCGTAACGGTTTATACCACACGAAATGGAGAGGACGATTTGAGATAATCAGATACAAGCCCCTCTTTCTTGTTGACGGCGCACATAATGAGGATGCGGCGATATCATTGGCTAAAAATCTTAAACTATATTTTCTAAATAAGAGAATTATATTTATTATGGGTGTCTTAGCGGACAAAGATTATGATGCAGTTTTAAGGCATACAGGTTCCTTCGCAGAGGCTATTATAACAATTACACCCAATAATTCACGTGGGTTAAGTTCTGAGATATTAGCTGAAGCTGCGAGGAAATATAACAAACAGGTAATAAATGCAGATAAAGTTTCTAATGCCATAAAGTTAGCTTATGATGCTGCGGATGAGGATACAGTTATTATAGCTTTTGGTTCATTATCATATTTACATGAGGTATATGATAATTTAGAAAATATCCAAAAGTAAGAGGAAATTACTTCGAATTGCACTTGAAAATGTATGGGAGGAAATAATGGATCAGAAGAAGATAGAGGAAGCTGTGAAACTTTTATTAGAGGGAATAGGAGAAGATGTTAACAGAGAAGGTCTCATAGATACACCAAAAAGAATTGCTACTATGTGTGAAGAAATATTTGGAGGCTTGCATATAGATGCTGGTGAATATTTACTGAAAACCTTTACAGCCAGTAGTAATGAGATGGTAATCGAAAAGGATATTCCGTTCTATTCAGTTTGTGAACATCATTTACTCCCATTCTATGGAAAGGCACATATTGCATATATTCCGGATGGTAAAGTAGTAGGCTTAAGCAAACTTGCCAGAACAGTAGAAACTTATGCGAAACGGCCGCAAATCCAGGAACAGATGACGGCCCAAATTGCTGATGATATTATGAAATATCTAAAGCCTAAGGGAGTAGCTGTTTACCTTGAAGCAGAGCATATGTGCATGACAATGCGTGGTGTACAAAAACCCGGTGCCAAGACTATCACATATGTAACAAGGGGTGATTTTAAGAATGATAATGATTTGAAAAATAATTTTTTTCAATTAATTAAATAAGAAAATCTTTTGAATAACAGGAGATATCATGAAAATCGGAAATAAAGCGTTTAATTTGAATGATAGAACATACATCATGGGAATTCTCAATGTAACACCTGATTCATTCTCTGATGGTGGCAAATATAATAGCCTCACGGAAGCACTAAGGCATGCTGAACAAATGGTGTCCGAAGGTGTAGACATTATTGATGTTGGTGGTGAATCAACAAGACCTAATTATATTCACATTTCTGAGGAAGAAGAAATAGAAAGAGTCGTACCGGTGATACAGGAGTTAAAGAGACTTTTTGATATACCTGTTTCAATTGATACTTATAAAAGTAAAGTAGCAGAAGCAACCTTAGAAGCAGGAGCCGATTTGATAAATGATATTTGGGGTTTAAAATATGATGATAATATGGCTAAGGTCATTAGTAAATATGATGTACCCGTATGTATTATGCATAATCGGAAAGAAGCAATCTATCAGAATTATATGGCGGAGGTATTATCTGATTTACAGGAAAGCATTGATATTGGGTTAACGGCCGGTATAAAACGGGACAGACTTATTATAGATCCGGGTATCGGGTTTGCTAAGACTTACGAGATGAATTTAATTTTAATGAATCAATTAGAAAAATTGCAACAATTTGGTTTACCAATTCTGTTAGGTACATCAAGAAAATCAATGATTGGATTAACACTGAATGAACCGGTGGAGAATCGATTGGAAGGCACAATTGCCACTAGTGTAATGGGAGTAATGAAGGGATGTAATTTTGTGAGGGTTCACGAAGTGCTAGCGAATCTTAGAGCAATCAAGATGACAGAAGCAATTCTCCGAGAACACAAGGACTAAGGGGGTATAGGTTGAAAAATAAAATACATTTTTCAACATCTTGATTTGTATGCGTGCTAAAGCACGCAGATGGGAGTTAGAATGGATCGAATAAGAATCACTAATTTAGAGGTGTTTTGCCATCATGGTGTATTCAAGGAAGAAAATGTATTGGGTCAGAAGTTTTTGGTATCTGTAGTACTGTATGCCGATTTATCCCAAGCTGCACGGAAAGATGATTTGACTAAATCCGTGAATTATGGTGAAGTATGTCATTATATCAAAGGGTTGATGGAAGAAAATACGTATAAATTAATCGAAACTTTAACAGAGCAGCTTGCCAGGAAACTATTAGTTAAATTTCCATTAATAGAGAAAATTGAGTTAGAAGTTAAAAAGCCCTGGGCTCCTATCCTGTTGCCAATTGAAACAGTATCTGTAGTCATGGAAAGAGAATGGCATACTACTTATTTAGGGATTGGTTCAAATCTTGGGGACAAGGAAAAAAACTTGATTTCAGCAATTAATATGTTAAAAGCAGATGAGCTATGCAGAGTAACTAAAGTATCTTCCTTTATCATAACTAAGCCTGTGGGAGATGTGGATCAGGAAGATTTTTTAAATGGTGCCTTGGAAATAAAGACACTCAGGACTCCTGACGAATTATTGGAGTTAATAGGGAAAATCGAAACAGATCTAAAAAGAGTACGAACCATTCATTGGGGACCTCGTACCATTGATTTGGATATTTTATACTATGATAATCAGTTAATAGGAACGGAACAATTAACGATACCCCATCCTGAATTACAAAATAGAGAATTTGTACTTAAACCAATGTGTGAAATTGCACCAAATCTGAACCATCCTATTTATGGTAAGACGATTTATCAATTATATCAAGAACTCACCAAAAATGGCAATTGATTCTTAATATTCAGTAGAAAGTTTGCATTATTGCTATTATTTACTTAAATTTGGTGGTGTAAAGGTAGATAGATTAGTGTCTGAGCCAATGGGTATGTAATAAGTAGCTGTATCCTGAAAATCATTAAAAAACATGTAATTACTGGTAATATGAATCTGCTTGAAATTACCATCTTTAATTGTATTTGATTCACCCGTTTCAACGTTCAAAATGCAAATACGATTATTTACATTGTCGTCAACTTGGTAATACAGATATTTACCATCGTCTGTTATGTTGAAGGTACTACATCTATCTTCAACAACTGGGGTAGGATTACTGCCATCCAGATTGATTCGATAAATGGCATAGTTATCGGATGCAGACATATAGTAAATAAATTCATTATTTATAATTGGGGCATAACAATTTTCATAATAGATAGTAGTATTTGTTCCCGATTTTAAATTCAATATATTTATATTATGATCTATTTCGGTACCGACATAACATAATTTATTATCAACTATGGAAATAGGCATAATTGGTTGTGTTGAAATTTCCTTTTCATTCGAACCATCAATATCAACAGAATAAAAGGATAAACCGCCGTTGGTGTTATAATGCTGATAATAGACGGAATTACCATGTACATTCATCAGACCACTTGGGTCTTCATAAAGCGTTATAATATTCTTTCCTTTCAGATTAGTTCTATAAATTCCAACATTTTTAAAATCCAAAACAGATGTTGAATTATTTTTTTTCTCATTATTCATACGTACGTAATATATGTATTTGCCAATAGCATTGATATAGCCTACTTTATCATAATGGAGTTTTTTAAAATTCTTTCCCTCTAGATTCATTACATATAGAGCCCCATCATCGTTAGCATTACTAAAGTAGATTTTCTCATTCAATTCGCAGAAGAGTCCACCATTAAAAAGGTTACCGGCAGTATTACCTTGAGCATTTTCTACATTATATATGGTTCGTGTTGAAAATCTTAAATAATTATAAATTACAAATAAAATGATTATGACTATTATAGGTACTATTATTTTTTTTAATCGATACATAATATCGACCTCCTCGGTTATGTATACTCTGAATCAATGCAAGTCAGATGATAAATTTTTGGTTACTTCTATTATAAAACTTAGGCTATAAATATGCAATGTATTCTTCTTAGGGATTGCAAAGAATAAGATAAATGTTATATAATTGAGAATATTTAAACTTTGGCGTGAAAAATCGCAGATGGGAGCATAATATGATAGATTTACAGCAGAGCAGGTTGGAAATAGATAAAGTAGATAAGAAAATAGTAGAATTGTTTGAATATAGAATGCAATTGGCTAAGGATGTGGCTGAATATAAGATTCAAACAGGAAAAAAGGTTTTTGATAAAGAAAGAGAAGAAGAAAAGTTGCGTACCTTAATGGCTATGGCAAGTAATGAATTTAATAAGCATGGAGTTTTTGAATTATTTAAACAGATTATTTCTATGAGTCGCAAACTTCAGTATGGATTAATCAGTACACATGGAGATGAAATTAACTTTGAGGAGATTGATAATCTGAAGATTAATTCTAAAACTAAGGTAGTATGCTTTGGGGTAAAAGGATCTTATACAGAACAGGCTATGGAGGAGTACTTTGGTACTGACATAGACGGTTTCCATGCACCAACCTTTAAGAAAGTGATGCAGGCAATCAAAGAGGGGAAAGCAGAATATGGAGTCCTTCCAATTGAGAATACATCTACAGGTGGGATAACGGATATTTACGATTTATTAATAGAATTCGACAATTATATTATTGGTGAACATGTAGTTAAAATTGATCATGCATTATTAGGATTGCCTATGGCTGAATTAGATAATATTCAACAGGTCTATTCCCATCCGCAAGCACTGATGCAATGCTCAAAATATATCGAGAGTCATAAAAAAATGATTCCGGTTGAATGCATTAGTACTGCCGATAGCGCAAAAAAGGTACTAGAGGACAGTGATATTACGCAAGGGGCAATTGCTAGTAAACAAGCGGCCAGTTATTATGGACTTAAGATTCTTGCTGAAGCAATTAACCATGAAGATACGAATTCCACTCGATTTATTATTATTGGTAAGAAAAAAGAATTCATTAAGAATGCAAATAAAATTAGTATTTGTTTTGAACTACCTCATGAAAGTGGGTCACTTTATAACATGCTTTCTCATTTTATATATAATAACCTTAATATGACTAAGATTGAATCAAGGCCTCTCGAAGGGCGTAATTTTGAGTATCGTTTTTTTGTGGATTTTGAAGGAAATCTTAGAGAAGCAGGAGTCAAAAATGCGTTGACCGGAATTCAAGAGGAAGCCATGGATCTAAAAATACTAGGAAACTACAAAATGATATAAAACAAAAATATAGCTAGGAAATTCATAGATTCTTCAAATAGAAATCACAAAGTGGACATAATTTCTTGTTAAACTTTAGTTATAGAAATTAAATAAAAACAATTATTTAATAATATCAATTAAAGTTTGAAAGGAGAATATATCATGAATGATGAATATAACAACAACCAAAACAGTTATTATGAAGGTAATAACAATTCACCACAATCTACAGGAGAGGTAATCGATGCCAAGGTGGTAATATCCGATGCAAAACCTAAAAAGGAACATAAAATGTTAAAAGGGTTTACAAAGATTGTTGCGGTAGGAATGGTGTTTGGCTTAGTAGCAGGTGCTTCCTTCCAAGGTTACAATTATGTAAGCAATAACAATCAAAATTATGAAAATCCTATTGTAAACAATATTGATGAAACGGATACAGATGTGAATGGTAATCTGAAAAATACTCAGGTAGGTGCAGACATAAATGATGCAATTGCAGTTGAAACTGGAACTTCAAACGGTAATACAACTAGTGATGTTTCAACAGTAGTTGAAAACGTAATGCCATCCATAGTCGCAATTAATTCAGTAATCGCCAACGTATCCAGTGATATGTTTGGAAGAGCATATAGTGAAGATGTTGAAGGCAGCGGATCTGGAATAATCATTGGTCAAAATGATTCAGAAATACTTATTGCAACTAACAATCACGTAGTTGCTGATGCTAAGACAGTTGATATCGTTTTTTCTGATGAAACTACTGCTAAGGCTACTATCAAGGGAACCTCGGCAAATTCTGATTTAGCAGTTGTCTCAGTAAATATTGAGGATTTAGAAGATAAAACTATTGATAATATTAAAATAGCAACCTTGGGTGATTCCTCAACAACCAAGCTTGGTGAAATGGCAATCGCTATCGGAAATGCTCTAGGTTATGGGCAATCAGTAACCGTTGGTTATATCAGTGCCTTAAATAGAGAAGTTACAATTGATGGTGTTAAAATGAATTTATTACAAACAGATGCAGCTATTAATCCTGGTAACAGTGGTGGTGCATTGTTGAATTCAAACGGTGAAGTAATTGGAATAAATTCTGTAAAGTATGTTGATTCTAGTGTTGAAAGTATCGGTTATGCAATTCCAATTTCAGATGCTATCCCTATTATAAACGATTTAATGAATAGAACAACCTTAAAAGAAGATGAAATTGCTTATTTGGGTATAGCTGGTAAGGATGTTACTGATGTTTACTCACAAGGATTTAATATGCCAATTGGAATCTATGTTGGCCAAATATTAGAAGATTCAGCAGCAGAAACAGCAGGAATAAAAGTTGGAGATATCATAGTATCCATTAATGATACAAAAGTTCTGACAATGAGTGATTTACAGGAAGTATTAAGTTACACCAAAGCTGGATCTACGGGTGCAATTGCTATTAAGTCTCTAGAGGATGGTAAATATATTGATAAAACATTGGATGTTACCTTTGATTCAAGACCAGTTAGTAACTAAAAGTAAGATTTGAATATAATGTGATAAAGTACAAAAAATATCGTGTAGAAATTTCTACACGATATTTTTTGTATTAGTAAAAGAAATAATAATCTATAATTGGAACAACTGAACTATTTCTTTTAATCCGTCTGAGTAGTTAAGATTTTCTCGTACCATATCATAAGTTTCTGATGTCAATGTTACAATATTCGTATTTCTTGCTGCAATATCAGTAACACCTAAGGTTGATTCGTTAATTGTTATGTTAATATCTGATATTGCTCCAGATATCCGTTTCATGGTTTCTGTTAACTTTACAATCGAACTATGAATATTATCAATGGTATAATGAAGGTCAGAAGCATCATGGTTATATTGTTCACTAACGTTAATAAAATTAGTGTAATCATTCTCTACAGAAATTTCTAAGAATTCGAGTATCTGCATCAAACATTGCGACATATTAGAAACAGCATCGGTTACTTCATTTACGATACCGGTAATATTGGAAACAGTTTGTGCAGATTGGTCTGCCAATTTACCTATCTCACTTGCTACGACAGCAAATCCTCTTCCTGATTCTCCGGCTCTTGCAGCCTCGATGGAAGCATTTAATGCTAATAAACTAGTTTGATCTGCGATACCCATAATAGTATTAGTGAATTCATTGATTTTCTGTGCGGATTTCGATTGTTCAATTGCAATATTTGTTTTTACTTTCATAGCTTTATATACTTCTTGGGTTTTTTCTCTAGCCTGCATCGTATTAGCCTTTAATGATTGAGCACGTTCAATTAGAGATTCTGATAATTTTGTACCATCTTTGGTTTTAGTTTGAATATCTATTGTTGCCACACTAATTTGACCTAAGTCGGAGTCAATCGTTTCAGTTGTTGCGGCAGTTTCTTCCATACCGGCAGCTAATTGTTCTGCAGTTGCTGAGTTATCTCCTGCATGATTGTTAACATTAGTTGTGATTTTATTAAGATTCCCAGCATTTGAACTAATATTTTCTGCAGAATTATTAATCTTTTCAATAATATCATGCATGGAATTACGCATTTTTTCAATTGCTTTACTCATTTCGCCAGTTTCGTCACGACGGGTAAATAATTTATGAAAAGAATTATCTTCTTTAAAATCTAAATCAGCTGTCTTAGTAATTAATTTGGTTAATCGTCGTATTGGAGATGTTATTGTATTAGCGAAGAAATAACCTAGTATAGATAAAATAATCAGTGTAAATATTGCTAAATATAAAGCTCTGTTCACCGAGTTATCAATTTCTGCATAAATCTCACCTTCATCTGCGGAGATGACCAAGATCCAATTATTAATTGGAGAAACGCAGTAACTGGCATACTCGGTAACTCCTTCGAAATCGTAACTGGATATGGAGGTTTCAGGAAGAGTTCCTTGATTAATCTGGTCAACTACATTGATTACAACTGAATTATCTACAGGAAGTCCGATTTTCTCAGGTGTAGGGTGGTAAAGCATGAGTCCTTTTGAATCAACTAGATAACCATAACTGGATTCAACTCCTGGTACAGAGATTTGTGAAATTGATTCCGTTAATGCGGAAGGATTTACAGCTGAAACTAGAACTCCAAGTACAGTACCTTTACTATCTTTTATTGGTACAGAAAACATGATTGATTGTTCATTGGTATCGGCCATAAGAACCAGATTACTTTGAGCAGGTTCTGAAGTTGTCATTACTTTTTGAAAATATGATTCCTCAGATAAATTCTGTCCAACCTGAGCTTCATTACTACTTACCATTATATCTCCTTTAGCATTAGCCAAGAAAATAGCATTGCATTCTTCACGTTGATTGGCATAATAGAGAAGTGCAGATTGAACCTTTATTTTACTTGTAGGTTCATCTAATGAAAGTGTGAAATAAACATCTGAAGAGGAAGTTAACGTGGACATTGATTCATTCAGTAGTTCTATGTACAAATCTAAATTACCACTGTATAAGTCTGCAAGATTAAGCATACTGTTTTCGGTTGTCTTAATTACACTGGATCGAAAGTTTGGAACTAATGCCTGGTGATAAATTAAAAGCGAAACGAGTACACCACCGCAGATAAGAAGCATAATCTTTGTTTTAATTGAATAAAGCCGTCTTTTTTTCTTTACCCCTGTTTTTACCTTCATAAAATCCTCCCGTTAAAAGACACTTTCATGTAAAAATATATTGTACACATAGTATTATACAATATAACATTTAATAGCAATAATATACATGATTTGTCATTTATTATAAATGAATATTACACGTTTTTGATAAAAAATGCAAGAAAAATATTAAAAATTTGGTATAATTTAATAAATTTATAGTGACATCCACAAAATAAGGGGATTTTGCTTATATACACTAGCTTGACAGTATTAAGATACATGAGTATGATTAATATAGACTAAAAATCAAGTAAGTAATGGGGAGAATTATAACAAAATGGAGCAAATACAACAGCCAGACCAGGATAATGAGTTAGTACTTTCGATTGATGTTATTATACCTGTTTATAAGCCGGATAAAAAATTCAATCAATTGATTGAGAGACTTGTGAAACAGAGTATAAAACCATTGCACATAATATTATTGCATACGGAAGAGAATGCAAAAACGAATGAGCAATTAGCGCAAAAAGAAAGAACAGAAGAAGCATTAGCCTATGCACAAAACTTTACTACATCTTCCTGCCAGATTGAGCGTTTTGATATTAAAAAAATAGATTTTGATCATGGTGGAACCAGAAATTATGGAGTTTCTTTATCTCAAGCTGATATCGTTATGTTTATGACGCAGGATGCAGTACCCGTTGATAAAGATCTGATAAAACATTTATTAGAGCCTTTTAATAATCCACAGATTGCAGCAACCTATGGAAGACAATTAGCTAATAATAAGGCTGGATTAATTGAGCAATATACCCGGGTATTCAATTACCCTGAACAAAGCTATGTAAAATCTCAGGATGACCTTTCAGAGCTAGGCATTAAAACTTATTTTTGCTCTAATGTTTGTGCAGCTTATCGCAAAACTGTCTATGAGAAACTTGGTGGATTTGTAACGAAAACAATATTCAATGAGGATATGATTATGGCTGCTGGTATTATTAAGGCCGGATATTCTATTGCTTATGCTGCGAACGCCAAGGTAATACATTCGCATGTATATACGTATAGACAGCAGTTTGAAAGAAATTTTGATTTAGCAGTATCGCAACAACAATACAAAGATATATTCGAATCTGTAAAATCAGAGGATGAAGGTAAGAAACTTGTAATTATGACATTGAAGTATCTTCTTAGCAAGAAAAAGTATTTGTTAATTCCTGATTTAATATTTCAAAGTGGCTTTAAATATTTAGGATATAAAATAGGTAGGCATTATGAGAAACTTCCCAAAGCCCTAATAATAAAGCTCAGCATGAACCCAACCTTTTGGGAATGATTGACAGATCACTCTCGGAAACTATTTAGTTATTGAGGGTGTTTCCTATGCTGAATATAAGTTGTGTACATTTTCTGTCTATCATAGGTATGTTTTTACTTGCCTTTCCCTCATTCCATTCGGACGGTCTGCGTAAAAACATACCTATGATATCACGAAAATGGATGAAAGTTTATTTGATCAGCATAGGAAACACCTGTAAAACAGGTTATGAGAGTTTCCGAGAGTGCTCTGATACTGAAAGGATATATAAGTTATGAATTGTGTGAATATCATATTAGCAACATATAATGGTGAAAAGTATATCAGTGAACAAATTGATTCTATTATTAATAATAGTTTTAAAAACTGGAAATTATGGATTTTTGATGATGGGTCTACAGATAGGACAAGTTCAATTATAAAGGAATATATGATACAGTATCCGGAAAAAATCATGCTGCAACGTAATGAAGTGAATAAGGGTGTAACGCTTAATTTCTTGGATGGTACACGGTATGTAGCAGCTTATAATGAGAAAAAGGGTGATATAATTTCGAATAGATTTGATAATGGTAATATGGAACAAAACATGTATTATATGTTCAGCGATCAAGATGATGTTTGGATGCCGGATAAGATAGAGAAAACACTAAATCATATGAAAAAGGTTGAAAGTAAATATAGTGAAGATTCTGTGGTAGCTGTATTTACAGATGCTGTGGTAGTTGATGAAAAACTAAATCAATTATATCCCTCATTCAATAAGGTTAGCAGATTGGATACTAAGAAAAAAGATTTACCCCACATTATGATGGAGAATAAGTTAATTGGGTGCACGGTCATGTTTAATGAACAGCTGTTAAAGAGAATGAGTACACTTCCTAAGAATGCAAGATATCATGACTGGTGGATTGCTATGATAGCAGCAGCTTTTGGACAAATTAGTTACCTGCCAGTGGCAACGCTTTCTTATAGACAACACAGCAACAATCTCGTAGGAAATCAGAGTTTCCTTTCCTATGTTAAGAATCGTATCTCTTCTATAGATACACAAAAGGAAGCATTGAATAAAATCATTTTGCAAGCTGCAGAATTTTATCAGATATATCATAAGGAATTGCCTGTAAAAGAGAAAAGGGTAGTATATATTTTGGCAAATTTAGAAAAAGAAAATTGGATCATAAGAAGATATTTAATACTAAAATATGGTTATATGAAGACAGGAATGCTTAGAAATATTGGGTTATTATTGTTAGCATAACAAAAATAGTTTTTAATTATTGACATTTTATATTCATATTGTTACAATGTTTACAATCAAGCGAGGTCATATTTCGCGTCTTACCAGGAGGTTCCGATGAAAAAAATGGTATTGTCAATACTGGTGGATAACACAGCCGGTGTACTTAGCCGTGTTGCTGGTCTATTTAGCAGAAGAGGTTATAATATAGATAGTTTAACAGTTGGAGAAACACAAGATCCTGTATTTTCCAGAATGACAGTTGTTGTAAATGGTGATGACCAAATTCTAGAACAGATTAGGAATCAACTTCTAAAGCTCGAAGACGTTCGTGAGGTAAGGGAATTGTTACCGGATGAATCTGTGTGTAGAGAGCTTATCCTTGTAAAAGTTCTTTCGAATGATAAAGAAAGACAATCCATAATCGCAGTAGCTGACATTTTTAGAGCAAAAATTGTTGATGTAGCAATGGAATCTTTAATGGTTGAATTAACAGGAAATCAAGCAAAAATCGATGCATTCATTAAATTATTAGAAGGATTTACGATAAAGGAAATAGTAAGAACTGGTATTACAGGCCTAACAAGAGGATCGGGAGATATCGCAGATTACTTGGATTAACAAAAATAAAACAATCTGTCGTTCCTATATACGATTGTAGAATTATTCATGACAATAGACGCGACGTAAAGTGTCGCGTTTATTGTTTAAATGCTAACTTTAACAAGTTAAATAGATAAAGAAAACAATTATTCCAAAAGGTGGAAACACTTTTTTACAATAATAAATTATAAAAATATTTAGGAGGATATGAAAATGGCAAAGATATTTTACCAAGAAGATTGTAACTTATCATTATTAGAAGGCAAGACAGTAGCTGTTATAGGTTACGGTAGCCAGGGACATGCACACGCTTTGAATGCGAAGGAATCCGGAGTTCATGTAATTATCGGCCTATATAAAGGCAGTAAGTCATGGGCAAAGGCAGAAGCTGCCGGCTTTGAAGTATATACTGCAGCAGAAGCTGCTAAAAAAGCTGATATCATTATGATTTTAATCAATGATGAGAAGCAGTCAAAAATGTATAAAGAATCCATTGAACCAAACTTAGAACCAGGCAACGCTATCATGTTTGCACACGGTTTTGCAATTCATTTTGGCCAGATTATTCCGCCAGCAGATGTAGATGTTATGATGATTGCTCCAAAAGGACCAGGACATACAGTAAGAAGCCAATATAAAGAAGGACAGGGTGTTCCTTGCCTTATAGCAGTACATCAGGATGCTACCGGAAAAGCGCATGAATTAGGACTAGCATATTCACTTGCAATTGGTGGTGCAAGAGCTGGAGTTCTTCAGACAACATTCAGAGAAGAAACAGAAACTGATTTATTCGGTGAGCAAGCTGTTCTTTGTGGTGGTGTTACTCAATTAATGAAGACAGGCTTTGAAGTACTTGTAGAAGCAGGATATGAACCAGAAAGTGCATATTTTGAATGTATCCATGAGATGAAGTTAATTGTTGACTTAATCAATGAAAGTGGATTTGCAGGTATGAGATATTCTATCTCTAATACTGCTGAATATGGCGATTATATGACTGGCCCTAAGATCATTACTGAAGATACTAAGAATGCAATGAGACAAGTATTAAAAGATATTCAAGATGGTGTATTTGCACGTAATTGGTTACTTGAGAACCAAATCGGCTGTACTAACTTCTTAGCTAAGAGAAGAAAAGAGTCAGAACATCAATTAGAATCAGTTGGTGCAGAACTTCGTAATATGATGAGCTGGACAAAAAAAGATAAATTAATCAATAACTAAAAAATTGATATTGGATTAGGTGGAACAAGCATTTGAAGAGTATTAAGTCATAATCTTCAAATGCTTGTTTTTTACTTTATAGTATTATTTCAGATCCTCTGACATATCTATTTGTTATATTTTTATTAGATCCGGTATATATAAATTTCTCCAATCGTTCCTCCAAGGAAAGGTTTCCATTTCTTCGCAGATTACTGTCATCTATGACCAAAGCATCAAAGTCATATCCTTCTTCAAAACTACCAACTTTACCAAAGAAACATCCACCACCTTTTGT
This sequence comes from uncultured Lachnospiraceae bacterium, assembly GCA_963517115.1. Taxonomy (GTDB): domain Bacteria; phylum Bacillota; class Clostridia; order Lachnospirales; family Lachnospiraceae; genus Anaerocolumna. Next base: position 6,964 of record CAUQEW010000035.1, on the reverse strand, counting down.
AGCTAGATAAAAAGCTTCAGAGATACTGATAGGAGTATAATTCGGATGATCCACATAGTACATTTTTGAGGCATAGATACTCGCGATGATATGCTGTGTCATATTTAAAACATGGCCGCCACCTACATCAGAGCCAAGGCCTACAGATATATCTTCATCTATGTATTTTCTAAGAGGCATGATACCGCTGGCTAAATTAAAATTAGACTGAGGGCAGTGAGCAACATATACATGTTTCTTCTTCAGCAACTTTACTTCAGAATCTGTATTATAAATACAATGTGCCATTATCGTTTTACCGGATTGTAATAAACCATAATTATCATAAACTTCAGTAAAGCTATGTATATCGGGATGTAATTCCTTAACCCAAGCTACTTCACCTTTATTTTCACAGAGATGAGATTGTACAGGCAATTGATATTTTGTAGCAATTTCACCTAAGGCTTGCATCAGAGCAGGAGTGGTACTAGGTACAAAACGTGGCGTCAGAATATACTGCACCAAAGGCAGGTCATTAGTAATAAGATCAGAAGGATTACAATAAAGCGTTGGATCTTCTGTCAGAAGCTCAAGTGTTTCCGTTACGGATTGTTCAGTGGTTTCCTGAAGTTCGGCTGAAGTATTTCTGTCCATGTTTACCTTACCAACATAAGCCCCTAAACCGGAATCCTTTAATAATTCGATCAAAAGCTTAGTTGCAGGTTTATGCCTGGTAGCAAAGATAGAAGCTCTGGTGGTACCAGCTTCCCATAAGTCATGAATGAAATTAACATATTGTTCTTTAGCAAATTCTAAATCACTGAAGGAACTTTCTAAAGGAAAGGTATATTCATTCAACCAAGGCAGTAATTCCTTGCTATAACCGATTCCTGTATTTAACCATTGAGGCGCATGAACATGAAGATCTACGAAACCTGGGATAATTAACCGGTCACCCATGTCTTCAACCAGAGTGTCTTTGTATTTTTGCGGTAATTCTTTGGTAACAAGGACAACCTTACCATTTTCTACTACTATATAACCATGTTCATATATTTCAAATTGATTCATTTCTTTCGTGAAAATTAAATGACCTTTTAATATTTTTTGCATGTACTAGCCTCCAATAACAAAAAATGTAGTGCACAATGTAGCTATTAGTTACTATTATTATACTATTTTGGGCCTGGATTAGCAAGGAGTTTAGTATTGGGGAATATTATGGAATCCAAGGAATTGATACTAACCCTTGTTGTAAAGCATAAGGAATTTGTGTATAATTTGTATAACAAGATTTTCTAATGTTACACAAGGAGACATATTCATGACTTACGATTATTCTGAAACTATAGATTATTTATTAGATTGGTATGATTTAAATGCAAGAATTTTAGCTTGGAGAGAGAATCCAAAGCCTTATTATGTATGGGTATCTGAGATCATGCTTCAACAAACTAGGGTAGAAGCAGTGAAATCTTATTTCGATCGATTTATAAGCATGCTGCCTGACATAAAAGCATTAGCTTCAATAGAGGAAGAGAAGCTTCTCAAATTGTGGGAGGGTTTAGGCTACTATAATCGGGTGCGTAACCTCCAAAAAGCAGCAATTATAATTATGGAGGAATATCATGGTGAGATGCCTGCTGATTATGAATTACTTCTAAAATTACCGGGCATAGGTTCCTATACAGCAGGTGCAATTGTATCCATAGCATTTCATATTCCACAACCAGCTGTAGATGGGAATGTATTTCGTGTAATGAAGAGAGTGGCAGGAAGCTTCGATGATATTACGAAGCCCAGTGTGAAGAAAGAGTTAGAGCAGAATATAAAAGAAATTATGCCTAAGGATCGTCCAGGTGATTATAATCAATCCATTATGGAATTGGGAGCTACAGTTTGTATTCCAAATGGTAAACCTTTATGTGATAAATGCCCGATTATGCACTTATGTAAAGCCTACCACCAAGGGACTGAAATGCGTATACCTGTAAAACCAGAAAAGAAGCCTAGAAAAATAGAGGAAAAGACTATATTACTAATAGAAAAAGAAGGAAGCTATATAATCCAAAAGCGTGAAAATAAAGGGTTACTTGCTGGTTTATGGGAACTTCCAAGTATTGAAGGAAAATTAACTGTTAACGTTTTAGAGGATATCTTAATAAAGCAAGGGTTCGAGGATTTTACTATTAATAATCTAGGTGAAGGGAAACATATATTTTCACATATCGAGTGGCATATGATAGGTTATCATGTACTGTTACAGGATAAATTGATATTAGCAGAGGATTCAATATATGGTGAAAATAAATGGTCAAGCCCATTAGAATACAAATGGTCAAGCCCATTAGAGTGCAAATGGTCAAGCCCATTAGAGTACAAATGGGCTAGCAAGGGGCAGATTGATGATATATATACTTTACCGTCTGCTTTTGAAATATATCGAAAATGTATGATAGATAATCAATAAAACCAAATGCTTTTAATAACTGCAATTATTAAGAGTGATACATGGTTAGGGTGTCTTAAGTCCTTTCATAACTGAAATTATGAATAGCGGTGCATATATATTTGTTTTGTCGTAGACCGGCTGACAAGGCTGTTTATGTCCGACTAGAGACTCAGTGAAAAACAGAGCTACTGCGATGTTTTTCATATCTTTGAGGCTCTATAAAGGACATGCCGCAGGAAGGAAAGGTAGACAAAATGAATATATATGCGGCGATATTCATTCCACAGCCTAAATTAGGCTTATGACACCCTAACCAAAGTTCCAATTTTAAACTTTTTTATAGAAATTTATAAATTTCTGTACCGAATCAGAAAGTGAGGTGTTAATTGAATGAGCGAAACCAATTTCTCTTTTACCTAGAGGTTTTTCTAAAGGTATCTCAAGAAGAGAATTATTGATAAGATCTGTTTGAATGAATTCCTTTATAACACAGGAAACACCAAGTCCTATCTTAGCAAATTCAATTAGCAGATCCATATTACTAACCTCTAGAATCTGATTTGTTTCAATCTGATTGTTTGTAAAATAGTCATCAATATATAACCGAGTCATATTTTTTTCATCCAATAGCATCACGTTGGCAGATTTGAAAATATCAGATGACACCATGGACAAATCCTTTTGGGTAGATGATAATTCTCTTACTCGTAAATTATTTAAATAAGCCGATGTAGCTACAAAGACATCTTCTATTTCAACAATCTGGTAGAAATCCAGATTCTTTAATGAAGTTGGTTTACCAATAAGACCAATATCAATCTTTTTATTTTCAAGCAATTCTAATGTTTGAAAGGTGGATTGACATTCTATTGTAATCTTAATATGTGGATAAGTCTGTACAAAATCTTTCAAATATGGAAGTAAAATATACTTACACAGTGTGGTACTAACACCAATTCGAAGATGTCCAATACCCAATTCATTTATTCGCCTGATACTCTCTTCCCCCTGTAACAGAGTATCAAAAGCTGATTTTGTATATTCATATAAAAGAGTTCCTTCTTCTGTTAAATGAACTCCTCTAGAAGTTCGAGTGAACAAGGTAATGCCAAGATTCTCTTCTAAATGATTAATGGATTTACTGATAGCAGGTTGACTTATAAAAAGTTCCTTAGCAGCATGCGAAATGTTACCGGTAGCGGCAACGGTATTGAATATTTTATATAGTGATAAGTTTTGTTCCATCTTCGGTTCCTTTCATAACAGTAGGTTATATTAAACATTCATAATATGTATTTCAATTATACCAAAGTATATGATAGAATATCAATAACAAATATAATTTTGTAGTGGAAAAATCGTTTATATATGAATATAGGCATAAACAATATCATTAGTACATATATAAGTAAGGTTGATTTGAGCTTTTACGAAAGGAAGAAAAACATGAATTATAATATTGCAGTAATACCTGGAGACGGTATAGGACCGGAAATTATAACAGAAGCAAAGAAAGCATTAGATAAAATTGGAGAAAAATTCAGTCATCAATTCTCCTATACTGAAGTACTTATGGGTGGAGTATCCATTGATGCAACTGGAGTTCCCTTGACAGAAGAAGCACTAGCGACAGCTAAAGCAAGTGATTCCGTATTGTTAGGAGCTGTTGGCGGTAAAGTTGGACAGTCTAATTGGTATAGCCTTCCTCCTAATCTTAGACCGGAAGCAGGGTTACTCGCCATTCGTAAGGGATTGGGCTTATATGCAAATATTAGACCTGCTGTATTATATGATGAGTTAAAAGGTGCCTGTCCATTAAAAGATGAAATTATTGGAGACGGATTTGATTTTGTGGTTATGAGAGAATTAACCGGCGGCCTATATTTTGGGGACCGTAAAACAGTAGAAGTGAATGGTATTCGAAAAGCATATGATACTTTGACTTATGATGAAAATGAAATTAAGAGAATCGCCAAATGGGGTTTTGAAATAGCAATGAAGAGAAACAAAAGGGTATGTAGTGTTGATAAAGCTAATGTAATTGATTCCTCAAGATTATGGAGACAGGTAGTGAAAGAAGTTTCTGCTGATTATCCAGAAGTAGAATTAACCGATATGTTAGTTGATAATTGTGCAATGCAGATTGTTAAGGATCCGAAGCAATTTGACGTTATTCTTACTGAGAATATGTTTGGTGATATCTTATCGGATGAAGCAAGTATGGTTACCGGTTCTATTGGAATGCTTGCATCAGCCAGCCTTGGTGATACAAAGCTTGGACTCTATGAACCAAGTCATGGCTCTGCACCGGATATTGCTGGTCAGAATAAAGCGAATCCGATTGCAACAATCCTATCAGCAGCTATGATGCTTCGCTATTCTTTTGACCTAGAAGAAGAGGCAGATAGAATTGAAGCGGCGGTGAAAACAGTCCTTAAAAAGGGTTATAGAACAGTTGATATTATGTCAGAGGGTAAAATTTTAGTGGGAACAAAAGAAATGGGCGAATTCATTATTGCAGAAATCTAGATTATAGGGAGGATAAGAATATGGGAATGACAATGACACAGAAAATCTTAGCAGCTCATGCCGGTTTAGAGAAAGTAGTAGCCGGACAGTTAATAGAGGCTGATTTAGATTTGGTCTTAGGGAATGATGTTACAGCACCGGTAGCTATTCATGAGATGGAAAAAATGAATAAAAAAGGTGTGTTCGATAAGAATAAAATTGCATTAGTGCCTGATCATTTCACACCAAATAAAGATATTAAATCGGCAGAACATTGTAAATGCATGCGTAATTTTGCAAAAGAACATGATATTACTAATTATTTTGAGATTGGTGAAATGGGCATTGAACATGCTTTATTACCGGAAAAAGGATTGGTGGTCGCTGGTGATGTAATAATTGGTGCGGATTCGCATACATGTACATATGGAGCCTTAGGAGCATTTTCTACAGGTGTAGGAAGTACAGATATGGCAGCAGGAATGGCAACAGGAAAAGCTTGGTTTAAAGTTCCTTCCGCTCTAAAATTTAATTTAACAGGAAAACCTGCAAAATGGGTCAGTGGCAAGGATATTATTCTACATATAATTGGTATGATTGGTGTAGATGGAGCTCTTTATAAATCAATGGAGTTTGTGGGAGATGGAATTGCGAATCTGACAATGGATGATCGTTTCACTATGGCAAACATGGTTATTGAAGCAGGTGCAAAGAATGGTACGTTCCCAGTTGATGAACAAGCAATTCAATATATGAAAGAGCATTCTCTTAAGGAATATAAAATATATGAAGCTGATACAAATGCAGAGTACGATAATACCTTTGTAATTGATCTATCTGCTTTGAGGCCAACAGTTGCTTTTCCTCATCTGCCAGAGAATACAAAAACCATTGATGAAGTTGGAGATATTACAATCGATCAAGTAGTAATAGGTTCCTGTACCAACGGCCGTATTGAAGACTTAAGAATTGCGGCTAAGGTATTAGAAGGCAAAAAAGTAGCAAAAGGCATGCGTGTAATTATCTTTCCTGCTACGCAAGCCATTTATCTTCAGGCTATGGAGGAAGGATTACTTGCAACCTTTATAAAAGCAGGGGCAGTAGTCAGTACACCTACCTGCGGTCCATGCTTGGGTGGACATATGGGTATTCTGGCTGCAGGAGAAAGAGCAGTTGCAACTACGAATAGAAACTTTGTTGGACGTATGGGACACGTAGAATCTGAGGTATACTTAGCAAGTCCGGCAGTGGCAGCAGCAAGTGCAGTGACCGGTAAGATATCAAGCCCTGAGGAATTGGGATTATAAGCCTACTAAAGCAGGCAGATTGGAGTAATGTGTAAAAGTGAGTTACACATGTCCTGATTATAAGCCTGCTAAAGCAGGCAGATTGGAGTTTATTATGAATGCACATGGAATTGTACACAAATATGGAGATAATGTAGATACAGACGTTATTATTCCTGCTAGATATTTGAATTCATCCGATCCGGCAGAGCTAGCAAAGAAATGTATGGAGGATATTGATACGGACTTTGTTAATCGAGTAAAATCTGGAGACATTATGGTTGCAAACAAGAACTTTGGTTGCGGTTCGTCGAGAGAACATGCCCCGATCGCTATAAAAGCAGCTGGAATAAGCTGTGTCATTGCAGAGACATTCGCAAGAATTTTCTACCGTAACTCCATTAATATTGGCCTTCCTATTATTGAATGTCCGGAAGCAGCCAAAGCTATCGAAGCGGGAGATGAAGTGAAAATTGATTTTGATAATGGAATGATATATGACATTACCAAAGGTACTCAGTACCAAGGCCAGCCTTTTCCTGAATTTATGCAGAAGATTATCAATGCGGAAGGGTTAATTAATTATATAAATAGTTAATTGATTATATGAATTAAAAGAGAAGTCTCCTACGAATGCAATGAAGTTAAGCATACTAGGAGGCTTTTTCATGATTTGAATTTAGTTGGAGTATAATTATTATTGGCAATAGATATAAAAAAATAGGAAGTAGATAAA
>CAUQEW010000034.1:0-51579 GCA_963517115.1 uncultured Lachnospiraceae bacterium | reverse complement strand
TATATCATGAACATAAGGCGTGTTCATGATCTTGTTGCTCCAATCGGAATTTGCATGCAAGCTTGCAATTCCTCATTCATTATATCATAAAGAGAGATAGAATATATTGGAAAAATATGATAAGATAGATATAAACTTATGGTGGGTTATTTCGAAAGGATAGCTCACCTTTGGTTCATTTTGAGGGGGTATTATAAAATGAAACAAGATAAAAAAATAAAGCCAGAAGGTAAAAATACTTTAAAAGGTCCCATTTCCTTAAGAAGAAGATTGCTTTTTTTAGTGGTAATCTCTTGGATTGTACCTGTTACGATTTTATTTGCATTTATGACTCTATCCTATCGGAAAAGCATTATCAATAAAACAGAGACATTAATGGAAGAAGGACTTAAAAATTTTGCTTCTGTGCATTCTCAAAAAATTGATGAGGCGATTACCATTTCAAAAAAAATCTCATATGAATTAGTAATTGAAAAAGCTTGGAAGAAATTTAGATTGGGCAGTATTTCGGAGGCAGAATTCTATAAAGAAATTAATGGTAACTTAAAAAGTAAATATTATAATGATACCCGATTCGTCATGTCTGTTTTTTATCTATGTAATGATCCGGATCATTTGTATTACACATCTAGACAGCCATACAGTTATATTGAGACCTATAACGATATGGTAAAAGCTGAAGCATACAAAATAACAGAACAGGATACATCGGATGCACATGTTAAAATTATTAATGAAAAGATTTATATCATACGTAATTTGTATACTACCAGTAATTATACTAAGTTTGGTACATTAGTGGTTGAATTAAATAAAGATAGATTATTCGAAGGGATCTCTCAGAATAAGGATTATGAACTTGGATTTTTTATTAATGATACAGAATCTATGATAAGTTATAATAATAGTCTGAAGGAAGAGAACAGGTCACTTATCATTGATGAATTAAAGAGTAAGTACTATAACAAAGCAAATAGAATAATTGCAAAAGAAGATAATAGAGTTTACACAGGATTGCTATATCAACAAAAACAGGATGATTACCATTTTGGAGCAATATTAGTTGCTAATAAAAATGTAATCTATTCTGAGTTAAGAACATTAAATCTAATTATGTTTCTGATTATGTTAATTATTATTCCGGTATTTATGTATATGTTATATTTTATTGCCAAACACATTACTGCTCCAATGAGCAGAATGATAGCGGCATCGAAGGAAGTGGAAAAGGGTAAAATAGGTATGCAGATAGATGGAGACCCCATGCCAAATTCAGAATTTACTTTTTTGGTGGAGTCATTTAATCGAATGTCATCGGAGGTTAAATACTTATTTGATTATGCCTATAATGAAAAATTAGCTAGAAAAGAAGCTAAAATTATTGCATTACAATCACAAATTAATCCACATTTTCTGAATAATACATTGGAAATGATGAACTGGCAGGCTAGGATGTCAGGAGATGTAGCTGTATCTAAAATGATTGAAGCGTTAGGAACTTTATTGGATTATAGCATGGATCGTTCAAATAAAAAGTTAATTAATTTAGCAGAAGAGTTAAGGTGTGCAGATGCTTATTTTTATATTATTTCCATGCGATTTGGGCAAAGATTACGTGTAGAAAAGGAAGTGGATCAAACTTTACTACAAATCCAAGTACCACAATTAATTTTACAGCCTATTCTGGAAAATGCTGTAGTGCATGGTGTCGAATCAGTGAAAAGTGGAACAATTAAGCTAAAGATATATAAGGAAATGGATAATGTAATTCTCCAGATTATAAATACTGGTAAAGACATGACTCAAGAAGATGTAGAGAGAGTGAATCTTATCTTAGAAGGAAATGCGGGCAGTATTACAACAGGAAACGGAAAACATGTTTCTCTTGGTATTCGTAATGTACATGAAAGAATTAAACTAATATATGGTGAGGAGTATGGTCTTACTATATTACCGATGGGTGACGGTGAAACCGCCTCAACAATAACAATACCTTATGAACGAATGAATGATACAGAAGAGGGAAAATTGCTAAAAACATTATTAGATCAATCAAAATAAATAGAAGGAATCTTGAAATGTTTTGTCAATTAAAATTAATTATAGCAAGACTGAACAAATAATATCAAGATGAACTAATGAATTTTGGAATATATGTTAGTATAATATATATATGCCAGATACGAGTAATCAAATATCTCGGTGGGGTGCTAATAATTATATTATATTAAGGGAGGAATAGTTTATGAAAAAAATGAAAAAGACTCTATCCATTCTATTAGCAGTTGTTTTAACATTATCGCTTATGACTGCATGTGGAAAAACAGAGGAAAAGCAAACAGCGAATCAAGATGCCACATCAACTGAAGTTGCGACGCCTGAAGCTACAGAAGCAGTAAAGGAAGAAGTAAAAGAGGAAGTGAAAGAAGAAGTAGCTCCAAATCCTGTTACCTTAACTACAGTGTCAATGTTTGGTGGTACTGATGCCAATGCTGAAAATTACCAAGCAATTAATGCTCAATTTATGACAGATTATTCATACATAACATTAGAAGATGATTCACAAGCTTCCGACCAAGATTGGAAAACCAAAATTGCCGCTGATTTCGCAGTTGGTAATGAACCTGATGTAATTCAATATTTTACGGATGCCAATGCCAGTGACGTATTAGCAGCAGATAAGTTCGTTACTATCGAAGAAATCAAAGCAGAATATCCTGAGTATGCAGGAGATACACTTGATAGTGCTTTAAATGCAGCAGCTAACCCTGATGGTGTTCAAAGAGCAGTTCCAACAACCGGATACTGGGAAGGTTTATTCTGCAATAAAGATCTATTTGACCAATTTGGACTTGAACTTCCAACCGATTGGGCAAAGATGGAAAAAGCAATTACAACATTTAAAGATAATAGTATCGTTCCAATTGCTGTTTCACTAAACAATGTACCTCATTATTGGGTTGAATTTTTAATGCTGTCAGCAGCTGGACCAGAGGGATATACAACAGTTCCAACAACAGCTCCAGAAGATTGGTGTAAAGGTCTGGAAATGTTTAAAACTTTAAGAGATATGGGAGCTTTCCCAGTAGATACAGATACAATTGACAATGAGCTTGCAGGCGAACTATTTAAAAATAAACAAGCAGCAATGCAGTTAGATGGTTCTTGGTATGCTGGTGGTATTCCGGATCAGGATAACACTGTAGTTGTAGCATTCCCAACAACACCTGGCGGAAAAGCTCCAGCCGGTGCTTTAGTAGGTGGTATCTCTTCAGGCTTCTATATAACCAAAAAAGCTTGGGAAGATCCAGATAAAAAAGATGCAGCAGTTAAGTATGTAATGGCTCATACGAATAAAGAATCTGTTACAAAATATTGGGGTGGTAATGGCCAAGCGGCAGCAGCTGTAGAACCAATTGCTAGTATGACTCCACTTGGAATATCAGGATTAGATTACAGTAGTGCAGCTTCTAGTATCTCAGCTCCAACTGATGCAAGACTTTCTCAAGAAGCTTATAACACATTAATCGCTGGCATTGTAGACGTATCTACAGGAGCTAAAACTCCAGCTGACTTAATTAATGAAGTCTTAATAATAAACGCTAAGTAATTTACATCCTACAATACATGCAAGATAAGGCAGAGGGGTCTTTTATCCGCCCCTCTGTTTTATATATAAAAAAAGATATGGAAAGGCGGGATACATTTGCTTTATAAAAAGAAATTACCTCTATTAGCATTTTTGCTACCCGGATTACTATTAATGCTTGTGTTTCTTTACAAACCATTTCTGGAAAATATCATTAATAGCTTTTATGATATGACGTCCTTTGTAAAAATGCCCGGAAAGGATTGGAATTTTATTGGATTAGAGAATTTTAAAAAAATATTTACAGACACAAAAATCAGAGTGGCGATTATTAATTCCATTAAGATGATGGGATTAACAATTGTATTTCAAGTAGGTATAGCATTTATTCTTGCTATTTTAGTTAATTCAATCAAACACGGACAACAAATATTCAGAACGGTGTATTTTTTTCCTATTGTAATATCAGCGACAGCCATAGGTTTACTATTTAAATTATTCTATAATTACAATGGTGGTATGTTAAACCAGTTACTGATGGCACTAGATAAAGAACCAGTTAACTGGCTGGCACCTAAGATTGCATTTATTATGGTATCCATCCCGACATTATGGAGCTACGTAGGTTTTTACTTTGTAATTATGCTTACCGGACTAACTAGTATCTCGGAGGATATCTTCGAGGCAGCAGCTATTGATGGCTGTTCTCAGTTCAAACAAGTATTTTATATAACGATTCCTCTTCTAAGGGGTGTTATCTGTACTTGTGTTACCTTGGCAGTAACAGGTGCACTTAAAGTTTTTGATTTACCATGGGTTATTGTACCAAAAGGAGCACCGCAAGGGGTAACTCATTTTTTAGGAACTTATATGTATGAACAGACATTTACAATTGGAAATATTGATTATGGTTCAACAATTGCTCTGGTTATTGTTATATTAGGAATAATCATATCTCGAGTGGTATCTAAAATTCTAAAACCGGATGCAAATTTATAGGGAGGTGTAACCAATGTTTACTTTTAAAATAGGTAAGAAAAAGTTTTCAGTTGCTTTTTTAATTATATACTTGATACTGATTTTATGGGGAATCTCAACTATTTTTCCATTTGTTTGGGTGATTAATAACTCTTTTAAGCCATCTAGAGAGGTTGTTAATAGTTCCTTCTCACTTCCTAAGGAGTTTACTTTTGAAAATTATACGAATGCTTTTGATAATCAAAACATTTTAATTTCTTATAAGAATAGTTTAATTATATCAGGAAGTGTTACAATTGTTGTTATGATATTAGCAACGATGATGGCATTTGCTATGACGCGTTATAGTTTTAGAGGGAAAGAAATTATAAATACTCTCATTATTTCTAGTTTGATGTTTCCTGCTTTCTCAACGATTATTCCAGTATTTAAGATGATGACCAGTATGCAACTGCTGAATAATCCCCTTAGTGTAATATTTCCGCAAGTTGCGGGTAACCTAAGCTTTGCTACCATAATTATGATGGGATTCTTAAGAGGGTTGCCTCTGGAAATGGAAGAAGCAGCCTATATGGAGGGAGCTAATGTGAGCAAGGTATTTACGGGTATTATTGTACCTTTATCAAGACCTGCCCTGGCAACTGTAGCAATCTTTTGTTTCCTTTGGTCTTACAATGACTTATTTACACAACTTATTATGATCCGTAGAAGAATTAAATTTCCAATCTGTGCATTATTAAATGAAATTAGTTCAAAATACGGTACGGATTATGGATTAATGGCATCCTCTGTTACATTAATTGTAATACCTGTTTTGATAGTATATATGTTCTTACAGAAGAATATTATTAAAGGATTGACAGCGGGAGCACTCAAAGGTTAGAATTTAACTGTTAGTAAGTGTGCAAAAAGCACGCAGAGGGGAGCCAAATATGTATAAAGTTGTGATTATAGATGATGAACCTATTATAGTAGAAGGAATTTCTCGAATGGTACCATGGGATAAATTTCATTGTCAGATTGTAGCCACAGCAAATGATGGGATAGAAGGTGCGCAAGTGATACGAAAAGAGCAGCCTAATATTATATTCTCTGATATTGCCATGCCGGGTTTAGATGGCTTAAGTATGGTGGCAGGACTAAAATCAGAGTTCCCCAATATAGAGATTAGCATACTGACTGGTTACCGGGATTTTGACTATGCACAAAAGTCTATAAGACTAGGAGTAACCAGATTTTTGCTAAAACCTTCCAGTATGGAAGAAATTGAAGAGGCAATCGGGGCAATGGTTGACAATTTGATGATTAAAAATATACTGCCGGAAAAAAATCCAACTCCGAATCCAGAAGAAAATAGGGCAGACAATATCGCCAGCAGTTTTATTGTCAATAATGCGATGAAATACATAGAGAAAAACTATGCTCATAAACTGACACTTTGTGATGTAGCAGAGAAAACTTATATAAGTCAGTGGCACTTAAGTAAATTGCTCAATCGGCATATGGGACAGAATTTTTCCGAAATACTTAATAATGTAAGAATCAAAGAAGCTCAAAAGTTACTTAAGAATCCATCTTTGCGGATTGGTGATATCGCAGAGATGATTGGATTTGTTGATATAGCTCATTTTTCCAGAGTGTTTAAAAAAACAATGGGGATTACAGCGAATGAATATCGTAATACTATATCAACAGAGGATATTGATTCCAATAGGTAGGGGTATCAATGCATTTAAGCAGAGATATCCTTCTTTGCATATTTTTATTATGATATTAATCCAAGTGATAATTTCCAGACAAGTACTCGTTTTACGGATTCATTAATGCGTTCTTCTGTAATTGTGTTATTATTAATGGCGGCTATTACTGCAGGAATTTGAACATCAAAATCACTAGCAATGATTAAGTCGTTGCCGGCTGTAATTGCTAATATCGCTGCTTCCTCGTCATTGGTATATTGCTTTATAGCATCCATTGTTAAATCATCTGTCATGATTACACCGTTAAAGCCTAACTCATCTCGAAGTATTTTGTGTGTTTTAGGAGATAAGGAAGCTGGCAGGGTTTCATCCATACCTTTGACAATGTTATGAGAGACCAATATGCTGCCTGCTCCGGCATCGATTCCAGCCTGGAAGGGAATAAAATCACTTTTTATAAAGGTGTTATAGCTTCTTTCGTCAATTGCTATTCCGGTGTGAGTATCTACATTGCTGCCATAACCGGGGAAATGTTTTAATGTACTCCCAATCCCTTGATTATTCATTTCAGTGACTACAGTTTTCACATATTCAGCACTTTCAGTAGCATCTTTCCCAAAAGATCGACTATATATAAAGTCTTTAGAATTCGTTGACACATCACATACAGGAGCTAAATTCACATTGATTCCAAGATTTTTTAACAGTAGAGATTTTTCTGTTGCATCACTTTTAACTAAGTCAAGTCCACCCTCTTGATAGAGTGATTGTGGAGATCGGAAGGGAACAGAACGAAACTGGGGATATTTGCTTATACGATTAACAGAGCCACCTTCTTCATCAACACCTATTAACATAGGTATCTTTGAAACGTCTTGATAACCTTGTAACGTATTTTTTATATCATCACTGGATTTTCCTTCAAAGTCTACTGCAAAGAGAATATAACCACCAAGATGAAAGGTTTCTATATCCGAAACAGCAGTTTCATTATTACAACGAACAAAAAACATTTGTCCTATCTTTTCCTCTAGGGTCATATTCAATAATATTTCTTCAGCTAGTTCCTCGTAACTTTTAGGTATTGGTGTTAGAGTAGGTAGGGGTTTGGTAACTTGAGGAGTAGTAGTTGGGGGAATAGCAGCTTGGGTTGGTGTAACTTGTGGTGTAGAGGTTATCATTTCTTCCGGTGTTACCGAAGGTAGAGTTGTGATAGGGCTTAAGCTTCCGGTACCAGCTTTGCTGCAGCCGGTAATCATAAATGCTATAAGAATTAGTGCGATAGTAATCGTTCGTATATTTTTCATTTTTATACCCATTGCATATCGCAGACCTGTCTGCGATACTGCCACATACAAAAAGGTTGAAAGAATTAATATGTGGCATTCCTTTCTTTGATTAAATTTTCTTTCAATCTTCCTTCAATAAAAGAATCACAATATTACCAAGGGGTTAAACAATTTAGAAAATGATTTACTACCATAATCATCAAATATTACGGTGATTAGATTATCATCTTCCGATTCGACATAACCGATTCCGTATTTTAAATGTGAAACTTTTTGTCTCATATCAGTTATTAATGTAGTTGAATTTGTCTTTTCATCCGGTAATGGATCAAAGAAATTGAAAGCAGAACCTGTACGGATATTTTCCTTTATTTCTTTACGTAAATCGTGTATGGTCCGTTCAGAACTTATTTTGTTATTTCGTCCGCTAAGTAAGGAAGCCGGTATCATATCTAGGTAGCGGCTGGGACCGGGGAAAACCCTGAAATTATCCGGACTAGTATAATAAGATATTTCTAGAAAATCCTTTGCCCTTGTTATTCCAACAAAAAATAGTCTTTTTTCTTCCTCTAGATCCTCAGGCTCTGTTTTGTGTAGTGGTATCAATCCATAATTTGTTCCAACAATAAAAACATATTGAAATTCAAGACCTTTACAAGCATGCAAGGTCATTAATTTCACTGTATTTTCAGTGATATGAATATCATCTTTTAGCATATCAACACCATAAAGAGTAGACGAGTTAATATAGTCTTGGGTTCCTTGAAATAGATCTATATTTTTATAAATCAAATAAGCATCAAGTTTTTCTAATAATGAGGTAATGTAAGTTTTATATTCATTATAATTAGCAGAAGTAGGAGAAATATAATCATCTAGAGTAAAATATTCATATATTTCAATTGCTTTTGTGTGTTGTTTGCTCCAACTTCTAAAATTTAGGATTTGTTGATATAATAACGACTGACTGGTATCTTTGTTCTTTACTATTTTCCTAGCAGTACCTAAAGAGAGTCCGGTTGGAAAGTTTGGGTTTGACAGCACAGAGATAAGATTACTGGTATCACTTGGATTTACAGAGGTTCTTAATAACTTTGTAAACCATAAAAGAACAGGAATGTCTCTAAGTGTTTTTCTCATAGAGACTTCATAAGGGATAGATTCTTTTTCGAATACAGAAGTTAAAGCCAACGACTGACTTTGTAAACGGTAAAGAATAGCTATATTATTGTAATTAATTCCTTCGTCATGTAATAATTTGATTTTATTTGTAAGGTAGTCTGCTTCACTAAAGGAGTTATGATGATTTTTAACTGTAATTTTATTACCTTGTTCTTTGATTCCTTCTAGATTAGAGCCATTATTTAAAAAGTGTTTTGCCGCTTCAAGGATTGTATTGCTGGAACGATAATTAATAGGAAGGGATAATTCGAAGGCATGATAGTCTTTTTTAAAATCTGAAAATATATTTTTATTGCTGCCTCGCCAACTATATATAATTTGATTTGGATCTCCAACTGCAAATATCTGTGTATTCGCATCTAATAGGGAGTCAATAAAATTCATCTGTTTTGGTTCACAGTCTTGAAACTCATCTATGACAACCCATTTTGGAGTCATTTTATGATTTTTCAATAATATAGTAGAATTTTCAATTAAATCATCAAAATCCATTTTATTCTGCAACTTTTTTTCATTACATAGAAGGGACCAAAGTTGTTTGATATCATCCTGTTTCTTCATATTAGCATATAGAGATGTTCCTTGTTTGTATAAATCGATGCGTTTCATTAGTTTGTTAAGGTATTTGATTGTTAAGGCATGTTCTTCAATCAAATCATTTCCAATATCTACTAATTCATCTGGATCAATGACTGCAAAATCATTTTGGTAACCAATTGTTTCAATTGGTAAAGCGGTCCGAAGGAGTTTTAGTGCAACACTATGGAAAGTACCAAAATAAGGCATATCATCATCGGTTATTGAAGAATCCATAGCAATGATACGCTCTTTTATTTCGTTTGCTGCTTTATTGGTAAAGGTAAGTACAACAAATTCTGTAAGTGGTAGGTGATAGGTTAAATGCATATAGAAAATCTTTGAAATCAGAACGGTTGTCTTTCCACTACCTACATTAGCATTTACCAGAATAACAGGACTGTTGTTTGTAACAGCTTCAAGCTGATAAGTATTAAGTTTATTTAGTATTGTATCAATATTAATCAAAGGTATCACCTATTTTGTTAAGTCATCTAATCGTTTAGCAACCTTTTCATTCATAATAGAATCGGAAGTAGCAGTTAGAATGAACTTAATTTTAAAGTTATTTGGAACAGCAATATAGTAGGAAAGCATATGGTACAATTTATCATAATTGTTCTTCTCTTCCATCCAAGTTTTAAAGAAAGCATTCTCAAGAGGAATTATTAAGGTGTTATTCTCAACGGATACTTCTTTAACGGAGGAAAGAAAGGTTGTTAAATATTCCCCGGTCGTAGAAGAAAATTCAATGAATTCAGCCCAGTGTTCCTTTATGGTTTCAAGTTTGAAAGGTTTTTCCTGTATTATTTTTTTGGATGTAATTGGAATCTTGATATTATCCGGAGTAGTTAATTCTTCAAATAGATTCTTTAATCCCCACAGAACAACTCGTTTATCTAAATGATAATCCCCGACACATGCAGAACAGCCATCTTTGCATTTACATCCGGCCACCATCTGAATCGCATTTCGAATAATATCTTGTGCATAATCATAAGCTTTATCAGAGAATCCTAGGCCACCAATATACATGTCATAGATACAGATAGATATGGCAGTAGTGTTTTGTGCGGAATCTACGATTAAGTCAGCACCAATATCTTCTTTGGTAGTCATGGTAAACATCATGGCAGCGTTTAAAAGAGTAAAACATAGGGCATCAAAATAGTTTTTCCAGTAATGGCTTAACGTTTCTTGTGGATTTAATGGAGTTAGTTTGAGGAATAATGATGTTACATTACTTGGCAACGTAATCCATAGACCTTCTGTTTCATAAGATTTTAATAAAGGCGGTTCTAATTTTTGAAAACCTAAATTATCATGGTTATGAAATTGTACACGTTTATGACCACTTACCGAGGTTGTTACTTTTACATCACCAAAAAGAAGATTGGTTCTTCCCAAAGGCAGCTCTTTCATTCGGTGAATAATATGAATCGTAGTAGCTGTAAAAGGAGTTGTATAATAGTTTACATCAACTGGTTTCCCATGTGCTATGTGAGCTGTGGTATCTAAAGATTCTATTTGATACATCATACCGTCATGGATATACACTGCATCTTGATGTAGTTCTCGAAAAGCTTGGATTTCATCCATTTCTGTTACAATAGTATCATCTAAGGTATTTACTAATTTGTAGCGGGATTTATCCATATTGCGTAGACTAAAATCACCGGCAGGGAATTCACTGCCGTTCCATGCAAATTTACCATTATCCATTTGAAGTTCCGAAGCACCTAGTAATACAGGCACGATTTCTCCTAAATCAGGAAAATATTTAATATCATCTAAGCTAAGTGGCAATTCAGCGGCTGCAGCTCGCACATGTGCAATCTGAATAAATAGATTATTCTTATCAACTACTGCATTTTCACTTCCACTTAAGAACAACCAATCAGGGTTGATACTGATATACTGGTCGATTGGAAGATTATCAAGCATTAAAAAAGTCTGGGACAGATTACCTTTTCTGCCGGCACGTCCGGATTGCTGCCAAAAGGATGCACGGGTGCCGGGAAAACCAATAATTACAGTTGATTCTACATTGCCAATATCAATACCTAATTCTAGCGCATTGGTTGAAATAAGACCTTTCAGTTCGCCACTAACCATCTTATTTTCTATTCCTTTACGTTCGGTAGGTTTATAACCACCACGATAACCGGAAATGAGTGGAGAAAAGTCACGTCCAAAGAACGTATCATTTTTAAGTCGGTCTCTTGATTCCCTAAGTACAACTTCAACTTCTTTTCTTGATTTACAAAAAGCAATAAAGCTTTTATTTGATACAACCAATTGTGGGATGAAATTCGCAGCTTCACTACTTGGTGGGACTTGAAAATCAGATCCCTTTATAATTGGTGGCTGCCACAAATAATAATGTTTTTCAGGATTTGGTGATCCATCTTTATTAATGATAATAAATTTTTCACCACATATATTTTCTGCTAACTCGAGGGGGTTTTCGATGGTTGCAGAACTACATAAAAACTGTGGATGTGCGTCATAGTAATCACAAATACGGTGCAACCGCTTAAGAACATTGGCAAAATGCGAACCAAAGGCACCACGATAGGTATGTAACTCATCTATTACAACGTATTTTAAGTTAGAAAAGACAAAATTAAAACCATGCTGATGGTGATGTGGCATAAAAGCGATATTTAACATTTCAGGGTTTGTTAATATAATATTGGCGCTTGACCGAATTCGGCTTCTTTCATTAACTGGAGTATCTCCATCATATACTCCAGCTTGAATACGATTTTTACCAAAGTATTCAAGGAAAGGTTTTAAGTTTCTATATTGGTCGTTAGCAAGTGCTTTTGTTGGGTATATAAATAGTGCTCTTGTAAGGGGATTCTTTAATATTTCTTCAAGAATTGGTAATAGAAAACTTAAAGTCTTTCCACTTGCTGTGGAGGTAGTAATTACAATATTGTTTCTTAGCCTTGCCTCAATAAACATTTCCGCTTGATGGCAATATAAACTTCTAATATTATTTTCTTCTATTAAGAACTGCTTGATTTCTGCAGATAATCCTTCTGGGAATTCACTATAGACAGCTTCACGCTTGGGGGTTACAACTTCTTTTATTATTTTATCACTGAAAGTAGAATAATCCATTGTGTTCCGTCCTTTCTTAAAGCTAGCTTATTTATTACATTGTAACGTATGGTACTTAAAAATACAATTGCGAATGTGAGGTGTCAAAAGCTATTATGAACTGTGATATGAATAACGGCACAAATAAGTATCGACCCGGGAAGAAGCTGTGAGAATTACAGATGCATGGAGATATGATTCTATTCAATAAATACATTTGTTGATTTAGTTGGCCATCATTAACTAATTATATTTGGAGGCCAACTAATCTAAATGTCTGCCACGGTTATGATGCAGATGGAATTTTTGTAAATGCTGTTAAAGAAATGTAGACCTGTTTACGAAGTTGAGTCGTTTTACGTAAATTTTACAAGCGTAAGTTTTGAATTTTACGAAAACTTTGTAGAATAGAATAGAAAAGAGCAGATAATGAAAATTGCCAGTAAAAAGTTGTATTATAACAAAAGATAGTGAGGGCAGAGTATAATGCAAGATATTATTAAAAATGAGTTAGATTATATTATTGAGAAAAATCAAATTAAATCTGTGTTTCAGCCAATTATTTCTCTGAGAGATGGACAAATCTTAGGGCATGAGGCGTTAAGCAGAATCATCTGCAAAACAATAATTCCTAATACGGAGGAGCTGTTTCAATTAGCTGGAGAACATAATAGATTATGGGATTTGGAGTTACTGTGTCGAATGAAATCCTTAGAAGCAGCTTATATTCAAATGAAACCACCTTATGACAGAAAACTATTTATCAATGTTAATCCCATGGTGATGCATGATATAAAATTTCAAGATGGTTTTACCAAGGAATACTTAAAAAAGTATGATATTACTCCTGAAAATATAATCTTTGAGATTACCGAACGGGATGCGATAAAAGATATGTCAAGTTTCCAAGGTGTGGTAGAACATTATAAAAATCAGCATTACCGGATAGCAATTGACGATGCGGGTGCAGGGTATTCTGGTTTGAATCTAATTAGTGATATCCATCCCCATTATTTGAAACTAGATATGAAATTAATACGGAATATTGACAAGGACGCACTTAAGTATGCCTTGGTAAAGAGTATGATTGAATTCTCTAATATTACCAATATTGGTCTGATAGCAGAAGGAATTGAGACAAAAGAAGAAATGAAAACACTGGTTGGTTTAGGTGTGCAGTATGGGCAGGGGTACTTTATCCAAAAACCCGATGAGAAGATAAAAATAATTGATCCAGAATTGATAGAATATCTAAAAGATATAAATAAAAAGAAAAATTATATTTATGGTACTAAGTTATCTAGCATTTATATCGATAATATCTGTACAATAACAAAAACTATATCTCCGAAGTTAAATGTGGAACAGGTATTTGATGAATTCCAACAGAATACTAATATCTATAGTATGTGTATAGTGAGTGAAGAAAGAGTATTAGGGATTATTACGAGAGAAAGTCTCACACTTAGATTAAGTGGAAGATATGGGTTCTGCCTCAATCAGAAAAAAGAAATCACAGCAATCATGGATAATGAATACTTAGAAGTAGATTATCAAACTCCAGTGAGCACTGTTTCTTTTCTTGCCATGGAGCGAGATAATAGTAAACTATATGATATGATTGTAGTCACAAAAGATGGAAAATACTATGGAACTGTGACCATTAAGGATTTATTGAAGAAAACGACAGAGATTGATATTGATAATGCTAAGAATCAGAATCCTCTTAGTGGTCTTCCGGGAAATGCAATTATAGAATATGAGATGAACCAGTGTATTACCTATAAAAAGGAATATAGTGTGCTATATTTAGATATTGATAATTTTAAGGCATTTAATGATGTATATGGTTTTGAAAATGGAGATACCGTAATAAAGATTTTATCAAAAATAATTATTAATAATATGAGCAGTGATGATTTTGCAGGACATGTTGGCGGGGATGATTTTGTTTTGATTTTAAATAATTATACCTGGGAAGAAGTTTCTATGAAAATTATCGATCAATTTGTGAAAGAAGCATTACAACTGTATAATCAAAGAGATAGAGAACTCGGGTTTATAACTGCAGCTAATCGTCATGGAGAGATAGAAAACTTTCCATTAATAACTTTAACGATTGTATTGGTAACAAATAAGAACAAAGCTTATACAGACATGTATGAGTTAACAGAAGAATTAGCTAGACTTAAGAAGATAGGTAAACAGCAGAAAGGCGATGTTTGTTACTGTGAGGACGTATATTGATAATTTAGGAGTAGTGGACGCTACTCCTTTTTAGTGCAATATAACTTATCAGAAGATGGTTTTTATCTTCTGATAAAAGGCGGTGTTTTTCCGCCGTACATCCGATTATAGGAACATTTTTTTTTGTTCCTATAATATTTAATATGGGATTGCTTATTCTAATATTATGGAATAAAATAGAAAAAGATTAGAATTAAGGAAGGGAGACCATGTGGATGGAAACTATTTTAGTCATAGAAGATGATGAAGGGTTAAACAGAGGAATCTGTTTTGCTTTAGTGAAAGAAGGTTTTCATGTTTTGTCTGCGGAAAATTTATCACAAGGTGGTGAGTTATTCAAAGATAATTCCGTGGACTTGATAATTCTAGATTTAAACCTTCCGGATGGGGATGGATTAAATTATTGCAAAGAAATCAGAACCTTTTCAAACCTACCCATTATTATGCTTACTGCAAGGGATTTGGAGACAGATGAAGTTATTGGTTTTGAAACGGGAGCGGATGACTATATAATAAAACCATTTTCCTTATCGGTACTAAAGGCAAGAGTATCTGCAAGGTTAAGGAAAATTGTTACTATAAAAGAAGAATTATCACAATCTAAATTACAATGGCTACGTTCACACAATATTCGTTTATGTAAGGACAACATGAAAGTTTATCGGGAAGAGGAAGAAATTGATCTAAGTGTAACCGAATATAAATTACTATTGTTGTTCCTGGAACATATGGGTCAAGTGCTTCTGAAAGAACAAATTCTTATGGCTATTTGGGACATTGATGCCAATTATGTGGATGAAAATACTCTTCCTGTGAATATTCGAAGATTAAGGAAAAAGTTAGAAGAAAATCCATCTCAGCCGAAACTAATTAAAACGGTGCATGGAATGGGCTATATCTGGAATGAAAGGAACTATTAGAATGGAAGGTAATCTAATAATAACTGTGTTATCCTTAGTAATCTGTCTTATTACAATTACGGGCTGTTACCTATACTTAAATAGGATATTGAATCGAATAAGTTATATTATTAATACCTTTATAATAAAGAGATCAATAGATGAAACTGATGTAGCGGATACAAGGGAATCCAAACTAATCAGTCAACTAAAGCAGTTGATTATGATAGCGGAGCATGAAACAAAAACTTCCAGAGAAGAAAAGGAAGCCGTAACAAGACTGATTTCAGATCTTTCTCATCAATTAAAGACACCCTTAGCTAATATTACGATGTATACAGAATTACTTAAAGAAGAATCACTATCGGATGAAGAGAAGAAAGAATTCATTACAAGAACAGGAGAACAGGCGGTCAAAATGGAATGGCTCATGAAAGCCTTGTTTAAAACTTCCCGTTTAGAAACCGGAATCATAGAATTTGATGAGACACCAACTTTCATAAAAGAGACAATAGCTGATAGTATAAGTTCTGTGTATGGACAGGCTGAAATTAAAAATATTAAAATTATCATAGAAGAATGTGAAGATAGGAAGCTTCTGCACAATCGTAAGTGGACAGCAGAAGCAATTTCTAATATTTTAGAGAATGCGATAAAGTATTCACCAACTGCATCTGAGATTAAGATAAAGGTTATTCCACTAGAGATTTACACGAGCATACAGATTGCGGATCAGGGAATAGGTATTGTCTCAGAAGAATATAATCAGATATTTAAGCGTTTTTATCGGAGCAAGCAAGTAGAACAGAGGGAAGGCACTGGCCTAGGGCTTTATTTGTCCCAATTAATTTTATCGAAGCAGGGTGGCTACATAACAGTGGATTCCAAAGTAGGGGAAGGCAGTAAATTCTCTATATTTCTACAAAATGGTGTATTGTTATGAAAGGGTTCTTACATTTTTGTAAGAATCTTTTTTGTGTTTGTCATAAACATGTAAGATTTACCTGTTAAGATAAACTTATAAAATACTAAGGGCCTGACCCTAAGGATAACAAGAGCAGGTTCCGAACCTGCTCTAACAAAAAAAAGGAGGTTGCATATGAGCATTCTAACAACGAATAATTTGAAAAAATATTACGGAACAAAGCAAAATACAGTAAAGGCACTGGATGGAGTAGATATATCCATTGATGAAGGGGAATTTGTTGCTATAGTGGGCACATCAGGAAGTGGCAAATCTACCTTACTGCATATGCTAGGTGGACTCGATTATTCCACAAGTGGAACAGTTACCATTGGAGACCGGGAACTATCAGCATTCAATGAAAATGAGCTGACCATATTCCGAAGAAGAAATATAGGATTTATTTTTCAAAGTTACAATCTGGTTCCTATATTAAATGTCTATGAAAATATTGTTTTACCCATAGAATTGGATGGGAATAAAGTGGATGAAGAATTTGTAGGTACTATAATTACAGCATTAGGTTTAAATGATAAGAAATTCAGTATGCCGAATCAGTTGTCAGGTGGACAGCAACAGCGTGTTGCCATTGCTAGAGCTTTAGCCACCAAACCTTCTATCATTCTTGCTGATGAACCCACAGGTAATCTGGATTCCAAAACCTCACAGGAGGTTGTTGGATTAATTAAAACTACTGGAAAGAAATTTAATCAAACTATTGTTATGATTACTCATAATGAAGCTCTGGCACAATTGTGCGATCGTGTAATTCATATTGAAGACGGTAGAATCATTCGAAATGCATGCTAAAGCATGCAGAGGGGAGTAGGTTGAAAAATAGAAGGACCATTTTTCAACGTCTTGATTAAATGCATGCTAAAGCATGCGGATGGGAGTAGGTTGAAAAATAGGAGGACATTTTTCAACGTCTTGATTTAAATGCGTGCTAAAGCACGCAGAGGGGAGTTTACATGAAGAATAACAATCAGAAGATTATACGGCAGTTATCAAATAGGAGTCTAAAGAATAACAAAATGCGTAATATAGTTGCTATCACTGCGATTTCGCTTACGGCACTACTATTTACAGCTTTATTTTCCTTAGGGTTAGGAATGATACAGTTATCAGAAGAGCAGACGATGAGGCAGATTGGAACTTGGGCACATGCAGGGCTTAAGCATGTTACAATGGAGGAATATGAAAAACTTTCTTCTCATCCATTGGTAAAAGATAGCAGCTATGATATTATAATAGGCTTTGCAAAGAATACAGAATTAATCAAGAGACAGACGGAAATTCGTTATACGGAACCAAAGAATATGGAATATAGTTTTATTGAACTGAAGGAGGGAAGGCTTCCGGAAGAGGATAATGAGATTGTTGTGGATACTATTGTCATGGATATGTTAAGCATTCCTCACCAAATTGGTGCAGAGATACCCTTAATATACGACTTTATGGGTAAAACCTACGAAGATACTTTTATAGTATCGGGCTGGTATAAAGGAGATCTCGTTATTGGTGCAAGTCAGGTTTATTTGTCAAGAGCATATTTAGATAAAATATCAGCAAATTATACAGAAGCAGATTTTCTTGCTGCCCAAATGGCAGATTCGAAAGAAACTGGTCTTATCCAAGCAAACATCTTATTTAGGAATTCCAGAAACATTGAAAAAAATATTATTAAGGTCATCGAGGAAAGCGGATATACTACGGATGATATTGATTATGGAATTAACTGGGGATATTTATCTGAACAAAGTCATGATATTGATTTTACAAGTACGATTATTATACTGGTTGCTTTTTTTGTCATGTTATTGACCGGTTATCTGATCATATATAATATCTTTCAGATATCCATTATTAGTGATATTCGATTTTATGGTTTATTAAAAACCATTGGAGCCACCAAAAGGCAGATTCAAAGATTAGTTAGAAGACAGGCAATTCTATTATCCTGCATCGGTATCCCAATAGGTTTGGCTTTCGGATATCTAGTTGGAAACCGAATGATGCCACTCTTTGTAAAGGCAGCAAGTGGTTTGAATTCAACCAATTTTCATATGAAGGCTAATCCTTATATCTTTCTCTTTGGAACATTTTTTTCATTATTTACAGTAATAGTCAGCTGCAGAAAGCCAGGGAAAATAGCCGGCAGTGTATCGCCAATTGAAGCAGCAAAATATTCCGAAGTTAAAGATACCAGAAGAAAAATAAAAAAAACAATGAACGGAGCGAAGCTTTCCAAAATGGCCATAGCTAATATGGCAAGAAATAAAAAGAAAACAACAGTAGTTATTTTATCCATGTCTCTAAGTGTAATCTTATTAACAGAAGTAGTTACATTTACCAACAGTTTCCGGTTAAACAAATTTCTAGAGAGCATGTTAACTGGTGATTTTATGATTTCCTCCATTTCTTTAATGAATCATAATACATCCAGCGATTTAAAGCTGACAGAGGATTTTTTTAATACAGCCAGCAGTCAGGTAGGAATTGAAAGTTCTAGTCGGCTGTATCATGACAAAAGTCGTTTGAACCATACTTTAACAGAAAGTGGGCTGGAACGATATCGAGATTTATATGATAATGATCAGATTAAAATATATGAAGGACTTGCCTCTAACCTTCCTATCGTCCAAAACACCTTAGATAATAATGGCCCAATTTATGAACAGCGGTATGCTTATGATGAACCATTACTCAAAAAATTGAAGGTATTAGAAGGCAAAATTGATTTAGAAAAATATAAAACAGGTGACTATATATTGGTAGGAGCTTTATTGGATTCAGAAAACACTTATTATAAACCAGGGGATAGGGTTGAAATAGATTATCATAACTCGGATTCCGAATTAACGGAAGTAATGGACAAGGATGGAACAGTTATTGATTTTCAATGGCAAAATGACACAAAAAAAACTTACGAGGTAATGGCGGTGGTAGATATTCCACATAGTATGACTGAACGCAGCTTTCCACCAAATGCATTGGTTACTATATTGCCGGTAGTGGAATTATTAAACAATGACAGAGATGCTGAGTGTTTTGCAGCCTCATTTCAAGTTAAGGATGAGAAGGAAGCAGCTTTTCAAAGTTTTGCAGAAAATTATACAACTCAAATTGACCCCAATACAGATTTTGAATCTAAAGAAGGATTAAGGGATGAATTTGCATCCTATAAAAATACTATTAGTATAGTAGGTGGTGCTTTAAGTTTTGTAATCGCCATTATTGGAGTTCTTAATTTTATAAATACTATGCTGACCAGTGTTATTACTAGAAAACGGGAATTTGCTATGTTGCAAAGTATTGGATTGACCAACAACCAGCTAAAAAAGATGCTATTATATGAGGGAATGTATTATGTAGGTTTTACTGCAGTCATAAGCTTTCTTATTGGTTCGATTTTATCCGTGTCGGTCATTAGCGCCTTTAATTCTGTTGTGAAGTATTTTGAATATCATTTTACAATAGTGCCATTTATTTCAGTGATACCGATATTTTTTGTGATAGCTTTTGTGGTTCCGTTAATTGCTTATTACAATGCAAAAAAACTTAGTATTGTAGAGAGGCTTAGGGAAGGGGAATGAATATCGATACATGCTTCGGGTGACAAAAGCCCGATTTAGATTGAGAAATGAATATCGATGCATGATTCGGGTGACAAAAGCCCGATTTAGATTTTATAATGAATATCGATGCATATACTTTCATTTTGTCTACCTTTCCTTCCGGCGGCATGTCCTTAGTAGAGCCTCAAAGACATGAAAAACATCGCGGCTGCTCTGTTTTTCATTGAGTCTCTAGTCGGACATAAACAGCCTTGTCAGCCGGTTTACGACAAAACGAATGTATATGCTTCGATATTCATAATTCAAATTATCGAGGGCTTCTGACACCCGAACCATGCATCGATATTCATAATTCAAATTATAGAGGGGTTTTGTCAAATGAACCATATAGAGAGATATTCATAGATTAAGGTCTTGATGGATTTTCTGAGGGAATATAGTATGATTAATTTTAAATTATTAAATTTTTATTAACAAAATATTGGCATAGTGTCATGATTTTTGGAGAGCTTAAAGATCATCTGTTACTCCAAATTTAAGAATATTTAGATTGTTAGTCTACTATTTTATTATCTTCTTTCTTTATATATAATCTCACAAGAAATGGCAGTATGGCAACTATTATTATCGTCATAAGTATATTTAAAAGTAGAGAACCAACCTTACCTGCAAAATCAAAAACATTAAAATTAAAAACTATTGATATAAGTATTAATAAAATCCAATTGATTATTTTTGATGAAAGATATACATAATGTTTTGTTCCACAGCTTTTACAGATTATTGGTGAAGACCATAATATTTGCTTCCATTTTAATTTGTTACCACATTTTTTGCATTTTTGCATTTAGAGCCCCCTTCATTTTATTTGCATTTTAGCAGTGATAAGATAAGCTTCAATTGTGACATAATCTTTGGTTAGAATATTCATTTAATATACTTGAAATACCTTACCCCATTATCAGAAAGTGTAGTTGTAAAAGATAATTTTTGATTAGATGTAAATTTAATATAACTACCTTCATATTCACCAAAATCAAACCCCGGTTTAGTATCTTCTGGATACCCATATAAATAACATATTACCTTACTATTTTTCGTAAATACAATTTGATTCATACCTTCATTTACAGTTTCACTAATATTCTCCCATTTGTACCCAATGACTTCATATATCTCTTCTTTTGAGGTGTATGGAGCAAAACTATATAACGCATCCCATTCAAATGGTATAAATCCGTTTAAATCATCAATAGCTGCATCTCCACTTATAACATTAAATGAGTTTATAAATTTATCAGCGTTAGTATCCCAGACATCTTCTTTAAAGGGATTATAAACAATTACTATTGCCACAATTGCAATAATCACAATCCCTGCTATCATTTTCTTGAATTCCATTCATTTCTATCTCCCCCACTTTAATTATTGTGTCGCATTTTTTAACCATTGTGACGCTGTTGCGAAAGATTGTAGGGTATCCAGAAGGCACATTAATTCTTTTATTATGGAGTTACCGCTTCCGTACCAAGTATAAAACAATGTCATCAAGAAGCGTTATACTGTTTCCAAAACTTAAAACAGCATCTTTGATGCCTTCTAGAAACTTGGACTTATTTGGTTCTTGTATAGTCAACTGAGGAGCCATTATTCTTGTCCATGAGACAAATTCATCAGCATTATATTCTCTTACTTTATGATAATGACAACATTCAAAGTCAGTAAAACCATAATTTATAACATTCTTATATTCTAAATGTCGTGAATATGGTGCTTCCGGTTTAAAGTAGTTACCGTAGACCTCTTGTATTTTATTATATAAGGCTTCATTGGAGCTTTTATAATCTGTGTGTGTCATAAACATCGCAAGGGTTCCGTTGTTTTTTAGGATATTGTACACCTTTGGAAAAGCTATTTCTTCAGGGATCCATTGGATTGTTGCGGCGGAATAGACTAAATCAAACTGATTATTACCAAAATCATATGTTTCAAAATCTGCATTAACTATTTGAAAATTATTATATGAACCAAACTTTTTCTTCATATCTTCTGTAAAGTTTACACCAAGTTCAATAGCCAGATAAGAACAGTCTGTTTTTAAAATAGGCTCAGTTGCCTGCCCTGTTCCGGGACCGATTTCAAGAGCTGTTTTGCCGATGCCAAGCTTTGAGTGCTCAATAACGTCTGCGAAAAGTTCATCACAATAACGGTTTCTCCATTTGTCAAAATCTTCGGGTGAAACATTATTATCAAAGATTTCCCTGTAATCCATAATAATCCTCCTGTCCAAAATATAAAATTTTCTGATCGCAATTTATAACAATTCCGACTCAACTACACTTATATTATAAGGCAAATACATTTTGAATACTATATTATTTTTACAGTTTTTTGAAATAGAAATTGCTTAATTCAGTTTGATAAAATATAATTGGATTAAGCAATTTTTGATTTCATGGATATGTTTAGCAGAAGTATTATCACTTATTACAATGTAAAAAACTTAGTGTCGTGGAGAGGACTTAGGGAAGGAGAATAAGTATTGTATATTGGATTTACAATGTTCTATACTTAGGCTATAATTGTCAGATAAGAAGGGGGAAGGTATAAATGATAGAAAGTGTAAGCCATATTACTTTTGTTGTGAAGAATTTAGACAAAACTACTCAATTATTTAAAGAACTATTTAATGCTAAAGAAGTTTATTATAGTGATGAAACCCCCCATTCTTTATTTAAGGAGCGTTTTTTTATTATTGGTAATCAATGGATAGCTGTTATGGAGGATACAAATATACTTAACAGAACTTATCATCATATAGCATTTAAAATAACAGAATTTGATGTAGATAGTTATTTAGATAAAATTAAAACTCTAAATTTAGAAGTAAAGCCTCAAAGGAAAAGGGTAGATGGTGAAGGCTATTCTATATACTTTTATGACTACGATAATAATTTATTTGAGCTTCATACAGAAACGTTAGAGAAAAGATTAGCCTCGTATACAGAGATAGATAATGTGACAGAAGACTGAGTTAAGTAAACTGATGGAGGGGTTATTATGTTTGAAGAAATGAATAGGGAATTGGAATTATTGCAAATCGGGAGATGCCGATATGGGAAAATTGAGAGTATGTTAAGCAGTTTAAAGCAACAGCTTGGTGAGCAAGAAGATACGGAGTTAAAGTATAAAAAGGAATTGGGAAAAGAAGAAGTAGATGTTGAAAAATTCAATAGAAATAACCTTACTTCTATTTTTTATACGATACTTGGAAGTAAAGAAGAACAGATCGAAAAAGAAAGGCAGGATGTATTGGCTGCACAGCTTAAATATGACAATATAGTTGGCCAGATTGAAGATACAAAGCATCAGATATCAAAGCTTGAAGCTGAGAAAAAGGAATTAGCACATTGTGAAAGAGAATATAATGAGTTATTTGAGAAGAAGTATCAGATGCTTATGCAGAGTGATCGTTTAAATGCTGAAAAGATTTCGACTATGGAACAGAATATATCTGCAACGAAGGCTAACATTGCAGAAATTGAAGAAGCAATTTCTGCCGGCGATCAAGTTCTAGATGCATTAAGGAATACAGAAGATAGTCTTGATAGTGCAGAAGGTTGGGGTGTATGGGATATGTGGGGAGGCGGTGGATTGATTACGGATATGATTAAGCATTCGCATATTGATGAAGCAAGAAATACAGCGTCTGAGGTACAAAGCCTGCTAAATCATTTTCGCACAGAGCTTACAGATGTAAAAGTTGCTTCCCAAATTAACATTGAGATAGAGGGGTTTGCAAAGTTTGCCGATTACTTCTTTGATGGATTAATTGCTGATTGGGTGATTCAGTCACGTATTAATGATTCTATTGAAAGCGTAAACAGAGTGAAAGGTGAAGTAAATAGTGTTTTAAGTCAATTGCAGCGAATGAAGGATGCTGACGAAACAAATATTGTTAACATAAAGGAAGAATTATCAAATCTGGTTGCGAGGGCTTAAATCCCTATTTGACACGTTAATGATTAAAACGTTTTCCAAAATTACTTGGTGAGATTCCTGTAATTTTCTTGAAAGTACGAATGAAATTAGAATAGTCATTGAAGCCTGCCTGTTGGCAGGCTTCTGTTACGCTACTATTATTTCGCAAAAGTTGTTTGGCTAGGGCAATTCGTTTCATTAAGATATATTGATAAAGAGTGCTTCCTGTGTCCTGTTTAAATATATGGCTGAGATAATATTTATCAATAGATAAAGCTTTGGACAAATTATCTAAGGATAAATCATCGATTAGATGTAATTCAATATATTGCAGAGTTGTTTGAATTTTGGGTGTAATAATACTTGTCATAGTCTGCTTTTTATTAGAATAAATATTGTTAATCATAACTAAGAGCTGAATTAAATACGCTACGGGAAGCACATCACTTCCGTATTCGTCACGTTCTAATTTATCAATCAGCTGGGTAGCCGTAGACATAAAATAATTTAATTCATTTGCATCTAATAAGGCAATATTATTAAAACCTGTTTCACGTTTTTGGAAGCAGGATAATAAATCAGTTCTATCGGTGCACAGACTTTGAATCATTTGTGGCTTAAAATGTATGGTAACCCTTTCATAAAGGGAATCAGTTAATATAACAGCTTTGTGAATTTCCTGACTATTAAAGATAAGAAGATTTCCTTTTTGTAATTTATAACAGGACTGCTCTACAAAATAGTTGACATTTCCCTGCAGAAAAAGATAAATTTCATAACCATTGTGGAGGTGAAATTCATTATTCGATGCTTTTTCAGAGTAGCCATGTGTGGCATAGACATCTTCTTTAAAATAATCATAACGATAATTCTGTTTCATAAAATTCACCAAACCTTTCTAGAAATGAAAATGAAATATGTAAACTTGTAAAATTAGTATTATAGCAATAGTAATTCATTCATTGTCATGACGCAAGTGTAAAATATAGAATTTTTATAAAAAGCAATATTCGCAATATAATAAGCAATAAATGCAAAGAAATAGTATAAAATAAGAATTATAATTGGAGTAGAATTTTGATTAAAATGCGTGCTAAAGCACGCGGATGGGAGTTTATTATGAAAAGTGCTATTGTTGGATGCGGCGGAATAGCTGTCATGCATGCAAAGGTAATACAAGAAATGGACGATAGTCAGTTAGTGGCAGTTGCGGATATTAAGTTAGAAAAAGCTAAAAATTTTGCAAATGAATATGGTAAAGATAGCTGTAAGGCATACAATTCTTTAGAGGAAATGCTTCGAAGTGAAAAAATTGATGTACTACATATCTGTACACCACATTATCTTCATGTGCCCATGGCAGTTTATGCAATGGAGCAGGGAATCAATGTGTTTATGGAGAAACCACCTGCAATTTCAAGGGAACAATTTAAACAGTTAGCGCCTGTGAAAGAGGGACAGCAATTAGGTATCTGCTTTCAGAACCGTTACAATGAAAGTGTAAAAGCGGTTAAGAAAATGTTAAGTGATCCAGAAACAGGAGATATAATAGGTGCTAGAGCATTTGTAACCTGGAGAAGATCAAAAGAATATTACACTGGTAGTGATTGGAGAGGAACCTGGGCAGAAGAAGGTGGTGGAGCTCTCATTAATCAATCCGTTCACACATTGGATTTATTAGTTCAGTTTTTAGGAAAACCGATTTGGACAGAAGCTTCTATGCATAATCATCACCTAAAGAATGTAATTGAAGTTGAAGATACTTTGGAAGCTTATATGGAATTCGAGAAAGGGCCTGTCTGCTTCTATGCAACAACAGCGAACAGTTATGATGCTCCCATTATGATTGAATTAAAATGTGAACATGTAATTATTAGAATAGAAGATTCTGAGGTTACGCGAATATTTTCAGATGGTCGTAAAGAAAATGTAAACTTTTATAAAGGACATACAGTAGGAAAAGATTACTGGGGAACGGGACATACCGCCTGCATTAAGGATTATTATGAATGCATTAAAACTGGAAAACCATTTCCGATTCAGTTGCAGAATGTGCAGGATACCTTCTCGCTAATGATGGATATTTATCAATCTGCTAAGGAAAACAGGGTGATAGACTTTGACAAGAAGATTAAATTATCTGGATTTGCTGATGAAATAGATGATGATTTTGAGACTCAGATCAAAGTACTTCAGGAATGCCATATTTCTCACATGGAATTAAGAAGTGCCTATGGGAAAAATATCAGCGAGTATACTTTGGATGAAGCGAAAGAATTAAAAGATAAATTAGACAGGGAAAAGATAAAAGTTTCTGCTATTGGATCACCAATTGGTAAGATCAGTGTAAAGGATGACTTTGAAGAGCATTTTAAATTATTCACTCATGTAGTGTCCTTGGCAAAATTATTAGATACCAATTATATTCGTATCTTCAGCTTCTTTACTCCAGAGGGAGAAATTGCTGAAACTTATAAGAAGATTGTATTCGAAAGGCTTGCTAGAATGATTTCTTATGCCAAAGAGCAAGGTGTCGTTCTTCTTCATGAAAATGAAAAGGAAATATACGGAGATACCATCTGTCGCTGTAAGGAACTAATGGAAGCATTCTATTGTGATAATTTCAAGGCAACCTTTGACTTTGCAAACTTTATACAGTGTGATCAGGATCCAAAGGAGGCTTTTCA
This sequence comes from uncultured Lachnospiraceae bacterium, assembly GCA_963517115.1. Lineage (GTDB taxonomy): Bacteria > Bacillota > Clostridia > Lachnospirales > Lachnospiraceae > Anaerocolumna. The sequence continues at coordinate 24,801 of CAUQEW010000034.1, read as the reverse complement.
ATCTTTAAGACCTTATATTGCATATATACATATTAAAGATGCATTTAAAGATAGTCATAAAGTTGTGCCTGCCGGACTTGGTGATGGACATATTGCAGATATCGTGAGTATGTTAATAACCGAAAAGTATGATGGATTTTATAGTCTGGAACCTCATTTGATGGAATTCGGCGGTTTAAAACAATTAGAGCGAGAGAACAATAAAACAACTATGGGAACGGATATGACTGATGGAAAATCGGCATTCCTTACTGCTTATAAGTCATTTAAGGAAATATTGGAGGTTTTAGTATGATTGTAGGTGCTCAGTTATACACGGTAAGAAATTTTACACAAAACGAAAAAGATTTAGAAAGAACTTTAAAGAAAATTCGTGAGATTGGTTATACCACGGTACAACTTTCAGCAATTGGTGGAGGCATTAGACCGGAAAGAATTCGTGAAATCTGTGACGAATTAGGTTTAAAGATAGTGTTAACACATAGTGATGTCAATCGTATCTTAAATGATACTGAAAAGTTAATAGAAGAACATACTATTCTTGGCTGTGATTACATTGGTCTGGGTTCCATGCCTGATAAATACAGAGGTGCGGATTGGTTCCCTTATTTTGCAGAAGATTTTAAAGAACCTATGAAGAAAATAGCAGCAGCAGGTAAATTATTCATGTATCATAATCATAATTTCGAATTTGAAAAACGGAATGGTGTTCGAATAATCGAGAGAATGCTGGAGACATTTACACCGGAAGAAATGGGAATTACCTTAGATACCTTTTGGGTACAAGCTGCAGGCTGTGATGTTTTACAATGGATTGATATTTTGAAAGACAGAATTCCCTGTGTACATTTAAAAGATATGACTGTTTGTGGAATGGAACAGAGAATGGCTCCTGTTTTAGAAGGAAACATTAATTTCCCTGCAGTTTTTGAGGCTTTGAAAAATACCAATGCAAAATATATGCTTGTTGAACAGGACACTTGCTATTCAAGTCCATTTGAATGTTTGAAGACAAGTTATGTTAATATTGCAAAATACGGATATCGTTAATTTAACCTTATAAGTAAGTCCCTCGCTTCTTAGCGAAGCGTAAGCGGTGGGTTGGGACTTACTTGTTTCAGTCGGAGTTCAAGCTCCGACTGAAACATCTGCGTAGCAGATATAAGGTTATGAGCAAGTAGCGAAGCGGATTGCGAATATCCGCATTGACTTATATAAGGAGGAAGAAAATGGATAAAGTCAGATTGGGAATTATTGGTGTTGGTAATATGGGAAGTGGTCATGCAACGAATATTATTAATGGCAAAGTACCTGAAATGGTGCTGGCAGCAGTGTGTGATGTTAGGGAGATAAGAAGACAGTGGTGTAAGGATAACCTTCCGGAAACAGTTACAATTTTTACGGATGCAACAGATATGATGAAATCCGGGTTAATTGATGCTGTATTGATTGCTACACCTCACTATGATCATCCAAGACTCGTAATGGAAGCTTTTGAAAACGGACTTCATGCTATTAGTGAAAAACCGGCAGGAGTTTATACAAAACAAGTTCGTGAAATGAACGAAGCTTCTAAAAAGTATAATTTAGTATTTGCCATGATGTTTAATCAAAGAACAAATCATGTTTACCGTAAAATGTATGAATTAGTACATGGCGGCCAATATGGACAGATAAAGAGAGTGAATTGGATTATTACGGACTGGTATCGTACACAGGCTTATTACAATTCCGGTGGTTGGAGAGCAACCTGGGAAGGGGAAGGTGGTGGAGTATTATTAAACCAATGCCCTCATAATCTGGATTTAATACAATGGATTTGCGGAATGCCTACCATGGTTCATTCCTTCTGCCATGAAGGAAAATGGCACGATATTGAAGTAGAGGATGATGTTACAACTTATATGGAATATGCTAATGGTGCAACCGGTGTATTTGTTACAACCACAGGGGATGCTCCTGGAACTAATCGGTTTGAAGTCACTCTTGAAAAGGCAAAAATTGTTTGCGAAAATGATAAGCTATCGGTGTATGAATTAGACGTAAATGAACGTGAATACTGCTTTACTACAGACGAGGGATTTACAAAACCATCAGGAAAGTTTGTTGAAGTAGAAACAGACGGAGAAAATTTACAGCATGTAGGAATATTGAATGCATTTGCGGGAAAAGTTCTTCATGATACGCCATTGATAGCAGAGGGAATTGAGGGAATTAACGGCTTAACGCTTTCTAATGCAATGCATTTATCAGCATGGTTAGGAAAATCAGTTACACTCCCAATAGATGAGGATTTATACTTAGAGGAATTAAATAAAAAACGCGCGAATTCTAAAATGAAAAAAGATGTAAAAGAAACAGTATTTGATACCTCAAATAGTTATGGTTCAAAATAAATAAAGTTAGTTTAAATGGAACGGGATTCCCATACGGGTAACTCGTTCCATTTTATTCATGACAATAAAAAGTTCGTGAAGCATGCTTTCTATTGTTTGAGTTATTGTAGTAGATATTCACTAGGAGTACAACCAAAACATTTTTGAAATGCTCGATAAAAAGTACGAGTACTATCAAAACCGGATGCCAAAGCGATATCGGTAGTGGTAGCCCTTTTTTCTTGAAGAAGTTCTAAAGCATAACGGCATCGTAACCCATTTATGTATTCGATTAATTTACAGCCGAAATATTCATTGAATATGTGTGAGAATCGACTCTTACTATATCCAAAATGTTCTGAAATCTCCTCCAAACTTACTAATTTAAGATAATTGTCCTGAAGATAGTTAAGGATTTCTTGAGTTAGGGAAGTTATCTTTATATTAGGAATATCAATAAGCCCAATGTGATCAACTAAAATACCTAAAAAGACATAGGTATATCCTTTCACAATGTTTTCCTGAACTGGTGAATAGGAATCGTTAGGAAGGTCACATTTATTGTATAAATTACGAGTATTGCAGGGAAGTGCACAGATTGCATCTAAACAATGCTTTAATTCCTTGCCATACTGTGGGTTTTCTATTAGAAGAGAAGCAAAGGTTTTTTTATAAAAGGTTGCTTTAAAGGAGGGTATCGTATCAAGAGGAATTGTAAACACATAGGAACTAGAACTTAGTTCTGTTGTATAAATGTGGATCGTATAGCTAGGCACTATTAGAAAATCCATATGTTTTACTACATAAACCTGACCATTTAATGTTGCTTTAATTTCGCCGGAGGTTACATAAATGATTTCAATACTACTGTGAAAATGAGGCAAGCAGTTATCGTTTATAGACTTCCAGCAGAGAGGGCTTTTTTTATTATCTCTGTTATATTCATACATAAAGTTATTCATTAAAAACCTCCAATATGTAGCATTTTTTGACACATATATTTAATTAAGTGGCACGACTTATTGAATTTAATTTAGTATAATACCATTATGAAAAATTTGCAACAAAAAAGTAAATCAAAGGATGGAGACTAAAATGGGTAAATTAAGAGTAGGTATTATAGGTTGTGGTGGTATAGCCAATGGCAAGCATATGCCATCTATAAAGACAGCAGGATTAGCAGAAATGGTAGCTTTTTGTGACACAATTGTGGAAAGAGCTGAAAAAGCTGCAAAAGAATTCGGTGATGAGAGTGCAAAAGTTTATACAGATTACAAAGAATTGTTAAAAGAAGAATTAGATGCTATTTACGTTTGTACACCAAACAGATCCCATGCAACAATTACTGTAGATGCTTTGCACGCTGATAAGCATGTAATGTGTGAGAAACCAATGGCAATGAATTATGCGGAAGCCTGCACTATGATAGAAGCAGTAAAAGAGACTGGAAAAATTCTTACAATAGGCTACCAAAATCGTTATCGTGCAGATAGCCAGTATCTCAAAGCTGAGTGCGAAGATGGTACTTTAGGAGATATTTATTATGCAAAAGCAAAAGCGATTCGTCGTCGTGCAGTACCTACATGGGGAGTGTTCCTAAATGAATATGAGCAAGGTGGAGGTCCATTAATCGATATAGGAACCCATGCTTTGGACTTGACTTTATGGACTATGGATAATTATAAACCAAAGTATGCAGTTGGAACATCCTATCACAAATTAAATAAGGATACCGATCAAGGTAATGCGTTTGGTTTATGGAAGCCAGAAGACTTTACAGTAGAAGACAGTGCTTTTGGTTTTATAGTAATGGAGAATGGTGCAACAATTACATTAGAAGCTAGCTGGGCTCTCAATACGTTAGATGTATTAGAAGCAAAAACAGCACTCTGTGGAACAAAGGCAGGAGCTGATATGCAGGATGGACTACGTATCAATGGAGTAAAACATAATAAGCAATATGTTACAAATCCATCATTAGAAGCAGGCGGAGTAGCATTTTTTGAAGGAGACACTGCAACACCTCAAGTAACGGAACAGATAATTTTTGCAAATGCTATATTAGGTAAAGGTGAATTAACCGTATTGCCAGAACAGGCAGCAGTTGTAACCAGAATATTAGAAGCTATCTACGAATCTGCTAAAACTGGCCAACCAGTATATTTTAATTAAGGAGGATTAATTATATGAAATTAGGTGTAATGACAGTTTTATTAGGTGATATGTCCCTTGATAAGACTCTTGAATATTTGAAATCCATTGGAGTGCAACAGGTGGAAATCGGTTGTGGAGGATATCCTGGTACTGCACATGCAGATGCAAGAAAATTCATAGCCAACCCTCAGCTAATTGATGAATTTATGGCTACAATTAATAATTATGGACTTGACGTTGCTGCTTTTTCCTGTCATGGTAATCCACTTCATCCAAATAAAGAAATTGCTCGTGAATTTCACGAACAGTTTGAAGCTACGATTCTGTTAGCAGAAAAGGTAGGAGTTAAAACAGTAGTTGGATTCTCCGGATGCCCAGGAGATAGTGAGACTTCACAGCTTCCAAACTGGGTTGTTGCAACTTGGCCGGATGATTTTCAACAGATTAAAGATTGGCAATGGAATGAGAAGTTAATTCCTTACTGGAAAAACATGTGCAAATTTGCAAATGATCATGGAGTAACTCAGATTGCATTAGAATTACATCCTGGTTTTTGCGTATACAATCCAGGAACACTTCTTCGTCTTCGTGAGGCTGTTGGACCTACTATTGGTGCAAACTTTGATCCATCCCATTTATTCTGGCAGGGAATTGACCCAGTGTTAGCGATTCGTGCATTAAAAGGCGCTATTTATCATTTTCATGCAAAAGATACTGCTATTGATTCCTACAATACAGCAGTTAACGGTGTATTAGATACTTCTAAATTTAGTGATATAGAAAATCGTTCCTGGGTATTCCGTACAGTTGGTTATGGTCATGGCGAAGAAGTATGGCGCAGCATGTTCAGTGAACTTCGCAAGATTGGTTATGATGGGGTTATTTCTATTGAGCATGAAGATGGCTTAATGACTACCAAAGAAGGACTTGAGAAGGCAGTGGAAGTATTAAAGAGAACAATTATCTTTGATAGTGAACAGATTAATATGTATTGGGCTTAATCATTAAAATAAATAGCATTAGAATCACGCAGATGGGAGTTTAGTATGTACGAAATAGCAATCATAGGATTTGGTGGAATGGGTGGCTGGCATAAGAAATCCTTATTGGAAATGCCAGAAGAATTTCATTTAGCTGGAATATATGATATTAATCCTAAAAGAGTTGAAGCAGCTAGAGAACTAGGAATTAAAGGATTTGATACTTTAGAAGAACTGTTATCAGATAAATCCATTCAAACAGTTATTCTTGCAGTACCTAATAATTTTCACAAGGAACTTTCAATCAAAGCTCTGGAAGCGGGGAAACACGTAATTTGTGAAAAACCGGTCATGATGTGTGCTGACGATCTGAAAGAGGTTCTTGATATAAGTAAAAAAACAGGACAACAGTTTTCAGTTCATCAGAATCGTAGATGGGATAAAGATTTTCTTACGGTTAAGAAAATTATCAATGATGGTACCATTGGTGCTCCCTTCTACATTGAATCCCGTGTACAGGGAAGCAAGGGTATTCCAGGTGACTGGCGATGTGTGAAAGAAGCCGGTGGTGGCATGTTACTTGACTGGGGCGTTCATTTAATCGATCAGATTATGTGGATGGTGGATAGTCCAGTAACAGAAATATATGCTCATATGTTATCTATTAAGTTCGAAGGAGTAGATGATAATTTTAAATTGCTGATGCGATTTGAAAATGGATTATCTGCCTTAGTAGAGGTAGATACTTATACCTTTATCAACTTGCCAAGATGGCATGTATCTGGTGATAAGGGTACCGTACAGATTGATAACTTTGCATGTGAAGGTCAGGTTGTTTGCGCTAATACAGTTGAAGTGAAATGGGAAGAAGGAATTGTTTATACCACAGCTGGGCCAACAAGAACTATGGCGCCTAGACCGGAAGAAACAATAGAGCGTCTTGAATTACCAGAGATTGTAACGGATCCAAAAGATTATTACCGTAACTTTAGAGATGCAGCAGAAGGTAAGGCGGAATTGGTTGTAAAGCCAGAACAAGCAATGCGTGTAATGAAAGTGTTAGATACTGTATTTGAATCAGCTGAAAAAGGAAAGTCAATTACAGTAAGAATCTAGTTAGGAAGAAAAAGCTTAAAGTAACCGGGTTGGCAATATGGTTACTACGACTAGGATGGAAGAAGGCAGGAGTGTGAAATAGAAATTGGAAAAGATAATTTCACTCGAAAACACTTTCACACTGAGGTTTGCATTCTGAGAATGAATGCAAGCACTCATTCTCAGAACTTGGAGGCAAATTATGAAGATAGGGTTGCAGTTATATACAGTTAGGGATTTTTATCAAACAAAAGAAGAATTTAAAGATGTTCTAAAAAAAGTTAAAACCATGGGATATGATGGTGTTGAATTTGCTGGCTATGCAGGATTTGAGGCAGAAGAACTGAAGCTTTTCTTAAAAGAAGTAGGGTTGGAACCAATCGCAAGTCATCATATAATTGACGACTTAGAAACAAAATTGGATGAAATTCTGGACTATAACTCAAAAGTAGGCGTTAAAGCGGTAGTCTGCGCTTATGCACCAACAACTGACTTAGCAGAAGTGGAACACTTACAAAAAGTAATGGAAAAAGCACAGGAAGCAATGAAAGCTTACGATATGGAATTGGTTTATCACAACCATTCTCATGAATTTAAAAAATTAGAGGATGGCAGTATTCCTATGGATTATATTAAGAAATTATGTAAGCTTGAACTTGATACTTTTTGGGTATTTAATGCTGGAATAGAACCTTGTCGTTACATAAAAGAATCAGCAAATGAGATTGCTCTTATTCATCTAAAAGATGGTAACTTTGAGGGTGTTCCTTGTGCTATTGGAGAAGGCTTTAACAACATAAAAGGAATTATTGAAGCGTCTGAGAGAATCGGTATGGAATGGATTATTGTTGAAAATGATAAACCAGTACCAGACGGCTTATCCGATGTGGGAAGAAGTATTAAATATTTAACCAATAAATAATTCAAAGATTATAGTTATAAATAACGATTGATTAAACAAAATATGGTTAGGGTGTCAAAAGTCTTTCATTACACAACCTAAATTGGGCTTTTGACACCCTAACATAATATGCTATTATTATAAACGTCTCCACTTTTCTATTGGTGGAGGCGCTTGTTCTAATTATTAATTGTTGATAGGAGGACTACATTGTATAAAATATCTAATATAGATAATATCCCAAAGGAATATATGGATGACCCGGAGTTTCAAACTAAGATGAAATCACTATTAATTGGTGATGCTATGGGAACTGAAAAGATTTATGTCAACATAGATTTTGTTAAACCCGGTGGTAAAAGTGTAAAGTATCATTCACATTCTAGACAGGAAGAATTTTTCCTCATAATGAGTGGAAAAGGTATATTGAGAATAAATGGAGAAGAGTTACTAATAAAGACAGGTGATGTCATTTCAAAACCTGCTGGTAAAGATATCGCACATCAGTTTATAAATAATAGTACGGAAATACTGCAGATACTTGATGTAGGCAATCGTGATAAAGACGATATTGTTATATATCCTGATGAAAATACTGTATATATAAGAAATAAGCAATTAGCTTTTAATATTGATGAACATATTAAAGATTGGACTTCAGACCCTGATGCATGATATTTTAATCCCCAATATTGCAGCATAAACAAATAGATAGGATATACATAGATTACTGTGTATATCCTATCTATTTGTTTCATTGGTAACATCGGAATAATTGTTTTTTTATTTACGAGTGGTGTATTAAGTAGTTAAAAGATCATTTTCTGAATAACTAAGTTATCAATTTTTGATAATTCTTCTTCAAATTCTGCAACGGAATCTTCTGCATCATCGATAAATTCTAAGACGATTAGTCCCTGTGGGCTACAAGTTTCTGAAGATGCCACATGTAGACCGATTCGTGTACTTATTTCACATCCATACTTTGATAATAATTCCTGAACTTTGGTAGCGGATTGAATACGCTCTTCTAATTTGATGCCCATAATAATTTTTGACATAGTAATCACGTTCCTTTCAATTTGCTCAGGCACAATAATATATAAAATTGTGCGTGAGAGTTTTCTAGTAATAGTATAACGACTTCGATTGATACTATTATAGCAAATTATGGGAAAGATAGCAACTCGTAAAGGATTTAAATATAAACGTATTACATAGTAAACAGGATAAATTTTGTGGTAAATTTACTATATTAGTTATATAATAAAAATATCATTAGTAAGCTATAGTTAGAAATTATGAATCAATATATTTGCCATTAAATCATAATTTAATTAAAGGGGAGTCGCTATTAAATAGTTTGCCAATTTGGGGGATCATATGAATAAATCAAAAAAGTATATTATAGTTACTATTGCATTTGTATTGTTAGCAATAATTATTTCAATAATGTATAGAAGCAATAATCCAGAAGAAAAAGTTGTTAGGGAATTTTTAAATCAATACTATACTGTCCATGAAATTGTTACTACTGATTTTGTTAATGAAGATACATTAAAGAAAGAAAAAAGCAAATATGCCAATTATCTTGGAAATGGATGTCTTGAAAGCTTTGTAAATAATAGGACAATTTATAGAAATAAAAAAGTATCCTATGAAAATAAGTGCACTTTATCACTAAAAAATGTTGAACTAAATTTTAAATATAAATATGAAAATGGTGTAAGTGCTTATGACTTTAATGCAACTATTGTAGCTACTTCTGAGAATAAGGAAGCTAATATATCTTCTGCTTCAGGGATAATACAAATTAAGAATATTTATAATAAACCAATGATTATATATGTTGATATACCAATTCTTAAAATTAATTAATATAATTAAAACGTACATTAATTAGTGGATATAACAGCTACTTTGCTTCTTTTGCACGAAGAAAAATTTGTAAATGTTTGTATATGAAAGTTAAAACGCGATTTAATTACTAAAAACGACATTATTGATCTACATAAGTAAACGTTAAATTCCTTTTTATGTAATAGATTGACAGGAAGTTTATATGCTGGTAAAATACGTGAAATGGAAGATGATATAGTGAATAATAAATTTGCAGGTGAGGTGAATATTAAATGGTTATACGTAAAGCTGGAGAGAGTGACATTAATTCATTAGTCGATTTAAGATTTGCGTATTTGAATTGTCATTTTGGTAATTTATCTGAAGAACAAGAAAGAGCATTGCAGAAGCAGTTGCCTAATTATTTTAAAAATCACTTGAATCAAGACTTTATAGCATATATAGCTGAAACGGATGGACAGATAATTTCAACCTCTTTTCTAGTCATATGCGAAAAACCGGCTAATCCTAACTTTATTACTGGAAGAACAGGTTTAGTCTTAAATGTTTTTACCTACCCTAATTATCGCAAACAAGGAATCGCAACCAAAATTTTGAATGAATTAATAATAGAAGCAAAAGATCATAGTTTAACATATATTGAACTATCAGCTACTGAAGATGGCAGGCCGATATATAATAAATTAGGGTTCAAAGAAAAAATTAACGATTGTACAGAAATGAGATTATCTTTATAATATAACAATATGGGTTAAGTTATACCTGTTGTAATGAACAAAAGATTGAAAAATTGATTGGGATAATTTAAAATTAATATTTTACAATCATATTGACAAAAACAATTTCTTGTATTATCATAAAGTCATTAATAAGTGAAACCGTTGAGAAAGAAGAGTAAGCTTTAATACAACATAACAGAGAGTCGCAATTGGTGGAATGCGATATGGAGTTTTTAGCTGAATGGGCTTTTGAGGGCAACCCGAACATATAGTAGGCGTTGACGGAAACCATAACCGTTATTAGTATGGCATATATTTTATGTATATGAAAGAGTGGACTTAGTCAAATTGAGTGGTACCGCGGATATTATTCGTCTCAAGTATATTATACTTGGGGCTTTTTTTATTGCAAAAAAGAACCACAGTAATCAATAAGACAGAGCACAAATGGCGAAACTAAGAGAGGATAAGAATCCTCTACAAACTAAGGGAGGATAAAACCTCCTACATAACTAAGGAGGATAAAAATCCTCCTACAAATCAAGGGAGGACAAAAATCCTCCTACAAATCAAGGGAGGATAAAAATCCTCCTACAAATCAAGGAGGGTTTTATGAGAAAGAGTATATCATTAGCAATTACCTTTGTATTAGTAATTAGTATGTTAGTAGGATGTAGCAAGAAAGATGATGGACAGATTACAATCGGTATTGGACAATTTGCGGAACATGGTTCCCTTGACAACTGCAGAGAAGGGTTTCTTGCAGGATTAGCAGAAGAAGGCTATGTGGAAGGCGAGAATTTAACAGTAATGTATGATAATGCGCAAGCAGATGGTGGTACAGCAACTCAGATAGCGAATAACTTTGTAGCAAAAAAAGTAGATTTAATAGCAGCAATTGCTACCCCAATGGCACAAAGTGCATTTGGTGCAACTAAAAATACGGATATACCAGTTATCTTTACGGCAGTAACAGATCCAGTGCTTGCAGAGCTTGCTAACGCAGACAAGACACCAAGTGGTAATGCAACAGGTACAAGTGATAAGCTTCCGGTTGAAAAACAATTAGAAATGATTCGTTCCATATTACCAGACGCTAAGACCATTGGTATTTTGTATAGTACCAGCGAAGTAAACTCAGTTTCAGCTATTGCAGAATATAAAGCAGCTGCAGCAAATTATGGTTTTGAAATTGTAGAGGGTGGTATTTCTGTTACAGCGGATATTCCATTGGCAACGGATAGCTTATTAGAGAAAGTTGATTGCCTTAATAATTTAACTGATAATACGGTAGTAAGTTCACTTCCTATTATTTTAGACAAAGCTGCAGAGAAGAATATTCCTGTCTTTGGAAGCGAAGTAGAACAAGTTAAGATAGGATGTCTTGCAACCGTTGGTCTTGATTACTATGATCTTGGAATCCAGACAGGAAAAATGGCAGCCCAGGTACTTAGCGGAGAGAAAAAGGCTAGCGAAATTAATTTTGAAATTATAGAGGAAGCATCTTTTTATGGAAATACAGCAGTTGCTCAGAATCTTGGAATCACAATTCCAGATGAGTTAGTAAGTACTGCAAAGGAAATGTTTAGTGAAATCACAGAATAGAGAAATAAAATAAGAGCTTAGAAAGGCAAGGGTGTAATATGTTAACGATTCTACTGGGAGTATTGGAAGAGGGCTTTGTATATGCAATCATGGCACTGGGTGTGTACATTACCTATAAAATATTGGATTTTCCGGATCTTTCGGTGGATGGTACCTTTCCACTAGGCGGTGCTGTTACTGTTGTGCTAATTACGGCAGGAGTAAATCCACTATTAACACTGCTTGTTTCTTTTATAGCTGGCGCTATTGCTGGTATGATAACAGGAATTATTCATGTAAAGTTCAAAGTTAGAGACTTATTATCCGGTATCATTATGATGACAGCATTATATTCTGTGAACTTACGGATTGCAGGTAAAGCCAATGTTCCAATTTTCACCAAGGAAACGATATTTGAAAATGCTTTCCTTGAGAAAATTATTCCTGAGGGTTTTCAACCATTTCTTGTTACAATAATATTGTTGATCATTGTAGTCATTATGAAATTAATACTAGATCTATATTTAAGAACAAAATCTGGATATTTACTCCGCGCAGTAGGTGATAATGAAACAATTGTTACATCATTAGCTAAGGACAAAGGAACAGTAAAAATTATAGGACTTTCCATTGCCAATGCCTTTGTAGGATTAGCTGGAAGTATTTACAGTCAAAAGAATGGATTTTTTGAAATATCAACCGGTACCGGAACAATGGTAATTGGACTTGCAAGTGTAATTATTGGTATTAATCTGTTGAAAAAAGTTACCTTTGTTAAGGCGACTACCGCTGTAATTGTCGGTTCTGTTATCTACAAATTATGTGTCTCCATTGCTATCTCTTTTGGTATGGCTGCTTCCGATTTGAAGCTTATCACATCAGTCCTGTTTTTAGGAATACTAATTCTGAGTTATGACCGAAAAAGGAAGGTGAAGACAAATGCTTGAATTACAAAACATTAATAAATATTATAATCCTGGTACAGTGAATGAGATGTGCTTGTTCGATCAATTTAATCTCACCATTCAGGATCAGGAATTTGTATCGGTGGTTGGTAGTAATGGATCCGGTAAAACTTCAATGCTAAATATAATATGTGGAAGCATCCCCCTAGACTCTGGTAAAATAATAATCAACAAAGCAGATATAACAAATATGCCGGAGTATAAGCGTCAACGTAGAATTGGGCGTGTCTACCAAAATCCATCCATGGGAACCTGTCCTAATATGACTATCTCAGAGAACATGTCACTGGCAGATAATAAAGGAAAACCCTTTAATCTTTTAAAAGGAACGAATAAAAATAGGATTGAGTATTATCGGGAGAATCTACGTACTTTAAACCTTGGACTTGAAGATAAGATGGAGGTACCCGTAGGTTCCTTATCCGGTGGACAACGGCAGGCAATGGCACTTTTAATGTCAACCATGACACCGATTCAATTCTTAATTCTGGATGAACATACTGCAGCACTGGATCCAAAGACAGCGGAATTAATTATGGAATTAACGGATAAGATTGTGAAAGAGAAGAAACTAACTACCATTATGGTGACTCATAATCTTCGCTATGCAGTGGAATATGGAAATCGACTAATTATGATGCATCAAGGCAACACTATCATTGACCGTGCGGGCGAAGAAAAGAAAACTTTGAATATTGATGATGTGTTAGAGAAATTTAATGAGATTAGTATAGAATGTGGTAATTAATTTAAAGCCCCCTTGATTCACTCTTTAAGAGAACTCTTTAAGAGAAATCAAGGGGGTTTTACCTTTGGAATTATTATTCCTGCACCTTATATTGTTGGTGCATTAGTTGAAATATGGTAGAAAATTACACATAATTTTCATTTGCTATGGTATAATAGTATTAGTTACAGATATGGAGGTATTAACGAGAATGGATAAAATATTAAAAAGGCAAATAGATTATATGAAAGTAAAGGAAGAAAAATTACTAAATAAACCGGAAAACCAGTTAATAAAAACAAAGTTAACACCTATGTTAAATAGGATAGAAGATCAAATTCCGGATAAACTAAAAAGTACCCTAGACCTTGCTTTTTATAAAGGATTTGAATTAGTATTTGAAAAAGGAAATAAATATATTGAAATGACGTATAGTAAAGATAACATACAATTGAAGTACGATTTAAATAATTATGCAGTTGAGAGAAGATTAAGTAAAAAACATATTAAAAATGTAGATAAACTAGCAAACAAATCCAACATGGTGAATACTACTATCTCAGTGGCGGAAGGGACTATTTTAGGACTATTGGGAATTGGACTGCCGGACATTCCTCTGTTTATCTCTGTTATAATGAAGACAGTATATGAAATTGCACTTAGCTACGGCTTTGATTACGAAAGTGAGCAGGAAAAACGTTATATTCTTCTTTTAATCTGTGCGGCTATGTCAAAAGACGTGAAGCAAAAAGAATTTAATAAACAACTAAATTTGTTAGAAGAAAAAATGGATAACATGAAAGAAACTGAATCAATAACCCTTAAGGAACAGATTAAAATAACGTCTGATATTTTATCATATAATTTATTAACAGCTAAATTTGTTCAAGGTATTCCAATTATAGGGGCAGTGGGTGGTTTGGTAAATTATACAATTGTTAATAAAATAAGAAAATTTGCATCAATGAAATATAAAATGAGGTATTTAATACAAAAGACAAAGAAATGAACAGATCAATAATCATATAAATCTACTAGGGAGTTGTTATGAGAGAAAAAAGAATTTCTCAGATTCAAAAACAATATAGATTTGATGAAGTCAATAATGCCTATTTAATAGATGTCTCACTTGATGATTACGACGACGTCTACGATGTATGGGATCCCGCACCGTTTAAAAAGCGATTTATAGAAGCAGAATTTGATGATTTTATTGTTACCTCTGCAGAAGATATACCTTCAAAGTATAGCCTTAATATAGTTCTATATATACCGGAACAAAAGAAAGATACAAATAAAGAAATAGCAGTTGAATCGGCTTATAAGAATTATTATTCCTATGCAGTAGAAAAAATAGCAAGAAGCAGAATTAAGCTTAGGAAAAAGTATATCTTATACTTTTTCCTAGCTACTTTATTCCTAAGTGTTGGATATTTTTTTCAATATGGAAATGAAAATGTTATAATAAAAGTAATTAATGAAGGTATATTTATTGGGGGCTGGGTTTTTCTATGGGAATTTTTTACAAATGCTTTCATGACAAGACGAGAATTAAATACAAAGTATAGATTATATCGCAGAATATACTTGTCAGAAATTTTGTTTGTTTATTTATAGAACTGTTTAATTCTCATTTATAAGCAGAATTATAACATAACTTCAATTCCCTCATCGCCGTTATGTATTTTGAAGGTGCCATTATGAGCCTTAACTATCTGATTTACAATTCTAAGGCCCATGATATGTGGTTCATTTTCTATATGTTTTATATCGGATGCTAAAGCAGCTATGACTTTTGAAGGTATCCCCTTTCCATCATCAGAAAAACAAATCGTACAAACGTCGTCTGAAAAAGAGGCTGTAACAGCAATGTTGCAACCTCTTTCATTGTGGCGAATGCTGTTGCCGATGATATTGTTATAGGCGCGTGTCAATAGCTCAGTATCTCCCTGCAAGGTTAGTGTTTCCACAGCAGATTCTATTTCTAAGCTTATGGAATACTTTTCATCCAAATTATCATTGATATAGGCCGTAAGTATTTCACGAAGCAGAGATGCAGGGGAGTATGTTGTCATTCTTAAGGGCTGCATATTATATTCTAATTTTGAAGTTAAATTTAAATCCTCTAATAATTTCTTTATCATGACACTTTGGTTTTTAATAATATATGCTTGTTGCCTCTGATCGTCATTGAGAGAAGTATCTGATTCCAAACTATCTGCATAACCCATAATCATAGTAAGAGGTGTACGTATATCATGAGAGACACTATCGATCCAATTAGTTCTTGCTGTATCCCTTTTGGAAAGGTAAGTGCTTTGTGTTTCCAAGATAGATGAAGTCTTATTAAGTTTCTTAGCAAGCTCTGCAACCATTCCTTTTTCCGGCAGAGTAATTCGCTCCTGTTCGGAAAGCTGATCAATTCCTTTGGCAATAGGGAATAAGGAACGATAAAATCGGTAACCAAAATATATGGACAACAAAAGGATAAGAAGAAAATTGACCGCAAGTACAAGGAGTAGATAATAGGGCAAGTCTTCTATTAAGATTTCTGGTAGTTCAATTCTCATTTTCCATATGCTATTCTTTGGATTGCCAACCACCAAAAGTCCATTGTCATTTGTCCATACATTGACAGGATAATCATTTAAATACCATTTGCTAAAAGATGCTATATTAGAAGCGGTAAAAGATTTGGGAATATCGTTAGGTAAATTCCAGTTCCATATCACATTACCGGTATCATCAAGTAACATTGCCCAGGCATATTGAGATTTCAGCATATTTAACCCAGTTTCTGAAAGAGTAATGGAATGAGAATCTGAGGTCAGTTCTTTTGACATTTGCTGAATTTCATAGCTATGGCTGGAATATTGGCTATAATGAAGAATGAAATTGGCATAAGCTATGATATTTAAAAAAAGTATCAGACAAGTAATAAAGTACGCAGTAACAATATAGCGTCGAAAGATTTTAAACAGACCTTGCATTTTTCAAATCCTTTCCGATTTCTTATTTTTCGTTTTCTATAGCTGCTTCGCTATCTTATAACCCAAACCCCGCACTGTAATCAGATATTGTGGACTAGAGGGATCCTCTTCAATTTTTTCACGAATTCGCCTGATGTGTACCATAAGAGTATTCTCATATCCATAGTAACTATCTTTCCAAACTGCCTGACTAAGAGAATCAAAAGTTACGATATTCCCTCTATTTTCATTTAATTTTTTCAAAATGACCAGTTCCTTTGCAGTAAAAGAAAGAGTGGTATCACCAAAGGACACCGTACCACTGTTAATGTCTACAATGTGTCTACCAAATACTAAATTTGGGATTATATAGGGTGTACGTTTTGGTGGAAAATAGGTGCGTTTTAAGATTGCAGTCAGCCTAAGTATCAGCTCTCTCGGTAAAAAAGGTTTTGTAATGTAATCATCCGCTCCCAGTCTCAAACCAAGAAGTCTATCGTTGTCTTCCTCTTTAGCAGAAAGAAACAGAACCGGTGCATCGGAAAAAGTGCGGAATTCCCTCATAAGGGAAAAACCATCCCCATCGGGAAGCATAATATCCAATATAACTAAATCAGGACGCATATTTTGGAAAGCAGAAACTGCCTCCATACAATTTGCAGCGGTAACTACATTTTGAAAACCTTCTTTTATAAATATATCGGTTACCATTCTCTGTAAATCTATATTGTCATCTACAAATAATATTTTGCTCTCATAAATATGATTCATATTATCACTTCGTTCCATTTCTATTTGATAGGTACTATTATAAAACAAAAAAACACATCTGACAGCAATCTATGAAAAATTTAAGGTAAAAGTAAGGAAGACTTCATGCACAAGTAAGGAAGGAGTATTAGTATAAATCCTTAGAAAGGCAGATTTGGAATCTGTTAAATAGGAGGAGTAAATAAGATGAGTTTGTTAGTAGAAACCAAACAATTAACGAAACAATATGGTAAAAAGATATCAGTACATAATATAGACTTAAAAGTTCCAGACGGGAGTGTCTATGGTTTTCTTGGTCCAAACGGTGCTGGAAAAAGTACAACGATGAAAATGATTTTAGGGCTAGTGAAGCCGACAAAGGGACAGGTGGAAGTTTATGGGAAGACAGTAAATGATAGAAACAGGCTGGAAATCTTAAGGAATACCGGTTCGTTAATTGAATCACCTTCTTACTATGGGCATTTATCCGGAAGAGAAAATCTTGAAATTGTGCAGATGTTAAAGAATGTACCAAAGGCAGAAATTGAGGAAGTGCTGCATATTGTTCGTATGGAAAATCAGCAGGATAAAAAAGTAAATCAATATTCTTTTGGAATGAAGCAGCGTCTTGGACTTGCCGCTGCATTACTTGGTATACCGAAACTATTATTACTGGATGAGCCAACCAACGGACTAGATCCTGCCGGAATTCAGGAAATGAGAGAACTTATATGCTCACTGCCTGAGAAGTATGGTATGACTGTTCTATTATCCAGCCACATACTAAGTGAAATTGACCAGATGGCTACCCACGTAGGAATTATTGATAAGGGAGAACTTATTTTTCAAAATAGCTTAGTAAGTTTACATGAACATAGTCAAAAAAGGATTTTAATTCGTACTATGAATAACTTGGCTGCTATTAAAGTTCTGAAAGAAAATAAAACAGGATACAGTATGATAGAGAACATGATTTCCATTCCAGATATAGAAGATGAAAATCTGGCTTTTTTAATTTCACTTTTAGTAAAGGAAGGAGTAGGAATTATTAGAATTGAAGAACACCAAAAAAGTTTAGAGGATATTTTCCTAAGCCTCACTGGAAAGCAGGTGAGTTTGTAATGATAGAAGTTAAGCAAAACGAGAATATACTTGTGGCGAATCATACTGGTAAAAAGGCAGGATTTTTCAAACAATTTAAAACTGAAGTAAAAAAGACAAAGTATAGGAACATTTGGCTGATTATACTTGCTATGATATTATTACATTTTATGTGGACTGCTTGGATATTAGGAAAAGCGGATGTTTCTGAACTTGCAGATGGGTATTCTTATTTGTTATTTGAACTACCGGCAATTAATGCTATTACACTACCCGTTCTACTTGCAATGATAGCAAGCAGATTGTGTGATATTGAGAATAAAGGAAATACACTAAAGTTATTATGTACATTACAAAAGAAGGGTAGGGTATATGATTGCAAATTGCTGCTGGGAAGTATGTATATCATCTTCATTATAGTAATGCAGCTTTCTATTATACTGCTACAAAGTCAAATGTTTCACTTTAAAAATGAAATGCCCTATTATCAGATGCTTTGTTATGTTATATCAACTTTTATTGTAAGTATGGCAATATTACTGATTCAGCAGATTTTATCACTTCTTTTTGAAAATCAAATAGCACCATTAACAGTTGGGCTACTTGGCTCCTTTATGGGTTTGTTTTCAATGTTTTTTCCTGAAGCAGTACAAAGACTTGTGATTTGGGGATATTACGGGGTATTCTCTACCGTAGCATATAAATGGGATGAGAAAACAAGGATTCTTAGCTTTTATGAAGTGCCTTTTGAACCCTGGGTATTCATCTATTTCTTTATAGTTAGTATATTGATTTACCTAATAGGAAAATATTTGTTTATGAGAAAGGAAGTGTAGGGATGTTTTTACGAAGTATAAAAGCAGAAAATCTAAAATTGAAACGTTCCTTTATATGGATGGCATTTATATTGATTCCATGTATCCCGGCCATTATGGGTACATTTAATTATGTGCAGAACCAAGATATTTTAAAAGCAGAATGGTATAGCCTTTGGACGCAGCATACGTTATTTTATGCTAATTTCTTCTATGGTCCCTTGATAGCTCTTTATTGTTCCTACCTTTGGAGATTAGAACATCTGAATAATAATTGGAATGCGCTTATGACAACACCGATTCCGATATCTTACGTATTTTTATCTAAGCTTGCAGTTGCATTTAAGGTAACCATAATGACGCAAATATGGGTAGGTATTTTGTATTTCATTTGTGGAAAATTAGTAGGACTACCCGGAATAATACCATTTCAAATAGTAGGATGGCTCATTAGAGGAAGCATTGGGGGCGTGGTTATAGCTGCCTTACAGCTTTTGCTATCCATGAGAATTCGTAGCTTTTCTATGCCAATTGCAATGGCGCTGATTGGAAGTATTTTAGGATTATTAATTTCTAACATGGGAAAAGGAATGTTCTGGCCTTATTCGCTTATGATGCTTGGAATGAATGCAAATAAATATCAGGATATGATGGTGGGTAAGGGATTACAGTTTATAATTAGTGTGACAGTGTATCTGGTATTTATTATTGTTATCAGCATTCGGAAATTAAAAAGGGATGATATCAGAACAACATAGTAGTTAACTGTATAATTAAAGTAATATAATATAGGCCTGGTGTCTTTAGAATAAGCTCAGCTGGTCATATCGATATTCACTGTTAATAAGAGTAACGATATCAGACATATGATATTTGAGTCCCAACTTATTACACTCTGCTTGAAATAATGTCCATAACTTAGCAGCGTTTGGTGAATTACAACTGTATGATTGTCCATAGGTTTCAACATATTTTTGTTTTGTAGTGGGGAATAATTTATCGAGCCAATTAAAAAAATATTCTCGTTGGTTTTGGCGTAAGGTTACACCAAAACTGCCGTCATATCCGTTATAAAGCCATTGTGCGCCAGCGGCCTTTGCTCGATACACAATGTTAAATATATTTTCTTCTGTATCATTTATGTAGGGGAGTATGGGCATAAGTAGAACTCCACATTGGATACCCGCATCCGATAAAGTTTTTATAGCAGCAAGGCGATTACTTGTGAGGCAAACATTACGTTCGATTTTACGGCACAAATCATCGTCTGCAGTAGTTATAGTGAAATTAACAACAACAGGAGAATGCTTTTTAATACTAAGCAAAAGATCGATATCACGTAATACCAGATCCGATTTTGTATCAATGATGATACCAAAACCATATTGATCAGTAAGCTTTAATGCACCACGGGTAAGTTCATACTGTTTTTCAAAAGGATTATAGGCATCACTCATAGAACCGGTAATGATGATACCGGTTTTTCGTTTCGCTTTTAAATCATTTTCAATAATTGCAAGGGCATCATACTTTGCTCTTACCTCATCAAAATTCTCAACATGATAGCAGTCGCTGCGACTGTCACAATAAATGCATCCATGACAACACCCTTTATAAATATTCATATTAAAGTTTGAGCTGAACCAACCGGATTCACGGTAGGAAGATACTATGGTTTTAGCTGGAATTGTTTGCATAAGCCTACTCCCTTAAAATAAAAAGCTGCCAGATTATCTGACAGCTTTTTCCGTATTTTTAGGTAAACTACATTATGAATGATAACATATTTTAAAATAAAAGTCTAGTATTTTTTTCGGAAAAACATTATTATTTAATACATGACATTGAAACAAGTGAATTCTGAACGGTTTTTAAAAACGTTCATTTAAAATAGGAGGGAATAATGGAAGAATTAAGAATGGAAGATGATCAGATAATAACTCAGGCTGTAGATGGTATAGAGGAGAGAGTAAAAGAAGAACTGCATTTGGAACATTGTTTAAAAGTCATACAGAAGAATATTGACGATTATACATTTAAACTAAAAGAAAGTAATGCCGAAACGAAAGAACTCTATGACAATTATCGGTCAAACAATCCGGAACTTCATAATGAACTTGTAGTTGGTCTGGATTTACAATCACAGATGGTACGAACAAGGAATAAAAATCTATTAGCGCTGAAGAAACCTTATTTTGGTAGGATAGACTATTTAGAGAAAGGAGATGAGAAAAATTTCTCTTTATATCTTGGCAAAAATGGAATCAGCAAAAATAATTCAGAGATTCTGATTATTGACTGGAGGGCACCCATATCAAGTGTTTATTATGACAGTGATATTGGGGAAAGCTCATATAAATCACCATTTGATGATGAAATCCTTATTACACTAAACTTAAAACGTACCTTTGAGATTTCAGACAGCAAATTAATTGATTATTATGATACTGATGTGATTGCAAATGATGAATTTTTAACAAAGTATCTTAGTAAGAATAAAGAAGTAGTGTTAGGCGAAATTATAGCCACGATTCAAAAAGAACAAAACCAAATTATTCGAGATACTCCTTGGCACAGTGTAATTGTACAAGGGGTTGCAGGCAGTGGTAAAACTACAGTTGCGATGCACCGCATCTCTTATATACTATACAATTATAAAGACAAATTTAGATCAGATGAATTTTATATCATTGGTAGTAATAAAATGCTTTTAAACTATATTACTGGTGTGTTGCCAAACCTTGATGTTTATAACATAAATCAACTGGTCATGGAAGAGTTTTTTCTAACATTATTAGGTAGCGATTTTAATATAAAAAGAGGAAAGTATAAACTAAGTAATAGTTTTACAAAATTGAGTCCAATAACCCAATCTGAAAGGAGTACGGCTTTAAAAAGATATAAGGGATCTATCTACTTTATAAAAGCACTGGAACAATACCTGGAACAATATGAATTGGATCATATAACAACAGAGCCTTTTCTGTATCGTGGTAAAGTGTTGTATTCAAAAGAAGAGATTAAAAGCTTTCTTTCTATATTTTCTGCTAAACCGCTACTTGAGAAAATAGATTTATTAAATAAACGTTTAGCAAGTAAAATTCGACTTAGTAATGAGAAGAGTAATGAGGATAAAGAAGTTATTAAAGTTGAACTTCAAAAATATAAAGAATACTTTGGTAAAAAGAACATTAAAATTGACCTTATGGAGGTTTATAAGAATTTCCTAAGACATTTACAGGATCATCATAAGGAGTATGACCAACCAATTCCGGAAAAAGAAGTTCTTGGACTTCTTATAGATAACCTGAATGATAAAACAATAGATCTCTATGATATTGGTATGCTTACACTACTAAAAAGACGATTGAAAATCACTCCAGATTTTGAATATGTAAGACATATTATAGTGGATGAGGCACAGGATTTTGGAGTATTAATTTATTATGCTTTAAAACAGTTATTTCAAAACTGCACTTATACAATTATGGGAGATGTATCACAGAATATTCATTATGATACTGGTATGAACGATTGGGAAACATTAAAAACGGAAGTGTTTCAGCAAGAGAAAGACAAGTTCTATGTTCTCGCGAAAAGTTATCGAAATACAGTTGAAATCTCAGATTACGCTAGTAAAGTTTTAAAGCATTGTACTTTTAAAACCTATGATATTGAACCGATCATAAGGCATGGAAAAGAAGTTGCAGTGATTCAATTAGTGAATGAGAAGGAGATGATATTAAGGACGGTACAGATAATAGAAGATAATCAGAAAGAAGGATATTCCACCATAGCTGTAATTTGTCGTACGGTAGAAGAGAGTATAAAAGTCCAAAAATTGTTGGGGACTTATATCACAATTCAACAACCTGAGGGTATGGAAGAGATGACCTTTACAGATGGTGTCATGGTACTTCCCATTCATATGACCAAAGGGTTAGAGTTTGATTCGGTTATTCTGTGGAACCCGGATGAAGTTCGGTATCAAGCCAGTGATGCAGATGCAAAACTTCTGTATGTAGCAATAACAAGAGCACTTCATGAATTATCAATTGTGTACCTTGGTAACTTAGCTAAATTACTGAAGTAAAATTAGCCCAAAATGCCGTTTCTACGATTTTGATACCTAGCTAAGCTAGGTGGGTAACCGCAACTAATCTTTTGTCTTCCATTGCAATGACGGCTTGACATCTAACTAGTGATATTGGAATCCCTTATAAACATTGTAGGATCAAAATAGTAGGGTTTCGGACACCCCAGGACTTTTCTTTTGTATAAAGCAATTATATTTGATTTTAAACTATAATGCAATAGAAAATTATGTAAACCAATTTCTGAAGATAATAATAAGAAATTAGGGTTTTAGAAAATAAATCTTGACTAAATCCACATTTTGACATAATATAAATAAAGAGTAAAATGATTGGAAGGAATATATTAAAATGAACAACACACTTAAATGGGCAAAATTAGAATCTATTATGATAGCAGTATTTCAGATCAAAGGGATAAGTGCGTCTAAAATTAATAGATATATGAGAGACCATATAAGTTTTTTTCAGTGTTCATATTGAAATATAATAAATAAATATTTCTGATAATGATTAATGAAAACTCAAGGCTTATAGGCTTTGGGTTTTTTTTGCGTTGTCTGCTAAAGCAGGCAGATAGGAGTAAGTGTGAAATGTTTTTAGTGTTTTGAAGCGAACTTAAGAAGGGTGCAAGCAAATCCACCCAATGAGACTAGATATTAGTTGAAAATGTCATGTTAATTGATATTGCGCTTTGAGCACACTAATCGCATTTTCATCAGCTCCCTGCTCTTGGAGGAACTGAAGTACATTTTCAACTGTAAGATTTGGAATAACAACTGGTTTTTGCGGATGAACTACTGCTTCATAATCAATAGGATGGAAATCAGCATCATCTTTGATGATGTGATATATAGCAACTAAAATCATCCTAGCAATAGCAATAATAGCTTTTTTGTGTCCACGGCGTTTTTTAATCCGTTGATACTTAATGGCATAGTAAGGATCCTTCTTACTTTTAATGGCGGCTAATGCACATTGAACCAATAGAGGCTTTAAATATTGCCCAGCTTTAGAAACACGAGAAGACTTTTTCTTACCGGCAGATTCATTGTTGGCAGGAGTTAAACCAGCCCAGGAAGCAAGATGTTTTTCATCTTCGAAGACATTCATATCAATACCAATCTCAGAAATGACAAACACAGCTGATAACTCCGTAAGACCAGCCATTTTAGAAATCCGTTTAATAATGCAGTCATAAGGGCGAGTCCGAATAAATAGTTCCGTTTCAATTTCAGCAATGATAGAGCTGATAAAGTCCATATGAGCTTTGGCACGTGTCATCTTGAAATGTTGTTCGGGAAGGATATGATAACCATTAATAGAGTCAATGATTTCATCGGGGCTTGCTTTAACACCTCCGTGAATAAGTTTTCGGCATTTTGTTTCGTTAAAAGATTCCGTTTCTAATAGATACTTCATAAGAACAGAAGCTGTTTTACCAAAAGGATCAGTTAGAACGTTATCAATGCGAATACGAGAAATAGTCATGCTGTTTTGATATCGATTTATTTCAGCGGTTCGAATATACGAAAGCTTTAGTCTATAACGAGACAGTTCACGAAGCGCACGTATTTTCTCGTCCGGAATAAAAGAACTACGTACAATATCAAAACGAAAAAGATTAGAAATCCATTTGGCATCATGATGATCGGTTTTTTTACCCTTGATAGCTTTGACATATTTCGGATGTGTAAGGACAACATGCATAT
>CAUQEW010000033.1:0-56693 GCA_963517115.1 uncultured Lachnospiraceae bacterium | reverse complement strand
TACTGCGATGTTTTTCATATCTTTGAGGCTCTACAAAGGACATGCCGCAGGAAGGAAAGGTAGACAAAATGAATATACATACACCACTATTCATTTCACAACCTGAATTGGACTTATGACACCCGAACCAATTGAATGTTCCATCAAAAAATTTTCTAAAGCCTCCCCATGCCAGCAATGACCACCTTCACAAATATCATGGAATAATTTTTTCTCCTTGCCAAATAACTGATAAACATTACGAATAATATCTACTTGTTCAATAGCATTAATTATGCCACGTTCTCCATTTAATTTATCCTCTATGCCGGACTGTATCATTAACAGCCTTGGAGCAATTAAAGCTCCAATATCACCCATATCCACGTGTTCCCACAAATGAGGTACATAATTACAACTGCAATTCCCATTTAATTTGAGAAGAGAGTCCTGATATCCATACATATATCCGCTTATTACTGCTACTTCTACTCTATCATCCAGTGCAGACAGCCATAGAGTCTGCATGCCGCCACCCGAAAAACCTAAGCAGCCGATTTTATCACTTTTCCACTCCTTGCGCTCTTGAATATAATCAATTAAACGGGTCAGATCCCATGTAAACATGCCAATTACTGTCTGACCAAGAGGTTCCGCCATATGTGCTAATTGATAACAGGTACCATTAAGAAAAGCCTCTTCACTATCATTTTGAAGTGCTACTTCTCTTCTTTCTCCAAATCCTCTATTATCAGGGCATAATACTACATACCCTAATTTGGCTAATTGCATTCCATAATCATAATTATATAATTCAATCTTGTCTGCTATTGCTGGAATATCATTACAACCTGCTACCGAATATTTTCCCCCTCCTGCATGTCCTGACGGCGTTATGAAACATTGTACTTCACCATCCTTAATATGCTCCGGTATTAAAATAAAGAACGGCATCCATACCTCAGGTTCAACTTGAATGATTACCTTTTCTCTTATCATATTATTCTCTAAAGTAATCTTTTCAATCACCTGAGGTAATAAATCACAGGTTTCCATTTTGTCTAATCCAATCAGATCTTTTAGTATATCACGTACTTCATTTTTCCAAAGAGTATATTCTTCTTTTGTTCCAGCCTTAAATCTATTCTTTCGGCCATACTTTTGAAAGCGTTGTTCAAAATGCTCCATACAAGTATAATACTTATTAATTGAGATTGTTCTCTCCATATCTTCTTCTCCACTATTTTTATTTCAACCCCAAAACTTTTTCTTTACAAAAGTTTTCAGCCTCTTTTTCTGTTAATATCTTAACCCAGGATGGACGATTTTCTAAATTAGCACCTTTACCAGTATTATTGTATTCGGCAAAAAATACAGTATCATGAGCATCTATTTTACCCCAGTCATCCCATCCTTCTTTTTTTATATGTTCACCCATATAAGAATTGAGTATAGCCACCTTAGCAAAATTTCGCCATGGTCTTCCTAAATATACACTGTCGGCCGGACAATCACCGGTAAATTTACAATAATTAAATACATAACCATAATCTGTTTCCTCTGAGGTAGAAGCTGCTGTTACATAACCCTTCCTATCTTGCGGCATATTATTAGAATATAATTCGCAGACTTCAAAATATGCCGTTGCTCCGCCAAATATAAAATCCACATCACCACATATAAAACAATTTCTGTAATAATGTTTTCCATGAATACGTGGGGAGAATTCTTTCGGCCCTCTGAATCCATTTTGTTCATATGCAAAAGGCGGCAAGGGTGCAGTAAATATCGTGTCCTGTCCTCCTAATATTCTGCAATTCTCAAATGTAATTCTATCTCCATCTACATATAATGCCAATGCTTGTCCTACTTCTATTCCAAATCCTGCAGAATTTTCAAAGGTGATATTCCTTGCAACAAAATCGTTCGTATCAATAAATACGGTTGGCGTTCGAAAAGTACCACGTTTCTCTCCATCCGCCATTATGTAATTGGCATAATCGTCATAAGTAATAATTGTGTTTATGTTATCTTCACCTTGCAAGGTTAGTTTCGGCTGATTAATCGTCAGTCTTTCTTTATATATTCCTTTGCTAATTTTAATAGTAACATTCTCACCTTGATATTCCATGGCCGCCTTAATAGCATTCTTTATTGTTTCATAATCTCCCATTCCGTCTTGTGAAACCGTTATGATAATACTTTCTTTCATAACTCTTCCTCCCTGAAATGATAAATAGAATACTGTTTATCTCTTTATTTGAAATCAAGTAACAAGTCCTTATATGGATCCCCTAACATCTTTAATCCTTCTGCGATCTGACCCGCAAACTCCACAGCACCTGCATACTGTAAATGTGAGTTATCTAAGATACCCTCAGGAAAGTTTGAAAATACTCCTGGTTTTAAGTTCATAAACATCGATGCAGTTGCTTCCTCGCCTCGTTTATTTAGCAATTGCTTACTACTTTCACACAAATCAATGAATGGTACCTCAAGACGTATTGCCAATTCTTTCATCCCTTCCGGGTATTGTAGATGAACAAAATCTTTTATCATTCCCTCACTGTCAAAATGTCTTCTATATAACGGAGTAATCAGCACCGGGTAAGCACCATGGTTTTGTGCAACACTTATATAACGGGTTAAATATTCTTGAAAAGTTGTAAAAGGTTCGGTTTTTCTTTCATCTTCTTTTTCATCGTTGTGACCAAATTGAATAAATAAGAAATCACCTTGCTGTATTTTTAAATCTATTTTATTCAAAATACCCTCATCAATGAAACTTTTAGTACTTCTTCCATTCTTAGCAAAATTTTTTATTACCACATCCTCTTTCGTGTAAAGCGAAAATACCTGGCCAATTCCAGTTTGAGGATAGGTTGTGATGTCATTGTACTGAACGGTTGAATCTCCTGCCCAAAATATTGTTCTACTCATAAAACCTCCATCTTTAATTTATATGTTTTTTTATAAGTCTATTAGAACTTTTGAATACTGGGTTTACAATCAGTTATAACTTTTATTTTCATGTTCTCTCTATTTTATCAACATTTTCAATTATAAATGCTTCTCCATCTTGACCCTCTATGGTGATATCTGACAGGATAAGTTCACTAATGTTATTTGCATATAGTCCCATCTTGGTGCAAGGCTTTACTCCCTCCATCATAGCTGGTACACCTTTTATAGGATTTTTTGAGTAGCTAACTTGAATATTTCTTAGTTCAACCTTTTCAATTTTTCTTTCAGGTAAACCATACATATAAAAAGCCGCAATATGACAATTCGTAGCTTTGATGTTACGAAAAGCAAGCTTTTTTATACTTGGTGTTCTATTATCAACAGGTAACACATCTTTGGTTCTAACATACTCCGTATGGCCATCCGGGTCACAATAATAAAAACTGTTAATCACAAATGGCGTCATTACATGATCCATATTTATATTCTCAAAAACAATATTATCAATAATTGCATCTTCTCCACGTCCACGTCTCGTTTTGATTCTTAACCCTCTGTCTGTATGTAAAAACAGACAATCCTTAACACAAAGATTAAGAATTCCACCTGACATTTCACTTCCAATAGTAACTGCCCCGTGACCATTGTTCATGCAACATTGCCGAATCATAATATCTTCGCAGGGTTGTTTATATTTTGAACCCATATATATTTTACCTGATTTCACTGCTATGCAATCGTCTCCTAAAGAAAAATGTACACCTACAATTTCTACATCTTTGCACGATTCCACATCCATACCGTCTGTATTGGGTGAATCTTTTGGATTAAGCACATCCATATCAATGAAACGTAAGTTATTAGAAAAGTAAGGATGGATATTCCAGGAGGGACTGTTTTGTAATCGAATTCCATGAACTGTTATATGATTACAATGATTAAAATAAATCATTCGGGGACGAAAAGCAAGAGTTTTTTTACGTGGATTCGCCCACCAATTCTCAGAGTTTGCATTACCATCTATTAACCCGCCACCAGAAATCACAACATTAGAAACATTAATTCCTGTTATGATACTTGAAAACATATCTAATGGATTACCCTCCCAGGTTCCTAAATTGTATTCTGATTTTTCATCATAACTTTCTATCAAACCTGGAAGTACTGGAAATCTATTTCTATCCGTATAAGCTGATATTACTGCATTATCATCAATTTCCATATATAAATTATCCTTCAGAAACAAGGTGACAACTTTATAAACTCCCTCAGAAATCAATACTCTACCATGTTTTGGACAACAATTAATTGCCGCCTGAATGCTCAGTGTATCATCATGGACCCCATCGCCCTTTGCCCCAAATCGTTTTACATCTAAAGTAACAAATTCATCTTCTGTCTTAAAGGAAATACTATCACTTTTTATCGTGTGATTATTAATAGATATCGTGTAATCTGTATCTGGATTTAGATTTGATATAGTTTGAATCACACGATTGCTTTCCATATGAAATTTTCCATTCAAATAGATCTTATAATATTCCATCGTATTATAAATGCCTTGATGCAATAACTCAATAACTATTTTCCTTGAGGTTATTAAAATAATCTGAAATTCCATTCTTTACTCCTCATCGTTAAGACTCTTATATAGTAACAAATATTCGCTATAAGCCATCATCAAAGATCCCACTGCTTTTTGGTCATCCTCCGTAATCGGTTCAGACAAATAATAAGAGACACTCCCATCTCTTTGATTTTCCGGCCCCAGACCAGCAACCGCACATATTTGAGTCAAATGATAGGTTCCATCACGCTTTTCTATTCTATTTTTAGTTATGGATAGTAAGATTTCTTCTCCTATATGCTGATACTTTTCTACTTGCAAAGCTCCAAGTCTACAGCCTTTCAATATGGAATAGGCAACCATAATTGATCCTGAGGTTTCTAAATAATTACCTTCCACTTCAGGTAAATCAATTAATTGATAAAATAATTTTGTTTTATCATCCTGATATTTTAAGATACCTCTTATTGCTTCTTTATATAAGTTTTCTAAACATTTGTAATGTTCAAATATCTCCTCGGAGGTTTTATCGTATGTGTCAATTAAAGCCATCAGATACCAACCCATAGATCTAAGCCAAAAATTAGGTGAGCATCCTGTTGTTTTATCTGACCAGATCCTAGTTTTTGACTCGTCATAGGCATGATAGTAAAGCTGTTTCTCTTCATTAAATAAGAACTTTCTTACGTTTGTAAATTGATTAATTATATCGTTGTATTTCTCCATGTGATCATATTTTGTTTCATATTCCATATAAAAGGGCAAAGCCATATAAAGCCCATCTAACCATATTTGATATGGGTAGATCTTCTTATGCCAATAACTTCCTGACTTTGTCCTTGGGTGATTCTTTAATTGTTCCATCAAAATATCAATTGCTAGTTTATATTTTTCTTCTTTGGTGTTTTCAAACAGGTAAAATAATACTTTTCCTGCATTAATATTGTCCAAATTATAACTATCCATATCGTACCCAAGAATAGTTCCATCCTCTAGTATAAACTTATCCACATGTTCCTTCAAAAAATTCAGGTAAAATTCATCCTGGGTAGCTTCATACATCGCTTTTGCCCCCATATAGACACATCCATCTTCATAGCACCATTTATCTAGTTTATAGCACTTATATCCAATAAGATAGTCTTTGATAAAACGATTTAATTTTAAAATATTCACTGAAAAATACCTCCCCTTTCCAATAATTATATCATAGATATACAAAAAGCACACCTTAGATTCGTGTGCTTGTATTAGATTATATTAACATTCAGATCTCTTATTCTTTTACTGCGCCCATATTAATACCAGTTACAAAATATCTCTGGCAGAAGGGATAGATAATGATAAATGGCACAATTGCTATGATAATTGCTGCATTCTTAACAGTTGTTTGGAATATCCCAACTGAAGTTGCTCCTGCGAGTGATGAATCCTCTAAAATAATTGTGCGTAACATTACCTGAAAATTCATTATATTAGAATCACTAATATAGATTGTGAAGTTAGTAAATTCATTCCAAAATGCAACTCCAAACATGAGGCCTATTGATGCCAGTGCTGCTTTTGATAAAGGTAGCACAATTCGAAAGAATATACCCAATGGGGAACACCCATCAATTTCTGCAGATTCAAATAAGCTTTTCGGAATGGATTCAAAAAAATTGCGCATTAGAATTATATTATAAACATTAAGGCTTGCCGGTAATATAATGACCCACAATGAATCTAGCAAATTTAACTGCTTCATTGCTAAGTAAGTAGGAACCATACCCCCATTAAAAATCATTGTAAACAACAACAAATAGCTCAAGAATTTTCTACCCGGCATATCAAATTGTATTAGAACATAAGCACCGATGGTAGAGAGTATCAACCCAAACAGAGTTCCCAGAATTGTTACATAACATGAAATTGCAAACGGCTTATAAAGTGCTGAAGTTGTCATAATAAGATGATAAGCACTTGCAGTAAATTCCTTTGGCCATAGATTAATGCCATAAGACGCTTTTGCATCAACAGAATCTACAAATATCTTAACAATAGGAATTATTATAGTAATTGTTACAATTACAAAACAAAAGTAATTAATGATTGAAAAGGGTATTACCTTATACTTTTTACGTTTTACTTGATTTTTAGAATGTTCCATCTTGTATCTCCTCCTATATAATTCCACGACCACGGACTTTTTTACTTGCATAATTAGATAATAGTACTAAAATGCAAGCTACCAACGATTTAAATAATCCAACCGCAGTTGTATAGCCAAAGTTTGGTACCGGCGTCGCTAATGTTTGTCTATAGATATAGGTCTGAATGACATCTGCTACATCATATACTCTAGGATTATATAAAACGAAAACAGACTCAAATAAATTTAAAATCTTTGCCAGATTAAGAATTACCACAATAATAATCGTATTCGTCAGGCTAGGAAGCGTGATATAACAGGTTTTATTCCATCTGTTTGCACCATCAATAGCTGCTGCTTCGTATAATTCCGGATTAATTCCTGATAATGTGGCCAGATATAAAATAGTTCCCCATCCGGTATCTTTCCATATATTAATGATATAATAAATCAATCGCCACCACTTGGTTTCTGCTAAGAAATAGATTGAGCTGTCGCTTAATCCCAGTGAAATCAAAATACTATTGATAAAGCCATTCTGTGGAGAAAGTACAATTGAAAATATGGAAGCAACTACTACCCATGAAAGGAAATGAGGTAAATAGATTAATGTCTGGAAAAACCTTTTGAGGCGCAACTTTATCATCTCGTTTAGTAATAACGATATGACAACAGCCACAAAGGTATTAAGCATAAGTTTAATTAAGCTTAATTCAACTGTATTATTAAATGCATTCCAAAATTGCGTATTTGCAAATACTTTTTTAAAATTACCTAATCCAACCCAGGTTGGTCCCTTAAATGGAGTATAATCGTAAAAGGCATATCGAATACCTAACATTGGATAATAACAAAAAAGTATAGTAAATACCAAGATAGGTATAAACATGATATAAAACCCTCTATATTTATATATCTTCTTAAGAGTTGTCTTTTTATTATTCACCGATGACTTTCTTCTTTTCGTTGTAGAATTCATAGAATACCTTCCTTTTCCATTCTGCTTTATGAACTCCATGCTTTATTAAGGGGGGTGTCTTTAAGCCTTTGACTATAACTTATAGCAAAAAGACAACCCCTATTGCTTATCATAAAGTGCTTTATTTGTTCAATTATTTATTCAATTCAGCTAATATTTCATCGACCATAGTGGTTGCTTGATCTTTATATTCAGCCATGCCTGCTTCTACTGTCAGATCACCTGTTACTACATTAGCAACAATTACAGTACGAATATCGGTTAGTGTTGCCTGATAATTAGCCATAGACTCAGTGGAAACGGTAAGTGGTGTTACATAAGAATTCTTAATAAAAATATCGGTTGAAGTATTAATTCTAGCATCTCTAGTAGCTGCAAGTGGGTCATCCCAACTTGAAATTGTTAGAACTGGGTCAATGTGTGCTGATAGGAAGGTGGTAGTCGGAACTTCGATATCAGGAAGTTGAACAAAAGTACCATCTGCTGCTTTTTCCCAATGTGTACCTTCTGCTCCATATGTCCAAAGCATTTGACCATCTCCGCCATCCATCATTGATTCTATAAGATATTTAAATACTCCCTCTGGATTTTTACAGCTGTTCGTGATAGCCCACACCGGTGGCTGTCTTTCTATATATTTACCCAATTCTGCGATTGGCGGAATGGCAACAACAGAAGCCTCTGGAAAGTTTGTCTTAACACTTTCTTCTATGGTCATATGCCATTTACCAGCCCAATAGGTGAATGCACCTACATTGCCGGCATAATACTTATCGCGGCATGCTGAAGTTGTATTTGTTGCAACTTCCATATCTATGTATTTCTTACTATAAGCATCTTTTAATCTGGTTAGTGCATTAATCATAGCGTCTTCTTGGAACCCGTCTACCCAAGAACCATCTGCTTTTTGATAGAAGTCAGGATAAGCATCTTGCCAGAATTCTGGCAGATAATTTGTAAAAGGTATTTCAGGTCCAATAACACCGGCAGATGTAACACCATAGGTGTCATCTATTCCATTTCCGTCCGGATCATCCTCTGAAAATGCACGTAAAACTTCCATATATTCATCATAAGTTGTTGGTACTTTTAATCCTAGTTTGTCTAACCAATCCTGTCTTAAATATGTAACACATCCATTTCCTCTTGCCGAAGAGAAACCATAAAGTCTGTCATCAATCTTTAATGCATCAACATAAGTTTCATTTACTCTACCGGAAGCTTTCGACTCGGAAGCATTCCAAGCATCTGTCATATCCCAAAGTGCTCCTTGTGCAGAATAAGCTGCATAGTAACTGCTACCTAAGATAATTGCATCTGCCTTCATACCTGAAGTAAAAGCTAATGCAACTTGATCATAATAAGTATTGTGGTCAGGTTGAATAATTTCTAGCTTAATTCCTGTTATTTCAAAGAATTTGTCTTTAAACTGTTGTTGACCTGATGCCTCATCAACAAGTGTTTTATCAACCATAATTGTTATTGTTTCTGGTTTTTCAATCCCGTCTGCAGCAACCTCAGGTGTAGCAACAGCGGCTGTAGTGTCTTCTTTTGTGGTATCCTCTTTTGATGTATCCTCAGCAGTACTCTCTGCTGGTGCAGTAGTTACCACACTGCTGCTTGTGTTTTCGTTTTCATTCTGTTTACATCCAGTTATACTAAATAACAGAATGAGAACTAAGGCGCAAGACATGAATCTTTTTTGAACATTTTTCCTCATAAAAATTTCCTCCCTTGATTTTTATTAGTATTTTTCCTTCAATACCACGCTAATTTTATTTGTATATTATTTCTTAATTAGCAACTCTATCTTATATCATTTTGTTGATACTATACAAGGTGCATTATTTATTATTAGGATACAATTTTTATGATTAACTATTTTTCAACCTTTATATGAATTATATTATACATTTTGCACAATATTATGCTTGTGAATTATTTCTTGCTTTGTTATAATGTAAATGGGTTTATTTTACATGATAAATGTAAAATCGAAGTTTTATGAATCGGGAGCTAATATGAAAAAAATTAACAAATTCAATGATAGATTTCTATTACGGCTTGTCATGTCCTATAGTTTTATTCTTATAATCATTCTTTTTATGGGGCTATACATGTACCATATTGGTATCGAAACAGCGAAAGATAATTTGATAAAATCAAATCATTCTGCACTTAAATATGCTGTTGTCGAAATCGATGATGGTTTTCGTATCATATCCTCTTTGTCTTCACAAATTGTAAATAACTCTGAAATCCAAAAATTAATGAAAGCATCTGTCGCAAAAGATGGATCTTTCTTCTTAACAGCATTAGATGCGATCTCATATCTAACTAATCTCCTTCCTACTCAGAATATGACATTTATTGATAACTTTTATATCTACTTATATCAAACAGATTACGTTTTATCAGCAAATCTATTAGAAAGCAGTTCGCTATATTATCTTTTTTCAAAACGATATGAGGAAAGTTTATATCCTGAATATATTGACAAGATCTCGGATCCATCTTATGCAGGGCATTTACAATCTTTAGATTCTTTTACTTCAAAAGGCCGAAGTGATTTACTGCTTTATATGCTACCGGCATCGGTTTATAGGTTTGGGGCAGAATCGCCCGCATCAATTTGTTATGAGATTAATAGGGGGCAATTTGAGAGTATATTTTCTGGCTCAAATCTTTTTGAAACTGGTTTTATTTATATAGAAGACGAAGATAGAAATGAAATATTACGTATCACTACCCCCTCGTCTCCTGAGTTTACATCGGAAGAATTCTCGGAAATCATTCATGTTAATACTTCCACAATTACTCCTGTCACAATCGGAGAAGAAGAAATGATTGTAACTTCTATTACCTCCAAAAACAATCGCTGGACTTATTATCTCGTACAACCTTCAGCAATGGCCTTTAATGAATTAGATGATTATCAGCAAACTTATGGATTTATTATCTCTTTAACTCTTCTCTTTGGAGGTATTTTCATTATTATATTATCTCGTAAAAATTTAAATCCAATCATACATATTGAATCACGACTAAAAGATTCTCTCGTTGAAGATGAAATCGAACAAGATATGAAAACCCATGATATTATGAATTCAATTGATAATTATGTAAGTCGTTTAATTAATAAAAAAGTATCCCTACAGCAAACTCTTGAGCGTCAACGTCCGATCATTTATTCTGCTTATTTGGCACGCTTAATGAATGGTCTCATTGATAATCAGGCTGAATTAAATCTTATTATAGGATACTTAAATTTGAAAACCGAAGAGACTAGGTTTGTTATTCTATCAGTTAATATATATCTGGAAAATTTAGAATTTTATATTGATGATTATACCCAAGGAAGTAAAAATTCTTATAAAGAATTATTAAGAGATGTTTTCTATAACCAATTTGGCACTGAAATTCTTATATATGAAGCGGATCATCATTCCTTCAGCATTCTATTATATGCGGATAAAGAACCGATTGAATTTATGAATGAATTACAATCATTATTTCATCGAATATATGATGAATTGAAAGAAAAATATTCCTTAATAATATTTGGTGGTGTCGGTAATATTTATTCCGATTTAATGTTCACCTGGCAATCCTATCAACAAGCTTATGAAGCTCTTTCCCGTACTAGACAAGATAATATCTTCCAGTGTTATTGTGATATTAAAAGAGATAAATATAGCTATTATTATCCTATTGAGTTAGAACAACAGTTAGTTAATTTTATCAGCTCAGGAAAACAAAAACAAGTGGGAGAAATTCTAAAATATGTTTATAATGAAAATTTTAAAGAAAGGTCACTTTCTATAAATATGATTAAATGGTTATTATCTGATTTAAGGAATACTTTGTTAAAAGTTCGCTTTATGCTTCCTTCTGCAGCAAATGATGATAAACTAGCCATAATTGACAGTGACTTCCAAAAGAAAAAAAGTTTTGACTTAATTGAAACCCTTGCTCTTCAATTAAGTCAGCTATTTGAACCAAAGATTAGTATGAATGGTATTATTGCAAATATCCAATTATATATAAGAGATAATTATAGTAGTCCTTCTTTATGCCTTTGTAAAATTTCGGAAGAGTTTAATATTTCGGAAAGTTATTTTTCATATCTTTTTAAGGAAGAAACAAAAGAGAATTTTTCAGATTACCTAGAGAAATTACGAATAGAGCAAGCTATGATACTCCTAAAAACAACTTCCAACAATATAGCTGATATTGCTACCGAAGTTGGATATAATAATCCACTTTCCTTTCGAAGAGCTTTTAAACGGATTCACGGAACTACTCCGAATGCTATACGTGAAACCAATTAAATTCGAAGATAGCCCCTATAACAGACTTCAAATCTGCTTATAGGGGCTAGAAATTACGTTTTCTCTGTTTTATAATAGTTAATCAACAGTAGTTTTTGATTTAACCGTCTTAAAATAAAAAAGCAGATATAATAATGCGGCGACTGTCAATATAGATGTAGTTATCACCTTTACTGAGGATATGTTTTCTTTCACTATATGTCCAACTTCAATTATCTTTATCGAGTTGTTATGCAAATCTGCTTCACCGCCATGCTCTATGCAGGCTCTATTAAATGTACCTGTTATTTCTACTGTATCACCTTTATTATTATAATTACCATAGTACAAAATCTGTTCTGCTTCGCTTTTCATTAACCATATCCCAATTGCATTAGTACCATCATTTATATTTATCCATGAATAGTCTCCCCTATCCATGCGTTCACCAATAACTTCCCCTTGAACTGTGACTTCTTGTCCGTCAATCTCTTTTGCATTTTCAATTAAGTCGTTTATATCCATTATAGATTCAGCCTTTACATTTAACGAAAGTGAAGAAGTTAATAGTAAGGTAATTATTAATGTTTTAATGAATTTACACATATTTGCTTAATACCTCCCCCTATAAAACCGATTAGTGCAAATACAGAAAGAAATTCTAGTCTTCCTAAATACATTGCAATGATATAGTATACCTTCATAACAGTTGGCATTGAAGGTGTTGTAATACCTATACTCAAGCCTACATTTCCTGTTATAGAAGCCGCCTCAAAAGCAGAGTTTGAAAGAGAATATCCATAATATGTGCCTAGCAATGTTCCAACAGCAAACGTTATTAAATAACAGCAGATGATAATTGCAGAAGATTTAATTAAGTTATCTTCTAAAACATGATCTTTAATATGGTGATATTTATATACTTTCATGCTTCTCTCTGATGAAAGAAGTTTTTTAACATCCATAAGTAATCCTTTAAATACAATTCCCACTCTTAATCCTTTAAAGCCTCCTGCTGTTGAACATGCAGAACCACCTATTAACATAACTAAGACCATAATTAAAATTCCAAAATCTCCCCATTCCAAAGCAAACTGCCTTGCATAGATGGATCCAAATCCTGTTGTTGTATGTGCTGATAGCACATTAAAAACTATTCTTCGAAAACCTGCAATCGCATCAGGATACACATTTAGTCTAGCTAATCCCATCAATGCAAGCATACAAGCTACAAAAGATGTGATAAAAAAGCTTTGTGTTTCTATGTTTTTTACTAATTCTTTTCGTTTTCCTTGCCATATAGCATAATGTAATCCAAAGTTAAAGGAGCCAAGGATAAATATAATCATAGCGACCGTTTCATATAATACGCTGTGGTAATACATAATATTTTGTGTATTTGGAGCAAAACCTCCTGTACTCCATGAGGACTCAAAGATATAAAATGCATGAAAAAATGCTGATATAGGCTTTAAACCAATTAACATACCAATAATCCATAATGCAGCAGTACCAATAATAAGATAAACTAAACTTATTCTCCATATTTGTCTTGCAGTGCCCTTAACATTTGGAAGCAGTTCTATATCTTTGCCTTCTCCAACATACATTTTATAAGCTCCACCAGTTTCTTTTACCATGAATGTAAGTGCTAAAACAACCATTCCCTGTCCACCGATAAAAGTCAACATATGTCTCCACATATTCAATCCATTTGAAAGATGATCTAAATCCTGTGTAAGTACCACTCCTGTAGTTGTAAATCCACTCATTACATCAAAACAAGCGTCTAGCAATGACTTTGTATGCCCACTTAATTGATAGGGAATTGCACATAGTACTGTTAAAATAATCCAAGCAAGAGCTGCAACAACAAATCCATGCTTCCATTGAAAATTAGCCTTGCTTTCCTTTGTTCTCATTCCAATCATTGTCAATGTCAAGCCTACAATTAATGATATTGCACTACTTACCATGAAATCAAGCATCGAATTCCACTCTTTAAAGAAAAACGAAGTAATGATAGGTATAATCAATAATGAAGCTACTATAAGTACTATATAACCTGTATAATAGCATATAATCTCTATACTATGCGCTCTGTTTATTTTCTTGCTCATCATCTCACCTCATTATAATTAATGCTACTGCAAATGCTAACGCAACATAGATTATAACAGCAGCCAATTCAAAAACTATCCCTTTTATTTCGTTTTTCTTAATTTCCATTTTATATTTCCTCCATCATACAATTCAGCTGCTAATGCTGATAATGCTGAATTATTTGTAATTATTAACACCTTATCGTTATATAAAATCTGCGTATCTCCTCTTGGATATATAATCTGGTTACCACGTATTACCGAAACAAACACGCATTCTTTTGGCAACAAAAGATCTTTTATCATTTTATTACGCCAAGGACAGTCTTCCTTTATTGATAATTCAGCTAAAACCATGGAACCACGTTCAAAAGTATTAAGAATTCTGTAATCATCTTTATCAAGTGCATATTCGATCAAATTTGCAATTACCTCTGTACTGCACACTATATTATCAATTCCAAGTTTCTTAAACATTATAGTGTTTTTAGGATTATTTACTCGTGCAATCGTTCTCATAGAATTAAAACTTAATTTGGCTATCTGACAAATAACTAGATTTTCTTCATCTGTACCTGTGACAGCTGCAACAATTTCAGCCTCCTCAATGCCAGCATCCTTAAGAACCTCTATATCAGTGCCATCGCCCCAAATTACATCTGTATTAATGTCTTCTGCAATTTTCATGCATGTTGCCTTGTCTCGTTCAATTAAAGTAACTTGATGCTCTCTCTCCCTTAAAGTTTTAAAGAGATTATAGCCAATTTTACCTCCACCGATTATGATTGTTTTCATAGGAATATCTCCTTACTGAATGAGTTTATTAATCTTACTTTATCCTTTTTTTGAATCGTACAAATTATCCTATCACCATAGTGTATCTGCTCATTTTTTTTAGGAAGCCCAGCTATCCCATCTTTTATCAATCCTGATATAATACAATCGTATTTATCTTCAAATTCCCCAACAAAGGTTGATTTATCTTTGCTAACAAGTAGTTCAATGATTTCATAGTTACTATCTAGAGCTGAAACAATGTTTATGTTCTTTTTAAATAGTTTGTTTTTTAAAATTTCGATCTCATACTGTACTGGATTAATAGTATTAATACCCAACTTATTATAGATGAATTTTTTTCCAGGTTCATTCACTCTTGAAATTATTATGGGAACATGAAATATTTGTTCAGCAATAAGAGAAACTGTTATGTTTATATTATCATCTGAAGTCACTGCTAAAAGAACATCAGCCTGATTAATTCCTGCATCTATTAAATTGTCACTGTCATATTCTATTCCTTTAATTCGCTGTCCGTTAAAACCACTTCCCAGGACATTTAATTTATCACCACTTCGATCAATAATGCAAATATCCTTACCGTCATCAGCTAATTCCTTTGCCAAATTACTGCCCAATCTACCGCAGCCAATAATTATTATATACATAAACTTTCCTCCACATCCTGAGATACCAAATTAGTGAATATTATAAGCTTATCTCCTGCGCGTATTTCTGTCCTGCCATTTGGAACAATCGCATTATTACCTCTTACTATAAATCCGATAATTACATGTTCAGAAAGACACAAATCCATAATTTGTTTTCCACATGCACGATAACTGCTTTCGATCTCTACTGCTAATAATTGAAAATTTTCTTTCTCATCTGCATCGTTAACATTATTTTGCACTTTTTTCATTTCCTTCTTCATTAATAATATCTTTTTCTGGTTCTTCTAAATCAACTTCACCAAAATCAAATGGTATTGTTTTAGAAGCAAAAATGGTGCTCACCCGTTGTAAATTCTCACTAGCTGGCTTATAGGTTGGGTCTAATGCATATGCTGCCCTATAATGTTTTCTGGCTAAGTCATCAATCCCTTTGAATTCATACCAGATTCCAAGAAGATTATGGGGTTCTGGTGCATTAGGATTTGCATTTAACGCTTTTATAATTGTTTTATACGAATCCTCAAGCTTATAATTATGAAGTTCACTGGTTGCCTCTTTAATGTAATTATTAAATTTATTCGAAATCATTCCAACTTTATTCATGTTATTACCTCCTTTATTACTTTCATAATAAACCTTCTCCTATAAGTTTTGTGTAAGCATTCAATCAGTCACTATAATTTTATTGTGAAAAAAATACCCTAACGATAAATGAATTTACCATTAGGGTAGAACTTCAAACACAATTCAAGTTTCCATATTAAACATCTGTTAATCGATAACCGACGCCGATTTCTGTTATAATATATTTCGGCTGTGATGGATCTTCACCAAGTTTTCTCCTTAGATTTCCCATACATACACGCAAGGACTGGGTATCTTCGGAGATCATACCTCCCCATATATTTTCCGTTATAAATCGATGTGTAAGAACCTTTCCTTGATTTTGTGATAATAAAACCAGAACCTTGTATTCATTAGGAGTCAATCGTACTTCCTCATTATTAAGCCAAACTCTGTGTTTATCAGTATCAATAATCAGATCTTTTATTTTAAATATTAAGTTTTCTGTTTCCGGAGATATATTATCAATTAATTTATGGCGCAATATTACACGTATTCGGGCAAGTAATTCTGGCACACTAAACGGCTTCGTTAGATAATCATCAGCGCCGGCATCAAGTGCTTCAACTTTTTCTCTATCATGACCTCGAGCAGATATAATAATGATTGGCATTTGTGATAATGTTCGTAATTTTTTAATAACCTCTACCCCATCCATATCCGGTAACCCAAGATCTAAAATTAAAATATCTGGATTATGTGAAATAGCCATCATAAGTGCAGTTGAACCGTTATCTGCATCAATACATTTATATCCCTGTGTTTCAATTGAAACTCGAAGAAAACTTCGTATCGACTTTTCATCGTCTACAATCAAAATAAGTGGTTCCATTAAATTACCTCCATCTCAGATATAATGTAAAAACTCGCGATTGTTCCATGAGGCTCATTATTCCTAATTGATATCTTCCCATTATGAGCCTCTATAATTGATTTGCAGAGGGCAAGTCCCAAACCCATGCCTTTGCGCTTTGTACTATTATTGGTATTCCTATGATAATAGCGTTCAAATATATGTGAAAAATCTTTTTGCGAAATACCAGATCCAGTATCTTTTACTTCGAAAATCACATGATTATTTTCACGATTTAACGAAACTATTATATCATTTTCTTCCGGTGAATAGTTAATTGCATTATTTAAAATATTTACAATAACTTGTCGTATTAATACTCCATCAACCTGTACTAAGATAATTTCATCAGGTATCTTAACAACTATTTTGTGATTAGGCGCATGTTTTTTAACATGTGTAACTGCTTCCGTGATAATCTCCTCCGCTGCTTCTTGTTCAATATTCAGTTTTAATTTTCCTTCTTCAAAACGCGTTGTCTGCAAAATATTCTCTACTAATTCATTCAACCAATCCGCATCCTCATAAATACTTTGCAAAAAGTTTTTCTTTACTTCATCATTTACTTTTTCATAATTATCAAGAGATGTACTTGCTAATCCCATTATACTTGCCAATGGAGTACGAAGATCGTGAGAGATTGATCTCAACATATCAGCACGTAAACGTTCCGCCTGGATTTCCAGTTGTGTTTGTTTCTGCTTTTCATAAATTCTTTCACGCTCCAGCACAACAGCAATCTGTGGGGCTATAACATCAATAAAGGCTAGTTGTGCATTTGTAAGAATCGAATGCTCCGGAAGAGAAACTCCGATAACCCCTAATACTCCATTCTGACTTAATATGGCTGTGTAGTATGCTTTTGCATTAGAAAAAAGAGTTGTACCATGACCACATGGGCTTCCAGACTGATATGTTTCAAAACAGGCAGCGCAATCAATATTATCATTGAAGACTTCCTCTCCCTCGATGTTTCTACAAAGTAGAGTACCTGAAGGGTTGAAGAATTCTACAAGTACATTAGCATTAAACTGTTTTGAAATTTCTTCAGCTGATACTTTAGCTAAGTCTATTCCACTTTTTACATTAAGTAATCTTCTCTCAATATAATACAAGGATGAAATATACTCTTCTCTATCTTCTACAAGTTGTCTCTCCAATTTTACCCTTATTGTAAGCATACTAGTTATGAACCCAACCATAAACATGACAAAAAAAGTAATTAGATAATCTGGATTATCAACTTTAAGTGTAAAGTATGGTTCAGTAAAAAAGAAGTTGTAAAGAAGTACCACACAAACCGAAGCAAAAAAACTGTAAAGGTAACCTTCTGCCAAAAATGAAAATAAAAGGATTCCAAGCAAATATATCATTACAATATTGGATTCAGACATTTTAATATATTCAAAAAACATTGATATTGCAGTACATATAATCATTATTAATATCATTACCGCTAAATTTTTAAAAAGCTTATGCTTTATCTTGTAATTATTTTCCACGTCAAGATTCTTTTTCACATTTCTTAACATACCATTTTGTCTCATTCTATTTTTTTACCTCTTACTTCCACTTTTAAATATAAAAACTATATCAGTTAATAAAAAAAGATACTATTACTTTCAACAATTATAAATATTATATAATATATTATACCATTCACTATGGGTTTTTACCATAAGTCTACTTGAAAAAACCTATTTGATTTTTTGTTTTTGTACAAAAAAA
This sequence comes from uncultured Lachnospiraceae bacterium, assembly GCA_963517115.1. Lineage (GTDB taxonomy): Bacteria > Bacillota > Clostridia > Lachnospirales > Lachnospiraceae > Anaerocolumna. The sequence goes on along the minus strand of CAUQEW010000033.1, from coordinate 38,005 downwards.
GTGAGCCATCGCTCAACTAACTTAATCAGTTAGTTTTGCGATAGCCCAAAAGGTCTTCAGCAAAAGGCCGAAGTTCCTACATCTGACATACTTTATGGGGATTTAAAATATTTTTTGGGTCAAAAGCTCTTTTAATTTCTCTCATAATTTCAACGGTAGCCGGATCCATGGATTCCATAAGATAGGACTTTTTTGCATAGCCAATGCCATGTTCTCCGGATACCTGTCCGTTTAACTCCTTGGCTTTTCCGTAAATCTTATCCATGGCGGCCTTCATCTTCTTTTCCCATTCCTCTTCGCTTAAATCATCCTTTAAAATATAGGCATGGAGGTTGCCATCTCCTGCATGTCCAAAACTTTTGATTCGGATATTCACCTCCTTATATAATCCATGGATATATTCCACCATTTCATTCACGGAACTTCTCGGAACCACCACATCCACTTCATCCATATAGGTGGTGGAACCTTTGATTGCCTCTAAAAAAGCTCCTCTTGCCTTCCAAATGGAGTCTTCCCTTTCATTGGTATCGGAAATTAAGATGTCGATTGCCCCCTGCTCCAAGCAGATCTGAGCTACATTGGCATAATCTTTCTCAATCTCTTCCGTGGAATTACCGTCAAACTTAAGTAACAGATATGCATCTGCACTGCTATCCGGAAACTTTTTACCCAGATAATTTTCTGCATCCATAATTACTTCCCTTTGCATAAATTCGATGGCTGTAGGTATGGATTTGGATTTGATAATTAAAGGCACGGTACGGATTGCTTTTTCCAGTGTCGGAAAGGGAATTAATAGGCTGATTGCTTTTTTGGGTAAAGGAAGGAGTTTTAAAATGGCTTTTGTAATGATTCCTAAGGTTCCTTCCGAGCCTACCATTAAATCCTTCATAGCATATCCCGTACTGTTTTTCACTACTTTTCCTCCGAATTCCACAACCTTGCCGTCCGGAAGAACCACTTCAAGGCCTCTCACATAATCTCTGGTAACACCGTATTTTACAGCCCTCATACCGCCGGCATTCGTACTGATATTACCGCCTATGGTTGCAGATTTTTCTCCCGGATCCGGCGGATAGAATAAATCCCTTTCCTGTACGTAAGCCGCCAGCTCCATCAGCAGTACTCCCGGCTCTACGGTTATGGTAAGATTATCCTCATCCAGTTCCAAAAAACGGTTCATCAAAGTGGTATCCAGCATAATCCCATGTTCCATTGCTACGGAAGCACCTACTAAGCCCGTTCCCGAGCCACGGGGGGTAACCGAGATGGAATTTTCATAAGCATACTTCATGACCAAGGATACTTCCTTCGTGGATATTACCTTTACCACCACATCAGGATAACTGATGGTATCACTTAATTCATCATGGCTGTATTCTTCATTAATTTCCCCGCCATAAAGAATCCTCTCTCCTTCTTTTATAATCGTGCGGATATAGTTTAAATCTTCCTGGTCTATTCTTTTATAATTCATTATTTCCTCCATTTCTGCACATGTTTGATAATTCGCCTTGCGAACTATTACGCATCTGAAGTTTTTGCTTCACACTTTGCTCTCGTCTGGGTTCTAAACGCTTACCATTTTATTTGCTTTTATCTGGCTGATTAAATTCGGTATGATATCATATAAATCACCCACCAAACAATAATGTGCCGCCTTAAAAATAGGTGCATTTTCATCTTTATTGATTGCAATTATCTGTTCGGAGTTATTCATACCGGCCGTAAACTGGACGGAACCGGATACTCCACAGGTAATGATTAACTTCGGTCTTACGGTACGCCCGCTTAAGCCTACCTGGCGTTTCGCTTCCAGCCAGCCGGCTTCCATAACCGGTCTGGTACAGGCAATCTGTCCGCCCAATAAATCGGCAAGCTCTTTTAACATAGCCAGATCCTCTTCTTTTTTAATTCCCCGTCCGGCAACTACAAGAACTTCCGAGGCTTCAATAAATTGCTCTTTTTCTTTTGCAATGATATCCAATACGGAAATCTTACTGCCTAACTTTTTCGAATCAATATTACAGTGGATAATTTCCCCCTGGATCGTATCCTTTCTCTTTGGTGCATCCATAACCTTGTAACGGACTGTTGCCATCTGTGGCCTGTGATTCGGTGTTAGAATCTGCGCCATGATATTTCCGCCAAAGGCAGGTCTTATCTGCACCAAATCCGTATTTTCATTGATATCTAGTATGGTACAATCTGCCGTCAGCCCAGTTTTTAATCTGGCTGCCAGTCTGGGAGCCAACTGCCTTCCCACCGGGGTGGCGCCCATTAATATGGCCGTCGGTTTTATATTTTGCACAAAATCCTCAAAGGCCTTTGTATATGGCTCCATTTTAAAACGGTCCAGCTCTTCCTTATCGTATACAAATACTTTGTCTACCTCGTAATGGAGCAGCTCTTCACATTGTGACCTGATATGATGCCCCATCATCACAGCATAAACCGGATGATTGATTTTTTTTGACAGTTCCCTTGCTTTTCCGATTAATTCATAAGTTACCGGGTGTATAACCCCGTCAATATGATCTACGTATACTGCAATCCCTTTCCATTTATCTTTATCTACCACTTCCACCGTTTCTTCCACATACTCGATGGCACCTTTCGGTCCTTTTTTTACACATAATTTACACATTTTACAGGCAGCATTTATCTGAATCCGGTCATCTTTTTCTTCTATAGCTCCGAAAGGACAAATGCTTATAAGTTCCTGTATATTTCCGACTTTATCCTGATTAATGATTAACTTAGCCATTATTCCCCTCCTTAAGCGAATTTCAATTCTTTCAGTTTGTTTAATAGTTGGTTAGTCAGTTCACTGCTGTCTCCACTCCAGACTTCCCTATGGTTATTTACCTGAGGAGGAAAGATACGCTGCACCTGAGTAGGCGAACCATTTAGGCCATAATGCTTCTCTTCCCTGTCTTCTAAATCAGCCAAGGTTATAACGCTTATCTCTCTGTCTTTTGTTTCCTGTTTTTTTACAAAAGAGGGAAGCCTAGGAATAAATATATCTTTATCAACGGCTAACAAGCAGGGATAGCTAATTTCAGCTATTTCTATATCATGGGTCATATCCATCTCTACTATCATGGAATAGTCCTTCAGTTCCACGATTTTGGAAACGTTCGATACACTGGGAATGTCAAGCCATTCCGCTACTTCCGGCCCTACCTGGGCAGTATCTCCATCCGTCGTCTGCTTACCGCAAAGGATTAAATCATAGGTCCCTGATTTTTTAATCCCCTGAGAAATGGTATAACTGGTAGCCAAAACATCCGCTCCGCCGAATTTCCTGTCGGATATTAAAACTCCATAATCAACTCCCATGGCAAAGGCTTCCCTTATAACCCCTGCTGCCTGATTCGGTCCCATCGTTAAGGCGGTGATGCTTCCGCCTAATTTTTCTTTTATCCGGAGTGCAGTCTCAATCGCATATAAATCATAAGGATTCATTTTGGACTCCACACCATTCCTTTTCAGTACTCCGGTAACCGGATCCACTTCCACCTTATTACTGTCAGGCACTTGTTTGATACACACTAAAATATTCATATCTTAACTCCTTTCCTTCCCATTCCAGGATAAATGTATGACGTTCATACATTTATGATTTCTTTAAATCCTTAAATAACTCTCCTGCAACCATCTGACTTAATTAAAGCAAATCAGACTTTTAACCGAATTCCCTTTAATTCATATTATCCTTTCATCTGCTACATAAAATATCTCGATCCAATAAATGTAACAATACCCACTATAACGATAAACAGGATAAAGAATTTTATAGTACCTTTCAGCAGCTTTCCTTCTTTTCCCTCAAGATTTACAGCTGCTACCGCAATGGCAATACTTTGGGGTGAAATCATTTTAGCCATAACCGCACCAGCTGTATTGGAAGCAACAATCCAAGTCTGGTTTAATCCCAGTGCCGTGGATGTCTCTGCCTGTAACCCCCCAAATAATACACTGGAAGAAGTACCGCTTCCTGTTACAAAGGTTCCGATAGAACCTAAGAAAGGCCCGAATAATGGATAAAAAGAACCGGTATAAGTAACAAATACTAGAGAAACAGAAGCAATCATACCGCTGTAGCCCATCAGCTTAGCGGTAGCCATGATGGCAATAATGGTAATTATGGTTTTCATCATCTGCAGGATTGTCTTTTGTAAGATAAGAAGCATTTCCTTAAAACTTATCCCCTGTATTTTCCCACCAATAAAGGCAGAAAGGATAATCCACAAGCCAGGTGTTGCGAGCCAGGAAAAAGTATAAGGTGAACCTCCCTTACCCGTATAAATGTTAACGGTAGTTTTTACTGTTGAGAGGAGCTCATGAAACGATGCCGCTAATTTGGACGTTGCCAGAAGGAATAAGAAAATCAGTATAAATGGGCTCCAGGCAATAAACGCTTCTTTTCCGGTTACTTTTTCCTCATTTTTTCCTTCTAATAGATACTTATCATCAATTTTCCCTTTATTGAGAAACTGAGCGGCTAAAACGGTGGCTGCCATGGAACAAACAGAACCGATAACCACCGGAAGCTCCGCTCCAAGATATCTTGCCACCAGATATTCCGGAATTAAAAAAGAAAGACCGGATATTAAAGTGATAAGAACGATACCTTTTAAGGCTTTTATTGATTTTCCCGTTAAAAATACTAATACAAAAGGTGTTAATATAATAAGTATAGATAACAGGATTACCGTATTGGTGGATAAGTCAATAACATTAAGACCGGTGATTTTAACCAAAGTGGTGGTGGGTATACCGATAGAACCAAAGGCTGTTGGTGTTGCATTCGCTATAAGGCAAACAATAGCCGCAAATACCGGATCAAATCCCAGTCCCAATAACATACTGGCAGGTATGGCTACAGCTGTGCCAAATCCCGCCATTCCTTCCATAAAACCGCCGAACCCCCAGGCAATAATAAGTACTAAAACCCTTTTGTCCTTCGTTACGTTTGCAAGCATTTTTTTAATTACCTCCATCTTACCGGTGGCAACACAGACATTATAAGTAAATATGGCAGCAATAATAACAATAATGATAGGCCATAGTGCAAGAGCGGCCCCTTCCGCAACTGCACGCAGGCTATCGGCAACTGGCATTTTCCATGCAAATACGGCAAGTACATAGGCAATTACCAATGCAATGGTACAAGCTTTAAACCCCGGGATTTTTAAAGCCGTTAAAGCAATTATTAACCAGATAATGGGCAATAAAGCTAAAACAAATTCTAAAATCATCTTCATACCATTCTCCATTCTGTGGGTAATTTGAGCGTTAAAAGGAATTTCTCCAGATTCCTAATGAGTTCCCATAATAAAGTGATTCTGAAATTGGTACTACCAATTTCCATTGTAAAACAAATGGGTGTTGCAAAACAGTTTGTTTTACTACACCCATTAACTACCAAAAGGTGAAATTGGTAGTACCAATTTGTAACTTTATTATACTTGTACCTGTCATATAAGTCAACAAACGTCATTTTTTTAACAATGCCTTTGTGCAAAATTACTTAATTAGGTATTTTTACGCCATTTTTTGCTCATTTTCTTTGAGTTTTTCGTCAATTACTCCAAAATGTTTGTTAATTGATTCATAAGCCAGATTTTTATCCTTTGCGATTAAACTTTCAATCATCCCATTATGGGCTTCCATTAAAAGTTTTCTGCTGTCTTCCTGGCTTAGTATTTCCCTTCTTAAATCCACAATGAACTTATCCAGAATTTCCGAAAGTGCCTGCAGGATATTGATTATCAGAGTATTTCTCGATGCCAGGGCAATATTATAATGCATCTTCTTATCCAGAACAACATTGTTTGCTTCTGTTTCATTCTCTAATTGGGAAATGATCATTTTAAGGGTTTGGATTTCCTCTTCCGTGATGTTGTCTATGGCAAGCATTAAGGCCTCCATCTCAAGAGCCCTGCGTAGATGGCTGATTTGTTTATAATCAATTTGATTGAGTAAGAACATCATGGACATGGATTCTACCAGATTATTTTCAAAATTTCCGGTTAAAAAATTACCAGCGCCCTGTTGGCTTGAAATAACTCCCATAATATCTAAAGTGCGGATAGCCTCCCTTACAGAATTTCGGCTTATTCCCAGTATTTCAGAAAGTTCTCTTTCCGCAGGTAGTTTACCTCCAATATTCAGTTCCCCATTCCGAATCTGTTTTTTTATGTATTCAATTACTCTCATATAGGATTTCTCCTGGGATCCGTGCTCTTCCATAAATTCCTCCTTTTGTATAGGATTATTCCATTTATATACATTTTTCTTAATGTAAGTTATACGAACAATATTTCATTTATACTGCCTTTCTATTTCATTTATATTATCACACTATTGAATTACTAATTCAAGTTGTAATTGCAGAACTTATTTCTTAAAAAAGAGAGAATGCATAAAAAAAGAACTGATAGAATAGATTTTTTTATTGTCTATTCTATCGATTCCATTTAAAATATTAATACTATTTTTAACAACACGAAACAAATTAATCTTTCAATAATCCTGATTCCTTTAAGAATTCATTTGCAACAACATCTGGTTCCATCTGAAGCTCATCAACTTTATAATTTAATTCGACCATGATTTCATCAGTTAGTTTACTGCCCAGTTCTTCAATGATAGGTTCAAGTTCTGGATAAGTTTCCATTATTTCACCTCTTACTAAAGGTACTGCATAGTAAGGAGGGAAAAAGTTTTTATCATCTTTTAAAGTTACAAGTTCAAATTTTTTAAGCAGTCCGTCTGTGGAAAAAGCATCTACCACATCAGTTTCTTTATTTACCAAAGCTAAATATCTTGGAGAACCATCCAGTCCAATCTGGTCTTTAAAGTCAAAGTTATAATGCTTGGTAAGACCCGGTATTCCATCCTCTCTATTTAGAAATTCAAGGGTTGATCCACTTGTTAGTTTAGATGCTACCTTAGCTAGATCGCTAATTGTTTTCAGGTTATATTGATCAGCAGTTTCCTTAGTTACAGCCAATACATAGGTATTATTAAAGCCCATTTGCTTTAATACATCAATATTAAATTGTTCTTTGAAATCAGATTTTACTGTATTATAAACTTCATTCATATCGGTAATTGGTGGATAGTTAAGGGTATCCCCATAAGCAGTACCACTATAATCGATATACATATCGATATCACCAGATTTTAGTGCTGCAAAGCAGACTTGTGTTCCACCCAGATTTATTTTTCGATCAACTGTTATATCAGTTCTATCTTCAATTAAATCAGAAAACATATTAGCTAATATGTGCTGCTCTGTAAAATCTTTACTAGCAATTCTTATTACCTTTTGCTTATTATCAATATTAGCGATTGCTGAAAACGTAAATATTATAGCAATCACTAAGGCGAAAAAAGAAAGTGTTATTTTTTGAAGATTTCTAGCCTTAGCTTGTTTTTGTTTAGAATTGTTAGTTTTTTGAAGGCTGATCGGAGTAACCAGCTTCTCGACTAAGCCAACAAGATAATCAACCAATAAAGCCAACAAACAGGCAGGAATTGCACCGGCCAGAATCTGATTATTATTTACCGTTCTTATTCCTGAAAAAACTAAGAATCCTAACCCACCTGCTCCAATAAACGCTGCCATTGTCATAAGTCCAACTGCAGTAACGGATGAAATTCTTACTCCAGCCATAATAACAGGTAATGCTAACGGTATTTGAATTTTAGTTAAAATTTGAAATTTAGTAAGACCTATACCACGTGCTGCCTCAATCGTTTGTGGATTAATATTCTGAATACCGGTGTATGAATTTTTAATAATTGGGAGCAAAGAATACAATATTACCATAACTACAGCTGGAAGTGTACCTATGCCTAAAAAGGGTATCGCAAAACCTAAAAGTGCCATGCTTGGAATTGCTTGAACCACATTCGCTGCACCCAATATTGGCCTGTTAAGCTTTTTTACATAACTAATCAGGATTCCTAATGGAACACCTATTAGAATGGCAAGACCTACTGCAATAGCTGTTAGTCTTATGTGTTCTATGGTTAAGGATATGATTTGTTCTTTATTATTTAGTAAATATTCTATAAAATTCATATTATTCTAATACCTCCTCTGAATCTAAGTATTGTTGACTTAAGGTAGTTACAAGACTGCTTTTTGTGATTAAACCGAGGAGTGTATGCTTATCATCTAATACTGGCATATTAGATACATTATTTTCATCTACAACTTTTAAAACTTCAATAATTGAATCAGTGGGTGATACATATAAAAAATCAGTAAGCATAATTTTCCCAACTTCCTGTGTGCGATCTGTTTGCGCCTGTATTTGCTTGGCTCTAATAATTCCTATAAGTTTTTTTGATTTATTTTCTATTACCATAAGACTATCCACTTTAGAAGAACGCATTTTCTCCATACATCTAAGCAGTGTCGTATTGCTAAGACATGTGATAGGAGTATCAATCATTATATCTTCCGCTTTTATAAATTCAGGGGATGTCCATATTCGATTTTTACCAACGAATTCTGAAACAAATTCATTATAAGGATTTTTCAATATATTTTCCGGAGTATCATATTGAAGAATCTCTCCGTCTTTCATAATACATATCATATCTGCTATCTTAATTGCTTCATCCATATCATGAGTTACAAATACAATCGTTTTCTTTAGTATTGATTGAAGATTAATAAGTTCTTCTTGTAATCCAACTCTAGTGATAGGATCAAGCGCAGAAAATGGTTCATCCATCAATATGATTTCTGGATCAGTTGCAAAGGCTCTTGCTACTCCAATTCTTTGCTGCTGCCCGCCACTAAGCTCAGTTGGATAACGATTTAAGAATTCTTCTGAATTAAGACCTATCATTTCCATTAATTCATAGGTTCTCTTTTCAATCTCCTTCGGATTTTTCTTTTCGGCTTTTGGAATTATTTCAATATTTTCTTTCACTGTCATATGTGGAAATAAACCAGTCTGTTGTATAACATAACCCATGTTTCTTCGAAGTGCGATTACATCTTTTGTCTCTATATCTTCACCATTGATTAATATTTTACCTGTGGTTGGTTTAACTAATCTATTTATCATTTTTAAGGTAGTAGTTTTACCGCAACCACTAGCTCCAATAAAAGCTACCAGATGTCCCTTGGTAATGTCAAAGGATACATTTTTTAATACTTCTTTCTCTTTAAATTTCTTTGAAACCTTTTCAAATCTTATCAAGATATAACCTCCTCTATGTGTATAATGAATTGAATTTATAAACAATTTTTGCAAATGCAACAACTCTATTATATGCATAAGTTGTTACTTTGTCAAATTTCAATGAACCGTTAACATTAATAAATGGAATAAAAAGGTATAAAAAAACCTTATTCTAAGCATTTAATTGCTTAAGAATAAGGTAAAGTTTCATGGTCAAATATTTTGTTATTGACCTATATTTATTATATAACTAAAAATGGCTATTCGTATCTATATCAATAGTAGGATAAATAAAGTTCTGGACTCGTTCTAGCGAATTTTCATCACCGACAAAATATATAATATCCTTCTGTGAAAATGCGGCATAGGGTCCTGGTGACATAAGCAGTGCATTATCTCGTTTGATAGCAATAATAGTAGTAAAAGTATTATGCCAAAAATTTACTTCAGAGATTGTTTTATCGAGATAAGGGGTTTCTGCCGTGATTTCAATTTCAAAGGGAACGAACGGATTAATAGATCGAAAGCGATCCGTTTTATCAATTAGTTTTGTTAAACATTCATTAAAATAATCCGTTTCTTTCGATTGTCTTTCAACACTATCTAAGATTTCTTTTTTGAGATCATTCACCGTTTGAATATCATTATATTGTCTTACAAACTTTAAAGCTTTTTCATAAGATATTATAAGAACTCCGCTTCCTTTTGTAGTATCAACAATTTCGAGATCAGATAAAACGCAAATAGCTCTACGGGCGGTTTCAGAGGAAACACCATATTGACTTGCTATCGAAGATCTCGCATATATTTTATCCCCAACTTTATAATGTTTATCAACTATTTTAGAAGCAATATCCGTGGCTATTTGTTGGTATCGCGGACTTATAATTTTAGTTTTTTTATCCATCTTAACACCATTCCTTTTAATTTCATGGTCTTATTATAAATAAAACCGGTCCGAATAAGTTTATATATTATCTTTCCTAGTATAACATAGCCTTTATTTATTATCTATCTAAATAATGAATATATAAGTATGATAGTATGTCGTAATAGTGATAAGTAATGACTATTTCGCGTTACATAATTATCAGAATTCTTGTTTTTCTATATAATACTCATACCACATATAGCGGCAGTATTTCCTGTTCCATCGTACGTAATGCAACATCCGCCCCTTCTTCGATATCAGCTAGATAGGTTATCATAAGCTGTTGCTTTGGAAATATATAACATCTTTGTCCCCACTTTCCACTAATTCGGAATCCGTCTCTATATTTCCAAAAATAATAACCATATCCCCCTTCTCTGTTCATCATCTGAATTGCAGTAGCCTCTTTAACCCATTTTGGAGAAATAATTTGCTTAGTATTGTACATCCCATTCTGCAAATATAACTGGCCTAGCCTGCTTAATTCATTCACCGTCAGACGCATTCCTGACGCTCCATAAAAATGACCGGAAGGACAATTCATATATTCTAGATTTTCTATTCCAAGTGGTTTAAATAATCTGGTATCCAAATACTTTACAAGATGTTCCCCAACAGCCTTTTCCACTGCTACTCCAACCAGATATGCCGGAATATTAGAATAATCAAAGATCGGCGTTTCAGAAAACTGAATTGGCAAAGCTAAAGAAGAGTTTAACCAATTGTTACTCTCAATGCGGAATGGGTAACCCGGAACTGACATAGTGAGCAATCTCTTAATACTTATTTTGCGCAATACATTTAACTGCTCATCCATGATATCATTTGGTATCTCGTCCTTTATATAATCATAAATGGATGCCTCTATTGAAAACTTACCTTCATTTACCGCTATACCTACCGCCGTTGAAGTAAATGCTTTTGTTGCTGAATAAATAGGATGACGTTTATCTGGCACAAAATCATATTTATCAACAACATGACCTTGGTAAAAGATTTCTATGCCATAAACAGGCCATTTGTTATCCTTAACCTTTTGAATAAAATTTTCAAACATATTAGCTCCTTTTTATAGATTGAACAATATTACAGTAAATAGTGAGCATATATAAAACAGACCTCAGATAAGAGTAATTGAAAATTGCTCTAACCTAAAGTCTTTTATTACATAAAATACGATTTTATTAATTTAAAATTATCAGTAGCAAACTATAATACCGCCATTTTCTGCATACATAGAACTTACACCAGCAGTGTCAACAATAAAGCTATCTTTAAAGGGTACTCTTTTAAGAATTTCATCCTTAACAAAGACTGCTCTTTCATAATTATTACAATGAGCAATCGCTAGTATTTTCTCCCCTGAGCGAACGGCATCTTGTTCAATTATCTTAGCCATTACCAGTAAAGCCTTTTGAATTCCTCGTGCTTGATCCAGTTTACAGATGGTACCTTCCGGGGTAGCACCCATTACAGGCTTTATATTAAGAGCACTACAAATAATAGCCTGAAGATTACTCAAACGACCATTCTTACGTAATGTATCCAGATTCTCAAGTACAAACTTAGTTTTTAATTCTTCTCTAAATGCTTCAACTAACTTAACTACTTCATTAAAACCTTTACCGGCTTCTATATATTCTTGTATTTTCTTTGCAATTAAAGCCTGACCAACAGATGCACTACAGGAATTAAAGATTTTTATATTCTTTTTTGGATGTTCTTCAAAGTATAATTTCATGCCAAGTTCTGCACTGTTATACGATCCACTTAAATTAGCTGATAAGGTTACTACATAAATATCTTCCTCTCCACCATAAAGTTCCATATATGCTTCCGGTGAAGGGCAAGAAGACTTTGGACTATTAGGACTCTCTTTGGTCCTTCTTAAGAAATCTTTTTGATCAAAAGTTTCATCATCAACGATTGTAACATCATCAACCTGTAGGGAAAGGGGAACCAAATGTATATGTTTATCTGCTTTCATCTCTAATGTTAAATCGGTACAGCTATCTCCAATTATTTTGTAAGCCATTTATTTATCCTCCTTGTTATCATTCAAACGATTACTTCATTACCTCTTTTACATATATTGGTAATTATAACCGTAATATTTTATATTTTTAACTATGTTATATAGTTTTCATTACTATCAATCATAGCATATTAAATCTCTTTTTTAAAGTCTTTTTTTTAAAGTCTTTATTAATATTTTATAAAATATTTCAAGAAAAATACAAGGATTAACTAACAAATTAAAATAAGGTATAAATTGAAATAAAAAAAATTAGGCTCTGCTAGACCAGAATATTGATATTGAACATACGTTCTGAGTGCGATATAATATGACTACAGTAAGGAGGTTCTATTCTGTCATCTTTATTAGATATTAAATCGGATATTTCAACATTAAGTAATATTCAGATAACGGAACTGTCTGAATACATTGGACAACCTATAACAATTAGCTGGGCTCACTAAAAATAGGAATTATAGGAGGGTATAGATGGCTGAAAGACCTATATTAAATAAACATTTGAGTAGTGTAACTTTTCGAGAATATTACTATCTAAAAGAAGAACTGGTTATATTTTGCAAAGTAGAGGGGCTGTCAACCAGAGGTGGCAAAATTGAACTAACTGATAGAATAGCAAATTATTTAGATACTGGTGAAAAAAAGACCGTTAAGCAACAAATGAAGACTAAACCAATTGATATCGAAATTATTACAAAAGACAGTAGGATTGAACCTGATTTTATTTGTTCAGAGAAACATAGAGCTTTTTTTAAAGAGAATATAGGAGGTACCTTTTCATTTAACGTAGCCTTTCAAAAATGGTTAAAATCTAATACCGGAAATACTTATGAACAGGCGATTGAGACATACTATCAGTTATTGGAAGAAAAGAAAAAAAGAAAAACAATTATAGACCAACAATATGAATACAACACCTATATTCGAGATTTCTTTACTGATAATAAAGGAAAATCCCTTGATGATGCAATTAAGTGTTGGAAATATAAAAAAAGTTTAAAGGGACATAACCGATATGAAATAACAGATTTAATTGCATTAAAAATATAGTTTTAAATACCATTAGTCAATGGTATATAAAGAATAATATATTGTACAATTTTTTTCATAATTATGAAATCAGAAGGAGGAAATCAGAAGGAGGAAATCAGAAGGAGGAAATCAGAAGGAGGAAATACCATTCATCTTCTATCATTCTATATACCAATACTATTATCTAACAGAACTAAAAATAAAATAATTTAGCTAAAACTGACTTTAGCATCTGAACATAAAAAAAGAACAGCTCACCTATTTTTCATAGTGAGAAGTTCTTTTTTAATAAATGTAATTTAACAATACAGTTTTAGAAGTACTGAAACCAAAGCATATGCTTTGACGCACTATTACAGATACAAAGTCAGGGTGCAAAAAGCCCATCATAACCGAACTAATGAATAGCGGTGCATCTATATTCGTTTTGTCGTAAACCGTCTGACAAGGCCGTTTATGTCCGACTAGAGACTCAATGAAAAACATCGCAGCCGCGATGTTTTTCATTGCTCTGAGGCTCTACAAAGGACATGCCGCCGGAAGGAAAGGTAGACAAAATGAATATAGATGCACCACTATTCATTTCAACCTCTCCATTGGGCTTTTGTCACCCGCCCCTAAACATATTATTTTGCCAAAAGCATCATAATTTCATTACTTCTGGATATGAATTTTGTCATTGCTTCTGCTTCTAATGGTTTGTGGCTTAACATAGCTAAATCATACAATTGTTCACAAATCATTGGAATATTCTGAGCTTCAGCATTATCAAATACGTACTTAACTAATTGGTTATTAGCATTTAAAACCAAAGTTTCGTTATTGCCAAACATGCCAGGATCCATACCGTACATATTGTACATTTTCATCATATCTTTCATTCTACGACCCTCTTCAGAGAGAGTAATCATAGATGAAACTTTATCGTTTTTCAGCTGCATAACTTTAACATCCAATTTTTCTATGTTTAGCACTTTTCTAAATAACTCTGTCAAAGCATCATTTTCAGCTTTTAAAGTTTCTTCATTAAGAGTACCATTTACAAAATTGTCTGTAATATCAGCGTCAATTCTCTGGAAACGATAGGTCTGTACCTGCTGTTCTAATTGTGTAATAAAAGGTTGATCAATATTATGTGTTAGTATCAAGGCATCAATGCCTTCTTCTTTGAACAGATTAATATATTGACTTTGTTGTTGTTCATTGGTTACATAATAAATAGTATCTTTTTTGTCTTCTTTATTGTCATTGTCGGATGAGTTCTCAGTAGTATCTGGTTCTCCTTCAGCTGCCTTAGTCTCATCTGTTTCAGTCTTTTTGCTTGCCTCTACATATTCAGGTAATGTAATATATTTACCATCTAAATTCTTAAAAATAATGAAATCTTTCATCTTATCTCTGAATTTGTCATCTTTTAGGCAACCAAATTTAATGAAGGGACTAATATCTTCCCAAAACTTCTCATAATTTTCTCTATCTACTTTATACATTCCAGAAAGCTTGTCTGCAACCTTTTTCGTTATATAATCTGAGATTTTTTTGACAAATCCATCATTTTGCAATGCACTTCTAGATACATTTAATGGAAGATCTGGGCAATCAATGGTACCTTTTAATAGCAATAGGAATTCTGGTATAACCTCTTTGATATTATCAGCTATAAATACCTGATTGCTATAAAGCTTAATCATTCCTTCTAATGTATCATATTCATTATTCATTTTTGGGAAAAATAGAATTCCCTTTAAGTTAAAAGGATAGTCCATATTTAAATGAATCCAGAATAATGGTTCTTTATAATCATGGAATACATCGCGATAGAATTCCTTATATTCCTCGTCTGTACAATCATTTGGATGTTTTGTCCATAGAGGTGTTGTATTATTAATTGGTTCTGGTTTTTTAGGAACTTTCTTCTTTTCTTTTTTCGCGTCAGCTTCTTCTGTTTGATCTTCTGTAGCCGTATCCTTTGTAGCATCTTCAGATACTGTTCCATCTTCAGATACTGTTCCATCTTCGGATACTGAAGCATCAATTACGTCATCCTCTGACTCATCTATATCATCTGTTTCTTCTACTTCTTCTATAGGAGCATTTTCATTCTTGAAATAAATTTCAATCGGCATAAAGGAACAATACTTAGTAATAACCTCTTTTGCTCTATATTCATTGGAGAATTCATAACTATCTTCGTTTAAATACAAGGTAATCTCTGTTCCTCTAATTACCCGTTCTCCATCTTCCATCGTAAATTCAGTACCACCTTCAGATTCCCAGTGAACACTCTTAGCTCCCTCTTGCCAAGATAGAGTGTCTATTGTAACCTTATCAGAAACCATAAATGCAGAATAAAATCCCAATCCAAAATGTCCGATTATCTGTTCTTCATTTGCTTTATCTTTATACTTATTTAGAAAATCAGTTGCTCCGGAGAATGCGATTTGGTTGATATATTCTTTTACTTCGTCTGAAGTCATACCAATACCATTATCAATGAATTTTAAAGTTTTCTCCTCTGGATTCACAATTACATCAATCTTATATTTATTATCTTCCGGGAGATTTGCCTCACCCATAAGTTCAAGCTTTTTCATTTTAGTTATTGCATCACTACCATTTGAAATTATTTCTCTGAAGAAAATGTCGTGATCCGAGTATAACCATTTTTTAATAATCGGAAAAATATTCTCAGAATTAATTGATAAACTACCATGTTCATTACTCATTAAAATCGCTCCTTTTTTTTATAAAATTATTGTATTTCAATCGATAAAGATTATATTAATACTGTAATCTTAATTTGTCAAGAAAAAATTAGCACTCAATATACGCGAGTGCTAACAGTCATATATTTAAGCTTCCTCCACTGCAATTTCTTTATGAACTAAAAAGGCCTTTACATAGGTATCCCATGCCTGCTCCAATGATTTATCTAATGTAAAAATCTTTATGGACGTGCCGGTTATAAGATGTAACTCTCCTTTTTCGAATCTTACATTTAGAAATAACCCATTGATATCCTCAGACTTAATTTGCAATCCCGATTTCAATAAAACCTCTTCAGAATTCTCAGCTGATAACAGGAATACAATCTTAATAGACAAAGGAAGCTTATTTCCTTTCACCATAGAGAAAGCAAATGGCTTTATATCACTCCATATTGAATATTTTCTTCCTGCAAGTAGTTCTATTTCTTCGCTTGAATAAAATTCTTCCCTCAATAAACCTGATATGTGAAAATGGTTATACGTTATAATATCCATTTCTGATAACAAAAAATTATCGAATACATTTTGTATCAGTATGCTGGACATAAAAGCTTTTACATCTATAATTTTTAAAGATAACATGTATATTTCCTCCTATGTTACAAACAATATATTATGGCTCCTGTAATTAAATGTGAGTTATTTTCACCCTAGATTATGCAAACAGGACTTCAGCATCAAGGAGGGATATTTATCATGTATTTTGATCATTCAAAAAGAAGCTATTATCGTTTTCCTAGTAAAAACAGTGTAACAGACATGGATACACAGTTGCCTTACTATTTTCCGGAAAAGAATTCCGAGATATCCGATGATTTAACCGGAAGCTTCTTAAGCTCAAACTTCAATAGTTATGACGATGTCCATGACAATCCTCATATGAAAGGAGATACCTAATGAGAGCAAGTAATAAAGCCTATGAAGAAGTTGCAGAACATTGTAGCCGATTCGATTCTGTTTCAAATAATAACTCATACACCGACTCTTACACCGACTCTTACAGTGATGATAAAGAGGTATCTTGTGTAAGTTGCAGCCATTTTGACGAGGACAAATACTGTAAACTCGATTTGTTTGATCCTATTACTAAAAACCATAAGATAGAAGGTTAACCGTGTTTATAGCATTTGAAAACGCCAGGCATTCCCAATGCTTGGCGTTTACTTTTAGTGGAACATGGGCAATAGGCTTATGAGATAGATGCTTAAAATATGTACTGGATAAAATGCATAGAATGCATATT
The DNA here is from genome assembly GCA_963517115.1 of uncultured Lachnospiraceae bacterium. Taxonomy (GTDB): domain Bacteria; phylum Bacillota; class Clostridia; order Lachnospirales; family Lachnospiraceae; genus Anaerocolumna. The sequence goes on along the minus strand of CAUQEW010000033.1, from coordinate 20,778 downwards.
TATTGCCTTGCGGCCCTCTTTCTCCATTATATAGCCATATAAATACCATTGATATGGCAGCAAGCCCTTCCAACTGTCCACCTAAAATGCCGGTTACTACAATTACTGCAATCGTAAGCAAAACTTTATTTGTTCGAAATAAATAAAAAGCAACAATTAATAGTATACCAATATATGTATAATCAGTTATTAATAATATGGCCACCGCACAACCGACTAAAACCGCCAAACTATCAAATATATTGCTTCGTGTTATATTATTTGCGTATTTCTTTTCAATTATGCTTAAGGAATAAATAACAGCTAAGCCAATAAACAAGGTAAAAAATACATTCTGCTGAAATAAGAAACCTAATCGATTCGTTTTATCCGAAAACGCAAGATCAAAAGGGATCTCAGATATCAGAGCAAAGATACCCAACCGCATCAAATATTTCTTAACATTCTTTGTATGAATAAATCCTTCCACCAATAAGAAACAGAATATTGGAAATGCTAACCTCCCGATACTTCTACATATCCAATAAGCAGCCATTTCTCTTGGTATTAAAACTGCTGCAACATGATCAATTAGCATAGTAATGATTGCAATCATTTTTAATGTAAAACCATTCATTATATTACTCCCACGTTTTTCCCTTCCCTTCATTAAATCCCCTTACCTTTCTTGTTTTTTCGTTATTTTTCTTTTCGTTGTTTTTCTTTCCCTTGTTTTTCATTCCCTTGTTTTTCTTTCCCTTGTTTTTTATTTACCTATTAAAACCACAACTGACCTGGCAACTACATCATAATGTTTTTGATTTACAATTGGCTGAATATCAGCAATATTCGTGTTTTCTGCTGTATCTAATAGCAAATGCCACAACATGCCTTTTGGTAACTTGGGTAAGTCAAACTCATGTTTCTCCCAATGCATATTATAAGCGAAATAGAAATTCTGATCATTTTCTTTTCGATTTATCTTAACATAATTGCCTGATAGCATTACACCCAGCATTCTACTATAATGAGAGAAATCCGGATACCAAGCCTTAGTACCATGAAAAGACAAATCCGGAAAGCCACAGGAAATATAATCCATGTTTCTAAATTGATATTCCATATGTAAAATCGGGTGTTCTTTTCTTATCTGAATCAGATTCTTGACAAATGTTACCGTACTCTCATTGACTTTTTCTAGGTTCCAATTCAACCAAGAAATCTCATTATCTTGGCAATATGCATTATTATTACCAAACTGTGAATTACAGAATTCATCTCCGGCCAAAAGCATGGGTGCTCCCTGACTAAAAAACAATGCTGTAAATGCATTTCTTATTTGTTTCTTCCGCAACTCCAATACTTTCTTTTTCTTTGTAATCCCTTCCTCACCACAATTCCAGCTATAGTTATACTCGGTACCATCCTTATTGTTTTCGCCATTGGCTTCATTGTGCTTCACATCATAGGAATACAAATCCATCAATGTAAAACCATCCTGGTTAGTTAGGTAATTAATAACGCTACATTTATCCGGATTTCGTTCTATTCGAGAGGCAAAGGATTCCACCTGCTCCTCGTCAGCTTTTAGAAATCGTTTTACATCCACGGAATATCCGTCATTATATTCTGCTAGATTTTTATATTTTGGAACAAAGTCCTTCTCATAAATCTGACCTAGGTTCCACCCTGTAGCCAATAACTTGGTTTTACTTAGAATTGGGTCCATAGCAATTAACGTGGATGCCACAATATCACTATTTATTTTGAATCCATCAATATGGTATTCTAGGGACCAATATCTTAGGCAATCTTGTATGAAACCAGGATTGGTTCCGTTTATAAAATTCATCTCCATTATTATCTCTATCCCATTCTGATGGAGGGTCTTTATCATAGTTTTTAACTCTTGTACAACACTGGCCGGATCCGCTGCATAGGATGCTTTGGGTGCAAAATATGAATTATCCATACTGTAACCCCAATAATTTACCTTACAAGAGTCTCCGATTCCCTTATACTCAATTATTTCATTATATTCATATATAGGCATCACTTGGACGCAGTTAATCCCAAGTTCTTTAAGATATGAAAGTTTCTCAATTACACCAAGAAAGGTACCTTTATCTTTCACCTGGGAGGAAACGTGCTTTGTAAAACCTCTAACATTCATTTTGTAAATGATAAGTTCGGAATACGGTAATGGTAAAGCTTGTTCCTCCTGCCAATCAAAATCCGATGCCGGAAAGCCACCTCGAATATGATTCTTTTCTTCAAGGGATAATGACTTACCATATGTTTCTCTACCGTATACAGCCTTTGCATAAGGATCGATAAATTCTTTTTCTTTCACCTGATACCTATAAGATAAACCTTGTAAATCAGTATCCTTAATTCGGACTGAAAATACATTTCCTGTTTTATTTTCTCCTGTAAGTAGTATTGACTCTACCATTTTACCGGAGATCCTGTCATAAAGAATTAAGCTGCATTCTTGTTCATTGGGAATGGATACTGCAAAATTAACCCAACCGTTTATGCTAATTACGCCCAAAGGTATTGGTGTTCCTTTTATTTTGCTAAAACCGATTTTACTTTTTGCTGCCATTTTCACCCCTCCTAATTCATACATTATAAATGCATTCGCTTATTGAGTTCCTCCTTAATATTCTCTCCTTCAAACAATGCCACAGCTGATAGGGATATAATACTAACCGTAACACAGATAATGGATGGATACCTTACCCCAAGTAAATCAAAGAAGATGAAGATGATTGGTATGATTCCAAATAACCCATCCAATAGAAAATATATTATAAAATTTCTTACTCCAAGATTCATTATCTTCGCCGTTACTGCCATAACAATCATGGCAACTACGCAGGCAATTGGTATCACATAGTCTAGAGACCACCCCTTCCATCCAATACGCCAATCCCAGATAACCGCTAGTATTGATATTACAGCTACCTGCCACATAATACTTTTCGGTATATTATGTCTTTTACGAATAACCATTGCCAAACTAATCCACATGCATGCGATGCCGGATATAATAAATATTAACCAATTTACATCAAACGGAAACATAGCATAAATAGCTGCACCGACCATAACAACACAAATAGATAAAAATATCATAATACGAAGAATTAGATTATTTTGATAGGTTTCCGGAATAATTGGGAATATTTCCTCTTGTTCATTACCGGAACCGGATAAAGAATTCTGACATAGCGGGCAATATTTTCTTTTGCCTCGAACATGAACCTTACAGTGTTCACAATACTGCATAACCCTCATCCTCTCTATAATAAATTCGTAGCAATTTCAATGTTAATTCCCTTTTGGGCTAGTGTCTGAAAGAAATTTTTCTGTATATCTGTATCTGTAAAAGGTGATGTGAAGCTTATTACTAAGTTATCACCATAAGAGCAGATGCATATTTGAGGTCTTCTTGCACTGGTGAAAACTGCAAATTGCCGAATATATTGCTCCAATTCTGACGATACCGATACTTTTCCAACGTTAGATATCGCTGCTGTAATACCTCGTTCATTTACTTTGTTTGCAATACGAAGAGTCACATCTTTAAGAATTAATGGAATCACTCTCGCAAATACATTATGCTCTAGCGCCGCAAGTCGGTTCATATGGTTTTTTAGCCGTTCTTCTGTCAATTCTTTTGTAAAGCTTTCACTTACGCTTTGAACTACATCTTCGAATTTAGTACTATTTTTTCCGAAGTGATATTCCACATTAATCGTACTGAAGAAATTCCTTGCCGATTCAGACTCAAAATACTGTCTTAAATTAACTGGAACCGATAAAACCACCGGATGATTTTTCCCTCGTGCTGACATTATTTTATAAATGGAGTACATAAAAAGTGCTGTTAAAAAAATAGTGAGAGTCGTATTATATTGGTGTGCTGCATCTAAGACTGCTTTCACAGACATAGAGCCCTCCATTACCTGCATCCGATTCTCTTCTCTTCTTGTCCCACGGATATGATAAGCTTTTGGATGCTTCTCTCCCTTTGGAATCTTCTTTCCTGTGTAATGTTTCAAGAAACTATCATCCATCTTTTGACTAAGAGACGCATCATAATCTATTTTAGGTAATTTATCAATAAATACGTCTTTATGTTTCTTAGTTAAATAATTATATACTAAAGTTTTCATAAACCAAAGTGCGCCGGTCCCATCCGAAAGCGCATGAAAAATCTCTAAATTAATTCTATTTTTATAATAAAATACTCGAAATAATAAATTTTTTCTATTCTCATTGTAGATTCGTCCACATACCGGATTCGATTCTTCTTCAATAACAGGCCGAATATTACTGGTCTCAAAATAATACCAAAATACACCTGCCCGCAAAACAGACTTGTATAGTGGAAAGCTTTCGATTGCTTCATCTAAAGCCTGTTGAAGTAATTCCGGCTCCACTGTTTCATATAATTCGCAGGAAAATCGAAACACCTTTGTATCTTTCTCATTACTGGTCGGTGGAAAGATTTTAGCAGCATTATCAAGCCTTGTCCACTCAACCTTTTTTCGATGTCTCATCTTATGTCTCCTCTTACAAAACCCATACCTAAAGCCTGGGATTACTTATCATTAATAAATTGGTTTATTATCTCATAAAAATTCGTAATATAAACCGAGCGTTTTGGTAATGAAAGAAAACCATGAAGTGCATCCTTCATCCGCTTTATCTCAACATTATTACCATATTCTTTTAAACGTATTCCATATGCTTCCCCTTCATCACGAAGCGGATCATATTCTGCTGTAATAATTAGTGTCTTCGGCTGATTCCGTAAATTATCAGCTAAAAGTGGAGCCACATAAGGATTATTCCTATCTTCTTCCTTGCTTATATATAAGTCCATATAATCACGGATTCGTTTCGAAGTCATGATATAATCCGTTCCATTATCCCGAATAGATGGAAATGGTGAATTCTCACTATGATCATTATAGGTGGACGGATAGATCAGTATCTGTTTACATGGCAGAAATTCGCCCTGATCTCTCGCCATAAGTGAGACAACTGCTGCCAGATTACCCCCAGCACTATCACCAATTAATGTAATTTCTTCTGGTTTTGTTTGGAATAGACTATTATCTAAAAATATCTTCTTTACAACATAATAACAGTCATCTACTCCCGCCGGGAAAGGATGTTCTGGCGCCAATCGGTAATCCACAGAAACTACAATTCGTCCTGTATGATTTGCCATATTAGCACAAATATTACTATAACTATCAATATTACCGGTAACCCATCCCCCACCATGAAAGAAGATCAGTACCTTTAATCCATCTCTCTGTTTCGGCTTAAATATACGCACCGGAATCTCGCGTTCTCCATACATAATCTTACGATCCAACAGATTATACAAAGGTTTAATATAAGGATGAGCCGCAATAATCACCTTTCGTTGTTGTTTATAATACTTCTTCAGATCCAAAGTTGGATAGGACAGTGCCTTTAAAGCCAGTTTTCTAACACGATTCATAGCCACAGCATTCACCCTTTCCGTTCTATTATAAATTTCGGTGTCATCATCATTACCTACATTTTATCTAAGTTACCATTAAAAGTCAATCACTGTGAATTCTATTGTAAAAGGAGGCGCTTTACCTTGAAGGAGGAGACGCTTTGCCTTGAAGGCAAGAGGCGCTTTGCCTTGAAGGGAGTTGATAAATCAGAGAGAGTGCTACTGTGTATTTACAGTTCAGAGAAAGAATCCTACGTTTCTAATACTCTGGTAATCATTTAAAACATAGCATAATAACATGAACTCCTCAATCGTTGTACCAACGATCTCGTCAAACATCATGTTATTATGCTATTGGCATGATTACCAGAGCATAAGAAACGTCACGGATTTTTTCAATTCACTGTAAATACACAGTAGCACTCTCTCTGATTTCATTTACGTTGTGAGGCAAAGCGTGGTTTTTCGTATCATAATACCTTTCATTTTATTCGAATTATTATGGAATAGATTAATTATCTGTTTTTCTTCTTCTGTACAGCCTATTAGGATTTTGATTTCAGAGTCTTTTTTTAACAGATCGACAGTGCAGATGATTGCATCAATTTTGTTATTTGTATTAGATCCTTTCCAGACGTCGATTCCACCACCATCCATTGATGTTGTATTTTTTAAATAACCATAATCTACTTCATAAACCATATCGGCGTATTTAGGATGCCTTGTACCTTTGGGTCTATCAATAACAATTTCGCTTGTTGAGACTAATTCATCTAGAACATTCCAGAATTCATTATTTATTTCCATAAAAAATCCTCCCTTTTGAAAGTTTTGACCTGATTAAAGATATATAAAGATAGCGTATTAAACTTAGTATGCCTTATGGTTATAATCTGCAATAATTGCTGGGATTGTAGTTTCTGTAAAGATGTACAACGAGACCAAAGATAAGTAAAATAAACTTTATATGCCTTATGGCTATAACCCATAAGGACATGATACCATACACAACCCACAAGAATGTTTTCTATTATGTGTTTTTAAATAAAGACTTCTTTTTTGGTTACATAATTTATAATTAATTAGTTCTTCACGCTTTGTGTCAATATTCCATTGAATACCGGTTAATGCATGATATGGGCAAGCGTTAACACATATATTGCACTCTGGAGGGCAATTACTCTTAGTAGTAGGCTTTCCTATTGGTAAATCGTAATTAATTAATATTGCTGATAACCTTACTCTTGGTCCATATTTTTCAGTAATGAACACATCATTTTTTCCAATCCACCCCAGACCAGCATAAACACTTGCAAATTTAAAGGAGAATGGAGCAAAAAGTGTTTCTTCATCCGATTGTGCAAAAGGCGGTATGTAGTATTTAATGTTGTACTTTTTTAGTATGGCAGTAATTTCTACTGTTAATGAATTAGCAGTATCACGAGCTTCACATATTAATTTCTCAAACGTATCTTCTTGATAATCTTGTAATGTCAATAGTTCTGTGTGGGGGACTGCAAAAACCAGTGAACATCTATAATCCGATTTATAATCACTAAAATCAATATTAGAAATACCAAATAAAATATTTGTATATCTCTTAAAAACATCCAAAATATCACTATATAAATCAATCATTTTATATAACTCCTTATTATGTTAATATAAATAATGGCTTTGTCACAACAAATGGCTGAGTCTGAAAAAGGATGTATTGGATAGCCTCCTTATAGTTAGACAATGTCACTTTTACCTCATCAGCTCCGATAATCGGTATCGTATGGCCTGGAAGCAAAGCTTCTGCATGATAGGAAATCATATTCTCCAAGCTGTCAACCCAGGTGGCAACATCTCGATATTGACTACCACGGATTGCATATAGATTTGGCCAACACCCATAGTAATTGTCTCCACAGCATAAAACCTTGTCGTCTGGTAACCAAACAAACAGCTCGTCATCCATTTCACCAATCGCAGACACCAATCGCAGCTTGACCCTATCAATTTCACAATGGCATTACTATGACCAATCCCAACTACAATTACTTCTATCAATTAACTAATATTAGATTACCATAATCTCTAAATATTTACAACCATATCACCTAGATTGAGCATAAGCTCAAATATAGCCGCTTAACCTAACATAACTATATTTGTATAATATACCCGCTTTCAATGGCTTCAGTAAAAGACTAAGAATAGGAAACCAATATATGTGTGATATTTCAGGTTCTCCTAAGAAATCGACACTAACAAAGCAATTATTTATGATGGTAAAATTATAAGATTTGATGTAGTATAAATTTATGAAAATAATTCGTATTTGTTTTCAATTGCAAACGAAAGGGTGTAACATGTTATGAAAAAAAATATCTCAATTATAATAATTATTATTTTATGTATTGCATTAGTAGGATGTAAAAACAAAGATAGCACAATAAAGGATATTAATGCAGATTCTTACAATATCTCTTATGAAGATAGTATTATTTATAATTCAAAGGGTATTGCAGATGAATCAAGTGTGGAATCACTTGTTGAGAAATATAACAATATTGAATTGCTAGGTGCTACAGAACAAAAAGTAAGTTGGGAAAAATCGGTATGTATTGTATTTATTTACAATAACCAAATCTCTGGGCAAATATATATTTTTGATAATGGAATATGTAGTTTTAATGGATTAGATAATTATATTATGTCCGAAGAAAGTAATATATATGATAATGCTTTAAAAGCCCATATAGAATTAAAAGAGAAGTTCAAATCATAAAATGGTCTTCTTATTATAATTCGCAACCTTTCACTAATGCTAACTAATGAAAAATTCAATTGACCAGAGCAAAATATATGCTCGACTCAAAAACATACTGAATATCAACAATATGTTGTGACAGAGCCTAATTTTAATCTATATTTCAATACTAACATAGCCTCAATTAAAAACAGCTTTGCCCCATAAACTAAATTGAAATTAGGGAGTACCTTGGTGTGTATTTACAGTGAATTGAAAGAATCCGTGTAGTTTCTTATACTCTGACAATCGTGCCAATTGCAGAAAAGAAAGATGTACTGACTAGGAGTTCTTTCTTTTCTGCAATGTTCTAAACGATTATCAGAGTATTAGAAACACCGGTTTCTTTCTCTGAACTGTAAATACACACCAAGGTACTCCCTGATTTCTCATTACTATCATTGCAAAGCGTCCTTAAACAACAGTTTTTACCCCTATTTTGCAACAGTTTTAAAATATAGCTTGCAAAAATATGAATATACGATAAAATAGATATGAATATTAATCGACTTATATATGATAGAGAGGTAAAATCATGATTCAAGCAAGTAATGTAACCCTTAGGCTTGGGAAAAGAGCCTTGTTCGAAGATGTAAATATTAAATTCACAGAAGGCAACTGCTATGGCCTAATAGGTGCCAATGGTGCCGGCAAATCTACCTTTTTAAAGATTTTGTCCGGACAATTAGAACCAACCAAAGGTGATGTTATCATCACTCCTGGACAGAGATTATCATTCTTACAACAGGATCATTTTAAATATGATCAATATGATGTTCTTAATACTGTAATTATGGGTAACAAACGTTTGTACGACATCATGAAAGAAAAAGATACTATTTATGCAAAAGAAGACTTTACCGAAGCCGATGGAATCAAAGCCAGTGAACTAGAAGGTGAATTTGCTAACATGAATGGTTGGGAAGCAGAATCTGATGCTGCCACCTTATTAAATGGACTTGGCATTGATACCGAATTTCACTATAAGCTTATGGGCGAATTAGACGGTGGTGAAAAGGTTAAGGTATTATTGGCACAGGCATTATTCGGTAATCCGGATATTCTGTTACTAGATGAGCCTACAAACCATTTAGATTTAGAAGCTATTCACTGGTTAGAAGAATTCTTAATTAATTTTGAGAACACTGTTATCGTGGTATCCCATGATAGATACTTCTTAAATAAAGTTTGTACTCATACTGCCGACATAGACTATGCTAAGATTCAACTCTATGCTGGTAACTATGACTTCTGGTACGAATCCAGCCAGTTGATGGTAAAGCAAATGAAAGATGCTAATAAGAAAAAAGAAGAAAAAATTAAAGAATTACAAGAGTTTATTCAGAGGTTTAGCGCAAATGCTTCTAAGTCTAAGCAAGCTACTTCTCGTAAGAAAGCTCTTGATAAAATCGAATTAGATGACATTCGTCCATCCAGTAGGAAATATCCATACATTGATTTTAGACCATTGAGGGAAATTGGTAATGAAGTTCTGACCGTAACAAATATTTCAAAAACTATAGATGGTGTTAAAATCCTTGATAATATTTCTTTTACAGTAAACCGTGATGATAAAATAGCTCTTGTTGGCCCTAATACACAAGCGACCACTACTTTATTCCGTATTCTCGCAGGTGATTTAGAACCAGATGAAGGTGATTACAAATGGGGTATCACTACAACCAATTCCTATTTTCCAAAAGATAATACTAAGGATTTTGATAATGAAGATATTATTGTAGATTGGCTTATGCCCTACTCAACAGAAAAGGATGTTACTTATGTACGTGGTTTCCTTGGCAGAATGCTTTTCGCCGGTGAAGAAGGCATTAAGAAAGTAAAAGTCTTATCCGGTGGTGAAAAGGTAAGAGTTATGCTATCTAAGATGATGATTGTTGGTGCCAATGTATTGATTATGGATGAACCAACGAGCCATTTAGATATGGAATCCATAACAGCCTTAAACAATGGCTTAATTAAGTTCCCTGGTGTACTTTTGTTTGCTTCTCAGGATCATCAGTTTGTTCAAACCATTGCGAACCGTATTATGGAATTAACTCCTAATGGTCTAATTGACAAGGTAACCTCCTATGATGAATACTTAGATAACGATGAATTTGCTCGTAAGAGACAGGTTATGCAAATTGATCTTAGCGATGACGTTGAGGATGATAATTAAACTTAAATTCTTAAAAAGTCATTAATTTAGGTTATGAGATTTGGCTTGCCTAGGTTCGTGGACTATAAATTCAGCTTTTGGTTATTAACAACATGAGGCCTTGTGGGTATATATTAATAGAATTTTTCAGTTGCTCTAACATTTACAGCCAATCGTTCGCCTAGATAGTACAACAAAATCAGTTGTTCTATCTAGGCGGACGATTGGCTGTAAATGTCACCGCAAACGAAAAATTCTTTATTAATATATACCCACAAGGCCTCATGTTGAATTTAATTATCGATAGAATTTATAGTCCACGAACCCAGGCAAGCCGAATCTATTTAGGTTTTTATAGACTTTATATATTACTCAGTTTATTATATCTGCAACTCTTATTATTAAAGATTATCGTTTGATGTGGTGTAATATATTATTTTTGCTTTTGTACAGGCTATTAAGTCTCGTTCTGTTTTATTGAAGTAATTGATGTGAATTGGTTTACATTCAATTGTAATGCTTTCTATCTCGTCTTTCATGGACATATTGTTTTCTGATTTATATTTTCTTACTCCATAGATTAGTGTCTTTAGTTCTTCTCCAAATTCTAGAATATCCTCATTTACATTAATATTAGTATTCCATGTCATCTTATGGAGGGAGGGTTCTTTTTCATGATTTTTGTAGAACTCTTGATAAATCGCATCTGTAATATGAGGAGTATAGATTGCGTATAGTTTTAGAATTCCTAGCAAAGTATGGTATATAGCATATTGCCCGGATTTTCGTTCTGCTTCTCCATGATTTTGAGGTTGATATAGACGTTCTTTTATGATTTCTATATAGTAATCGCAAAAATCTTTCCAGAACAAATCATCTATCTCATGTCTAGCTTGACCGATTTCATATTCATTCAATAATTTTGTTGCTTTTATGGTAGTTTCCTTTAGTCGCTCCATCATCCACCTATCTACTGGTAGTAGATTTGGGATGTACGAAATGTCTAAGTCTTCTAATTGTGAAATTGCAAAGTTTGATGCATTCCAAAGCTTGGTAATAAAACGCTTTCCGATTTTTAAATCCTCTTCACTAAAAAAGGTATCCGTTCCTAATTTAGCATTTGCAGCCCAATACCGCATTACATCTGCCGAATGAGTCTCGATTAATGCCGTAGGTGAATTGGCTGCATTGTTTTTTGATTTACTGATCTTTTCACCTTTCTTTGCTAAAACAAAGCCACTGATCATAATATCTTTCCAGGGAATCTGACCGGTATGATAAAGACTCTTTACGATGGTATAAAACGCCCAGGTCCGAATAATTTCATGGGCCTGTGACCTCATACTCATTGGCAATATTTTATCGGAAATATCATTTTTTTCTCCAAACTTTGCATTAATAAGCGGTGTAACGGAAGATGTTGCCCAAGTATCAAAAACTGCAGTTTCTGGTAGGAATTCTGTACATCCACATTCACAGATAGACTTAGGATTACTTTCGATAGGGTTTACCGGAAGTTCTTCTTCGGCTGCAAATATAGGTGAACCACATTCTTTACAATACCAAACTGGAAAGGGAACGCCAAAATATCTTTGCCTTGATATACACCAGTCCCATTTCAGATTTTCTACCCATAATTGATATCTTGTTTTCATATGAGCCGGATACCAATTAATCTCATCTGCTGCTTTTAATAATCTTTCTTTTTCAGAAAGTACATCAATATACCATTGCTTTGATGGAATAATCTCAATTGGTTTTCCACAGCGTTCATGAACAGCAACTGTATGGCATATTTCTTCTTGTTTTATAAGCAACTTATTTTCTTTCAGAATTCTAATAAGCTCATTTCTTGCTTCCTTTACTTTCATTCCCCCGATAAATGGAACTTCTTCTTCAATCCGTCCTGCAAGAGTAATTACCTTTTTATAGGGCAAATGATGCTTTTCATACCACATGGCATCTGTTGTATCTCCGAATGTTGCACACATAACTACACCGGTCCCTTTTTCCATGCTTACATCTTCATCTGTCATGATTGGTATGCTAAAATCATAAAGTGGAACTTTTACTAATTTTCCAACATAGGAGGAGTACCTTGCATCCTCCGGATGAATAAAAAGGCAAACACATCCATATAAAAGCTCAGGTCTCGTAGTGGCTACCATCAGTGATCCACCTTCAACTTCAAATTCCAAATAGTTAAAAGTGCTGTCCATTTCTTTCGTGTCAAGTTCTGCCTGCGCAATTGAGGTCTGGCATTCTGTGCACCATAATACAGGCGATTCTTTCATATACGCTTTCTTCATTTTAACCAATTCCAAAAAGGAACGCTGTGATATTCTCTGAGTCTGCGGCTCAATCGTCTTGTATTGTAGATTCCAATCCACACTAAATCCTAATGATTCCCACATTTTCTTAAAATCATCTTCATATTTCTTTGTTATCTTTATACATCTTTTTCCAAACTCACTACGTGGTAAATCTTTTGCCTGTATTCCTTCTTCTCTTTCAACTAACCGTTCTGTTGGAAGCCCATTGTCATCAAAACCAAAGGGATAAAATACATTATATCCTTGCATTCTTTTAAATCTTGCTATCATCTCCGCTTGCGTATAAGAAAATATATGACCAATGTGCAAACTTCCGCTTACCGTTGGTGGTGGCGTGTCAATAGAATATATTTTCTTTTCATCTCCTTTCTCAAAATGATAGATTTCCATTTCAGACCATAACTGCTGCATATGTTTTTCTGTTGTCTTAAAATCATACTTCTTATTCATGTGAATACCTCCTGATATTTTCAAAAACAGACAAAAAAATTCGCCCTAAGCTTAATGCTTAGGGCGAACTAACGTGTCCGTGGTACCACCTAATTTCAGGATAATCCTGCTCTCTTGTCAGTGCGGGAATATTCTATCTATTCCGATACTGCTTTCCTTGATAACGGTGGAAATCTCCGTTGGAGTCTACTAAGATATAATCCGTTCAATCCAAAGCTCAAAGGCTACTTCCATTGTTTCCATCACGAAGATTCACACCAACCATCTTCTCTCTGTGCATCTGGGAAACATGTACTCCTCCTCGTCAACGCTTTTGCCTGTGTTTGTTATAGCAATTATAGTATTTTATATTATAATTGTCAACAGCTGTTAATGGCTATATTATGTTCCTTCACTCGCAAACTACTTATCTATTATGCCACATTCACTTGTTCTAACCGATTAGTAGAAAAACTAAATTCAAATATCTGTAAAATTGCATCGACTACCTTATGACATAGCTCAACAATATACATGCAATCTATTTTAATTACCTTTATCGCTTTTAAATACTCATCATGCGTCTGTTTGATAAATTTACATATTTCGTCTACTGTATGAAAAGTTCCGTTTTTCACGCGAATATGTTTTGCATCTTCACTTTTTACGTAAGCCCTAAATGCAAACTTCAAATCTTTTTCGTAGCTACAATGTTCTCTAAGAGAACCCTTAAATATTTCATTATGTGGAAATGTAAAATAATCAGCAAGATAATGTGTAATCACTCCAAGATGTCTGCAATAATATCCGGTGATCCCCTTATCCATATCATAATCATCTGTTATCTTTATAATTTCATCTTTTAGTATTCCAAATGTATCTTCAATACAATGTTTTCTAGTAATAAAAGATGGTACACAATCTGGTAAGATACTTCCGATATAAAAAGCTTTCTTATGATTGTTTAACTCCTGAGTTCTCATGCTTTTTATCAAGTAACTTGCCAAGGAAATGTGCGATTTCTTTCTCATAATGTCCCCCATTCTTATAGGTGAAATAAATATTTATCTGAAATGTTTTTCTATTATCAATAATTCGACTTTATCTGCTATGGCTTAACACCATATGTATGTATATTACTACCTATACATGTAATTTACAATAGCAATTTATCGGTAAATTAAAAATTATTTCAAATCTTGATATAATGTTCTGCTATGTGTTGGTGACAGCTCCATAGAGGTAACATTTACCCCTTTTCCTTTCGAATATTATATAGACAGTTTACGCTCTCTGAACCACCTATTAATTGGATTTATTTCTTTCATGAACATCGCAAATGAAAACATTTTTCGTTTTACTCCCTGTATTTGAATACAAACATTTATAAATTTTTTTTTAATGGGTAATATATATTTTGAGGTGAAAATGTTGAAGAAGTAGTAATTTTTTTCAACATCTTGATTTGTACACCTACTAAATCAGAGAGATGGGATATAATATGAAAGTAAAAGATATCATGTCAACAGATATTGCATGTTTAAAATCAGATGATTCTGTAGAGAAAGCAGCTCAGTTGATGAAACAGTATGACGTAGGTTCAATCCCGATATGTAATAACAATCAAGTAATTGGTATCGTTACTGACAGGGATATTGCAGTAAGATGTGTAGCAGAATCCCAGGACTTAAAACAACAGAAAGTCGGTGATATTATGACTTCTGATCCTGCTGTAGGAAGTCCTGAGATGAACGTTCACGATGCTGCTCAATTAATGAGCGACAAGCAAATACGCAGGCTACCTATAGTTGATAACAACAGCCTTGTAGGTATCGTTGCATTAGGAGACATATCACTTGAGCCTACACTTCAAGATAATGCAGAGGAAACTCTCAAGAATATATCAAAGACTAGTTGGAAATAGAATTAGTTTTTGATTTTATTAATATTGTTGTTTTTTCATAAGGGAAGACATCCTATGTATAATTATGTTGGTATTTAATTATACACCAACTTTAGTTGGATAAGGAAAAGTCTCCCTTATTCTTTATGCCCCTGTAATTTTTTCCATTACATGACTTTCACCACTAAAATAAAATATAGGTGAATGAGAAGATTTGTCAAGAAATTTACCTAACAAAACTGGCAACCAATTGATTTTCTTGACAATTTTTACTTTTTCATGTAGAATTAAAATAATTGTATCGAAATGTACAAACAACTACTTATTAATTAATTGGCAATTATAACCACTCATACCCTATAAAGATTCACTTTGTGAAATTAGGGTGGCTTTGTCGCTGTTGTAAATGGCGCATTAAAATCAGTGAGGACTTACATACTTTATGTAACACGATGAGAGATTAAATAACCGTTATACTTGCCAACCTTTCAGAATTAGGAGATGATACTTTGGACTCGAGTGAAGTCACGCAACTGATCATATTAGGTATTCTATTGCTACTATCCGCTTTTTTCTCATCAGCAGAAACTGCCCTTACAACTGTAAATAAGCTTCGTATCCGGAGTCTTGCAGAAGACAACAACAAGGAGGCTAAAATAGTAAATAAGCTGATTGAGGAACCATCGAAGATGTTAAGTACAATATTAATTGGCAATAACATTGTCAATTTGACCGCCTCTTCAATTGCAACTGCTCTTGCCATACATCATTTTGGTAGTGTTGGTGCTGGTATCACAACCGGTATTCTTACCATACTGATATTAATCTTCGGTGAAATTACACCGAAATCACTTGCAACCATATACTCAGAGCAAATATCATTGAAATACGGAAAAATTATATACCTTATAAGCCAATTGATGACCCCTATCATATATATCATAAATAAGATATCACTTGGACTTTTATTACTATTTCATATTAATCCTCATGCAAAGGCCTCTCCAATCACAGAAGATGAACTTCGATCAATTGTTGATGTCAGTCATGAAGAGGGTGTTATTGAAAGTGATGAACGGAGAATGATTACTAATGTAGTTGACTTTGGTGATTCACTTGCCAAAGATGTCATGGTTCCAAGGGTTGATATGGCTTTTGCTGAAGCTTCCTTATCCTATGATGCCTTAGTTGAGATCTTTGCAGTTGATAAATATACCAGAATGCCTGTTTATAGTGAATCAAGGGATAATGTTGTTGGTATCGTTAATTTAAAAGATTTATTCTTTTTCAATGGTTCAAAAGAAGAATTCAGTATTAATGATATTATGAGAGAGCCTTATTTTACTTATGAATATAAGAAAACTTCTGATTTACTAATTGAGATGCGTAAGGAATCCATTCCTCTTGCCATAGTTCTTGATGAATATGGTGCAACTGCAGGACTAATTACCTTAGAAGATTTAGTAGAAGAAATCGTTGGAGAGATTCGTGATGAATATGATGAAGACGAACAGGATTCTATTCGCTGCATAGGTGAAAATGAATATGTTACTGATGGTAATACCAAACTAGACGAAATCAATGAAATAATTGGATTAGATCTAGAGTCGGATGATTATGATTCCATTGCAGGACATATGATTTACCTTTTGAATCATTTACCGGATGTTGGTGAAACTGTCACTGACAACAATGTTATTTATACGGTGGACGCAGTTGAGAAGAATCGTATTGATCAGATACACATTGTAGTGTTACCGGAAACAACGGAAGAAATAGATGAATAAAGATATATCCTTGATATCCAAAGGATATACGCTAGGAATGAAACTGATAAACGACGGCTGTGTCACATAACGAATTATACCATTTTGCGGGTTCTTCGGAATCCGCATTTTTTTGAATAAAAATAGTAAGCCGTCGCTCAACTAACTTAATCTGTTAGTTTTGCGACAGCAATTCTACTGCAGTAAACACCATGTTAATTTATAATTATCATTCCACCCTTTTCTTTATATCCGGTATTCCAAAGTTCATGAAGTGAAAACCAATGAAAGTTGCCATAAGTTGCTACCTTTACAAAAAAATCTTTCTCGAATTCTTCATATCCCACTATTAGAAACCAGTGCCAGGTAAAATACTTCATATTCGAATTCTTATGTTTTAACAGAAGATATGGAATAGGCATTCTGTTATCTATTTGTTTACGAATTGCAGTTTTTGCCTTTTCCACTGGCATTTCTCCTGAAAATTCTGTCATCTTTAATTCTCTTTCTCCAACATCCTGTAAATATCTTTGAAATCCATCAATAAATATTTTCAATATCTTGATTCCTTCAAATCGAGGTTGGAGATATGGTTTCATCTTCATTGAAAATTGAATATAATTTTCTCTATTAAGCTTATGAACATCATATGGATACAAATACTCCTTTTCATTATACAGCGCTAAATTGATACAGCTATCACAGGCTGTTGCTGCGGCACATCCTCCCATATACATAATGGGATCTCGAAACCAGCTCTGGTTTCCACCATATGAACTCTCAATTGTAAAATATGGTAACTCTTTCCTCATATTTTTATCCTTTTCTTTCTTAATTAGCCGGTATAGTTGCTTTATTTTTAGAATTATAATATTTTTATAAGTGATATTAAAATATATGCTGTGCAATTCTTTTTGCACAGCATATTCTGTCTTTATTTATTATAATCTTTATTTGATTCAGGTTCAAGCCATTCTTCCGGATGTTTGTACCTTCATAAAACACTATCGGTTTTCCAATGATTTTTCTACCCATATTGCAAATTATTTTTACAGTGGCATCCCTTGCGTCCATGTAAATTTCTTCAATCTGCTGAGGAAATAAATCATCCATAGAAAACTGAGCTAAACAATCAGCTTCTCTTGTTTCTTTTTTTCTCCAGTTATCTGACAGTGGAAAATACACCTTGTCATTTACACTGCTTCCCATATCCCATTTACCATATTGATTTTTGTTACTTTCAAGCCAATTCACAACAAATTGAAACTTAATTTTACTTGTTTTGTATTTTGAAAGCACTTCTATGGCACCAAGAAAACGACTGGCATTTTTACTTTCAAAAACATCAGGAATATGTCACTCATTCTACAAATATTTACTGGCCTCCTTAATACTTAAAGTCGTTAATTGCTTATTATATTTTACCAAAAAGCTTTTTACCCATTCGGGATTGACCTTGCTGTAATCCCGCAAGCTCCAGCCTATCGCTTTGTTAATGAAAAACTCATTGATTCCAAGATTATTACGTATGATTTCTTCCAATAGTGCAGTATCCGTTTTCTCTTTGTATTTTTGCTGAAAATCTATTGATGCACGTCGTAGCCATATATTATCGGATAACGACCACTGCCTCATTTTATCTTTTAGATGAGGATACTTCAAAACAATAGCTCCTGCAACAGAATCCAAGCTATCAACAGTTTCCCACCAGGATTTTTCAGTAATCAATTCCTGGATTTTATTTATATCAGTATCCAAAAACTGTTTTTCATGCAACAGAATATATTCCACTGCTATGTACTGTGCTTCGCGGTATGGTTTTTCCCAACACACGCGCACAAATTCCCAATCAAATTCAAGTTTCTGGCTTTTTTGAAGATATGGTTTAATTTGTTGTTTCAATGTCGGTTTGGGTACACCTAAAAAAGGAAAGCGGTTTTGCATATATGCTGACATCTTTGCCCCATGTTCATTATCCTGCATTTTTTCTAACTCTTCAAATATACATTGATACCACAAAATCAGACACCTCACTTCATGTTGGGTAATTGGATGCAGCACCAGCCGCTTACATCGCATTGACCATATTCGTTATCACCTACAGCAACCACCGTGCCATCCGATTTAAGACCAAGGGTATGAGCACAACCCGCCGCAACTGCCACAATATCGCGCCAGCCACTTATATCGCATTGGCCGTACTCATTCCACCCCACAGCCGTCACCGTACCGTCCGATTTAAGGCCGATAGTATGACTACTACCCACCGCTATCGCCACAATACCGCGCCAGCCACTTACATCGCATTGACCATATTTATTCAAACCCACAGCCGTTATCGTACCGTCCGATTTAAGACCGATTGTATGAAGATAACCCGCCGCAACCGCCACAATATCGCGCCAGCCGCTTACATTACATTGGTCATACCGATTATTACCCACAGCCGTCACCGTACCGTCCAATTTAAGACCGATAGTATGCCAGTCACCCGCCGTAACCGCTACAATATCATGCCAGCTGCTTACATTGCATTCGCCTTCATTATTTCGGCCCACAGCTACCACCGTGCCATCCGATTTAAGACCGACGGTACGACGCCAACCCGCCGCAACCGCCACAATATCGCACCAGCCGCTTACATTGCATTGGCCATGCTTATTCCAGCCTACAGCCACCACAGTACCGTCTGATTTAAGACCGATGGTATGAGCATTACCCGTGTTCGTCGCCATATGAACATTACCAGCCGCGACCGCCAAAATATCGCGCCAGCCGCTTACATCACATTGGCCATATTTATTATCACCCACAGCCGTCACCGTTTCGTCTAGACTGACGGTATGACGACGACCCGCCGCTATGGTAGCTGCTTTACCGAGATTGGCAAATAACGCATTAGTCATTTTATATCCTCCACCTTTACATAACATCGTATTCTGCTCATAATCTAAATAGGAACTTAAATACGCATATCTATTTATTCAAGTCCGAAATGCTTTGCAAGAATAGCAAGTGTTTCTACCTTTGTATCAATTTCACTATTCTCTCTTACTAGAACAAAAAAATCGCTGTTCTTAAATTCATCATAATACCTCTGTCCGTTTATTCTTGCAATACAGTCTTTGAAATTTTGAAGTGTTTTTACTGGGTCAGGGCTTTTCTGAATTTCTGAAAGCAAAAATTGCTTTTCATAGTCATTCCTGTCAAAAAATCTATCAACAGACAGTGACTGCGGTGAGAGCATAATAGCAACACGATTGTAATCAGATATATCATTCAAAACATCACACGAGATGTTTGTGTCGACAATTACTTTTTTAGTTGCTGATACTCTTATCAGTTCGGCTATCTCAAAATCAGTAACCTCTTTTGCGATGCCGTTATACCAACTTTCATACTCGTCAGGTGTGCGATTAACATATTCTTGCCAATCAATTTTTATGTTGAAATAATTCAAATTAGGTTGATTTTCCTGTGTAACAACAGAAAGAATCATATCCATATTATAGTTTTCTTCACAATGAATCATATCGTATTTTTCTGCAAGCATTTTGCACATTGTTGATTTACCTGCATATGCCATACCATTTATAAAATAACAGTTTTTTAAGTAATGTTTCAGTATATTGTTTTTGATATTCATAATATATCCCCCTGTTAATTTTGATTTATGTTCTAAATAACTTCCCATTATTGCTATAATAAGTATCTAATAATTCGATTATATCATAAATTGTATATTATTAAAATATTTCCCTATATCTGCATGTTTACAATAAAAATGTAGTCCATAATTTCTGAGACTACAGATTACTATACAAAAAAGTGAGCCATCACTCAGCTAACTGAACCGCTCCCCGTCAAGTAGACAATTAAAAAAATAAAAATCTTTTCTGCCAGT
>CAUQEW010000032.1:0-60705 GCA_963517115.1 uncultured Lachnospiraceae bacterium | reverse complement strand
ATTCCGACCTTAATTCCCTAAGCTTAGCTGTTTCAAAAATAAAAGAAGCAGAGGATAAGCTAAATAAAAATAAATAAAGAGTAACTAAACTTATTTATTTTTGTAAATTCTATAAAAGGCAAGTCTATTGATATGTAATTATTCTGATTGGGGGAAATGGATTGAAGTATGAAGCAATAATTTTTGATGTAAGTGATACACTTATTGAATACAGGCCTAATTATGAACAGATATATGGTAGCAGACTTCGTAGCTTGAACTTTGAAGTCTCTGAAGATAAAGCAAAGGAGATTTCAAGAGCAGTAAATTGGGCTATAGGGGAACAAATTCGAAAAGAACAATTTGGAGAGCCACACATATCGGATGAAGAATTAAATGTTTTGCTAGACGACGCTGCGTTAACATGCGTTATTAGTGAAAATATTAATAGGAGAAAATATAGGATAGACTTAAGTAAGATTCCTATACCTGAACAAGAAATGTCTATAATTCCTGGTGTTATTAACGTTTTAACTGTACTCAAAAACAAATATCGCCTTGCTATCGTATCAAATCATCATTCTTGGTTAATGGATTATTTACGTAAAAGTGGTCTCACTCTATACTTTGAGTCAATCGTTATTTCTGAAGTGGTCGGTGTAGCAAAACCCAATATACGTATCATGGAAATTGCCCTTGAAGAACTTGACTTGAAAGCAGAAAATTGTCTTTATGTAGGAGATCAACCAATTGATGTACAATGTTCTAAGCAAGCAGGACTGGATTGTGCTTGGATTATTTCAGATGAAAGCAAATTACCAGAATCGATAACATATAAAGAAGATTATAGGATTAACAAATTATCTGATTTATTAAGTATTCTGTAGATAAATAATAAGGCTATGTCATAACATATTGTTGATAAACAGAACAATTGTTTGCTATATCGCTTGATATAGGGTATAATATACCTATAAATCAAGAGAGGGGAACATTCTATGCCAGATATTAAAGATATATTTACTCTTTATACGCAACTTTCACCGAGGGAACAGAAGAAACTATATACTATGATTTCGTATCAACAACCCACGGATGATGATTATGAGCAATTTATCAAAGACGAACGCTTTATATCTGGTTTCGTATGCCCTCATTGTGGATGTATAGACCATATTACAAGAAATGGTCACATAATAAAGATAGACAAAAACGGAAATAAGACAATCAACAAACAGCGTTACCTTTGCAAGAACTGTGGAAAATCTTTTGTTGTATCATCAAATTCAGTTGCATCAGGCACACGCAAGAGCCTTGGTACTTGGGAAGCATTCGCAAAATGTATGATGAATGGATTTTCAATTCGTAAGTCAGCACAAATATGTGGTATTCATCGTAACACAGCATTTGCATGGAGACATAAGCTCCTGGATGGCTTACAACAACTTGCAGAACAAACAAAACTGGACGGTATTATTGAGGCAGACGAAACATTTTTCCGATTATCGTTTAAAGGAAACCATAAAAAAAGTACTTTCAAAATGCCAAGAGAATCCCGTAAACGTGGTGCTTCTGCCCATAAAAGAGGATTATCTTTAGAACAGGTCTGCGTTCCTTGTGCCATTGACAGAAAAGGTCATTCTTACGCTAAAATAGCCACGTTAGGCAGAGTGGCAACTAAGAACCTTCACGCTGTATATGACGGAAAAATATGCCAAGAGTCAACACTCTGCACAGATAAAATGAACTCTTATGTCAGATTTGCCAAAAGCAAGAATATCCAACTGATACAGCTAAAATCGGGTAAAGAGAAAAGAGGCATTTACAACATACAGAAAATCAACAACTACCATTCAAAGCTTAAGAAGTTTATGACTACCTTTAATGGCGTATCAACAAAATACCTCAATAACTACCTTGTTTGGCACACATGGTTTGATATGAAAGGTCATACTCAGCTTGAAAAAGCTGACTTCTTTTTGGCAAAAGCAGTTGCAGTAGCAATGTCTGTCAAGCACAGAAAAATATCGAATCGTCCTGCAATACCGTTAAGTGCTTAGGTTTCAGGTACTCCTAAGAAATCAATACTAAGACAATAATTATTTACAATGGTAAAATTATGATATTTGTTGTAGTATGTATTTAAGAAAGTGATTCGTGTTTGTTACAAATTGCAAATTACTATTATAAAGTAAATAAAATAAGGAGTAAATAAATGGAACTTAACTCAGAAAAGATTAAAAGCATATTAGAAAAGGAAAAACTCATTTATTTGGCAACAACAAATAGTAAATATCCAGATAATTCTGCTGTTTGTTTTGCATATGATGAGGAGTTACACTTATTTTTTGGTAGCTATTCAGATACATTAAAATGTAGAAATATAACGCAAAATCCATATGTTGCAATCTCTGTTGGAACATTGCAAATTCATGGGATTGCAAAGGTTGTTCCATATGAAAGTGAGGAATATAAAAACAAAAGAGAAATATACGATAAACGCTTTCCACAGTATTCATCTGTATTTGAGAAAATTGATAATGAGTTATATGAAATATTTCCGTTTGTAATATGGAACTACAATCCGTCATTAGGTGAAATGAATAGAGATGAATTAATAATTGATTTAGAATATTATAAATCAATTTCCCCATATATATTTCACAAATACAATGACCGTTCAATGTAGGGCAATTTTATAGTTAATATTGGATAAAAATAAGTTCTTCATATTTATCTAATGCGAACTAAATGAAAGATTCAAGCGAGCAAAGCAAAATT
Organism: uncultured Lachnospiraceae bacterium; assembly: GCA_963517115.1. GTDB lineage: Bacteria > Bacillota > Clostridia > Lachnospirales > Lachnospiraceae > Anaerocolumna. The sequence goes on along the minus strand of CAUQEW010000032.1, from coordinate 57,945 downwards.
TACGCTTTGCTCAAAATTATACTGAATATCAACAATATGTTGTGACAGAGCCAATAATAATAATAGTGTTTTATATAATGGGCTGTTGTAATTTTACAACAGCCCTAATGTTAATACGCTTTTAAGCGATAGTCAAAATTGAAATGTTAGCCTGAACCGGTATATTTGCATATACAACCTCGGCACCAGTTTGATTTACTAATGTAACAGTTACTGGAGTTTCGGATACCGTTATAAGTGCATCACCATTCACTTGCCCGGTTACTATAGGTGAATTGCCGAGTGCAACATTGCTGTCGTCGACAGATACGGAAAATGCCATATTTACAGGTCCACCGGAACCATCTGTAGTAACCCACCAGTTAATATAATAATTACCAGCAGCTGAAATAGTAAATCCTCCAGTTGCCGCATCATAACTGATATTTTCTGACTGGTCATTAATTATGGTGTCGAAAATAACATTAGCTTCATCGTTGATTAACTCGCCGGGACTTCCCTGAAGCTGTGCCTGGATTCCAGTCAGATTACCGGTTGTTCCGGAGGAATAATTGATAACTAACTGAGGTTCAAATGTAGCACCAATAGGTTTACCTCCAAATTGTACCGAAGTTGTACCGTCTGGATTTGTCAATGCAATACCATAGTTTGGAAAGGTTCCGTTTAACCACTGATTTACTAAATTCGTAATATCAATCTCAATATACGTGAGCACTTCTTCCGTTGAGACATCAGTAGTAGATGCTGTCAGAACATAAGTGGGCATTGTATTATACGTTACCGTATTAATATCAAAATCCGTGGTAACTCGGTTTACTACGATTGGACTTGGTAAAATTTCGGTTTTAGCTAAAACAAATAAACGGAGTATAGCACTGTCTACTGATGCAACGGATAAAGAGGATAAATCAAATTTCAAAAAACTGATACTAGTTTGAAAAATCGAATCCGTCCCAACGATTATTACAGCACTTGTTGAGAGGTTATAAGTTGCTAAAGCACTTGAAACATAGGTGGTACCTGTAGTTAAAAGAGTTTGAGTAGCCATTGTATCATATCCTTTCTAGTAATGATTTTTTGTAGTCATAAATGGTTTACATAATATGGCCACAATATAGTATATTCCTATTAATGAAATTTGTTCTTATCTATAATTGATGCATAGGAAAGGGTGCTGTTGCAAAATAGACTTAATTAACTTTATTTTAAAACAACCCTTACCCCCTATCATTTAAAGGTTAGCGCGAATTACTATAATTAGATAATTATAAATCACCTTTGATTTGAATGACCCTCTGGTTATCCTTTATCAGAGGGTCAAGATATTAAATGATGTTTTTACAAGAACTGGTCGATTATAGCAGTTCTCTCCCTCATTTGCTTATCAAAGTCAAATACTTCCTTGAATTTTGCCTGACCGCTTGCTGACATCTGATATAATTTTTGAGGATCAAGATAATATTCCATGATATTATCTGTAATACTGACAGGGTCAAGTGTAATTATAAAAATGTCCTTCCCATGTACAAAATGCAGATCCTGATTCAGCTGATCGGTACAGAAAACGCCGACACCATGCAGTCCAGCATCTATACAGCAGCCTGTAGGAAAACCATCAAAGTTTTTTCCGGGTATCAGTATGAAAGGAGCATTAGGCGATATAATAATGTCCATCCCTGCATAAAAATCAGGGAAGAAACTGTGGTTTTTAAGCCCATGGAATATAATCCTGTTTTCTAAACCGGTAATATCAATGTCAGTACTGTCAAAGTTACCCACCACATGGAAAACAATATTCGAGGCTGCAGCTGCAAGTCGTTTACAAACATCAATAAAAATATGGTATCCTTTATCAATTCCCTGTGCCATATATTTATGGGCAACAAAACAGATATCAAAAGTTTGTTTGTCTGTCGTATAGTATTTTTTAGGCGGTGTGTAACGAAAATACTGCGGATGCGTCACTAAGCCGTAAATATATGCAATTTTATCAGGAGTAACAAAACCACGGTTCACAATATAATCATAGGTCATTTTCTGGGTAACAATAACCTTTTTCAAAAGAGGAGACTGAAGAACCTTTATTAACCTAGCATCAATTTCGGGATCATTTATCCAGAATGACCCACCTGGGTATAGTTCGAACACAAAAGGCGTATTTGCCAGTTCGTATACGAAGTAAAAAGAATATGCGTTACCTAAAAAAGCTGAATAGTATAACGAGGTGGATTTCCCGGTCCAGTCAAATTGAGTAAAGGGTTTAACCCTGTTGTAAAATTGTGGGAAAGCCGCAACATATCCAGCGTATTCCATATCGTATCTGGTTGAGAAGACCTCACTGGTAGGATATTTCTCAAGATAATAATTAAATTCGGATATTCGAAAGCCTGTTGTCAGATTTGGAAAATAATCATCAACAATTGTAAGTTTACTGTTCATATTTAAATATTAACCCTCCAATCTTATTATTTCGGTAATGCAGCAATCATATAAACTTCATCCATATATTTCTTTTATGCTAATTAGAATTGGCAGCATAATAACTAAAATTATCCAAAGCCCAATCCATATGATAAAAATGGGTTGAATGGGATTCAGGATCATGGATGGAGGCACAGTACACCGTTCTCTTGCCTTGATTCAACTCATTGAAATACTCAACATATTTCCAGTGGTTTGCCACAGAAAAAGATACATTCTTGTATTTACTGTTCCTTATGTCAAAGCAAGTATTTGCTATTCTATCAAGTTTACACATACTATCGCCTTCGCAGTCTTGACAAGGTATGGTTTGTGTTAGATCAATGGGAATGTTTGTAATAAGTCCGGCTTTATAAGGAGTATATTTATTAATTCTAACTGAAAGTTCTGCATCTCCATAACCATTTTCCTCACACCAGTATCCGATGGTATTAATTAGTTCCGGCCTTAGACATTGGAAATGTCCGGGAACGAAATCACGTATTGTGCCAACCTCACAATATTTCAACTGATTATAACTTACACCGTTTTTTTCTATGGTAATAACTTCAGGTTCATAACCGGGAAGAGGTATAGGTCTTGGTACACCAAGGAGCCCAACTTCCGGAAAAGTCTCAAAGACGCTCATGAAACGACTGATCCAATTACAATCATATAAATACACATCACTTTCAAGCACAATGAAATACTGATCTGGTCTTCTACGTGTCAGATTCAAATTAATTGGATAGATTGGTCCTAAATTTACGGGAAACCTGGTTCTCGATTTAATGCGGCTGTCATTCAGACTTTGGATAAATTCCCAGGTGTCATCCTGAGAATTGTTGTCAATAATATGGAGTTCGAAATCCTCTGTTGTCCTTAAAAGTGATCTTAAGTTTCTGACTGTTAAGCCCATTCTGTGAAAAGTGGAATAACTAATTAAAGGTGGTGTCATATAAAATCCTCCATATTCATACCAATAAAGTTTTAGTTTAGGTTTTCTTACCCCTACACATAAATGAATGGTATATCAATATATTATGTAATTGCTAAGCCTAATGTGACCTATTATTACAAAAAGATACAAAAGAGGGGGCACTTATATGAAAAAGTGTAATGCCCCACGGTTAATACTGTGAAATTGATTGTTTAGCTTGGCTGTTTTTTCGTTAACCGATTTATCCATTGGATATATTTGAACATAAAACAACTTCCTCTCATTATAATGTAAAAGGTAGTGCTGAGAAAGTCGTTTTGTGTTTATCTATATTGGAGGAAACCATGCTACCTCGTCTAATTTGAATTTTTAATATAATAATCGAAATTTTCGGATGCCCATATTTGATTATAAACATTATTTTTCATGGATTCAGGGTCATGTACCGATGCACAGTAAACGGTTCTTTTGCCTTCTTCTAGTTCCTTGAAAATTTCTTTGTATTTCCATCCATGTTTTCTAACAAAGGACTCATTATAGTTTGCGGCCTTACCTATAGAAAAGCAGGTATTTACACTTTTGCTGAGTTTGCAGATATCTTGACCCAGACATAAATTGCAACCGATATATTGAGTCATATCGATTTCAACGGTAGTTACGTATCCGACCGTGTAAGGTGTGTAATGAACTACCCGTGGTGAAAGCTCTGCATCACCATAGCCGCATTCTTCATTCCAATAACCTATTTTTTCTATAAGTTCAGGTCTTAAACATTGCAACTGTCCTGGTACAAAGTCCAAATCCACCCCTACGGTGGCATTTTTTAATTGTAGGTAATTTATATTTCCATTTTCCCGCGGTATTATTGGAGGCAAATACCTTGGATAGGGATGATCCCTCATAACCCCTAATACCCCCACTTCCGGAAAGGCATCAAAGACCTCCATGAAACGTGCTATCCAGTTTTTAGTTATTATAAAGGTATCGCTGTCTATGGTTATAAAATATTGTCCGGGTTTTCTTCTTGTCAGGCTGTAATTAAGCGGATAGATGGGACCAAGATTCAAAGTAAACCGGGTTTTTGATTTAATACGGTTATCTGTTAAACTCTGAATATAATCCCAAGTATTGTCTTTGGAATTGCAATCGATAATGTGCAATTCAAAATCTTCATCGGAATCCAGTATATTATTCAGGTTCTTTATAGTCAGTCCCATCCGGTTAAAGGTTACAAAGTTTATAAACGGGGGGATTTTTGTAATATCACTTTTACTAACTTCATTATTTTCAGTCACTTGATAAGTTTCCAAATAATCATATTTTTTTCTGAATATCTTTCCTTTTATATCTTTTACTGTTCCGGTAAAACGGTTAATATTATTACCAACAAATGATTGCTTCAATGTCAGCAGTCCTTTCTATATTTTATTTTTTATTTATATTGGATTAGAGAATTTTATCGGTTTTGCGGGTACACCTACAGCAGTACAATAGTCAGGTATATCATTTATAATAACTGCTCCCGCACCTAAAACACTCCACTTTCCAACAGTCTTTTTCGGTAATACGGTCGCTTTTGAACCTATTTCACAACCTTCGTGGATGTATACATTTCCCGCGAGGGATATATTCCAATAAAGGGAAGAATAATCTTCAATCACTGTATCATGACCGATACCGCAGCCGGGATTTATACATATATGATTACCTATTTTTGTATTTACGGATATAAAAGTGTTGCAGCAAATGATGCAGTCAAGGCCTATTTCACTATATTTATTTATTCTCGCATCCGGGTGTATTAAAGTAGCATAATTGATGTTTACAGCCGAAGCTTTTTTTAGAAGGTTATATTTATCCCTTGGATTTCCAAGTGCACAAACTGCCCATAAATTCTTTCGATTTTCTTTCTCAATCCAATCAAAGCTACCGAGTACAGCAGTATCGTTTATGGCTGAACCGTGTTTTTCTATGGTCTCATCAATGAAACCCAACATGTTCCAGGTTTTTTTATCCTGATTTATATCCTTTATGAGTTGTGCAACTTCTCTTCCTAAGCCGCCGGCACCTATAATTACGATGTCCTTCATAACATCAGCCCTCACGTATCGCTTTTATAATAGCGCAAATCTTTTCCACATCGCTGTTTTGCATCCTTCCATGCAACGGTAGAGAGAGTACCCTGTCAGCAATTTTGTTAGCGACTGGAAGCCGTTGTTTCGAAGAGGACGGGTAATCACTGTAACATTGGAAATTACTGCACAGAGGAGAAAAATATTTCCTTGCAATCACATTATATTCTGCTAATTTATCAAATAGTTCATCACGCGAAAGGCCGTATTCATCTTTATCTACTTGTATTACAAAATAAGCGTAGTTATGGGATACACCATCTAAATCTTTGCTGGTAATGATGCCAGGAATATTTTTAAGCAGATCCCGATATTGGTTTGTAATTTCTTTTCTTCTCTCTATTTCTTCATCAACTTCTTTAAGCAGCAGTATACCTACAGCTGCCTGGATTTCATTTAATTTACCGTTAGTTCCCGGTTCCATTACAGTGTCTATATTTCTTATACCAAAATTCCTTAAAGAATCTGCCCTTTCTTTAAAATTGGGATCTTTAAAGGTTAAAGCTCCACCTTCAATTGTATGGTAGATTTTAGTTGCATGGAAACTGAACATGGATACGTCTCCAAAGGATGAGATCGGTTTGCCGTCTTTTTTTACCCCGAATGCATGGGCAGCATCGTATAAGACCTTGAGTCCATATTTATCTGCAATTTTTTGAATTTTCTCTACATTACATGGATATCCGAATACATGTACGGGTAAGATTGCTGTGGTCTGTTCCGTTATTAATGATTCAATCAAATCCGGATTCATGTTCAAGCTATCCTCTTCAATATCACAAAAGACCGGTTTGATATTGTTCCAAATTAAAGAATGGGTTGTAGCTGCAAATGTAAATGGGGTGGTAATTACTTCCCCTGACAATCTTAAAACTTTACAGGCTAACTGTAATGCGACTGTTCCATTTGAGAAAACCGAAAGGTAGTCGGCATTCAGAAAACCGGATAGATCATTCTCAAGTTGTTTTACCATTTTTCCATTATTACTTAACTGTTTACTTTCCCAAATTACCTTAAGCATTTCATTAAATTCCTCAATATCAGGAAGTAAAGGTTGTGTGATATAAAAAGGTTTTGCAAAAGGCTCTAACATATATATTTACACCTCCTCAAGCTATAATTGAATTATAATTTTTTTATTTAATTCGCATTATTTATAAAATACGCGAAATTTTCCTGTGCCCATTCTGCATTATATAAATGATTTGAAGTGGAATCTACATCATTACCGGAGGCACAGTAAACCGGACGTGCACCACTTTTCAAATCAGTCATGGTTTCGTCAAATTTCCATCTATAACTTTTTTTAAATTCCTCATTCTTATTTAATTTCTCGTATTTGGTAAAGCAGGTTTCTGTATATTTATTAAGAATGCACTGTGCATTATATTCACAGGTGCTGCATTCAATTGTCTGGGGCATTTTGATACTTATATTTGTTACAAAACCAGTTTTGAACGAAGTAAAATTGTTTATCCTGTTACAAAGTTCAACTTCCCCAAAACAATTTTCTTCACACCAATAACCTATTTCTTTAATAAGTTCAGGCTTTAGACAAATACAGCAACCAGGGATATAATTTTTATCAATGCAGGGCTGAGTGTTATCCACTTCAAGATAAAAAATGCTGTCTTTTACTTTGGGGATTACGGGTGGTAACTGTTCGGTATTAGACTGATCTCTTTGTATACCAAGCATACCAACTTCGGGAAATGTCTCAAACACTTTCGAAAATCGGGATATCCAATCTTTTGTTTCTATATATACATCATTATCTACTGATATAAAATATTGGTCAGGCCTTCTTTTCAGAAGATTTAAATTTAATGCATAAACCTGCCCGAAATTTATATTGAACCGTGCCTTTGAAAAAATACGGCTGTCTTTTAAATTTTGGATATATTTCCAGGTACCATCGGTTGAACCATTATCAATTATGTGCATTTCAAAATCATCACTGGAATTAAGTATAGATGTTAGATTTTTAACTGTTAATCCTAAGCGATTAAAAGTAACATAACTTAAAAGTGGAGGTAACATATTTTCATAACCTTTCATTATAAGTTTATAAGTTAATCTATTTTATGTTAATCCTTAAAAATTGCTACATTATTTATTCTCTAATTTTAGACTGCTTTAAAAAACCTAACATATAAATCAACATTTTTACTTTATTGCATATATTATAATTGAACGCAATTACATATAGAGTTCAGTTAATAAATACAATGAGTCAAAATCAATAATTTACCTGATCAGAATATTTTTCGTAGATATTGCTGGTATCAATTTTTATATAAATACCTGTAATAAGGAATAAATGTTAAAGGGGGGTATTCAGTTGAGTATCATATCCTGATTTAAATACGTGTTAAGACACGTATTCGGTTGGGTAAATCAAAAACTAATTATAGGAGTGATGATTATTGAAAATAAATAATAAGAAAATAGATAATACAGTAAAATATTCTGCAACCTTTTACAATAATCTGAATGCAGAGCAAGAGAGATATACGAGAAAAGTCATGACTGATAACGATAAAGAAAAAAAATGTCTTATTGAAGAAGTGGACTGCCAGAATTCCGTCAGTACGCTTAGATATCATGTACCTAAATTTAAGTACCAGGATATACCAATCAGAAAAATAAAAGAAACTGTGAATAAACGGCAGATCAAGATGCCAAGTGAAAACCCAAATAAAGAAAAAGTCCCACAAAATCGTAAAATAAATACTGATCCAGATGAAAAATGTGTGATTGAAGAAGTAGACTGCAAACTGTCTCTTATTGATATTGGATATGAAGAAAGTGAAGATGAAGTAGATGTGAAAATAGTAGATGAAACTATATATGAATTTGAAAATAATACTTTAGCTGAAACTTATGACCAGTCAATGGATATATCCAATACTAATATAATAGAAGCAGAGGTTGATCAGTCGTTAGCAGAATTGTGCAAGGATAATAATATTGATAAATATTCTCCGAAATATGATATAAATAATTATTTTAGTTCTAGTATTATTGCCTCTGTTGAAGATTATACCTTTGATAATGACAGTAAGAAAGAAACCTTAATTAATAGAGACGATGAGGATATGAAAGAAAGTCAAAATATTAAAGTTGACGATAAAACAGAAGCATATCCATCAAGTCAAGAGGAAACCAAGTCCAAAAATATAAAAGATGTTTTTCAGGAAGTAAGAAATTCCTTAATGAAAGGTTTGAACACTAAAATGGTATTACATACGGAAGCTATATATATGGAAAATAAATTAGGCTTTTTAAGTCTGATCTCAGTGATGGGACTGTTTGGTATTTTAACTGATAACAGAGCCTGCCTCGGATTCTTTAGTTTCCTATATTTCATCCGTTATTTCTTTATAATGCCGGATGAAACTTTTAAAACCAGTTTACTAAAAGCTACCGCACCCGCATTTTTTACAAACATTATTTTTTCTATACTGACAATTGTACTGTGGTTGCTGATAAATGATGTTGTACTGTTATTGCTTGGATTGGGTATTGGCATGGTTGCGGCGGTCATTGTTTTTACGGTAATATTGGCTGTATGTGGTAAGAAAAAAATGGTGGTAACCAAGAATGAAATCACTTGAAGATAAGCTCCTATATCAAAAGTGAAGGTATGATACTTAAAGGAATAGGTCTGTATGAATATTCATGCAGTCTTATTCCTTAGCCAAGTAACTAAGATATTGGCACAGGAACCAGTTAGTAAAATATAAAATAATACGGATAATGGTGGTGATTCCATGAGATATGCAATTATATCAGATATACATGGTAATTTAATAGCATTTCAGGCGGTACTAAATGATATATATTACAATAAAATAAATAAGATTATTCTTCTTGGTGATTACTGTATTGATTTCCCCTGGGCTAATGAGGTAGTGAATTTAATCAGGAGTTTTGATAATGCTTATGTAATCCGTGGTAATAAAGAAGATTACTTTATAAACTTAGAAAATGATGATCAGAGTTCCCGGACCAGTGAGCAGCTCGCACCGATTTATTGGAATTATAGGGAACTAAACTTAAGTAATCACGAGTATTTAAAATCCCTACCAGAAAGATTGAATATTTCGGATGGTAAAGATAACATTCATTTGGCTCATATGCCGGAAATGTTTTTTGGAAAAGCATTTCCAAACACACTAGGTGCCGATTATCTTCCCATTTTTTCCGCATATCCCTATAATATATCCCATAAATATTATCTGAGATATGCAGATAAAATATTAAAAAATGACTGTAGTCTAATGGATAGACTTAATAGACTACCTGATGGAGTATATTTGTTTGGTCATTACCATACACAGTGGTATGCAGAAGTCAACGGAAAGCTACTTATAAATCCTGGTTCCTGTGGATTACCCATGGATAATGATAACAGGGCTTCCTATACAATATTGGATTGTAATGGTCCAAAATGTATGGTTGAAGAGCGTAGGGTATCCTATGATATTGAATTTACGATAGATTTACTGAAAAATTCAGGGCTGTATAAGGCAGCTGAAATATGGAGCAAAATAAATATAATGCATCTAAAGACAGGCAGACAGTATATTAGTGATTTCCTGCAATATGTAGAAAATATGTCAAGAGAAATGGGAGAAGTAACGAAACCATATTCCAACAATCTTTGGAAATTAGCAGCGGAAAAGTGGTTTTTAAAACAGGATAAAAATTTAATGGATATGATATTTAATGAGAAAAAGATGGAATAAGGAAATTGACTCACTTACTTACGTGAGGTAAAATAGATGGAAAAAATTAAAGTATACGATTAAGATTCTTCTAGTAATATTCCGGGCTAGAAAATCCTGCAGGAATTGTCCTTGGTTATGTTCCTTTAACCAATGGACAGATGCAGGAAATTACATATAAGATTAGTTCCTACCAATAAAGATATCAGGGGGGAGGATATGATTTTTAATTTACGTTAGGACAGGCCTGAGTTTATCGATTTTATAGGACGAAAAGAAGCTGCTAGTCAAATGAGTTTTTGACTTTCATTTAACCAGCAGGCTATTTATGCTATACGATGTGTTTATTTAACCATAACAAGATATCAGCGATGATTTCATCCTTGCAGGGCTCATTTAAGATCTCATGGAAGAGATTTGCATAGATCCTTAGACTCTTATCTTTGGAATTAATTTCTTCAAAGAATTCCAAAGAGTCCTTTTCCGAAACCAGTCCGTCATTTGCTCCATGCAGAATTAAGACCGGTTCAACAAAGTTTATAGTATTTTCCTTTAACCATTGTACCCCTTCATAGATCTGGTTAATGAGTCCGACGGAAATTTGTTTTTCCACAAGGGGATCGTTAGCATAAGCTTCAATTACCTTGGGATCACTACATACTCCGTCACCTAGGGAGTTGGGAACATAGGTATCAACTGGTGCCTCAATCGGAAAATGATCACCCATTAACGGATTGTTATAACGGGTCAACGCACCGGAAGTTATTATTCCATCTGTTTTTCCAGGATATTTTGTACCATAAAGAGCTACGGTTTCACCACCCATGCTATGTCCAAAGAGAAAGACCTTTTTACCTTTACTTTCTTCTCTTGCCATATCTATAAATACATCAACATCATCGGGAAGTTCATTGAAATCACTGAAGAAAACTTTCTTACCCTCAGATTTACCATGGCCTCTCTGATCATAACGATAAATGCTGTAACCATGCTCATTCAGTTTCTCGGTAAAATAGTCATAACGGTTTAAATGTTCGCAGAGACCATGTGCTAAAACAATGAGTGCTTTGGGATTTTCAACTACATCTTTTCTGAATCTCAGTTTCGTTCCATCACGGGAAGGAACCATTTTTTCTTCTTTCATTGATATCTTCTCCTCTCTATTATACACGTCCTAAATAGTTAACTATATTATAGCAATGAGAGGTAAAAAATGCAATGCGTTGGCAAGATAAATGTATAATATTTCCGGTTTTAAAATGACATATTTAATACATAATTGTTTATCTTTTACTTACAATACTTTTGAAAATAAACGGGTTTTTAGTATTCTATTAAAATTCACTTGACAGATCCTATTAAATCGTGTATTGTATAAATTAGATTGTATGCAATTTAATTAAAAACAATTAGAAAAAAGATGTAAAGTATAAAATAATGCGACGTTGAAGTAAAAGAAGTAGATGGGAACAAGAAATCGATAAAGAAATTGGAGGAATATATAATGGCAGCAATACATGTAACGGAAGAAAATTTTGAAGAAGAAGTTTTAAAAGAAGAAAAAATTGTTTTAGTAGATTTTTGGGCAACTTGGTGTGGGCCATGTAAGATGTTGTCACCAATCGTTGAAGAATTGGCAGAAGAAAATAAGCAAGTGAAGATATGTAAAGTAAATGTAGATGAACAAGGTGCATTAGCAAAGAAATTTAGAGTGATGTCTATTCCTGCACTTTTAGTATTTAAAGATGGAGAAGTAGTTAATAAATCGATTGGAATGAAACCAAAATCAGATATTTTAGAAATGTTAAGTATTTCATAAAGAAAAATGTAAGGTGGTGGACATATATGTACGATATTATAATTGTAGGTGCAGGTACAGCAGGTTTATCAGCAGCGATTTATGGAGTACGTGCTGGGAAGAACGTATTAGTGTTGGAAGCCAATGTATATGGTGGTCAGATTATTAATACTCCTGAAATTGAGAATTATCCAGGAATAAAACATATATCAGGATATGAATTTGCAACAAATTTGTACGAACAGGCGAAAGAACTTGGTGCAGAGATAAAGTTTGAAAAGGTATTAGAAATTATGTCAGGGCCTAATGAAAAGATAGTGATTACTGATAATAGTAGGTATTCAGCAAAAAGTATTATTTTGGCGACTGGTGCTAAAAACAGACCACTAGGATTAGAAAATGAGAAAGAATGGATCGGACGTGGAATTTCATATTGTGCAACTTGTGATGGGGCTTTTTTTAGGGGAAAAGATGTGGCAGTGAATGGAGGCGGAAATACCGCTTTAGAGGATGCTCTTTTCTTATCATCATACTGTAGTAAAGTGTATGTAATTCATAGAAGAGATTCTTTTCGTGGGGAAGATAAGTTATTACAATCACTGCAAGAAAAAAAGAACGTTGAATTTATCTTAAATTCATATATCACTACATTGTTAGGCGAGGATCAACTCGAAGGCATTAATATTAGAAATAAGGATACAAATAATGAATTATCAATTAATATAAATGGTCTGTTTATCGCTATTGGACAAATACCTGAGAATGCTATCTTTTCCAATATAGTTGATCTGGATAAAGGTGGATATATAATGGCACAGGAAGATTGTAAAACTAATGTTGAAGGAATATTTGTTGCAGGAGATTCTCGAACTAAAGTGATAAGGCAGTTAGCGACAGCTGCTTCAGATGGTGCAATTGCTGGATTAGCAGCAGCTAATTTATAGGAACTCTTTGGATATCATAAATATTTTAGGAGGCAATTTTGATTAATGAATCTAAACATATAACGACACAAGTGAAATTTACATCAGGAAAAGCAACCGTGGTGTTCTTCGTATCTGCTCAGAGCACGTTGAGAATATAGTTCTACAAAATATGCCATAAAGAGACATTAAATACATTGCTGCATATATTGATATAAGGAAATATTCTTTATATAGATGCCATCCGAAAGGATTATATGCTTTTGGTCTGGATAAATTAGGTATTCAATTTAGCAGATTTAGAAAGCTTCGGCACATAATTTTGACATTTCCTTTGATTGAAATATGAAACACAACTTAAGATGCAGAAAATCAACTGGGGATTTTGCTCCCTACTGGTTTGAACTGCAAATATAAAAGGGGTGATGTGTAATGTATAGGATTCTGATGTGTGTATTTAGTCCCCATGTTTATAATGAAATACACCATGGATTTTTGGAGGCAGGATGTGAAGTTAAAGATATTTTCATAGGCGAAGAATTTATCAATAAATTTGATTTGCTTGAGACAATACTGTCTAATGCTATTGATGAATTCAAACCGGATTTTGTATATTCATATGGATGGTGGAAGGATATTATTGATATAAATGCTTTTTTTGATGTCATTAAGAGAAAAGGTATTTTCCATGTATGGTGGTCTGCAGATGACCCTGTTTGTTGTGGTATGGTTTCCCTGCCCGCGGCAAAGAAGTCGGATCTGGTTTTTACCCCAGTAGAGGAACTGATACCAGAGTACTCTAAATTTGGTATTAAGGCCTATTTACAGCCAAATGCTTGTTCACCGCATCATGTAAAATTACTTCCTAAACCTGAGTACCGGTATGATATGGTATTAGTTGCAAACAATTATAGCATGAGGGCCGTGGATGAAGAAACAAAAAGAAGTATATTTTATAAATTTAGAGTTGATGGCATCTATCAAATGTTGAAACCTCTGGTAGATGAGCAGAAGAATTTGAAGGTGTGGGGAAGATGGTGGACGGACTTTGACAGGGCGTATATACTTCCGACAGCATACTATGGCGGCATATTGCCGACAGAGGAAGTCCCTTATGTATATTCGTCTACTAAGATTGCGTTGGGAATCCAGCAGGTTGCTACTTCAAAAACTTATGTATCTACAAGAACTTTTGAAGTACTTGGATGTGGAGCTTTCCATATTACTCAATATTCCCAAGGCGTAGAGTATTACTTTAAAAAGGGTGTACACCTTGAGTGGTCAAGATCAATAGAGGAGACTCTAGAACTAGTAGATTACTACCTAGCACATGAGGACATAAGAGAAAAGATTGCGCTTAATGGACAACGGGAAGTTGATGAAAATCACAGGCTTATCCATAGGGCAAGAGCTGTGATGGATACAATTGCAAATTATATTTAAGGAGAGGGAATTTCTAATTAATTGGTATAGATGGCCTAATTAAAATTAAAAGAGACTGTAGGAAGTTACGTGTAAATTAAAAAGTAACTATCTACAGTCTCGAATTATTTGTAGCAATAAATGTCTGCTTAATAGTTGACGGTTAGGTGCTGCCTAGACATAATAGAATTTAAAGGGTGGATATAACTCTAAAATATAAGTTCCCAAGTTGTGCGCTGACTTAGCAACATACGATTTCCTTGATTATCAAGTCATTGCCCTCTAGAATGTCCATTTTACTGCTCCCGCAGTCGGGGCAACTTAAATCACTATATACTGCATTAAAAACGCGTCCGCAGCTACGGCATTTGACAATACCCGGTATGACAATAAGTTCCAGTTCCGTATTTTCCATAAAAGTCTTATAGGAGGCGGCCGGCCAGCTTTTTTCCAGATATCGTGGTACGATACCTGAGAGTTCACCAACTTCGATGACAAGTTTTTGGACCTCTGATAAATTCTGTTCCTTTATGATTCGTTCAATGGTATGGACCATTGAGTTTAATACACCAAGCTCATGCATATATCAACCCTTTCTGCCAATTCCTTCTTTGAGGATAGTAGAAGCAATCTTGCCGGTACGTACGATAGCGTTGGATGCAATCTTGATAGGAAGCTTTTCATAGTTATCAGGAACTGTGTTATAGGTACGTTCCAGGTGAATTGCATCAAATTTACATTTTGTAGTACACATACCGCAGCCAATGCACATATAGCTGTCTAGTTCTACGGCACCGCAGCTTAAGCAGCGTTCGGTTTCTTTCTTTAACTGATCTTCGGTAAAAGTATTACGGTCATCGGAGAAGCTGCCTTTTTTCTCAGGAGAATGGCCTGGCCTTTGGCGAGGAGTTGTATCAAAGTCCTGCAATCCAACAGCAACATTGTTCTTATCAAAAGCATGGTATTCACGTCGGTCACGTCCATAGACAAGGGACTGCCCCGGCTGTACATAACGGTGAATGGAGATTGCACCTTCTTTTCCTGCCGCAATGGCATGGATGGCGAATTTCGGTCCTGTGCAGCAGTCACCACCGACAAATATATCCGGCTCTGCGGTTTGCCAAGTTAAACCGTCTGCTTTTGCAGTGTTCCCGCGTACAAGTTCTACCTTACTTCCCGCAAGAAGTTCACCCCATTGAATGGACTGGCCGATGGAAATCAGTACGGTATCTGATTTTACGGTAATCGTATCGTTTTCATCATATTTCGGAGCGAAATGATGTTCTTGGTCAAATACACTGATGCAGCGCTTAAATTCTACACCTGTTACCTTGCCGTTTTCTATCAGGATTCGTTTGGGACCCCAACCGTTATTGAAGATTACGCTATCCTCCTCAGCCTCAGTTATTTCTTCTGGTAATGCCGGCATTTCTTTGCGGCTCTCCAGACAGTAAAGCTGGGTGGTAGCTGCACCCTGACGTGTTGCGGTACGAGCCACGTCGATTGCTACATTTCCGCCTCCGATAACGACTACATTGCCGGAAAGCACTTCTTTTCTTCCGAGGTTTACATTGCGTAGGAAGTCAACACCAGCAACAACACCTTTGGCGTCTTCACCCTCGATGTCAAGACTTCTTCCGCCTTGTGCACCGATCGCCAGATAGAAAGCCTCATAGCCGTCTTCACGGAGCTGATTAATTGTAATATCTTTCCCAATCTCGACGCCGGTTTTAAAGGTAACCCCCATTTCACGAAGAACGTTGATCTCTGTATTAAGTACTTCTTTTTCCAAACGGAAGGAAGGAATTCCTAGGGTTAGCATTCCGCCGAGTTTCGCTTCTTTCTCAAAAACAGTTACCTGATAACCATCGATTGCCAGATAATATGCGCAGGAGAGTCCAGCAGGACCGGAGCCGATGACTGCGATTTTGTTTCCGAGATGGTAACGTTTGGTTGGTATGTAGCGGATAGATCCATCTAGCTCTTTGTCAGCGATGAATTTTTTGATTTCGTCAATTGCAATCGGTTCATCAATGTCACCACGTGTACATTCACTTTCGCAAGAATGGGGGCAGATACGACCACAGACAGCAGGAAACGGATTTTCCTTCTTGATCAATTCAAGTGCTTCGTGGTAACGTCCCTGAGCTGCCAACTTGATGTAACCTTGTACGGAGATATGTGCGGGACAGGCAGTTTTGCAAGGTGAGGTGCCCTCCTCGGCAACATCTTCACGGTTCTCGCGGTAATCTACATTCCAATTGCTTTCATTCCAGACATGGTCACGTGCAGTACGCTCTGTGCTTGCAGGAACAGGAGTCTTAGAACAGAGCTTCTGACCAAGTTTTAATGCATTGACCGGACAGTTTTCTACACACTGACCACAGGCTACGCAGTTTTCTTTTGTTACTTTGGCTGTAAAGTTCGAACGGATTGCATCCGGAGTATTGAAAAGTGTTGCAAGACGCAGGGAGAAGCAGGAGCAGCCGCAGCAGTTGCAGATAGCCGCAGATTCACCAATGCCGTCGGTATGTGGCATTTCATGCATCAGACCGTTATCCTCTGCAAATTTAATAATTTCCTTTGCTTCTTCACGAGTAATCTGACGTCCGCGTCCTGTTCGGATATAGTATTCTGCACCTTCACCCATTTGGACACAGATTTCCTTTTCCAAATGACCGCAGCCCTCATCGATTACGCGCCGTGACTGGCGGCAGGAACAGTCAGATACGGAGAAGGTATCATATTTATCCAGATAGTAGGAGAGATGTTCCCAGGGCTGTGTACCCGGTATATCTTTAATTGCATCTTCTACAGGAATAACACGCATCATTGCCATACCCTGGGGAAATTTCGCTGCCATAGGAGCTAGACGTAGTCTAGTATATTCTTCAAATGCCTTACCTATTTCAGGATGCTCTGCAAGCTGTTCACGGTTGTTAACCATCATTTCTAGCATACCGGGTGCGAAAATATTGACAAAATACCGGTCTTTATTGTCTTCTTTATCGGTCCATACTTTGGCAACACCGGTATAGGTCAGTTGGTTTAAAAGAGCCTTAATATCTTTTTTACTCTTGTCAGATCGTTTCGCGATATACTCGAAGGTGCGTGGCTTCCGAAGTCCGATAATCATTGCGATATCGGCCATATCATCTGTTACAACACAGTCTAGGGAGTAGTATTCAGGAGTGTTTTCGTCGATTTTGTTCATGGCACCGGCAATACCGCCTACCATTTTTGCCAGTTTTACGATTTTAGGTCTTAATTCGCTCATTGTTTATCCTCTTTCTTTTTTTGAAATGGGTTATGATTTTATTCATTCACACCAAGCTTTTACCTCTTTACCCAGCCAACTGGTCCATTCCTCTATTCCTTCACCTGTAAGAGCGCTGATTGGGATAATCTTTGCATTTGGATTGCGTTGTTTGATATTGGCCTTACATTTTTCCATGTCGAAATTAAAATACGGCATTACATCCACTTTGTTAATTAGTACCACATCGCAAATAGAGAACATTAGTGGATATTTGAGTGGTTTGTCATCTCCTTCCGGTACGGAAAGAATCATCGCATTTTTGACTGCACCGGTATCAAATTCTGCAGGACAGACCAGATTGCCGACATTCTCAAGAATCACGAGGTTAGCACCGTCCGCATCAAGTCCTTCCAGTCCCTGACGGGTCATATCCGCATCTAGATGACACATACCGCCGGTATGAAGCTGGATAACCTTTACACCTGCTTGCTGGATAGTGCGGGCATCCACATCGGAGTCAATGTCTGCTTCCATGACACCGATTTTTAGTTCGCCCTTTAACTTATCAATGGTACGGGTTAAGGTTGTGGTCTTACCCGAACCGGGACTGGACATCAGATTCAAAAGAAAGATTTTCCTGTCTTTTAGTTCCTGACGAAGTTCCTGTGCCTGTTGATTGTTGTCAGCAAAGACACTTTTTTTTATTTCAAGAATTTTAAATTCTTCCATGAGTCATGCTCCTTTCTTGTTTAGCTGATTGGGTTACTACTATGTAACATTTCTGGTACAGCCAAATATATTGCCAAAACGTATAGCTAACACTACTATTATAGAATATATGATAAATACTAGCAATAATACGAAAAAAAACTGTCATTTTTACCAATTTTAACGTTGAATTTTAGCAAGAGTGTATGATAAAATAGTATTGGTTTCTGGTATGACCAGAACCAGAAAGAAGGTAAAGGAGATGGAATTTCAGAAACTTAGTGCGTTGAGCTTAAAAGACATGTTTGTTTGCCAGATTCGTAACCAGATTTTATCAGGACAGCTCCCAGTAGGAAGTCGGCTTCCTCCGGAACGGGAAATTGCAAGTCAGATGCAGGTCAGCCGTGCAGTGGTCAACAGTGGATTTGCGGAGCTTGAAAAGCAGGGCTTTTTGGAGGTACTTCCCAGACAGGGAGTAATTGTGGTGGATTACGGCAAGAATGGAAATATCAATACCTTAAATGCCATTATGGAATATCATGGGGATACACTTGGAGAATCAGAGATTCGCTCAATATTAGAGGTACGCCGAGCACTGGAACATCTGGCCTCGGATTCAGTTATAAAAAATGCCACAGATGAGGAAATCTTTGGATTAGAAGGGCTTCTTGAGGCAATTGAAGGTGCTAAATCCGTCCAGGATGTAATTGCGGCTACCTTTGACTTCCATCACAAGTTATCAGTCATCAGCGGAAACAGCATCATGCCTTTGATTTACATATCTTTTAAGCCGGTTGTGACGCAACTCTGGAAGCGTTTTTGCTTGCGCTATGGAAATATGGCGCTATATGACAGTACACT
This sequence comes from uncultured Lachnospiraceae bacterium, assembly GCA_963517115.1. GTDB lineage: Bacteria > Bacillota > Clostridia > Lachnospirales > Lachnospiraceae > Anaerocolumna. The sequence continues at coordinate 38,712 of CAUQEW010000032.1, read as the reverse complement.
TTCCTTATACAAATGTATTAGAGACCGTGATGCGATATCTGCAAGAAGATGTACTGACAAGCGCCTGGATGATGCTATAACCGGAGGACATCAGATTTTTTAGGGGAGCAGACCATATGAGGTATCATCGAATAATTTAGAATATAGTGAGGGGGAAGTGTTGAAAGAAAATCACTTTCAACACTTGAATTTACGTCTGCGAGCAAGTCGCTGACAGGAGGGGAAAAGAATGATTGAAGTAGCACTTAAGAATTACAATTTTATACATCCTGAGACAGTTTTCATTAGACATAATGAAAATATGACATATGAAATATCAGATGGTGATAAAAAATACTTGTTGAGAATACATAAAGCAGCAGAAGGTTTAGATTTCTCAATGAGTTATGGAGATACTCCAAGGCAAGTATTCATTGAAAGTGAAATTGAACTTTTAAGAAAACTACATGATATAGGAAGTATACTTACACAATACCCAATCAGAAATGTAGCAGGTGAATATGTAACACGTTTAGAAAGTGGTGATTTAGTAACTGTTCTTTCGTGGTTGGATGGCGATAATTTGGTTAATAACACTATCACAGATGAACTCGTTTATCAAATCGGGCAAATGATTGGGAATCTACACATTGCTATGGCTCAAATATCTTATGTGAAACGATGTTACTATGATGAAGTGTATCTAGATAGAGTATCAAATGAGATAAGAAAAGCATATGAAGTGAAACATATAGACGAACAGTCATATGAACTGATAGAAAAAGTTCTAAGTAATATAAAACGGATTCTGGTAGAGGAAAAACAGAACTTTATATTAATTCATGATGATTTAAGCAAATCTAACATTATCTATGATAAAGGTAATCTTTCACCGATTGATTTTTCGCTATCAGGTTATGGTATTCCTGAGATGGAATTAGGTGAAATGATAGGCAGTCTAAATAAAGATGAATATATTCCTTCTCTTATAGCAGGATATGAATCAATTGGTAATCGTAAAATAAATAATTCTTATATTAAAGCATTTACAGCTTTTTCAATTATTTTATATATAGTTATACATCATAACAAGGTTTATAAAGACGAAAAATTTATGAAATCAATGAACAGATGGTGTGATACACTCTTTATACCAGTTAATATGCAATTTGAAGTATGATATTTTATTTGAATTGTATCGTATAAATTCTATTTTGAGGGGTAAGTAATTATGGTTTTAGATGAAAAATGGCGTAAAGATGTAGTAGAATGTGCACTCAATTATGCGAATTATGTTTGGATTCCTTCCGTCAATAATTTATTTCATGGAAATGATATAGATGGGATCTTAGTGAATACACCGGATACTACATATTCAAGCGAAAGATATCAATGCGGATGGTGGCTAGTCAATCAGGAGAATAGAGGACTTCCCTATAATTGGGGTGGGAATTCTAATATAGAAGCGTTTGAACTCGGTATAGCTGAAGGGAGATTTGCTGGAAATGTACCAGATTCAAAGAATAATGGTTTTAGCAGATATACAGTAGGGCTAGATTGTTCTGGTCTCTTGGCTATATGTTGGAATCTGCCTAAAAAACTTTCTACAAAAGAAATACCAACAATAGCTTCAACTTTAGAAACTATCAATGAACTGTTACCCGGAGATATATTACTTAAACCTGGAAGTCATGTAATGATCTTTATTAACTTTACAGATAGCACAAAATTATATGCGCAAATTGTTGATTCTACTAGAAGTACAGGAAAAGTATCGATGAGGACTATTCGTATATCGGAAATTTTAAGATATGGTTATGATGGGTATCGTATGAATTCAACAATCAATCATGATATATAATTTAAAGTTTTATCGATACATGAAATGAAACGGAGCATGAAAGCAGGTTAATATGGATATAGCAGTCTTATCTGATATTCATGGTAATTATGTTGCATTAGAATGTTGCCTTGAATATTCATTTTCACGAGGTATTAGTACATTTTTCTTTTTAGGTTTGTTAATAACGAGTAATGTGTCTTAAATCCTGGAGCTATTGGTATGCCTCTTTTTAGTGAAGGTAAGACTCAATTCTTGATATTACATGGGAATGATGGTATGTGGTCTGAGGAATTTATCAGTTTGGAGTATAATGCTAATAGAGTAATCAATGATATACATGAAGTTAAGCTCGATGTACATGCACCTTATTGGAGTCTGATTACTGAGCATAACCTACGTAAAGGCAATACATCACATGGTGAAATTCTATCAAGAGCCATGGACTTATGCAAAGAAGAAACTGGTGATTGCGTATGGCCTGATATTCCTGAAAAGTATTGGACACAGGCTATAGATGAAATTATAGGGCTACAGAAACGTTAGTGAATGTATACCTATTTGCTTGACTTTATGGATGGTGAGAATACTATTTACTGGGCAGATAGATTTGATACTAGTAATTGGGGACGGGGGCTTTTGGGGTCATAACTGAAAAACAAACGACTTTATTTTAAATTTATTTATTACAATAGTTTTATAGTGAAATTTTAGGGGAAAATAATTTAAAATTAAACGACGTTAATTAATAATCTCTAGAGTATCTATAAATAAATACTGAGGTTTTTTTGATTTGTGGTAAGTATAAAAAACGACATTTATTCCAAGAACGACAATTGGTTTTGAGGAATAAATGTCGTTTTTCTTTATTGAAAATTAAACTATATTATAATAACATTTATTTGTACATTGTTGCTTTATAGTCTATAATGGTATTATATGGAATATAAAAAATGAGTAAAAAAATAGAAACTACAACAGGGTCAGTTACTTTGGGTTTTTATATTATAATTAATTCGCAATTGTGAACTATTAAAGTGAACACATTATACAAGAAAGTGAACAACATATTATAGCAATAATGGGAAATTCACTAACTGAAAGAAGGAAATTACATGGAATTAAAAATAGAAAATTTGATGCGAAAAATTGCATTGCCAAAGAGATATTTTAACAATAATTTTATTATTTCTGACAAGCTTAGAGAAGAAACGGATACCTTCGTATCACTTCTTCGCCAATGTAATGGTAAAGAATTTAATGCTGATCAAGAAGAACAGATTAAACAGAATTTAGCTGAGATTTGTGATATAGTTAAACTAAATATAGATTCTGTCCTTGATATAATTAAGTACTATGAAAATGCTGATCTAAAAACTGCTCAAGAAGAATTTGATATATTAATGAGCAGAATGAAAGATGATATATTTATCAGTTCGATTGATGACCACGTTCAAATAACTATTAAAGAGCAAACTTTCTGGACAGGATTTCGAATAACGCCAGGCTATCGATATTTTAGGGTTAGGCCTTCTGAATATGAATCTTACACTATTTCGCAGAATGCAGACGAACTTTTCCATATTCCACTTTCCAAGCGAGCATATTCTAATAACGAACGATTCAGTTTAGCGGGTTTCCCTAGTCTGTATTTATCAACAATGCTTCCTTTAGCTTGGCAGGAATGCGGATATCCGCAGAAATACTATTATTCAGAATATCAGTTTGAAAACAGTTATGATTTTACTATTGAAAATCGTTTGGTTGAAAAGGAACTACGATTTCTCTCATTGTATTCGCCAGACGAAATTTGCAATTGGGGAACATCTGTAAAGTATAATCATTTTGATATTTGGCTAGAAGTAGTTACTAAGTATTTGAAGAGCTATCCATTGATATTAGCATGTTCTTTTGTGAATCAGAGTGGCAAGGTACCGTACAAGCAGGAATACATAATCCCTCAAATGCTTATGCAGTGGGTTCAACGTAATAATTCAACAGTACAAGGTATTTCATATTTCACTTGTGTTGATACAAGCATGTGGTCTAGGCAATGGTGTGCATACAACATAGTTATTCCTGCGGTGGCACCATATGACGATAAAATGTACAGTAATATATTAAGGGATAAATTTTGCTGGACAGTACCTCAGTTTTTCACAGTTCCTATAGCTGACAAAGAGTATAACGAACATGATAGAGAAATTATATATAGTTTTGTTAGCGATATAAGAAGTGCTACGAGAACTTATCAGTTACCTATGAAGCTTTTAGAATTACTAGATAAAATGATGAATGTTAGTGGCTGCCTTATGAGCTTGCTGGACAATGGAAGTGCTCAACATATGCAGTTTGCATTACATATGTTGAATTCTCTTGATAGTAATTGTAACCAGCTAAAAGCTTTACGATGGGAGGAGTTAATTGATGAAGTACTACAAGATAAGCAAGATATTGATGTTATTAATAATTTGAATTTAGATGATACCATAAATTCATTTAGAAACTTATATAACAGATTTACTGGAGATGACGAAACTGACGAAAGTATTAAAAAAATAATTGATAACTATCAAATGCTTTGTTGGAACGGCTTACATCCGCATTCTGAAATAATACTGATTTATTCTAATGGTAGTGAAATTACCGAACCTTTAATGTGGTTGCGTGAAAAACATGTTTTGCACATCCCCCAAAAAATAGACTCTAGCGATAATACAGTTGAGTATTTGAAAAAAATTGCAGAAGAAGGAAAAATTTCAATTCAAGATTTTTGGGACATACCAATAGGAAACGATGAATGGATTAAAAGAATATTAGTGCAATCAAAACACTAATTTTTATTAAGCAAAATGACATTAGCATCTTCTCGCCCGATGGAACTGCGTTTTATGAATTTGTACAGATAGGATTCAATAAAGACGATTTAACTGAGAAACTACATTTATTCTAAAGAATATTATTAGCATCTCATTATGTTTATAGAAAGCTGATTAATAAATTCACGGAGGTTTTTAATGAGAAAAATTAAATACAAAAGGTTTATCACAAGAAAAGATCTTGATAACATTATCTTAAGTTGTTATCCCGATTATAAATGCCCAGAATGTAGCAGAATAGGCGTTTATGCAGGTTGTATTGAGGATCAATATGATGAAAGGAAGATGACGATGTTATTCTGTCATTTGATTTGTTCTGTAAAGAGTGTGGAGCTGTGTTGGGTAAATGGGATAATACAAAACGAGAGTACTTTTTAGGACAAAGATAATTGTGTAGTAACAAAAATAAAGGACATTACTAGAAGTTGTTTATACTTAAAGATGTTTCTGAATTAAGTAGTTAAGCCGACTTCCCATTATATTTAAAAGTAAAGCCTAGCACATAGGCAAACTTGATTGTGGGGAGATAACTATGAATAACAGAAAAGCAAATAGATACGAGGTTAATGAATTGGTAGAATATGGAATGAAATAACTTGATTAGGAAGGGTGTTATTCAACTAAATTGCACTAAAGTTACTATGTTACAAAAATATTACAGATATTTACAAACAATGAGAAAGACAAATTAAATATGAAAGGCTTGATAAGATGGATAGATTTTATTTCCCAGTGATAGATTTTATCATAACATTGATAATAACAGTGGTGTTAGTGTATGTAGGAGGATTAACAATATTAAATGATGTATTTTGGGTGTTTCTTATATATATAATTGCTTTGGGTATAACTAATCTTAATAAGCTATCAATTGACAAAATTGATAGAAAAAAAGAAAAAGGTCGAAAAAACTACATAAAGAAGATGAAAAATCGAAGAAGTCCTAAAAATACAGCTTCGTTTCCAAAGGAATTAAAAGAGATAGGTACTACATTTGACTATGATGTCTGTTTTTTAGTATTTAAATTTGCTTTGGGTATGATTGTTGTTATGATTCTTGCAGTAATTTCATCAATGGGGCATTTGCAACAAAAAGAATTTGGAAAATTTACATTTACATTTTATATAGATGCATTTGTTTTTCCCTTAGTTATCATTTGGACAAATGCATTTATGTATAAACAATCGGTGATACAGGCAATTAAAGAAGTAATAAATTGCATATTTTTCAAAGATGAAAAATTCACAATGTTTAGAGGAGTATTTGGTTTAATAGGAGTAGTAAGTATATTTTATTTGGCAATCAAATATACATTACTTGAATTTGTTAATGGTAATTCAGGGATTGCGACAAGAGTTATAATTTTGGGTATAGGGATTATGTTTATGATTTATTCCTTTGTCAGCGCAGCATGGCAATGGATAAAAATAAGGATGAGAAATGATATAGAGTAATGCTATGAGAAAATGTGTTACAAACCCTCTGAGTTAGAGAAAAATTCTGTTTTTCTTTAATCCACAAAATACTGATTGGAAATGTTTTTAACTTTTATTAATGTCTAGTTTATTGAGTAGATTAATACCACCTCAAATTCCAATTTGCAGGGATGCCGAACTTCCCATTATATTTATAAAGTTAATATGCAATTAAAAGCAACAGACAAATCAGAATTTGTTAATTTGATATGAGTTTCGAATTATTTATATAATACAGGAGGTTATGATGAATAGGTTAATTACAGAGGCTTTGCGAAACCAGTTTGACTCCACATTTCATATGGCGCGTATACTTGTAAAGGTTTGTCCGGAGAAAATCTGGGCTACATCCTATAACGAAGTGCCCTTTTGGCAGCAGGTTTTTCATTATGTTTATTATATTGATTTCTGGATGCGGGAGAAGATTGATGATAGTGAATGGCGTACAATGATTTTTGATGATGAATATACCACTGATTTATATGCAGACAGCTATGAAGGTTTATTTATCTCACAAGACAAAATGCTAGAATACCTTGACGCAATTCAGATTAAAACTACTTGCTTATTTGATAATCTGAATGACGAAAAATTGAGTGCTTCGGTTTTTTACAATAGTCCACTGCACACATATACAGATGTAATTATCGGACAAATAAGACATATCATGTATAACATTGGCTACCTAAATGGCGTATTGCGCGAGTTGGGGTTGCCGGAATCGGATTGGTATGCCTATAATGAGCCAGAAGGTTCATAAACGATTTTCCACGTCACTACGATTCAGATGAATATTATCAAGGTGTTTTATGGATTTTGGGCAAAAAACAGGGCCACGATTGATTAACCGTGACCTTATGGCAGTATAAATTCTTGTCGCTATGCAAAAGTCGCTATCCAATCACCTTTTTTACGAAGTCATTAACAGCGGAAAGCTGTTTGTCGGTCAAGTCGATAAACCCTTTATGGACAAACACACCATGATTGCGCACACCGAGTTTCATAGGTAGGGTTTCGGCATGCACACGTATTCCTTTCTCTTTAACGACAGAAGCTATTCTTTTTGCTCCATCCATAGCTCCGGCAGTGGAAAAAGCAGCCACGACTTTGACTGTTGCAGCATTTAAATTTTCCAGATAACTTTTAAGGGAATCGTCTAAACCATGCGCGTAGACACCACCGCCGATAAACAAAAAGTCAACCGACTCATTAAGCGGTACAGTTATCGGCTCTGCCTTGACACCTGCTTTATTGGCGATCGCTTCCGCTACTGATTTTGTATTGCCCCCTATGGACTGATACCTGACGGCTATTTTCATTCTTATCCTCCTCACATCTTGACTATAAGACAACGTGTTGTATAATAAATTATACGACTTTGTTTCAAATTCATCAACCAACAGATTTATTTAATTTGTAGGATTATATTTTACTTGAGAAAGGGGCAAGAGATGAAAAAGCAACCCGAAATAACGGAAAAGACAAGACAATCATTTATCAGCGTTTTTTGTGAACTATATTGCCAAAAACCGATAGAGAAAATTACAGTACAGGAAATTGCAAACAAGTCCGGATATAACCGAAGTACCTTTTATCAGTATTTTACCGATGTTTACGATTTACTTAGCTTCGTCGAAAACGATATATTGGGTTTTATCCGTGAGAAATTGAAAAACACAGAGTGCACTGATACAAAACCACGCGAGTTACTCCTACTTTTCGAAGAAAAAGGGGCATACCTAGATGCTTTATTAGGTGATTACGGTAATATTCGCTTTATAGAAAAGTTGAAAGTTGAATTTTTTAATGATGAGCAGAACTATTGTTTCCCTAGAGATAATTCAGCAGCACCATATTTATTAGAGTTTCAAATCTCAACTTCGTTTTCACTGCTTCGTCTTTGGCAGCGCAGGCAAAAAGATTTGCCCTCAGACAAATTATTAAGTTTGATAGATATGCTATTTACTTCGGGAATATCGTCCATTATAAAAAACTGTTAGCCTGCTTGCTTTTCTGTCCTTTGGAAGCGTAGAATGTGCAGGAGCGAGAAGCCACCGGACACTCCACCGCCACAGACATGCTGAATGAAAATACAGAATTAAGAGCTATAATTGCTCATAATGAGCATAACACGATGTTCGAAGCTTTGCAATTTTAAGGATATTGAACGTTCCATTATATTTACACTATGCGAAGGTAGTATTGTTTGTTTTTTTATACAATTTAAAGGAGAAATACGAATTATGATTTCAAGAACATGGCACGGAATTGTTCCTCTTAATATGAAAGATGAATTTGTAAAATATGAATATGAAACAGGTGTGAAAGAAACGCTGGTTACAAAAGGAAATCAAGGAGCATATTTAAAAATAATTGAACAAGGGCAATTTGCACATTTTTTTCTGTGTACAAAATGGGACTCTATGGAAAGCGTGATCGCATTTGCAGGGAATTATCCGACAGTTGCGGTTACTTATCCGGAGGATGACAAATACGGGCTAATATCAGATCCTATTGTGATTATACAAGAGGTCACGGATGGTCAGAATCCATTTAAGAAGTAAATGTTGGATAAATTCCAATAATTGAGCATAAACTTGCGATTAACCTTTTATTGTGAAATGGTGTTGCGTGACTTTATACTTTGAGCAAGAAATGCACAAAAATGAAAGTTACTTTGATTTTGCATCGTCTGTAAGCAATTACTACAAGATGGCTATTATTTCAAATAATTCGAGCCGATGGAGTAAATATCTTCGGAGAAAATATGATATTAATAAATATTTTGACGTGATTAGCATTTACAATTGCACCAAACGAAAGAAGACATTTCGAAAAATGGAATTATAATCGACGCCACTACACCGATTGAGTACGTCGTTGACGAGATCATCCGTCAAAGCAAAGAAAATAAACGTTAACGACAGAACTTACGGTCGCTCACGGACAGCACAATACTCCGGTTCACTAGGATACGAATAGTCCCATCCACTATGCTAACGAGGGCTTTAGTTCAATATCTAGACAATTTATTTGTAGAGGACGCTTTTAAATTGATTGATGGCAAGGCATACCCTAACAGTCTGCTTTATTGTATGGACACAGAGTGACAAGAAGAATCTATCAAGAAACATGCAAAATTAAAAGATGTACATTCGGTAGTTATAGCACATGGAGGATATAGTAACATTTTTAGTTATGGAATGGCTGGCTTGATACATATGGTATAACACATTAAGAGACATTAGTGATTTTGTGAAAAGGCGAAAATGATTCCTTTAGCTTTTGTAGCCAAAGCAAGAGAATTATAATAGTACAATGTGAGTTAATAAAAAATAATGGAGGTATAATATGAGAATTGAAAAAGCCACACCGGAATCACAGGGAACCCCGTCTTCCGCGATTCTGAATTTTTTAAACAAGGTAAATGAGCAGGGATTTGAGGTTCATTCGTTTATGCTGCTCAAAAACGGTAAAAATATCGCCGATTGTTGGTGGAAGCCATATGCTGCACAGTACAGGCATCAATTGTTTTCCCTGAGTAAAAGCTTTACTTCGATCGCAATTGGTTTGGCTATTGAGGAAGGTCTGTTAACCACCGGTACGTTGATTGCTGATATTTTCGCAGATGAAATGAAGAAACTAGGTGAAAAGGTTGACGAAAAAATCAAGAAAATGACCGTGAAAAATCTACTAACAATGGGAACGGGAATGACCTATGAAAACTGGGCATGGGATGATGAAAAATCAAACAACATTCTAGGCTTTTTAAGCTCCCATGTCAAAAATGAACCAGGGAGCGCTTTCTTTTACAATACACTCGCCACATATATGTGTTCTGCAATAATTACCAGGTTAACAGGGCAAAAGCTTGTGGATTACCTTATGCCGAGGCTGTTTGAGCCGCTGGGAATCGATTCCGTCTGGGAAGAAGACAAATTAGGAATAAGCTTTGGTGGCTTTGGATTAAATATCAAAACAGAGGACATTGCTGTTTTTGGGCAAATGCTTCTACAAAAAGGTAAATTTGGTGTCAGGCAGCTTGTGCCTGAAAGCTGGGTGGAAGAAGCAACCTCCAAACAAATCAATAATGGAGATGAAGCCGATAATGATTGGAATCAGGGCTACGGTTACCAGTTCTGGAGGTGTGTACCCGAAGGAGTGTACAGAGGCGATGGCATGTACGGACAATACTGTATTGTCATGCCTAAGCAGAACTGTGTCATTGCCGTAACCAGCAATGTTGACATGGGTAAATTTATGAAGCTTATTTGGAGTGAACTTCTTCCATGGCTTGGCGAAGGAGTTGCTATGCCTGAAAGCGTTGATTACAACAAATTAGTTGAGTTTGGGACAAGGCAGACTCACCTGCAGATGAACGAAAATGCCGAACCCTATCCGAACTTTCGGGCAGCTTATAGATGTTCTTCAGACACTAAAACTCCAAATGATATCAATATAAATAAAATCAGTTTTGATTTTGAAAATGGAGAGTGCCTTCTTGCACTAGATGACGATGAAAGCCATCATCCCTTATATGTGATTCGTTTTTTAGAAAAACAGTGGGTGGAAACCACAAAGCCATTCTGGGAACACGGCTCCTTTTATAGGGCTGTTTGCTATGGGGAGTGGAACCATGAGGAATTTGAAGCAAACATTTGGCACTATGAGACTCCAGTCAATACAAAGTTAAGGTTTGCGTTCAGTGAAGAGAGAAAGAGCTTGACTTTGCATCTTGAAGTACAGAATAATGAACTGTCACTTAAGTTTAATAAAATATAGTGTAAGAAATTAGTTAAAGAAGAATTATTACTATGGTTAGTTATTGGAAATAATGAAGAAAGGTTTAAGATTTATGGCTAAATATGAACGAAGATTGAAGGTAAACTTCAATGAGTTATTGAATTTGCTGCATAATGATATTATGAACGGTAGTTCTCAGTAAGTTATGAGGATGGTAGCGATATAAAGTTGGGATATTCAAGCGTAGCTGTCCGGGTATATGAAAGGTACAGTATGGCTGGGAGTAACCGTGTAAGTATGAATGTAACTATTACAGGGACCGGTGAAGATCTCTTTGTAAGTGCCATTACTTCAGGCGGTAGTCAGGCAGTGTTCTTTTAGATAAATACCATTGGGGAAGAAACATTTCCGGAGTTATGCAATGACTCAGTAGAATTGTTATATAAAGCGTAACTTCCCCTTATATTTATTATACAACAATGAAGAGTAAGAAGTTAAAAACTAGATTATATATATAATATCTATTCCATAGTCTATTAGGAGGAAATTTAAATGTTAAAAAACAGGAGGTTTTTACGTGGTTTTGCAATTGGTATACTACTAATCTGTACCGTATATTTAGTGTACTCTATAATATCCAATCCATTTGGTGAACAAGACATTATGTTTGCACTCGCTGTCACAGCAGGTTTCATTTTTCTTGGTTCTAATAAAAAAGAGGATAAAGATGAGTAGCATATATTGCATATTATGAGCAATTCATGAACTTCCCATTATATTTATTATAAGCAGCGGATGTCAAGCATTCAACCAACCCTTGAAGCGATGATAAGGCGATGATAATGATGCCGAGATAAAGAGCGTAAATATACAACAGGGTGTGAGATTTATATAAACAATATATAAATATACAGTTTTATTCACGAAATCCAGTTGATATGTTTTCACATTCAAGGCACGTGGAGACCATAGTCCTGTTGCAGAAGAAAAACAGCTAAATTATTGGAGAAATAAACAAAAGAGATGTGCTAAAATTGAGGACATGAGAGTGAAAACTTTCACGTCCTTTTTATGGGAAAATACATGGGTTTTCCCTTTTGTACAGATGATTTTTTTGAATACATAAAAATTATTTGCAAAAATGTCTATTACTCTTTGCACATTAATGGTAAAATATAGAACAAGATTTATTATAAATATTATGAAGTTTAATCGATTGAGAGCGTAAAATGATACCCTTTTCATCAAGACGGCTGTCATTTTACAAGAAAGGTGCAAAGACTCATATAAGCACTTTCGGAAGGATTGCAGCAATAGAAAAAGGATGAACTTTTAAATAATATGGAAAAATAGGAATGATACGTGATGGTATGAAATATAAGGACGATAAGTGGAAGGAGTAAATTGATGGATAATAAGATGGAAAAGCAATCACAGGAAACATACAGTCAGATTAGAAATACTTTAATCTCAGCACAAACAAAAGTTGTAACAGTAGTTAATTCCGCTATGGTTCAGGCATACTGGGAAATTGGTGAACAGATATATCTAGCCAGTGGTGAAAATGATAGAGCTGAATACGGTAAAGGATTGATAAAATATTTGTCAGAAGAATTAACAAAAGAATTTGGTAAAGGCTTTACAGCAGCTAATTTACGAAATATGAGGCAATTTTATATGACATTTCAAAAACGCTACACACTGTGTAGCGAATTAAGCTGGTCTCATTATCGTTTACTCATGCGTGTTGATAATAAAGAACGTAGAGATTATTATCATGAAGAATGTGTAAAAGCGAATTGGAGCGTCCGACAATTAGAGCGACAAATCAACACATTGTATTATGATAGAATTCTGGCAAGTAAGGATAAGATTTGTGTCGCATACGAAATACAGCAATTAGAGCCAAAGCCGGAATATGAGAAAATAATCAAAGACCCATATGTTTTAGAATTTCTTGATTTGGAGGCAAATCCACACTTTTATGAGAAAAATCTCGAACAAGCGTTAATTGACCATCTTCAAAAGTTTTTATTGGAACTTGGAAGAGGATTTTGTTTTGAAGCCAGACAAAAGCATATTACTTTTGACAATGAACATTTTTATATAGATTTGGTCTTCTACAATTACATTTTGAAATGTCATGTGTTATTTGATTTAAAAATAGGAAAGTTGGTACATCAGGATTTAGGGCAAATGCAGATGTATGTTAATTACTACACAAGAGAGCTTATGAATGAAGGTGATAACCCTCCAATTGGTATAGTTTTATGCGCAGACAAAAGTGATGCTGTTGTTAAATATACTTTGCCAGAGGATAATAAACAGATATTTGCTTCAAAGTATATGACATATCTTCCTTCTGAAGAGGAATTAAAACGTGAGTTGAAATTGGATGAATTTGTGAAGATAAATGATTAACTATAATTTCACTGTCAAGGAGAAATCAAAATGGATAAGACCAATCCAGAAAAGTCAATGAAAGAATTGACTATGCTACTAATGTATTTATCAAGATTTAATGAAGGAAACAGTTTTGGTTCAAGCATGGATATGGCTTGGAAGGGATATGATTTTGACATTATCAATGAGCTGGATGAGGAAGACTATATTAGGCAAGGCAATCACCGCTCCAAATCCGTAGTAATTACCGAAGAAGGCATCAAATTGTCACAGAACCTAATGGAGAAATATAATATTGCGGATTGGAAGTAGAATAAAATGCTGGTAAGGATAATGTAATAATACAGAGAAAACCAATACTGATAATAGTCAGACTAATCCTATCCATTCATTCAGAAGGAATGAATGGATAGGATACGATAATTGGAAATCAAGATGGAGGTGCAGGAATGAATATAGAGGCTTATGACCTTGACTCACTTAGAAAAATAGTGCGAACCCTTCAAAAAGAAAATGAAGCCTTGAAATCTCAGTTGAAAAAGGCTGATATTGCATTCGATGTACCTAATCCATTTGAGGAGACAATAGAGAGTATTAATGAGTATGATCCTGATCAGGGAGAGCGTATTCTTGGAAGATATATAACTGAGGATTTAGCAAAACGATTTTTTGCTATGTTTTGGGGTAGAGAAGATGTTTATGCCAAAAGAGGAAAGAATAGAGGATATTTTCCGCAGTGTGATAACAGATGGAATGATGCCTTGTGTCCAAAACAACGTGGTGAAAAAATGTTTTGTGATGATTGTGAGCACACAAAATGGACTAAGCTTGATTTGAAGAAAATTGTAAGTCATCTTGTTGGCAAAAAAGAGGATGGAACAGATGTGCTTGGAGTTTATCCGCTTTTACCAGATGGTACATGTCGATTTATAGTATTCGATTTTGATAACCATAAAAGGATGCAGAGAAGACGGATTTTGCTAATACAGATGATGAATGGCATGATGAAGTAGATGCACTTAGAAAAATGTGTGAGCAGAATGGCATCAAGTCTTTGGTTGAAAGGTCTCGCTCTGGAAGAGGTGCTCATGTATGGATATTCTTTAAAAGACCAATAGCTGCATCTTTAGCAAGAAATTTTGGCTTTCTTTTACTGGATAAGGGATCTTCTTCTATTAATTTGAAATCTTTTCACTATTATGACCGAATGTATCCTTCTCAGGATGTTGCTAGCCGTATTGGTAATTTAATTGCTCTTCCATTGCAAGGCCAAGCTCTTACAAGTGGAAACAGTGCTTTTGTGGATGAAAACTGGAATGCATATCCTGATCAATGGAAGGTTTTGCTAGAAGAAACAGAAAAGCTATCACCTGAAGATATCGAGAAGTATATGTCAAAATGGCAGGTAGAACTTGCCGAAGCCAGGGGAATGCTTGCCAGTTCAGTTACTGGAAACAGACCTAAGCCGTGGAAAAATAAGGATGGATTTACGAAAGCAGATGTTGTAGGAAAAGTGCATTTGGTTCTAAGTAATGGTGTATATGTTGATACGCTTAATCTAATGCCACGTTTACAGAATCAGATTCGTAGTATGGCAGCCTTTGATAATCCTGAGTTTTATAAAAACAAGCGTCTTGGCTATTCAAATTATTATAATTTTAGCACTGTATATCTTGGTAAAGATATAGATGGGTATATAAGGATTCCTCGTGGACTGAAGGAGTCTATTATTGAAGAATGCGAGAAAGCTGGTATTGGTATAGATATTACAGATAAGAGAGAAAAGGGGCGTCCAATTAGAGTATCATTCAACGGGGATTTAAGAACACAGCAAGATCTTGCTGCCCAGAAATTACTTTCTTATACCGATGGATTGTTGAGTGCGGCTACTGCATTTGGTAAGACGGTAGTATGTAGTTACCTGATTTCGCAAAGAAAAGTGAATACTTTAATTTTATTGCAGAGTAAAGATCTGCTAAATCAGTGGTTGGATGAACTAAATAAATTTCTAGATATAAAAGAAGAATCACCAGAATATGAGACAAAAACTGGACGAAAAAAGAAACGAGAAAGTGTCATTGGAATTTTACATGGAAGTAAGAATACATTAACAGGAATTGTTGATGTAGCTATGGTTGGTTCTATCTATAGTAAGGGCAAATTCAATGAATTAATCAATTCTTATGGAATGGTGATAATGGACGAATGTCATCATGCAGCATCAAATACATCTATGGAGATATTGCAGAAGGTTGATGCAAAATATGTATATGGTGTATCAGCTACGCCTAAAAGAGGCGATAGCTTGGACAAAATCATATATATGATGCTTGGACCACTGCGTCATAAGTTCACTGCGCTTGAAAGAGCCAAAGAACAGGGCATTAGGCATTATTTTATTCCAAGGTATACCAGAGCAGTCGATACGGATGAAAGTAAAAATGATATAAATCGTGCGTATGGTTTGATTAGTTCTAGCAATGTAAGAAATGAAATGATTGCTAGCGATGTAAGGGAATGTATCACAGCAGGACATACTCCAGTTATTCTTACAAAATATAAAGAGCATGCGAAACTTTTATATGACGAACTGCAAGGTAGTGCTAATCACGTATTCATTTTGTATGGAGACAATACTGATAAAGAAAATGCTGAAATCAGAGTATCTCTAAAAGCAGTTCCAAAGGATGAAAGCCTTATTCTGGTGGCAACAGGACAGAAAATTGGAGAAGGCTTTGATTTTCCAAGACTTGACGTACTGATGTTAGCTGCTCCGGTTTCTTTTGAAGGACGTTTAGAACAATATGTGGGACGATTGAATCGAGATTATGAAGGAAAAGAGGCAGTTTTTGTCTATGATTATATAGATTCTCACATTAGATATTTTGATAATATGTATGCAAAGCGTTTACGGACCTACAGAAAGACTGGATTTACATTATGGACTGGCGAGGAGGCTATAAAGCAAATAGCAAATGCAATATATGACTCCGGTAACTACGTTGAAGTATTTGAACAGGATCTTATTGAAGCCGAAAAGAAGATTGTAATCTCAAGTCCTGAAATTATCCTTGATAAGATTGAACGATTAATATTTCTTGTGAAGAGCAGACAGGAAGCCGGTGCCAGCATTGTTGTAATTACAACAGAACCTGAAAATGTCTCCTATGGTAGCCCAGATGTTTGCAATGAATTAGTAGAACAACTGAAACTTGCAGGTATTATAGTGAAGTTAAAAGAAGAGGTAGAAGAACATTTTGCGGTAATTGATGATGAACTTGTATGGCACGGTAGTATGAATTTACTTGGAAAAGAAGACGCTTGGGACAATCTTATGCGTATCAAAAGCCATCAGGTTGCGGCAGAATTATTGGAGATAGCATGGGGAGAAAATACAGGAGAATAGGATATAGATTTTGGAATGCCTACGTTATTGTCTGACTTTAAGTTTTAGTGTTTAGGTTTGGAAACAACTATTATAATAATGGGCAGTACGTGCGCCAAAAGGGTATTAAAAATTCGGTATAGAGTGTGAAGATAGATTTAGATGTAGGGAAACAAACTTTTCATTTGAAGAGTTGTCATTAATAGAAAGTCAGAATGCGATTCATTTAAGAGTATTATGGGATAGAATTTGTAATTGTGGATTTATTCTTGAAGATTTATCTAAGGAATGGTTTCTTCCAACATATATGGGGTAAACACTTCAGAGTAATAAATCAGAGTAATAAATTGTATATGAGTTATAAAATCAAATTTATCTGTGAGATTATGAACTAGATATTTTACCTTTCATAAATTCCTTAGAATATCTTTTTACATTTAAAGGAACTTTAATAGAAAATAACGGAACTTTTATTGATAATGAATTTTATGATGTTTTTATATTAAAGGCAAATTTTGATATTGATCAGGTTGCTGTACAGGAAGAAGAAGTACAAGCCGTAAAATATATAAGTTATGATGAATTTAAAAATATAGTAGTGAATCAGGATGAATCATTTTGGCAGCATAAGACCGGATATAAAATGCTACTTATTGTATTGGATGAATTTTGCAGTTCGCATTAGCCTCTTATGGCGCAGAATATAAACATTAAGTGAAGTTGAGGGATTCACTTTATTTCACAATTGAGAAGTTAAATCAATTTCACATTATGTTTATTAAGTATGGAGGAGCAGACATGGATAAAAACAAAAACAATCAAGTAAAATTAACATGCGGATTATTTATAGTGTATTTTTTAGTTTTAACCTGGATTATTTTATTTAAAATGCAATTCTCTTTTAATGATTTACCACATTTTAGAGGGTTGAATTTGATACCTTTTGCTGGTTCTGTTGTTAAAAATAATAAACTGGATTATAATGAGATAATACTGAATATGATTGTGTTTATACCCTTTGGATTGTATTTGAGCATGATAAAGCTTAATTGGTCGTCTTGGAAAAAAATCATCTCAATAGCAGGTGTCAGTCTATTATTTGAACTATTACAATTCCTATTTACAATTGGAGGAACTGACATTACAGATTTTATTAGCAATACACTTGGAGGTGTTGTAGGAATAGGATTTTATATTGTGTTTTCTAAAATATTGAAAGAGAAAACAAACAAAATTCTCAATATATTAGCCTTGATTGGAACAATAAGCATTGTATTATTAGGAATATTAGCTATGAGAGTTATCACTTATAAATTTTAAGTACGTTAAGTATAGAGGAGGCAAAAGGATGGAACAGGAAAATCATATATATATCGCAATTGATCTCAAATCTTTCTATGCCTCTGTTGAATGTGTGGAACGCGGGCTTGACCCATTAGCCACAAATCTTGTAGTTGCAGATGCAAGCCGAACAGAAAAAACAATTTGTCTTGCAGTATCACCGTCATTAAAAGCTATTGGAATTCCTGGAAGAGCAAGGTTATTCGAGGTTGTGCAGAAAGTGAAAGAAGAAAATGCAACTAGGAGGAGCAAAGTACCTAGTCATTCCTTTACTGGCTCATCTTATAATGATACTGAATTAAAAGAATCACCTGATTTGTCACTGGAATATATTACAGCACCGCCGAGAATGGCAGAGTATATAGAATATAGTACACGAATTTACAATATATATTTGAAGTATGTTGCACCAGAGGATATCCATGTCTATTCCATAGATGAGGTATTTATGGATGTGACTCAGTATCTGCAGACAGCTAATCTTTCAGCCAGAGAACTTGCAATGAAGATGATCCATGAGGTTTTTCAAACGATTGGAATCACTGCAACAGCTGGGATAGGTACAAACCTTTATCTTTGCAAAATAGCAATGGATATAGTAGCGAAACACATACCGGCAGACAAGGATGGAGTTCGAATTGCAGAACTGGACGAAATGACATATAGACGAATTCTTTGGACTCATAAACCACTGACAGATTTCTGGCGTGTTGGCAGAGGGTATGCCAAGAAACTAGAAGAGAACGGAATGTTTACAATGGGGGATGTGGCAAGGTGTTCCGTTGGAAAGAAGAATGAGTATTATAATGAAGATTTGCTTTACAAGTTATTTGGAATAAATGCAGAACTTTTAATCGACCATGCGTGGGGCTGGGAACCATGTACAATTGCAGATGTAAAGGCATATAAACCAACCGCAAACAGTCTTGGTTCGGGACAGGTTCTACAGTGTCCATATAATTATGAAAAAGCAAGACTTATTGTACGTGAAATGACAGACCTTCTAGTACTTGATCTGGTTGATAAAGGTCTTGTGACAGATCAAATGGTTTTGACAGTAGGCTATGATATTGAAAATCTAAGTAATTCAGAGATAAGAAAGAAATACCACGGACCAATAACGACAGATCACTATGGACGTCAGGTTCCAAAACATGCACATGGAACAGTAAATCTTAGTCGACAGACATCCTCTACAAAACTGATTATTGATGCCGTTATGGATTTATATACCCGGATTGTGGATGAGAACTTATTGGTTAGAAGAATAAACATTACAGCAAATCAGGTTGTGGATGAAAACATTGTAGCGAAAGAGAAATCTTATGAACAGCTTGATTTTTTTACAGATTATGAAGCCAAGCAAAAGGAAAAAGAAGAAGAGGATGCTACATTGCTACGAGAGAAGAAGATGCAGCTTGCGATTCTTGATATAAAGAAAAAATATGGGAAGAATGCCATACTAAAAGGCACGAACCTGGAAGAAGGCGCCATGACAAAGGAAAGAAACAAGCAAATCGGAGGTCATAAGGCATAAGCCAGTAATGGTACACTTATGAATCCGTAAGGAGACAGGGAATGAAAGAAGATAATAAAGACAAGTATCAGTATGATGATATCATCAACTTACAGCATCATGTCTCCAGTAAACATGAGCATATGTCTGTACTTGACCGTGCCGCACAATTTTCTCCATTTGCAGCTCTGACAGGTTTCGATGGAGCAATCAAAGAGACTGCCAGACTGACAGACCGGAGAATAGAGCTGGATGAGGCTGCAAAAACCATATTAGATGAAAAACTAAGAATTGTTCAGGAGCAGTTAAGTAGACAACAGGAGATAGAACTTGTGTTTTTTCAACCAGATGAAATGAAGGCAGGAGGGGTTTATATCTCTATGATGGGTACTGTTAAGAAAATTGAAGGATATGAACGTACTGTGGTTATGCAGGACGGAACAAGGATACCGATAGAGGAGATTGTAGATATTACAGGTGAAATGTTTCAAGCTGTGGATGATTTCTTTACGTAAGAATAGAGAAAACGAATGGATGGAACATTTAGTAGCATTCATACTAATTAGAAGGGGGAATTGAAACATGAAAGTAAAAAAAAGAAATTATTTGTTAGGATTTTATGACTTAGTTTTATCTTTTGGTGCTGTTTTTACAGGAGTTATGATGGTAAGTTCAAGTAGTGGAGTATTTATCCAGTATCCAAAAGAATGGCTATCTAAAGTTCCTTTTAAAAGTTGGGTTATTCCTGGTATAATTGTAATTTTAGTTTTTGGATTAGGGAATATTATATCAGCAGTAATTAGTTTTAGAAAATCAAGTAACAAACCATGGGTAATGTCTACAATAATGGGGGGAATATTTTTTGTTAGTATTATTGCTCAAGTAATAATTTTAGGAGAATGGTATATGGCAACTTTGCAGTTCTTGATTATTAGTATAATTCAAGTATGCCTTAGTGGATATGTATTTTTAGGTTATAAAAAACTAATAGCTTCTAAAATCTGATTATTTATATTAGGAGAAGTAACGATGGTAAAAGCAGTAGGTTTTGATGTAGGACACACACTCATAAAATATGATAATCCTCTGAATTGGAGTTCGTTGTATCGTCCTGCTCTTGAAAAAGCAGTGCAAGGTTGCAACTTTGACTTGTCAGAAGGCATGATTATCTCAGCAATAGAAGTTCTTACGAAATATAACACAAGAATTAACTATCGTGAAGTTGAGGTGACTTCGGATAAAATATTTGATGAAATTCTTTGTTGCTGGAATTGTTCAAATATAAACATGAATAATATTAAGTCTGGTTTTTATTCATTTTTTCAAACAAATGCCAAACCATTTCCCGAAACTATAGGCACTTTAATTAAAATAAAACAAGCAGGAATAAAAACAGGAATTCTGACTGATGTAGCTTATGGTATGGATAATGAATTTTCGTTAAGAGATATTTCAAGAATTTCTAAATTAATCGACATTGCATTTACATCCGTTGATGTGGGTTATAGAAAGCCTAATAGCACAGGTTTCATAAAATTACTTAGTTTTTTTGATGTATCTCCAAATGAAATGCTATATGTCGGGGATGAAGAAAAGGATATTGTAGGTGCAAACAATCTTGGGATTCTCTCTGTGTTGGTGAATAGAAGTAATGACATAAAAGATTTTGGTCAAAATCACACTATAATTTCTTTAAGTGATATTGTTAAAATTATTGATAACTCCAATCATACAAATTGAGTATAACAGGAAGATTCGATTGAATTATCGAACTTCCCATTATGTTTATCATTAGTTATATTAAGGTCAAGATGGGATACAAATAAACTTACATAGCAAGTAGACGAACAGTATTTTGCAGTAATGTAGTAATGAATTTGATGTGCCTATATTTTATTTGTTTTGGGACAGGAGGGGAATAGTAATGTCAGTATTCAATTTTGAATCCATGACACCGATTACAAAAGGTTGGTCGGGTGATAAGAAATATTGTGTTACAATAACGGATGGAAAAAAGTACCTACTACGTATTTCGCCCACAGAGCAACGAGATCGTAAAAAGGTAGAATTTGAAATGATGCAGCGAGTTGCGGCTTATGGTGTGCCAATGTGTCAACCTATTGAATTCGGAATTTGTGATGAGGGCGTTTATTCTTTGCAAAGCTGGATTGAAGGAAAAGATGCCGAAGAAACGATTCCATTATTATCTGAGGCAGAGCAGTATGTATATGGACTTGAGGCAGGTCAGATTTTGAAAAAGATCCATTCGATTCCGATTTTGTCAATGCAAGAGGATTGGGATATCCGCTTTAATCGTAAAATTGACAGAAAAGTTCAAATGTATCATGATTGCCCAATAAAATACGAGAACGGACAAGACTTTATAGATTATATAAATGAAAATCGTCATTTATTGAAAGATCGCCCGCAATGTTATCAGCACGGTGACTATCATATTGGAAATATGATGATTGATGATGACGGAAAATTGCAAATTATTGATTTTGACCGTGACGATTACGGCGATCCATGGGAGGAGTTCAATCGCATCGTTTGGTGTGCGCAAAAAGCACCATTATTCGCTTCTGGTATGGTAAACGGCTATTTTGATAATGATGTGCCTATAGATTTTTGGCGGCTGCTAACCCTTTATATTTCAAGTAACACTCTTTCATCTGTCCCTTGGGCAATTCCCTTCGGACAAAGTGAAATTGACACGATGATAAATCAAGCAAAAGTTGTTCTTAATTGGCATGACAATATGAAGAATCCTGTTCCAACATGGTATAAAGGTATCTCATAATAAACAATTTATTAAGCGTATACAAATTTCAACATTATTATGAATGGGAGAAAAATTAGCTAATAGGCTAATTATGCACTTGATTAGCTTAACATTCTTTATAAATTACGAAGTAAATCAGCTTCCCATTATGTTTATAAGCAGTCATCATCAAGATAATGCGAATACAAATTATTTATATAAGTAAGGGAGAAAAAACATGAAACAAATAAATAAAACCAATAAGTTAACAAATGTATTATTTATCATATATTTAATTGCTGTGTTTGAAATTATTGTATTTAAATTAGAATTGCCGTTTAGTAATATAGGATATCTTAGAAACATAAATTTAATTCCATACCATGAATCATTAATTCTAAACGGAAAAATTAATTTTTCAGAAATTATTATGAATATAGTAATTTTTATACCTTTAGGTATGTTTGTAGAGATAATATTTTCTAAATGGTCCACTACTAAAAAGATTTCAATATTTTTTATTATAAGTTTGATATGTGAAGTATTACAATTTATATTCGCTGTAGGAGCTTCTGATATTACAGATATCATCAATAATACTTTTGGAGGAATCATAGGGGTTTTGATATTTAAGATAATTGTAAAATTATTTAATAATTGGGATAAAGCTCATAAATTTGTTAATATAATTGCAACAATCGGAACTGTTTTAATGATATTACTCCTATCGTTAATTATAATAGCTAATATGTAATTGATTGATTTTTTACAGATACGGATTAAAAGTAAGCTGTAACGTTAATGTAATTTCCCATTATGTTTATAAGCATTCATTATCAAGATAATGCGAAATTCGTTGATTATCAGCAAGCAAGCTCACTCGCAAGGGAGCTTGCTCTATATTTATATAACACACTGATATACAGAATTTGAAAGGTGGTGTAATATGACAGAATATAAAAGTAAGCAAGAATTAATTGATGAGATATCAAATCGTGCCAAGCAATTCATTGATGAATTTAATAATATTCAAGAAGGTGATAATGACAAACTGATTGACGGTGTAGATAGAACTCCCGGGCAAATGGTAGCATATCAATTAGGGTGGATTAACCTAATTCTTGATTGGGAGAAGCAGGAAGAACAGGGAATTACAGTAATAACCCCGCATACTGATTATAAATGGAACAATCTAGGTGGATTATATGAGAGCTTTTATACACAATTCGAGAATTACAGTTTGAAGGAATTATGCAGTATGTTTGAAATAGCAGTTCAGAAAATTATAGAATTGACAGAAAATTATACTGATACCGAACTGTTTCAGTCAGGTGGTAGAAATTGGGCTTCTTCAACACCTGCTAATTGGGCAATTTGGAAATGGATTCACACGAATACTGTAGCACCATTTAAGTCATTCAGAAGTAAAATCAGAAAATGGAAAAAATTAAATCAAAGCTGACAATTTCCAATATGTTTGTCTGAGTGTGAGCGCAAACTGAAAAGTCAATGTGAACGTCCCATTATTTTATAAGCAGTTATGATCAAGACAATGCGAAATACATATCATTTATATACCAAGAAGGAGTGTGACACATGAATAGGATAGAAAAAGTTCGAGAATATGTTGATACTGTACTTTTACATATGTCTGATACAACTGAACGAAGATGCGGTTATTTACATTTGTATGGTGTTTCACAAGCTTGTGCATTGATAGCCTTAAAAAGAAGAGAAAACGCTGAGTTGGCAACTATAGCTGGTATGCTTCACGATATTTACTCATATTCAACTATGGATACAAAAGACCACGCACATAAAGGATCTCTCATGGCAAGGGAAATTTTAACCTCTATGCAAAGCTTTACTGGTGATGAAATCGATATGATTTGCACTGCAATATATAATCATAGCAATAAGGGTAGTAAACATTCTTCTTTTGATGAGGTATTAATTGATGCTGATGTTTTGCAACATTGTTTATATAACCCTCTATTTGATGTTGCCGAACATGAAAAACAAAGGTATGAAAATTTCAAATTAGAGTTTGGTTTACTGTAGGGTATGTTTATTTAGCAGTCATTATCAAAATATTTGTATAACAGGGAGGTTATGTATTTGGATAAATCAACTTTTTCACAGATAGAAAAATATATGTTAGAATGTATGAAGGATAGTGCTCACGACAAAGAACACGTAAATCGAGTACTTTATTTAGCCTTAGATATTGCAAAAAATGAAAGTAACGTCAATATGGATGTTTTGATAGCAGCTTGTCTACTACATGATATTGGAAGGTTGGAGCAGTTTAAGAATCCAGAGCTAAGGCATGAACATGTTGGCAGCCAGGAGGCATACGCTTACTTAATCGAAAACAATTGGCCAGAAAAAAGTGCACAACATGTTAAGGACTGCATATTGTCACATAGATTCAGAAGTGATAATCCTCCGGATAGCATAGAGGCAAAAATATTATTTGATTCTGATAAATTAGATGCTGCAGGGACGTTAGGAATTGCTCGTACATTATTGTATATAGGAATCGTTTCCGAGCCACTTTATTCATTAGATACACAGGGTAATGTGTTGGATGGTACAAAAGATGACCAACCGTCTTTCTTTCTGGAATATAAATATAAACTTGAAAAAATATATGACAGATTTTATACTCAAAGAGGCATGCAAATTGCTAAGGAGCGAGAGTATTCGGCGGTTTCATTTTACAACAACATGCTTCATGAAGTTCGTTCTTGTTATACATATGGAATTCAAGATCTTTCCAAAGTAATAAAATAATTATGAACGAAACCTGAAGTCAGACATTTCAAACTGAACTTACCATTAAGTTTATCCATGTAACATTAGTAAATCAAATTTGTGGTTGTTGGAAGAAAATAGTGTTAATTCACAGTTGTATGATAAGGCGAACTACAGATTATTTATATTATATAAACTTTACTACGGAGGTACTTTATGAAAACTCACTATTATTTCGGTTGGTTTAACGATGTTTTTCTTGAGAAGCTGGTCAGGTTGTTGCATGAGGATATAACTGATAGAAAATCGCTTGTTATGATTAGCGCGAATCCATTTCTTCATGAAGATGAGGAAGTTGGTGCTAATGAACGCTCGTGGCTTGACCAGGCCAACATTATGTTTGATGAATATCATTTAATTGATTATGGCGTACAGAAGGAAGAGGCCCAAAAATTAATTCAAAATGCTTCGGTCATTTTCTTGTTGGGTGGAAATACCGTTGAACAGAACGGTCTTTTAATTGAATATGAATTGTCGGATTTGATTAAAAAAAGCAGAGCCGTTGTGATGGGAACAAGCGCTGGTGCGATAAACATGTCCGTAAAATGGTTATGCTCGAAATACACTGGCTATAAAGGTGAAATAAGCTCTATTTACGACGGTATCGGCCTTGACGATTTTTCTGTCCTGTCTCATTTTGATCTTGAAAATAACATTGCGCAGATTCAAGGCGAACTATTTCCCTTATCAGAAGAAATGAATGTTTATGCGTCGAACAAAGATTGCGCTGTACGTGTAAAAGGAGACAAAATCGACATTTTAGGCAATGTATATTTAATTTCCCACTCAAAGATTCAGAAGTTGGATGAGACGCTTTAGTTGTGGTGAGTGGCTATGGCTTAACTGAATTAATTTCTTTATGCAAATCTTCTGCAACAGGCAAGGTCATGGTCGCGTACAGATTAAGCATAATCTAGAGTAAGTTTCTTGCACAATATTTCTCAATTGTGAACAGAATTGTACTTCTCATTATGTTTATTAAAAATTTAACAAGAAAATATACCAGTTAATTATTTATATAATCAATAAATAGGAATTTGATTAGGAGAGCTAACAAATGAACATACATACAGAAAGGTTGTTATTGGTACCTTTAGGACCGCAATACCTGATATCTACTCATGAATATGCAAGTGATTTAGAAAACACAAAATATATGGTACACCTACCAAATGCAGATATAAGTGAGACCAAGACATTTTTAGATAGGGTGCAAGCAGAGTGGCAAATAACTAACCCCCAATTTTATGAATTTGCTATTCTACTTGATGATATCCATATCGGTGCAGTTGATATTTATATTAGTGAAAATAATTCAGAGGGTGAACTTGGCTGGATAATAAGTAAGAAATACTGGGGATATGGATATGCAGCAGAAGCAGCAAGAGAGATAATTAACTTTGCAATGCGAGAATTGAAAGTTAGAAAATTCATTGCACATTGTGATAGCGAGAATGTTAACTCATATAGAGTGATGGAAAAATTAGGTATGACATTAGCAAATATAACAAAAGGTCGTAAGAATAGGTATTCTAATGACGATAGAGAAGATTTGATGTATTTGCTTGAGATTGAATAACGTAAATTCCAAATGAGGTGGTTAAAGATATGACAAGAGGAATTATTATTTTTGGTTCAGCAGGATCAGGAAAAACAACATTGGGGAAAATGGTCGCTGATAAGCTTGGTTTTCCATATTTCGACATAGATGATTATATATGGAGAAAAGATACTGATAAACCTTTCACAGTTATGTATACTCGTGATAAGAAGATTAATAGATTAATGACAGATATATCGAAAGGAAGTTATTTTGTGATGGCAGGTTCAATGGATAGCTTTAATGCACCATTTGTTCCATTGTTCGATTTGGCAGCACATATTACAGCATCTGCCGAAACAAGAATTGTTCGGATTCATAAAAGAGAATATGAAATATTCGGAGAAAGAATCATGATAGGTGGAGATATGTATGAAGAGCATTGCCGTTTTCTTGATAACTCAGCAAGATATGATATGGATGGTTCTCCGTGTATGAAGACACATGAGCAGTGGGCTAATTCTTTACCTTGTAAAGTACTACGGCTGAGCGGAGATGAGGACTTAAATAAAAATGTCGATATTATAGTTCAAGAATATTTAAAACAAAGTTTGCAAAAAGAGATTAACGATACAACGAATTGAACAGCCTGATGTAATAATTTATTGAAAAGGATGGGAAATTGTATGACAACAAATGATACCCCCAAAATACGATCCTTTGACCCCAACAAAGATAGCTTAAAGAAAGGGAGAAGCACTATAACCTATCATTATACTTCTCCTATCGGTGCCAAAGCGATTTTAGGCTCTAACAGCATACGCTTCACAGATTGTCAATTTCTAAATGACAAATCTGAATATATACATATTCGTAAACCATTGATTCAAGCACTTGAAGAAATTCAAGAAAATTTGTTCGATGATTCGATACCTGATATGATTCGTAACATGTTTAACGACAATTATGAAACAGAACTATTGGTAGTTTCTCCACGCTCAGATATTAATCCTAAGTTGAAATTTCATTTTATTAAGCAGCGATACTATATTTTTTGTACCTCCTCACAAAAAGACTCATTGAATATGTGGAACTATTATGTAAAAGGTGGAAATTATCAGGGGTACAATTTGGGCTTAGCTATCAATGGCATTTTAAAGAGCTTTTCTGTTCTGAAAGATGAAAATGTCGAACTATTATATGGTAAGGTTATTTATAAAGAATCAGAACAGATAAGTTACTTGAAAGATGGTATTAAAAATATTGATCGCTCTTTGCAAGCCGAACTAAACGGTATTGACGATGTAAAATGGAGTGACGAAATACATGATAGAGCCAAAGAACAAATTCTTGATTTTCTAGAGAGTGCACGATTATTTTTTAAAGACGAAGCCTTCAAAGACGAAGATGAATTTCGCTTTGTTATCAAGTTACCCACAGAATACGTGAAAAACCCCATCTCCGTTCTCAACGTAGGCTATGATGTAAAAGGAGGAATTATCGTTCCATATTGCACATTAAATATTGAGAAAGTGTCATTTAAGTCAGTTACCCTTTCCCCTATGTTAGATAAAGAACTTGCAAAGCAAGGACTTAACAGATTTCTGACCGATTGTAGATATGAGGACAAGCTAGAGATAAACCAGTCTGAAATTCCCATCCGCTATTAAGGTAAGTACATTGACATTTAAATATGATAGTTGGTATTTACTAAAGAATTGGAATGTAAATATAAAACAAAAATATTATATATTATAACAATAATAAAGTGAAGGATATTTATGGAGATATATGTAGTTCAGCAAGGAGATGATATAAATTCAATTGCTGAAAGATATGGGTTTACTGTTGAAAAATTAATAGTGGATAATGGACTGGTATATCCCTATAACTTAGTTATAGGGCAAACTCTGGTAATCGCATTACCCAAACAGACACATACTGTACAACAAGGAGATACCTTACAAAGTATAGCAGATTCTTACAACATAACAATTATGCAGCTATTAAGAAATAATCCTAATCTTGCAGACAGTCAAAATATATATCCGGGTGAATCGTTAGTAATAAGTTATAATACGAGCAGAAGCATTACAACAAACGGATTTGCCTTTCCTTTTATTCGACAGGAAACACTGATTAGAACTTTACCAAACTTGACTTATCTGTCTATATTTAATTATACGACTACAGAAAAAGGCGAAATAATCACTTATTATGATGATGCTGAAATAGTTAAAATAACGAAAGAATATGGTGTTATTCCACTTTTGCTATTAACTACTTTAACTCCTCAAGGAGAAGCTAATATAGAGGTAGCATATAACATATTACTTAATGAGGAATACCAGGATATACTTATTAGTGAATTCATCGTTATAATGAAAAGGCAAGGGTATCTGGGTGCGAATTTGATTTTTAATTTTTTGAATGAAAATAATCAAACACTTCATCAAAACTTAGTTCAAAAGGTAGCAAATCGTTTACAACCGGAGGGTTTTCTAATATTTATTACAATTAACTACAGCGTACAAAAAGTTGATAATACAATTTCAGTTGAAGAAATAAATTATTCATACCTAAGCGCTTTTGTGAATGGTATAATATTCTTAAATTTTGTTTGGAGTGCTGATTTTGGGCCGCCTAGCCCTGTAATTAATATTAATAATCTAAGAGCAGTAATTGATTATGCGGCTTCTAATGTATCAACAGATAAAATTATTATTGGGAAGCCGGTTATTGGTTATGATTGGCAGTTCCCCAATATACCAAACAGAACGTTTGCTTCATCACTTACACTAAATTCTGCTTTAGATTTAGCCTATGATGTTGATGCGGTTATTCAATTTGATGAAGACTCCCAAACACCATATTATTATTATAACGAATTTATCTTTGGTTATCCGGCGCAACATATTGTGTGGTTTATTGATGCAAGAAGTATAGATGCATTAAATAATTTGATTTTTGATTATAGCCTTGCTGGAAGTGGAGTGTGGAATATAATGGTCTATTACCAACAATTATGGACAATTATTAATGCAAATTTTGATATAGTTAAATTAATACTGTAAGAAATTTATTGATACACAATATAGAAAGAATTTTGATTTTGAAGATGTAATAATAGATACAATTTTACTACCAACTATTAATATTTAGTTGGTATACCATACAAAGAACTTGTAAGCATTATTAATACTGTAACAGAAGATAATGTACCAGAAAAATATTTAGATACATTATTTTTCTGGTACATTATTATTTAGTTAACATTTCGTACATCAAAATATATTTGGGGAGAGATTTGACACTCTTATTTGCACTGCAATCTGGAAAAGTTGCGACGCTTTAGAAAGATTGCGAACCAATTATGAATGCTTATTTTGTTTGGCCCTCTCGCTTAAATAGCACCCTAGATAGAATATTCCTGTCATCAATGCAAAAGATACGATGCATGTTTGCCATAAATAATACAAAAAATTTGGCGATATAATCAATCCAACCCTCAATGCTGGTAAATAAAAGAATTGTGTTGCAAAGCCCAAAAAATTTGCCCAATATTTTTTGTTAATAGTTTCTTGAAATATCATAAGTATTAGGGCAATAAATGCCGGTAAATTACAAATAATTAAAGTACTAGATTTTGAGTCGGTAAACTTGTAAAATATATATCCTAATAACCCCCAGTACAAAAAGAATAAAACACTGATAATATCAAGTAAAGGGCCAAGATTAGTATTCATGTTATTATAAATAATTAGATTTATTCCATATCCTATCAGTAAAGGACTAAAACCTATAATTAGAATTAATAATTTTTTCATACTACATTCCCCTCAGTTCATAAATATTCTTGAATTAGTATAAATTTAATTCGTTGTTTGTAATGATTACTTACCATGTACATGGTAATATTATACATTATTTGTGTACTCAAAACAATATCTATTAGGACAGTGTCCTAAAAGAAGCATAAACTCATGACTGGCGGCGGCGTTAAAGTAACGGCACTTGGCCCGATATTCAGTTTTTTATCAGCTTAATCCTTTGAGCGCCAAACGGTCAACCCCGCCCACATTGTTGTAGATAATTTCAACCTTTTGGCGGCGGTCACCTCTGGCCTGTTCCGGCTCATGGACGATAATGCGGTCAATAAATTCATGAACGATTGCTGGGGTCAATTCCTCAATCTCGGTGTATCTCCGAACCACGGAAAGGAACCTGTCAACATTAACGGCTTGGCTTTCCTCGGCGGCAATTTCGGTTTCCAGAGAAGCAAGGGTATTTGTTAATTCTTCCTGTTCCGCTTCAAACTTCTCGGACATTTTTTCGTATCGCTCGTCCGTGATTTTCCTCGAAACATTGTCCACATACAGTCGCTCAATGAGGGTATCCAGTTCCGCAATACGGCGGCGGTGCTTCTCGGCGGTTCGTTTCTTTGCCGCTGTTTCCCGCTTGTATTCCTGTGCGCTTCTGTCCATGACTACCTGCGCAAACTGCTTTTCATGTTTCGGAATGTAGCGAAGTAAATCCCGCAATTCCTCTAACACAAGCTGTCCAACTGGCTATTTTTTCAATTTTTAGTTTGTGGTGTCATGTAATTGTTCAACTAAAGATTTTTTTTGAAGAATGTTTATTACAACAGAAGATATTATAATTGAAAGCAAAACGGCCACAAGGATATATCCGAAAAGATATATTGTAGGAAAAGTCCAAATCCATGAATCATCGCCAACACTATTTAGATATGAAACAATCCAAAATCCTATCAAGCTGCCAAAAAGTAAAGTAAAAACAATATTCCACCCAGCTAGAATTATTCCTTCATATTGGATTGATCTTATCAACTGATTTTTGCTCATTCCAACAGAACGTAAGATAGAAAATTCTTGCTTTCGGGACAGAGCATTTGCTAAGAGTGTGTTGATAAGATTTATAATTGCAAAGAGCATAGTAAATCCGCTGATTCCCCAAATCACAGCACTTGTACGTTGATACATAGATGAACTTTCTTCATAATAATCGTATAGAGTTTCCAATGATAAGAGTGGATTTTGGGCGACTAAATCTTGAATTTGACTTCTTATTGCAGGTTCCTCAGCATTATTATTTATCGAAACAACTACAGTTGAATTTAAGTTTATCCCTCCTTGCACCATTTGTTCAAGTAATTCTTGAGGAATTATAAAATGCTTAGCAGTTCCAAACGCTTTTCCACCAACAGTATCCTCAAAAACAGTATCATTAATTTCACCAGCAATTTTATATTGCTTGCTTTGATAATTTTGCCCATCATACCAGTTGAATGTTATAGTATCGCCAATTTCAAATTTCCACCCATATACAAATTCTGCATGTGAATTTCTTAAAACAAGAATTTCATTATTATCAATCATTTCTTGATAATTAATTTTTCCTTTGGTGGCGTACTGATTTAGTAAATCTACTTGTTCACTCGTAAAAGGGGATAAGGTATCACGTTCCTGACTGTCCTTATAATTGTAAGAAACAGCTAAGTTCTCAAAAATAGATAGTTCTTTTATTCCACCAATTTTTGAAATTTCTTTTATAAATTGGTCACTTAACGGATTCTGCATTTGTACTCCGGTTGCTCCAAATTCATTATTTTTCACTGCATTTCCCGATAGTGAGATAATAAACTCTCCATAGTCCATCATGCCTTGTCGTGCGAACTTCTCCATATCAAGTGAAGAAATTAATGTTGTTCCAGTCATAAACATAGTTCCAGCGACACTAAGAGATATAATTGTCATCATGATTTTTTTTCGATTTCTTGTTACACTCATTAAAGCAAGACTAAAAGGTGTAATCTTACGGTGCAGACGTTTTGAAAATAACTTTTTGAAATTGTTATAGCTCGAACTTTTAGTAGCTTCTATAGGCGAAATGGAACTTGCCATTTTGGCTGGCTTACGTAAGGATAGAATGACTGTAATATAAGCAAAAATAAAAATGGCAATGCTGGCTATCAGTGCATTTCTAAGGTTCCAGCCGTCGGGTTTAAAAAGATAGGCGATTACATACCCTATGGGAAGTCCTAATACAGTACCAACAACGCAAAGGATTCTTCCCTCCGTTTTCACCATTCGCCGTATTTGTTTTGCAGTTGCACCAATGGTACGTAATTGACCGAAATCTCGTATTTGATTTTGAATATAAATATAAAAAATACTGTAAATAACCAAATAACTAACAAATAAAATAAATATACTTACAAGCAGAACAATTATTATATCTTCTCCGTTTGGGGTAAGTGATTTTGCAAAAGCGTCATTTACATCAATGTTTTTATTTAAAATTCCATAAGTTGTGCCAAGTTCCTTTGCCGTTTCTTCAAAGGAATTTTTAGACATATTCTCTGTATTCTTTAACTGAACCGCAAGAGCCGTAATAGCGTCTTTTAATTGACCACCTTTTTCTGCATATTCTTGGGAAAAATATAGGGAGTAAACTTTTTCAGTTGAACCAATGTCTGTAAAACCTGTAACAGTAAAAGTTTCAGTGATTCCGTTATAAAAAGTAACCGTTATTTTATTTCCGAGTTGCGGTTCCTGCCCAATCTGCCGTATATAGGCTTTATCAACAGCTACTTCATCTATATTCGTTGGGTAATGTCCTTCAACTATTTTATCAATTAAAATATTGCCATTTTTTTGCTCAAAGTAGATTGGAATCACTAAATAATTATCAATTTCGCTGCTGGGAGCTTGTTTGAACAGAAGCGTGTCCAGCGTTCTTGTATCTTCACTAATTTGTTTGATTTGGTATGCGTCTACATCTCTAAACAATACATGGCTTGATTGCCGCAATTGTTTATGTTCAGAAGTATTCGTTCCCATCAGTGATAAGACAAAAGCTGATAGTAAAGATACAGAAATCATAATGGTAAGTACAATAAGTATATTTCTTGTCTTTCCTGTTTTCAAACTACGGATTGCAAGTTTTTTTGAAATCTTACTTGTGTTATTCTCAAATGGTAATGTCATAATATCCCCCCTTAACCAACAATTTTGCCATCTTCAATCCGCACTATACGGTCGGCAAGTTGAGCAATTTCAGTGTTATGAGTAATCATGACTATTGTTTGATTAAATTCACCGCTAGTACGCTTTAAAAGCCCCATTACATCTGCACTGGTTTTACTATCAAGATTGCCCGTTGGTTCATCGGCGAGAATAATGGCTGGCTTTGTTACAAGAGCACGAGCGATTGCGACACGCTGTTGCTGTCCACCTGAAAGATTGCTTGGCATATTTTTCAACTTATCTTCTAAGCCGAGCATAGACACAATTTCACCTGTAAATTTTTCTTCTGCCATTTCACCGTCAAGCTCTACAGGAAGAATAATGTTTTCGTAGACATTTAGAATCGGCACAAGGTTATAGTTTTGAAAAATAAAGCCGATGTTACGACGGCGAAATATAGTAAGCTGTTCATCGTTCATTCTTGCAAGTTCTTTATCACGCACAACAACGCTTCCAGAAGTAGGAATATCCAATCCACCCATCATATGTAGTAATGTGGATTTTCCTGAACCAGAGGTTCCGACAATAGCAACAAATTCACCTTTCTCTATAGAAAGAGTTACCCCGTCAAGAGCATGGGTAATATTTGGCTTTATACCATAATATTTTTTTAAATCTTTTGTTTGTAATATACTCATATCATTCCTCACCTTTTCTGTTTGATGTTTTCATTGTAAAGCACGAATGTTGCAAAAACCTCCTAGCCACAAAGGATTTTGCACACGAATTGCTTCAAGTTTAGGATATTCTTAGTAATTGATTATTTTTTAGGCAGGAAAACAGAAAAAGTGGTGCCTTGTCCAACCTCTGAAATGACTTTAATATAGCCGCCCTGTTTTGTAATAATTTCTCTAGCCATATAAAGACCGATTCCTATTCCATCGACTTCATGAACAGATTCTTCACGGTAAAACCGTTTGAATATTGCGGCTTGCTCTCTTTCAGGGATTCCTTTCCCCGTATCTTCAATATCTATTTTTACGTACATTTCCCAATCATGAACAGTTATTTGAATACTACCATTAGCTGGAGTGTATTTTACTGCATTATCCAATAGATTGAATAGTGCTTCACCTGTCCAGCGGACATCATGGTACAGTGTTAATTCTTCGGGACAGCTCACGGTAAGTAACAAATCTTTTTTCTCTAATGGAGCTAAAACACCATTTAGTGCAGATACGATTGTTTCATAAACTGGAGCAAATTTCTTTTCTAAAACAATTAATCCAGTTTCCAAACGAGAAGCTTTCACTAATGCCTGAATCATAAAATCAAGTTTTTCTAATTGACCACTTGTAGCTTCTAAAAACTCATATTTTCGTTCTTCCGTCATAGTGCGTGTTAATAAGGTATCATTTATAATTTTCAAATTAGCGATTGGTGTTTTTGTTTGATGGGAAATATCTGAAACAAGAATTTGTAGCTCTGTCTTTTCTCGTTCAATCTTCTGCCTGTTTTCTTGCATGATATTATAAAGTCGATCCAAGCGGTGACTAATGCGAGCAAGTAGACTTTCCTCTTCTAAATTAATCTCCGGATTATTAGTTCCATCTATCATATTGTCTAATGTTTTGCATAAATCTGCGGTAAATTCAGATAGTTTATGTTGAAACAAGTGTAGGAACAAAACGCCCCAAAACAGCATAGAAATAAACAGTGCTAAGCCCCCATAAATTACAAACGTATTTTGAATTAATAAATACATGATTGTAATCAGAACAAAGAGCGTAAGCGTTCCTCCTATGGAGATTCCAATAATAATTTTGTGAACTGAAAGAGATTGTTTACTCATGAATTACCACCGCCAATCCATTGATAGCCCATACCATATGCGGTTTTAATATACTTATGGTCGCTTACCTCAATTTTTTTGCGGATACGGCTTATGATAGTTGTTAGTGTATGTTCATCTACGAAATCGCCGTCAATATCCCACAGTTTTTCTAAGAGCTGTCGTTTTGTCAATATTATTTTAGGGTTTTTAATAAATAGAAGTAGTGTGCGGTATTCTTTAGGAGTAAAATCAACGCTGGTATCATTCAAACTAGCAGACTGTTCAGAAAAGTCTATTCTTAAAAAACCATCATCATATAAATCATGCCTTGGATTTTTCTGTTCCATATTTTCAAAAACAGCATTTATTTTCTTGCCAAGTACAGCAACTGAAAAGGGCTTTGTGATATAATCTGCGCCCCCTACCTCATACCCTTTTAACATGTCGCTTTCTCTATCGTTGGCGGTTAAAAATATAATATAAGTATCAGCATACCTTTCTTTGATTTCGCTACATAAATCCAGTCCGTTTCCGTCTGGTAAATTGATATCTAATAATACCAAATCGAAATATGTCTCTCGTAAATATTTGATACTAGAAGCATAGTTATATGACGAAACGACTTCATATCCGTCAGAAATCAAATTGTATGCCACTGTTTTATTTAAAAGGGTGTCATCTTCAACTATTATAATTTTCCTCATAATCATCACTTCCTCCAATGGCTTTATTATAAAGGATTATATTACACCACAAATGTTGCAGAAATGTCCTAAATTCATTTTTTTAATTAGTTTCCTAAATACATTTTAGCTTATCTAGCTAATTGAGTAAATGTTGTATTAGAGCTATATTTACCAATTCTGCTAATCGGCAAGCAGGGCAAGTGTGCACACACTTGCACATTTTGAAGATTTTCCCTTGCGGCAAAATCCTCAAAATTACTTGTTGGGGAGCCTCCCCAAACCCGGTGAATGTTGCGTCATTTCGCTGTCGCTCATTCCTTATTTGACTTGGGGCCTACTTGGTCCCAAGTCCTAAAGTGCAACCAACTTTGCAAGGTGTCCCAATAGCTTTGAATACTGTTTCCATAGTTCGGCGTAGCCTTGTTGAAGTTCCATGATTTCAGATTGATAGGCATTATGAGCCTTTGCATACTTAGCAATTGTCTGTTGGCTGTCTATCACGTTATTTTGGTGTTCGATAGTTGCTTCCTTATGGACACTGACCATTAGCGCCAACATTATTTCAGTCAAGTACGTAGCCACGGAGTGGTGCGATGCATCTTTAATCTATATTGTAAGTAGTTGGAATTACATAAACTTATAATTTAATATTTTGCACAATTTCATTTATTGTATTTCGGTACGAATTAACGTTATTAGATAACATAATAATTGTTGTTTTGCTTTGTAGGTGTAATCTTTCTCTATTGGAAATACCAGGCATACCGCCGTTATGTCCAATCCAATCATTAAACTTTTCAAAACCAAATCCAAACCTCTCATTGACTATGGATAAACATTGGTTCCAACTTTCTTGACGTAATAGACTACAATTTAGTATTGCTGAACACCAACATTCCATATCCTTAACGCTTGAGACGACACCACTGTCTCCGCTAAGCATGCTATGTCTTCCGCAATTTAACATATTTCCGAATTCGTCTTTCACATATCCTTTAGCATCAGCGTTTAAGCCGTTTGCGTGTGAATTGTTCATACCAAGTACTTTGAATATATTGCTAATCAAGTATTCATTAAAGGACATATCCGTAATTCGTTCTATGATATCGGCGAGAAAATGGTAATTTGTATTGGAATAAGCGGTTCCTTCTCCAGGAGTAAAATGTAAAGGTCTACCTTTTACTAAATCCAAGCATTCATCTAAGCTATACGATCTACATAATGAATTAATAAATTCATTGATTTCATATGAATTTTTTAGTTTTCTTCCAAGCTCTTTTTCGTGCCGTTCCATTGCATTTGGTACTAAAATTTCGCCACTATAATCCATTATACCAGAGGTATGATTTAATAAATGCCTAATTGTGATGTATTTAGAATATTCATATTCCGGTATAATTTCATCTATCGTATTATCTAGCTGTAAAAGTCCTTTCTCGACTAGGGTCATTATAGCAATTGCTGTGAATTGTTTTGATAATGAAGCAAGCTCAATAGTTGTATTGTCAGTAAAAGAGTATTGAGTTTCATAGTCAGCCCAGCCCATACTTCTGTGATATAATGCTTCACCATTTTTCATTATATGAATAGAACCGCTAAATTCTGCATTATTTAATATTTTATCGATTTCTGACGGATTTAAATATGACATACCTTCTCCTTATTTTATACACCTATACAGTTTTGTTTTTGTCCACTCCTTTACCAAGCTGATTTCCGTAAAGCCGGAAGTTGCTAACACTTCCTTTTCGTGTATCCAGCAAAATGGAGCATCAACATGTAAGCTTGCAAATGGGAAATTCGCTTCTTTGTATATTTTCTCGGCATTTTGACAGTAGTGTTGTTCTTCTTCCATATTCGCAACCATTGAATCACCATTTATAAATACACCATTCTTTTTTAAACAACGATGTATTTTTTTGTAGATATCATGCTTTTGTTTTACATTAAAATGATGCATGACATAACAAGAAAGAACAATATCAAATTCTTTCTCTTCAAATTTTAAATCCAGAAATGATGAACAAACTGTAGTAAGATGAAGTTCTTCAAATAGTTTTTTCTGTTTCAAGACATCGAGCATTTTTTCTGATATATCAATCCCTACAACAATAGAGGGAAACTTAATTCTTTCAATCTCTAATCCACTTCCACATCCTAACACCAAGATTTTATATTTATTTATACATTTATTTAATTCTTGTTCTACTGCGTCATAGAATTCACTCATTCCCATTTTTTGTACAAATAATTCATCATGTACTGCGGCTTCATCATCAAAATATTCGTTTATTTTATCCTATTATTTTATGTGCTAATAAACAAGAGTAATAATTATACTAGCTTTTACCAAACCAATCACCTCCTAGTATGTTCAGTGCATTGATATGAGGTCTTTTATACAATCAAAAGCATGCTTTGCGAACTTTCAATTGTCATGAATAAAAAAACTCCCGTCCGTAAATTGAACTGCTTCCCGTCAAGTAGACAATTAATAAAATATAAATCTTTTCTGCCAGT
>CAUQEW010000031.1:0-67682 GCA_963517115.1 uncultured Lachnospiraceae bacterium | reverse complement strand
TTACAAAAGTGGCTTCTTGATTTACAAAGTGGCATCTCGTGTTACATGTAAGTTTGCTCATAAGTGAAAATTAATATATAATTTAAATATTATAATGTTTGATATAATTATTTAAAGTAATACTTTAAATAATATTGACAATGTGTACTATGCATGATAAGATGATTAACATATAAGGATGATAAAAGGAGGAATTATTAATGGAAGAAAAGATTGTAAAGATAAAGAAAAGTATTAAAGGGGATCGTATATTTATATTCGTACTAGTATTAGTAATGATCGGTATGGCGACAAGCACGATAATTGATATTGTAAAATATTCATTGAAGAATGCAGAGTCATTTAAGGTTAAAATGGTTGATGATGGAAGTTGGGCAGGATATTATTGTTTATATATTGATGGTGAAAACTATAGTACGGTTGATTATAATGTATACTTGTCAAGCATAGACGAGAATGGAAATACTAATATAAAAATGAGCATTATTATCCAGAAAGTTGGTGCACTTATTAGAACTATTTTTATGGGCTTAATTTTTTATTTTGCTTATCTCATATTAGATAATATATTTGAGCCTTTTTCTAAAAAGAATATAATACGTTTGCGAATTATGGCAGTATTAACAATGCTTTTAGCGCTGCTGCCAGCGACAATTATGAATATTATAAAGATGGTGGTCTTCTATAATATGAATATTACATTTTCACAAATCAATTTCTTTGTACTGATGTCAGGGGTATTGTTAGGAGTTATATCAGAAGTATTTAAGTACGGGCATGAACTTCAAGAAGAAATTGAACAGATTGTATAGGGGGAAGAATATGGCGATAATTGTTAGGCTTGACAGAATAATGGCCGACAGGAAAATATCATTAAATGAGTTATCAGAGAAGGTTCAGATGACGAATGTGAACTTATCTAATTTAAAAAACGAAAAAATGAAAGGTATTAGATTTGAAACAATGAATTCTATTTGTAAAGTTTTAAATTGTCAGCCAGGTGATCTTTTTGAATATGTAGAGGATTGATTACGAATTCTATGCTTTTCTTAACTTCCCCCGCACCTGCACATCACGGCTTCGCTAAAAAAATATATGGCAGCATGGATAAATATGGGTTATAATATACAGGAGTGTTATAAGCAGTAAAGTATAGGTTGTTTATAATACACATAATAGCGATTTATGACTAATTCTATTGTACACTAGACAGAAGGGAGTATTACTTATGAGGAAATATGTTATTTTTGCATAGCAGTGGCTATTGCATTTTTATAAACTAAAATTGTTTAGCCGTTGCTATTCCTAATAGTACTATTATTTTAGGAGGGCAAAATGAGCTATAGAAAAGCAGAACAGATTCTGCCAATTGAAATTATTGAGTTAATACAGAAATATGTGGACGGTGAGTGTATTTATATTCCCAGAAAAGAACATACTCGAAAAGAGTGGGGGGTAGGAACACAGATACGTGAGGAATTAAGAGAAAGAAACAGGAACATATATGATGATTTTCAGCAGAGTTTAAGTGTTTTGGAACTGACAACGAAATACTATTTATCCGAAAAAAGCATACAACGCATTATTCGTGAGATGAAAAATGCGGTATAGAATCTAATCCGATGCCAATGCATCGGATTATTCTTTTATTCATGACAATAGAAAGTTCGCGAAGCGCGCTTTCTATTGTATAAAAAAGTATGAGGTATTTAAGGTGACATAAATAAAGTAAAATAAGATTGATGGCTGTATCAAAAATATAATCGTGAGGGAGGTCCTTTTTTATGTGCACACCTGTTTATTTTGCATAGCAAAGGCTATTGCAAATAGAAGAAACAAAAACGGTGATAGCCTTTGCAAATCCATATGAATTAGTATATAAGGAGATGCAAAGTGAGCTATTTTACAAAAGTAGAATATGAGATAATACCGAAAGATTCCTATAAGGTAATTAAAAATTGTCCTAAATGTGGATGTAAAACTACGTTTTTTAATACGAATCATTTTAGAGTTAATGCAAATGGTAATCAAGTAGATGTATGGCTAATATATCAATGTGAGAAATGTAAGCATACATACAATTTATCGATTTATGAGCGGGTAAAACCGTCTAGTATAAAATCAAATGAATATAAAAGATTTTTAAGTAATGATAAAGGACTGGCATTTGAATATGGAACTAGCAAGAATTTATTTGAAAAAAATAAAGCGGAAATTGATTTTGAACAAATAAGTTATGATATATCCGTAATAAAAAAGAAACTTGATGAAACGGGTAATTATATCTTAATAAATGACCCGTATGAGCTAAAAGTAAGAACAGATAAAATATTGTCGGAAATCTTAGAAATTACTCGAAGCCAAGTGAAGCGATTAGTTAAAGAAGGAAGGATTACGCAAAATCATGTAGGTCAGACTGTTATAATTAAATTGAATGGATAGGAGAAATAGAGAAGAGAATAAATCAATCTTCCTGAACATCGGATATAGTACTTGTCATAAGTGCCAGCTCCTATCTGCACCATAATTTTGAACTATAAATAAAGCCGCTCATTGTATTAAGAAAATGAGCGGCTTGAAGTTATTTGTTATGTTGCCATTCAGAACGCAACAACTCCATACATAGTTGTTCACTATCATCTGTTTTTCTGCGAAGTTCACATTTATTAAACCCAAACTTTTTGACCGTTGCCTGTGATGCTTGATTTTGAGGATGCGTAAGGATATAAATACAATCAACCCCAAGATGTGTAAAGCAAATATTGATGAGTGCTGGCAATGCTTCTGACATATAACCTTGTTTCCAGTAATCTTTCCAAATATCGTAGCCAATTTCAACTTGTTTAAGTTCTACGTCCCAATAATGATATCCACATGTTCCAATAAATCCATTATTCAATTTATCAAACAAGCCATAGCGAAGGTGGTCTTTTCCCTCTGGATTTTGGTAATGTTCAATTATTTCTTTTGCATCCTCCATGTTGCAGGGTGACTCACTAAAATATCTACACATTTCCGTATCAGAAAATTGCCTGCATCCCCTTACCTTCTCCAACATGCGTATAATCCAGTAAACTGGTATCCATGGGGTGAAGAAGTATTTCATAAAGCTAAAAAAGAAAATAAACCTATATTTCTAAGTATCGGCTATTCCACCTGTCATTGGTGCCAATCAAGTTACTGCACCCAAATATAAATTTGTAGAAAATGTGGATTTATAGTGATATAATGTACTTGAAATGAGTAACTACTTGACGTTTGAGGTTATTTGTAGAGTATTTATATTATATGATTGGGGATAACGCATGAAAATTCATTTATTACCGCCTGGCACTAATGCATATAAAACAAATTTACATTGCCACACAAAAGAATTTGATTCAGGCACTGGGTTTACGACCCCGCTGCAAATAAAAGAATTATATAAATCACACGGATATAATATCATAGCCTTTACAGATTATAATAAACTTACATATAAAGATTATCTAAATGATGATGAGTTTTATGCTCTTCCGGGATTTGAGGTATTATGGAATGACCCTAAAACTCTGAAAATATATCATTTTAATTGTTATCCTAAATATTATGGCGTTAAAGAAGATTATTTTCCGCTTAATCTTGAATTTAGCCTTGAAAATGCTAATAAGTTGATTAAATCATATGTCGACAACGATTATTTAGTAACATATAATCATCCTGCCTGTTCATTCCACGGTTCTACATTTTATGAAACCGAAGAATTTTTAGGTCTCAAAGGTATTTTTGCGATGGAGATTTATAATAATATCGTTGAAAAAATAAACCGTACAGGCTGGTCAGATATCTATTACGATGCAATGCTAAGAAATGGACGTAAATTATGGGCAGTCGCAGCCGACGATAACCATAGTGGAAACAAAGAACTTGACTTCCCTCCAGACACGCCATACAGCAAATATATGGGTGGTTTTATAATGATAAAATCAAGGGAATTAACCCATGCGAGTATTATCAATGCTCTTGAAAATGGGGATTTCTACTCATGCGTCGGAAATAACGGAATAGCTCCAAAAATATATAGCATGTATATTGAAGATAATATTTTTTATGCCGACTTTACCCCTGTTAAAGCTGTATATCTAAAAAACTCAGTTTGGCACTGTCCGCATCAATTGTCTTTCAATGATGATATTACTCATGTTGAATTTAAGATTGATAAAACTTGGACATACATTCGTCTTGAAATAACAGATTCTAATGGATATAAAGCACTTGGAAATCCTTACTTTATATCATAATCAGTCACAATCCTAACCTCACTAAATTCTGTGAGGTTTTTATTTTTAGAAAAATGAGCATTAAGTGTAACTCAATTATGAAAGGAAGGTGATTGCCTGTGCCTACAATTACTAAAGACTCGTTTGTCTTTTTCGTCTTACTCCATGTATTAACTTTCGTATATGGTAGCTATATCATGTATTCTACGCTTCATTTCTGTGCGGATATGTAACGGCTCTAAACACTCGCATTTATCCCCAAAACTGAAAAGAATATTGTAGTAGTATTCGTTCTCTATGAAAGGAAAACTAACAATGTAATGCTCATCACCCTCTGGCGAAAAGTGTTCATAAGTGCAATAATCAAGTACCCTGTCCATGACAGATTTATGAATACGAATTTTGATTTTTATTTGCATAGTTGCCAAAATATCAGTAAAATCTAACTGCGGTTTTTGATAATCTCGTGGCGTAAAAAATTCCTCTTGTATTTGTAGGTTTGATGTGCGGGATAGTTTAAATAAGCGAAAATCATTTCTTTTATAGCAATACCCTTGCCAATACCAATGACTACTTTTCAATACAAGCTGATACGGCTCGGCTGTTCGTGCGGTTTTATTTCCGTAGCGGTCTGCATATTCAAAGGTCAGTAGCTTGCTTTCCTGTAAAGCTGTTTTGATAATTTCTAAATATTGTTGTATGTTCCTGTTTCCCATCCACGGACTTAAATCTATATATATTTGATTTGCTTTTAATTCAATGTCTTTCGCTCTGTCGGCGGGGATAAAACTCTTGACTTTCGCAAGGGCGTTTACCAGTTCATCACCTCGTATCATGTTGGAAAGACTGGAAAGCCCCATCAAGATAGCGGAAAGGTCGGCAGTCGAAAAAACCTTTCTATCAATCTTGTATTTCTGCATGATTTCAAAGCCACCGCCCACTCCCGATGCCCCGCGAACAGGAATACCCGCCATGTTGATAGTGTCTATGTCGCGGTAGATTGTGCGGGGTGAAACTTCAAACATATCTGCTAACTCCTGTGCGCCTATACGCTTTTTATCAAGGAGTATCATAATAATGCTAACAAGCCTGTCAACTTTCATCTGATAGCCGCCTTCCGAAATTTCTTGTTATCATTATAGATTGTTGCCATACTGTTGT
Organism: uncultured Lachnospiraceae bacterium; assembly: GCA_963517115.1. Taxonomy (GTDB): domain Bacteria; phylum Bacillota; class Clostridia; order Lachnospirales; family Lachnospiraceae; genus Anaerocolumna. Next base: position 62,262 of record CAUQEW010000031.1, on the reverse strand, counting down.
CAACAATTACAAGGTATAATAAAAAAGCAAACAAATCAATCTACCTATCAGGAGGAAACACTATGCAGAAAAAAGCCTTAGTAATAATCGATATTCAAAATGACATAACAAAGAATTACAAGGATGTTATTGGCAATATCAATAAAGCTATTGATTGGGCAGTCAATAATAATATTCATGTTATTTATATAAGGCATGAAAATTTATCAGCCGGCACTAGGACTCTTAAACCCAATACATATGGGTCTGAATTAGCTTCAGACTTGAAAAAAGTATCAAAAAATGTTTTTACAAAATACAAAGGAAACGCATTAAGCTGTGAAGAATTTACAGACTTTATTAGTAAAAATGAAATATGTGATTTCTACATAGCAGGAGCAGATGCTGTTGCTTGTGTTAAATCAACCTGTTACAACTTACGCAAAGCAAATTATGGCGTTCATGTCCTATCAGATTGCGTTACCAGTTATGATAAAAGGAAAATTGACGAAATGCTACGTTATTATGAAAGTAAAGGTAGTAAAATTATTTGTTTGAATGACCTATTAATTTAGGGAGAGAATTAATGGTGGAAAGAAAATATGAAATAAGGATTTTACCATTGTTTGAATGGGATTTGACTGAAATAACAGATTACATTTCCTACCTTTTAAATAATCCCCGCAGCCAGTCTTTTAGTAGATGAGATAGAGAAAGCTATTAAGGAAAGAATGGTATACCTAGAGAGTTTGAACCCTATCCTTCAGTGAAAGACAGAAAAATCCATATTATCGCATATATGTGAAAAACTTTATCATTTATTATGTTGTAATTGATGATGAAGATGATGAGTTTAAAATAATGGAAGTCAGACGTCTTCTGTATAGCAAAAGAGATAAAAGAAACTTGATATAACTATTGTTTTCAACTATAACATTAAGGGGCTGTCGCACTGAGCAATTAGTTCGACAGCCCCTTAATTTAAAATAACATATGTAATATTCTTAATATAGTTGATTAGGTTGTAATATAATCAATATAGTTCTTTTATCATGTATCCTTTGTTACCCAATTTTTTCGAAACGCATAGGGGTAGTTAACATTGTGAGTTCAATAGGACAAATCCTAATTCACATAATTATTCTATATATTTCTATTAATTTTCCACCATATTAATTCATCTGTTTCCTTATATGGGACAGCTCCTATATGTTCTAGTAGTTTGCATGATGGTATATTCGTCTTTTCCGTATCTGCAATCACAGAAAGAGCCCGGGGATATGCAAAAATCCATTGAAGCATTATCCCTAAGGCTTCCTTGGCATATCCCTTTCTTCTATATTCCTCATCAATATCATAGCCTACAATTACCTCGCCTAATTCATTAGGTAAACCTTTGAGTATTATATATCCGATAATCAACTTTTCTTCTTTTAGGACGATAGCCCAGTTTGTGAACCATAAATAATTATCAGTGTTCTCTAATACCTTCGTTAGCCTAACCTTCATGGCATACTGCATTTCTTCATCATCAAGAATTGCTTTGCTAATCTTTAACCCCAACTCCGTCTGCATTTTGCTATAGTCCACTAATGATAATGCAAGGCTGTGTGCCCGTAAAGGCAGCAAGTTTAATCTTTTTGTTTCTAAACATTGCTTCATCGTTTCTGTTAATTCTTTAACTCCACTTACTTCAATTAATTCGTTATTCATCAATATTAGCCTCCATAAATTCAATATTTGGGCATAAAAATACCCTGAAATAGTTTCACCGGCTACTCCAAGGAATATATTTCCAAACACTAATTTTATATGGAAAGTAATACTTTCAAATTAATGCATCATTCTTAGAGTAGTCTTATTTAGAAATGTATATTTATTCAACAGTTTATTCATTGGCAAACCACTCCTTAAAATATGTATGAATAGCATTGTATGAAAAAAACTATTATTTGTCAAGTATTATTTCAAATACTTTGAACCAACTATTATTTCAAATACTTTGAACCAACTGTCCTTTCAACCGTCAGCTGAATGATAATACTTACTATGTGATATGCTTTCAACAAATTGCAAACAAGCCATAATTGTATAAGTAATAGCTTTGAGGCAATCACTACATATTACACATTTGTAAAATTTGAAAATTGAGTTTATGTTCTAAGCAAAAAAAGAAAGGGGTATCACTTTATGAGAACATATGTTATTCATGCGTAGCAGAGGCTATTGCATAATAATTAACTATTAGAATTATGAAATAGCCTTTGCTCAATCCTAAGATAAATTATATTTAGGAGGAGCGCAATGAGCTATATAAAAGGCATTGATGTATTGCCACAGGAATTATTAGATTTAATTCAAAACTATGTTGATGGTGAATATATTTATATTACGAAAAGAATGCAACAGAAAGTTTTGGGGGGAAACAACCAGAAGTAAAAGGGGAACTTCAATTAGAAACGCAGACATTTATAAGAAATATAAAGAGGGTGTATCTACAAAAGTTCTTTCTGAAATGTATTATTTATCTCTCAAAAGTATACAGAAAATTATTTTTGAAATGAAAAAAGGCAACGAATAACAAATTGTGTCATAAAGCATAAGCTTAAGTGGAGCATTTTTGATTCTGAAAAATGTTTAAGGTTGAACCATCGAGATGCCTGGTGATATCATATGGATGAAAGTTTAAGAAAGTGGTGAAGCCAATGGTAAAATAGCTAAATGATTCTCTAAATACTCCAAGCATATTATATGACAAAATTATATATTAAAAGGAGGTTCCAAAATGTGTACAAGTTTTGCAGTATACAGTCAAGAAAAAGCTATTTATGGTATGAATTTCGATACTGATGATATTGATTTAAAACTAAAAGTCAATAGTTATAATGATATGAACTTATTTTACTTTTCAGGCTTAGTAGATAACAAATACAGGGATATCGCTGGTTTTAATAGTGAGGGTCTTTTTATCTGTACTCAAGCAGTAGAATATAGTCCAGGTTTTAAATCAAGTTGTGACGAAAATGATTGGTTTGCTTTTGATATTTTTGATGAGGCGCTAAAGAAAACAAGAAAAACATCTGAATTTTTTGAAATTCTTAATAAAAGAGTAATCTCGTATCCTAGAAATCCATTATTCCCAGATTTAGGGCTACATACTATTATCGCTGATAAAACTGGTGATGCATTTATTCTGGAAGAAGGAAATGATACAAATATAGTAAGTCCTTGTCATAATGATTTTATTATTATGACTAATTTTCCAAATGGGGATTTTAAGGAAGTAAATTATAATAAAGTATATGGTATAGGTGCTGATAGATATATTTGTGCTCATGAATATATTCATAATAATATTCATAGCTTTGGAATAAATGAAGCCTTTGAAGTTTTAAGTAAAACTAGTCAGGAGGATACTCTGTGTTCAATAGTATATGAACCATTAAAAAATGAAATTTATATTAGTTTTAAAAAAGATTTAAGCAAAAAATGGAAAATTTCTATTATCGAAAAAACAATCCAATCATTGGATGGATTTTTAAGCAATAATAAAATTCAATTTACAAATGAAGAAATATTTGTGAAGGATCTTATTAGCTTATATAAGTGAAAACCATTTAAATAAAGAAGCAATTGGTAAGACAGACTTTTTTAGGGTATTCAAGAAAGCGTAGGAAATAGCCGTCCATGGCGATTTCTGAATAACAGGGCATGGTCAATCGCCTAACAACATTTTCACTCTTCGGGCGTGCTCATGGGTATGCGTGCCAAACCGTCTCACCGGGCGTACGCCGCAAAAGGGAAAGGCTCTGCCGGTCCGGTTCGTCAGCTTCATGAAAACAGGACGTTATAGGACATATCGTGTTGAAGTTGTGTCTTTCGTGGCGTAAAATGATAGGTAACTCTTTTGAAAACCGTTTTAAGTCAAGTGTCACGGGGACGTAAGCTTAATGAGTTTCAAACTTTAATGAGTAATCCTCTATTGACTTGGGAAGAACAAAATGAACTATACAAGACGATAATTGAGTATATAGACTATAAGTATGTTGAAAATAGTTTGACGATTGAGATTAAGTTCAAATAAAAATTAGTGGCTATGAGGCTTACATAGTCACTTTTTGTTTGGGTATAATAAGGTTGTATCTTTATTTAAGGAGGTGATGCCCTATGACAACTAGCAAGATACCCAATAGATTAATACATGAAAAAAGTCCTTATCTACTTAAACACGCTTATAATCCAGTTGACTGGTGGCATTGGTGTGAACAAGCATTTACGAAAGCAAAAGCAGAAGATAAGCCTATTTTCTTATCTATTGGGTATTCCTAACGTTGGTTATAGAAATCTTGTTGTCATTGGTGGCAGTTAAGTTACTGCAACCAACGAAAATCATTGATTTCACTAGGTTTTAGCTACATAAAAAACAATGATATGAACTTATTAATGTTTGATCTACTTCGGGCCATTTTGGCCCGAAGTTGCAAGGTTTGGGGAAGGCACTCGCCAACAAGCAGTTTTTGAGTTTTCCCGCAAGGGAAAATCTCAAAAACGTGCAACCGTGGCCACGGTTGCACTGCTTGCCGTTTAGCCGTTTAGCGGAAACCTTGGAAATAACAACATCAGATAGCATGTTTTCCTTGACATATTCCAATATTGGTATTATAATCATAAATGGAAACAATGGAGGTGTGTTATGCGCAAAGACATATACGATATTATGCTCAACCCAACGCGAATGAGAATTGTACAGGCCTTCGCTTCTCGAAATAGCATGACAGCAAATGAAATATGTGAAGTAATTAGTGATGTGCCGCGAACCACGCTTTATCGGCATATAAATATTCTAATTGAAGCCAATATTTTGACAGTTATTGAAGAAAAGAAAATTCGTGGCAGTGTTGAGCGCACACTCGCACTTAACATAGACGAATTGAATAAGCCGAGCAATGCGGAAAATATTCCTCAACAGGCATTAAGATTTTTAATGGGAATTTACTCAAAGTTTGAAAAGTATTTTGACAAAGATACTTTTGTATCCGGCAACAATAAGATATTTTTCAATAATACTGTTATGATGATGACCGACCGAGAGTTTGACGAGTTCTTATCTGAATTGCAAAAAGTATTTGTGAAATACCATTATGAGGCCGCTGACAAACGAAAGCCGAGAGATATAACAATTATTTCCGCACCGCCGGAGACAAGCGAAAATGAAAAATGAAAAAGTGAAGATGAATAAGAAACGAGGGAAAAGGATGCTGACTATACTTGCAATTATTTTTGGTATTATCGTATTGCTGAATCTTTTCAGTTTATTTATTAATCAGGTATTCTTTTCCAATGAGCTTGATAATCTTGCTCCCTATGGCGAATTAGTTGAAGTCAATGGAAAAAATATGCATGTTTACTCGATGGGGGACGGAGAGGAAACCATTGTGCTGTTGTCGGGCTTCACTGTTCCATTACCAAGCGCAGACTTTGGCCCGTTAATGCGTGAATTATCAAAGAGCTATACGGTAGTGTGTATAGAGTATTTTGGCGTTGGGTTCAGTGATGAAATAGATACGCCCCGAACGAATGAGAACTACACCGAAGAAATACGCGAAGCATTATCTGCGGCTGGATTTTCAGCACCATATATATTAATGCCGCATTCCGGCTCTGGTATTTACAGCGAATACTACGCAACCAAATACCCGGAAGAAGTGAGCGCAATCATTATGCTGGATACTACGTCGTCGGCTGAAACAAGCACAAATGTACCCAAGTTTGTTTATAGCTTGGGTAAGGTACAACAGGCCATCGGTCTTGCCCGCCCGTTCATTTCTATTTTAGTATCGTCCACACTTGGGATAAACGAAGAAAATGGATATACGCAAACGGAAGTTGATGATTACACGAAATTTATGAACCACTATTACAATGACACAATCGCAGACCAGTTATCAAGGCTCAACGAAAACATTGAAGAAGTGATGAGTATGAATTTTCCCCATGATATACCCATACTAAAACTTGTGGCTTCTGAAACTGCACAAGGAAAACAGACAGGCGATAAATACCAAAATGCGCACATGGACAGATTGGGTGCAAATGCCGAATGGATAGTCATTGAGGGAAACCATTTCCTTTACCACGGTCATATAGAGGATATTTGTATTGCAACGACCACTTTTTTGCAAAATAGGGGTAATTAGAAAATGAACACGCCGAAAAGCATATTTTCTCGCAGGAATATCTGTATTTAATTTCATAGATTATACTGCGATGTTTACCTTTGTCACCAAAGACGACACCCTGTTTTACACATCATTTTAATCTGCGGTTAGTTGTACATTGTAAACAGTTGGTGTGTTTGCTGTGTTATGGTTGAAATAAAAGTGAAATTCATTATGAAAGAGCTTTTTGAGGGAAGCCAAGAAGTGGCGGTAGCATTGAAAGCCGTCAACATTTGCATGGATAGTTCGTGTTTGCTGTGTTATGATTGAAATAAAAGGGAGATTCATTATGAAAAAGGAAATTTCTATTATTGAAAGGCCAGAGAGATTTACGGAGCAATACTTGGCAGCCTACGGCAATATGTCATGGTATGATTTTGTGACAGCCATGCCGTCGTTGGTATTCGTCGTCACAGGTTGGAAATCGAACGGTAAGGAAAACGCCTGTCTACAATCTTGGTCTACCTTTGCGGGAAGCGGAGCTGACAACTTTATCTGTATCATGGGAAAAGTCGATAAAGGCGGGCATATGTATCAATCATTGAAAGAAACGAAAGTGTGTGTGTTAAATTTCCCTTCAAACGACATTTATGACTGCTGTATTAAAACGATTGGTAATAATCAGTTTGAAACAGATGAAATCACCGCCTCTGGCTTAACGGCGGAGAAAGCCTCAAAGGTCAACGCGCCGCGAATCAAAGAGTGTTTTTTGAATATCGAATGTGAATTTATATGGGAACATGAGCTTTTCGAGGGAAGCCAAGAAGTGGCGGTAGCATTGAAAGCCGTCAACATTTGCATGGATAGCGAACGCTACGACCAAAGCAAATTCGGTAGATACGGAAAGAGCGGTTTTTTGTTTCAAGTTGACCAACCTACCAATCCAGAAACAGGAGAAACAACACCTTTCGGGCCCGGAATATTGGAGCAAGGTAATCCAATTCCTTGGATTATAAAATAAGCATTTTCTACATATTGAAAGTAAATAAATTCTGAATCCTAAACCTCACTAAATTCTGTGGGGTTTTATTTTTAGAAAAACGTGCATACTAAGTGTAACTCAATTATGAAAGGAAGTGATGCCTGTGCCTAGTGCTAATAAAGTAGCCAATAGACTAATAAATGAAAAAAGTCCTTATCTACTTCAACACGCTTATAACCCTGTTGATTGGTATGCGTGGAATGATGAAGCCTTTGCTAAAGCTAAAACAGAAAATAAACCAATACTTTTAAGTATCGGTTATTCTACCTGTCATTGGTGTCATGTAATGGAAGATGAATCCTTCGAGGATCAAGAGGTAGCCGATTACTTAAATCGTTATTTTGTTGCTATTAAAGTGGATAAAGAAGAACGACCGGATGTTGATAGTATCTATATGTCAGTGTGCCAAAAATTAACTGGAAGTGGTGGTTGGCCTCTTACTATATTTATGTTACCAAACCAGAAACCATTTTATGCAGGAACGTATTTTCCAAAAAGATCAAGATATCAAATGCCGGGACTTATGGAATTATTAGAAGCGGTGCATGAGAAATGGATAACTGACAAAGAAGATTTGTTACATTCCAGTGAAAGTATAACTAATTATTTAGCACAAGATAATGATCGAATTCCTTTACAGGAAAGTTTAACAAAAGAATTATCAATAAATGCAACTCAAAGCTTAATGAATAATTTTGAAGAGGAATATGGTGGATTTGGTAGCGCCCCAAAGTTTCCGTCACCACACAATTTAATGTATCTGCTTCGTGTAGCCTATCATGAACATAATAAGGAAGCACAGCTTATGGTAGAGAAAACATTGGATTCTATGTATCAGGGAGGTATCTTTGACCACATAGGTTATGGATTTTCTAGGTATTCTACTGATCAGAAGTGGCTGGTTCCTCATTTTGAGAAAATGTTATACGACAATGCACTACTTATAATCGCTTATTTAGAGGCATATCAAATGACTAAGAAGACACACTATAAACAGATTGCCATGATGACCCTAGAGTATATTTTACGAGAACTTACAGATGAAGAGGGTGGCTTTTATTGTGCACAAGATGCAGATAGTGAGGGAGTGGAAGGCAAATATTATGTGTTTTCACCGGAAGAAATTATTAAAGTATTAGGAAAAGAAGATGGAACTTATTTTAAAGATTACTACGGCATAACAGAAAAAGGAAATCACGAAGGCAAGAGTATACCAAATCGAATTCATGTTGGTAAAAGCCTATCAATAGAAGAAGATTTGGAAAATGATAGAATATCAAAACTTAGAAAAACAATCTTTGAATATCGATATGGGAGATTTAAGCTTCATAAGGATGATAAGATACTTACTTCTTGGAATGCCCTTATGATTGTCGCATTTTCTAAGGCGTATCAGATATTACAGGATAAGCAGTATTTACTAGCGGCAGGTAAGGCTGACCATTTTATACAAGCACATTTAAGTAAGGAAGATCGGCTTATCGTTCGCTATCGAGATGGTGAAGCATTTGGGACAGGGCATATTGATGATTATGCTTTTTATATATGGGCATTAATTAGCCTATATGAAGCAACTTTAGATTTGGATTATCTCAACGGTGCTATAAAATATACGAGGGTATTGATAGATCAATTTTTTGATTCTGAACTTGGCGGTTTTTATTTATATGCTGAAGATAGTGAGGTCCTTATTCATCGACCCAAAGAATTATATGATGGTGCTATACCTTCTGGCAATTCAGTTGCCACATATGTGTTGTTCAAATTGTCAAGCTTAACGGGAGATGTCCAGCTGACACAAATTAGAGATAAACAAATGAATTATATAGCAGGTAGTATAGCAGAGTACCCCAGTGGTTTTTGCTTTTCTATGATGGCAGTTTTGCTAGCAGTTTATCCTACTAGGGAAATAGTATGTGTAGTTCAAGAATCTTCGGAAATTAAAAATCTTCAGCAAGTTTTAGCCAAACACTTTCTTCCTAATGTCACTATCTTAGTAAAGACAGATATAAATCAAGAACAACTTGAGATGATTGCAGATTTTACAAAGGAATATAGGTTAAAAGATGATTCCATAGCCATTTATCTCTGTGAAAATCATACTTGTATGGCTCCCTTTCATGATATTGATGAATTAGAAAGATTATTAATAAAAACAGAGTAAATAGTATAAACTAAAAATGCTTGAAGTATCTGAAGAGCATCTTTTCATTCCAAATGTTGTGAACAGACACTTGTGATACTTCAGCCTTATAGTTAGAAAAAATCCGAGGGTTATTTGATAGAACTCCTTATAATAAATCACTATTTTTATGGATAAATTGTTGTTGAATTATCTATATATTGTGGTATAATAGTATAACTACACTATATAAGGTACTTAACGCATTGCAAATAGAAGAAAAAGGGAGTGTATATTTATGAAGGTACAAAAACGAAATAAAAACGGTCAAATTGGAGGCTTAGTAGATTTTAATATCACAAAAATTGTGAACGCTATTGAATCTGCCATGAGAGAAACCATAGATGGTGTTGACCACATTATTAGCCAGGGGATAGCTGAAAAAATTGAGAACCAATGCTCTGAAAAGCAGGTAATTACGGTTGAAGAAATTCAAGACCTAGTTGAAAGTTTCCTAATGCAGAGTGCAAGACCAGATGTAGCAAAAAAATATATCCTTTACAGAGATAAAAAACTTAAAACTACTGAGGTATTGCCTTTAGAAGGTACTCTTTTAACAAACAAATTTATCAGCCAATACAAGCATTTGCAGAATCCTATGGGCCAGCTAGGTCAGTTTGTATATTACAGAACCTACTCTCGTTACTTGCCAGAAGAAAAGAGAAGAGAATATTGGTGGGAAACAGTAAGACGAGCAGTTGAATATAACTGCAGTCTTGTTCCAACAACTAGGGAAGAAGCCGAAAAGCTTTTCGATAACATCTACAATATGAGACAATTCCTATCAGGAAGAACTTTCTGGGTTGGAAATACTAAAGTAGCAAAAGATTATCCAATGTCCAATTATAACTGTGCATTCGAAGTGATAGACAATTTTGGTGCGTTTGAAGATTTATTTTATCTACTCATGCTTGGTTCTGGCGTCGGGTTAAGAATTTTGAAAGAGGATGTTGCAAACTTACCAAAAGTTCGCACAAATATTGAAATCATTCACAAAAATTATATGCCTAAAAGCAAACAGGAAAGAGAAGATAATACTTGCTTAAACTTTTCTTTTAACGACAGGGCAAAGATTATCGTGGGAGACAGTAAAGAAGGTTGGATGCAAGCGTTGCGTTATTTCTTTGATATAGTACACCGAAGTGAGTACAAGAACATTAAAAGTGTAATTATAGAATACGATAATGTTCGTGCAAAAGGAGAAAAACTCAAAAAATTCGGTGGAACAGCCAGTGGTCATGATTCTTTGCAGATCATGTTTACAAAGATTGATTATGTAATTAAAAAAGCAGGAATGAGACAAGATTCAATGAAAGTAAAATTGAGGCCAATAGATTGCCTTGATATAGCAAATATTATTGGAGAAAACGTAGTATCTGGTGGAGTAAGACGTTCCTCAGAAATTATGTTGATCGACGCGGATGACCAGGAGTGCATTGATGCTAAGAGTCACTTATATCAAGAAGTTGACGGACATTGGACAATGGATAAGATGATTTCACACCGTCAAATGAGCAATAACTCTATTTATTATTCACAGAAGCCAACAAGAGAAAAGCTTCATTGGCAAATTGGTAAAATGAGATATTCTGGTGAGCCTGCTTGGATAAATGCGCAAGCGATGAATGATAGAAGTGATAAACAAAGAAAAGGTGTGAATCCTTGTGGAGAAATTCTCTTGGATGATAAGGGAATGTGTAACCTCACAACTCTTAACGTATTAGCTTTTGTTTCAAATGGTGTTCTTGATATTTCCAGTTTATTAAATGCACAACGATTATCTGCAAGAGCTGGTTATAGAATGACTTGTGTAGAGATGGAATTGCCAAAATGGAATGATGTGCTTCAAAGAGACAAGTTAATAGGATGTAGCTTAACAGGTTGGCAGGATATGGTAAACGCAACAGGAATGATTAATGAGAAACAAATTAATTTACTTAAAGAATTAAGAGAAGTGGCACATAAAGAAGCAAAGTCATATGCAAAGGAACTTGGGCAAAACGAACCTTTACTTTTTACAACTGTTAAACCAGAAGGTACTTTATCACAGTTACCAACAGTATCCTCAGGTGTTCATTATTCTCATTCCCCTTTCTTTATAAGGAGAGTTCGTATTAGCTCTTCTGACCCTCTCGTAAAAGTATGTGAAGAATTAGGGTATCCGGTATATCCTGAAGTAGGACAGGATTGGGAAACCTGTAAGACAAAAGTTGTTGAATTTCCTGTAAAAGCACCAATGGGACGAACCAAATATGATGTTTCAGCAATAGAACAGCTTGAAAATTACAAAATGTTCATGGAACATTACGTAGACCATAACTGCTCCATAACCGTTCATGTAAGAAACAATGAATGGGAAACTGTTGAACAATGGATTTGGGATAATTGGGAACGTCAAGTAGGCATTACATTCCTTTCTTTAGATGATACCTTCTACAAACTATTGCCTTACGAGTCAATTAGTGAAGAGGAATACACGGAAAGAGTTGCAAAAATGAAACCATTTATTCCTTCACTTATTTCAAAATATGAAGTTGATGAAGAAGAATTGGATGTTGGGACAGGAGAATGTTCAACAGGAGCTTGTCCTATTCGATAATATTATTAATTAGAGAGATTATTAATAAAAACAGAACAAATGGTATAAACTAAAAATGCTTGAAGTGTCAGGAGAACATATTTTCATCCTAAATGTTGTGAAGAGATACTTTTGATACTTCAGCTTTTAATTAGAAAAGATAAGAGGGTTTGTAACATGAAGATAAACAGGGATTTTTATCAGAGAACTGCTATCGAAGTAGCACAGGATTTATTGGGCCTTGTAATTGTTCATGAAACGGAGGAAGGGATAACAAAAGGTAAAATAGTAGAGGTAGAAGCTTATATGGGTTCTTTAGATGCAGCAGCTCATTCCTTTAAAAATACCAGATCCCCTCGTACCGAAATCCAATATAGTGAGGGCGGATATGCCTATATTTATTTAATCTATGGTATGTACTATTGTATGAATATTGTAACCAATACAATCAATAAACCTGAAGTGGTTCTGCTACGTGCACTGGAGCCAATCGAAGGGTTCGATTTAATGAGTCAAAGACGAAAGACAGATAAACTTTTAAATCTTTGTAGTGGCCCGGGTAAATTATGTACTGCAATGGGAATCAACAAAGTTAATTATGGCATGGATTTATGTGGAAACCAACTTTATCTTGAAACCACGCAGCATAAGGAACCAATAGAAATTGTAGCCTCAAAGCGCATTAATATTGATTATTCAGGAGAAGCAAAGGATTACTTATGGAGATATACTATAAAAGATAATAAATTTGCATCTGTAAAATAATTTGACCTTATAAGTAAGTATAATATCCGCTTTGACTTCAAGATTCTCCTTTAGAAACTTCATTATTTTGATTTATGCTATTAAATTTATTTTTGTTTTTCATTACGATACAATAGATGTAAATTACAGGAGATAGCATGATGGCAGAAACTAGAAGTGCTATTCTTATAGAAAACAGATTGCCAAAAATTCCTACAATAGGACCGCCTCCAACCTGACCAATAGAGTCAACCTGTCCTCTTATTGAGAATATAGTTGCTCGAACATTTGGATTTACAATTAAACTATTTAGCCAAGCATCTAATAAAGGACTGGTAATACTTTGCATTATGCCAATAACCCAGAATAAAAGCAGTACTACATATAAATTGTTAATTAAACTAAAACCAACCAATGAAAGTACGATAATAACTGCACCAAAAACCAGAACTTTAATAACAAGATTTGCTTTTTTAAAATTAATCTTTTTACTTAATAAACTCAAAACAATTAATGAAAGGATGATAGAAACTGCTCGGATAATACCAATAAATACGATAGGATTAATTAATGCAGTTATGGATGAGTTAAAATCTTCAACAAAATGAGCAGTCCATAACCGATCAAATCCCTCACTATAAAAGCCATAAAAAAGACCTATTGTTAATAGTAGAATTAGTATATGACTATTCTTTATATATTGCCTTGTAGTTTTTATTGTTTCAAGCATGGATTTCCAGTTTGACAATTCACTTTTTGCTTTAATATTAAATTCTTGTTCCTGCATTGAAATTGCCAAAAATACAGCAAAAACCATCATTAATATCCCACCTATAATAATTGGTAGATTAATTGCAAATAAACCTACGAATACACTTATTGGTATTGCAATTAACTCACCAAGCTGCCCCAACTGTGCTCCCTTAATAAAAGCAGTTCCTGCTTTTTCTTCTCCAATTTCATCCGTAATCCAAGCTTGGGTTGCACCACTGGTAAAGGTATAACCAATGCCCCAAATCACTTGGGATAAGGCAATCGTGAAAAAGAAAGGAAAGGAACCTTCCAATATAAATCCAATACCAATAAGTAGGTACCCGATTACAATTGATAACTTTCTGCTTTTCGTATCTGCCACAATTCCCGTAGGTATTTCTAATAGGAATACGGAGAGCTCTAAAATTGTTCCTACCAAAATTAATTGCAAGGGATTTAATTTTGCTACATTTACATGGTATAAAAGATTTACAGTAAAAATAAGAGAAAATAGTAACGGTGAAGCGAATGATAAAATTAGATAGATATTAATGGAATCAATCTTTTTATATTTATATTTAGTTTGTTTCATAAAACTCCTTATAATGATTCACTATTTTATGGATAGTGAAGTTTTAGTTTATACTTTAGATTTTATTGGAATGAATATATCCATGTTTATCTTTTCATATTGCCATGAATGACAATGTTCACTATAGTATTCAAAATCATACTTAGCATCGTCTATCTCATAACCAGAGTTTGGAAACCACTCTTCAAGAATATATTTCCATGTTCCTAGAATAGAGTCTACAAAATCGGTTTCATCAACTAAGGGGGTAGTGAAAACAGCATAGGTCGCAGATGGAACTTCTAATTGATACATATCATCTGTAACAAGTTTATAGTTAACGACCCCAACACCCAACAGGAAAGAATAATCGTCTGTATTCATGTTTGTATTAATACAAATACAATATTCACCATGTTGAGGAGGTTTTAAAGCGGAGTAAAGATTCATTTCCCACTCTATATCATTTAACCCTCGTTGTGACCAAAAGGCCGGAATATCACGTGTATGTTGAGAATTTCTCAGGTTATTCTTAAATTCATAACCTACGACTTTAAAAGATGATTTTTCTATTATCTTTGGTTGCATAACAATGCCACCCTGTTTATTCGTTAGCAATTTTGATAAGTCAATTTTTTGTGGTAAACCAACTGGTGAATGAATACGGTAAAGGCTTGGAGGATATCCAAAGCAACGTTTAAATGCCTTTGTAAAACCGGCATGGGTTTGAAAACCGTAATTCATAGCGATATCAACTATTTTTTTTCCGTTATTTAGTTCAAATAAGGCAAATTGAAGTTTCCGCTTAGTAACGTATTCCATTACAGATAATCCCATAAAGCTATTGAAAACTCTATAATAGTGATAGGTAGAAAATCCTGCAATTTTTGCAAGAATATCTACTGATATTTCTTCTTGTATATTTTCATCAATATAATTAATTGTTTTTTGAATTAATTCGATATAGTTCACGTTATTCTCCTTGATTTTTTCTACGTACGATAACCATATCATAACATATAGAATATATTTTACTTATCCATTTTTGTCATGTTAAGTATCTGGATTTCTGGTTAATTTGTCACAGTAAAGAAAAGAAAAATTATTCAGATTAAATTATAAACTTATTATACCAATAAAAACATATAAATCCATGGTATTCGACCTATTCATGTACGATACGTTGTGAGTAACAATAAATGATGCGATTTTACAGATAAAAAAGTTAAATATCTCAGAAATATTTTGAGAAACTTTAATAAAAACTATAGACTATTTTGTAGATATATGAGAAAATAGTTAGGTGCGTGATGTTAAAAAAATAACATACCACTTTAAGTATTACATTTATGTAGATTGAAAGGAGTCTTAACATGATTTATTCACATGAAGTAGAAATGATGTGTCCAGTTGCGCAGGGCGTTAACCATGGAGCTGCACCTATCCCAGAAGAAGCAAAATGGGTAAAAGCAAAGGATGTAACAGATATTTCCGGTTTAACACATGGTGTTGGCTGGTGTGCACCACAGCAAGGTGCTTGCAAATTAACTCTTAACGTAAAGGATGGTATCATCCAGGAAGCATTAATAGAGACAATAGGATGTTCCGGAATGACTCATTCTGCAGCTATGGCAGCAGAAATCCTTCCAGGAAGAACTATCTTAGAAGCATTAAATACAGATTTAGTATGTGACGCTATCAACACAGCAATGAGAGAACTTTTCTTACAAATCGTTTATGGTAGAACACAGAGCGCTTTCTCAGAAGATGGTCTTCCTATTGGAGCTGGACTTGAAGATTTAGGAAAAGGTTTAAGAAGCCAGGTTGGTACTATGTATGGTACATTAAAGAAAGGCCCTCGTTATCTTGAAATGGCTGAAGGATATGTAACAGGTATCGCTCTTGATGAAGAAGATCAAATCATTGGTTACCAATATGTAAGTTTGGGCAAGATGACTGACTTTATCAAAAAAGGGGATGACCCAACTACAGCTTATGAAAAATCTAAGGGACAATATGGTCGTGTTGCTGATGCAGTGAAGATTATTGATCCTAGAAAAGAATAATTAAGGAGGATACATAAAATGGCTTTATTTGAATCATATGAAAGAAGAATAGATAAAATTAATGAAGTATTAAATAGCTATGGAATTGCTTCCATTGAAGAAGCTGAGAAAATTACAAAAGATGCCGGACTTGATGTTTATAATCAAGTAAAAGGTATTCAGAATATCTGTTTTGAAAATGCTTGCTGGGCTTACCTTGTAGGTGCTGCAATCGCTATAAAGAAAGATTGCAGAAGAGCTGCTGATGCAGCTGCTGTAATCGGTGAAGGACTTCAATCTTTCTGTATTCCAGGTTCTGTTGCTGATCAGAGAAAAGTTGGTATCGGACATGGTAATTTAGGAAAGATGTTATTAGAAGAAGAAACCAAATGTTTCGCATTCTTAGCTGGTCATGAATCATTCGCAGCAGCTGAAGGTGCTATTGGTATTGCTCTATCTGCTAATAAAGTTAGAAAAGAACCTTTAAGAGTAATCCTAAACGGTCTTGGTAAAGATGCAGCTCAGGTTATCTCAAGAATCAACGGATTCACATTTGTTGAGACAGAGATGAATTACTATACAGGCGAAGTAAAAGAAGTATTCAGAAAAGCTTACTCTAATGGAGACAGAGCTAAAGTTAATTGTTATGGTGCCAATGATGTAACAGAAGGTGTAGCTATTATGCACAAGGAAGGCGTTGATGTATCCATTACTGGTAATTCAACTAACCCTACTAGATTCCAACATCCAGTTGCAGGTACTTACAAGAAAGAATGTATCGAACAAGGCAAGAAGTATTTCTCAGTAGCATCTGGTGGTGGTACAGGTAGAACACTTCATCCAGATAATATGGGAGCTGGTCCTGCTTCTTATGGTATGACAGATACTATGGGAAGAATGCATTCTGATGCACAATTTGCTGGTTCTTCTTCCGTTCCTGCTCACGTTGAAATGATGGGACTTATTGGTATGGGTAACAACCCTATGGTTGGTGCTACCGTTGCTGTTGCTGTTGCAATTCAGGAAGCAGCTGACGCTGGTAAATTCTAATAAAATGCTTTATCTTAGGGGATTTCTCAAGTCGTGGTACGGTTTGGGAAGTCCTCTTTTTTTGTCTGCGAGACTCGGTAATCTAGTTATAGAAATTAATATGAAAGGCGTGATAATGTGAAAATTTATATTTCAGCAGATATTGAAGGAATAAGCGGAATTGTTGCTATTAATCAGGTAATACCTGGGGAGAGAGATTATCAAAGATCAAGAGAACTTATGACTAAAGAAGTTAATGCAGTAATCGAAGGGGCTATTGAGTTTGGCGCAACAGAAATTGTTGTTAATGATTTACATGGTGCTGGAACTAATATACTTATAGAATCTTTAAACAATAAAGCACAATTAATTACAGGTTCGTCACGTAAGGGTGCTATGATGGAAGGATTAGATTCATCTTTTGACGCAGTAATATTAATAGGATATCATTCCAGAATGAATGTAAGTGGGGTTTTGAGTCACTCTTTTCATGGAGGTGTGATTTCAAACATAAATATAAATGGTAAAGATGTTGGAGAGTTTTATATGAATGCATCTGTTGCAGGTCACGTTAATGTACCAGTTGTTTTGGTATCAGGCGACAACACTCTAGAGCAGGAAGTAAAAGAGGTGAATGCTGCAATTCAAACAGTTGTAGTTAAAACGTCTTATGGAAGATATGCAGCAAAATGTTTAACACCATCAGTAGTAGCTGAAAAATTAAAAGAAAAAGTAAAAGTTGCCATAATAAATGCCAAGAATATTGATCCTATAAAACTACAAGAGCCGCCTGTAATGAAGGTTACTTTTTTAAATAGTGGTCAAGCCGAATTTGCATCAATAATGCCTGGAACAGAACTGGTTGAACCCAATATTGTATCATATAGTGGAAAATCAATTATTGACATTTATAGAGCATTAACAGCTATGATAAAAATCGCAAGTAGTAATTAATTAATATTAGACAGGTCTTGCAAATGAGATTTGCCTTTTCCACCCAATTGGGGTAACTGCATTAAAAGATCAACTAAAACCATTACTTGCATAATATTATACATTATGGTAAACTACATCTGGAGTTTTACATGCTTTTCATTATAAGGGAGGTTACAAAATGGTTAAAGTGGTAGCAAAAAACAAAGTAATGAATGATAAAATTGATGAAGTTATAAAAACATATGAAGAATTAGTGACTGCTACAAGAAAAGAAGTTGGTTGCATAAAATATGAGTTATTTCAAGATGATAAGGATTCTGCTATTATAACAATGATTGAAGAATGGGAAGATAAGGATTCTTTAGATAATCATATGAAAACAGAACATTTTCTTAGAATAGTTCCTATAGTTGGCAAATTTGTTTTAGAGAAAGAATTAAACATATATCATCAGGTTAGGTAGTAAAATATTATTTTAGCAGAAACTATTTTCAGACCTTAGTTTCAACAAAAAGCATGAGAAAATGCATGAGTTTACCTCCGCATTCCTTCATGCTTTTTTGTTTCAATGTGAAATAAGCAAGAATTCGATTCAACCTATAATGACGGAAAATTACAAGAAATTTACTTGGATATTTTTTAGATATTTGTTATAATACATTTGATGTTGAGATAAGCGAATTTGGGTATTGGTATCAAAATGCTAGTGTTTGCGAGGAAAAAGAGAGCTTAAGATTTAGTGAAAAAGGACATAGAGATATTAGAAAGTACATTTTAATGAATTGGGAAGGCGGACAAAAGATGAACTACAAGATTGGGAAAAGTAGTAATAAAAATATAAAACTAGCAGTGCAGGAAGCAACAGAAGGGTTGAAGACACCTAAATTGATTTTATTTTATTCAGGAGTAGATGAATTTCAGGAGTATGCAAGAGAAATGAAAACTTCATATCCAGATGCAATTACAATGGGAGCAACAACATTTGCAGCATTTTGTAAGGATGGAGCGTTCAAAGATACTTTATTGGTATTAGGTATAGAAGATGGTATCCAATGTGTAGCTAATATATTGGAAGATGCGAATAAATATGCATTGAAGTATGTAGAGAGAGTACAAACGTGCTCAGAAAATTTTAAAAAACCAGAAAATACAATGTGCTTAGAATTCTCCAGTGCATTAATTAGTTGTGAAGAATTGGTATTATCTACTTTAAATTCCGTGCTGGGGAAGCGAAATATACCGGTTTTTGGTGGATCTGCCGGAGATAGTGGAAGAGCAGAGAAATCCATGATCTCTTTAAATGGTCTGGTATATAGCAATGCATGTGTATTTGTTATAATTGAAAACTTACATGGAAAAATTAAATTATATAGAGAAAATGTTTATAAACCAACCGAGCATTATTTCAAATCGACCAAGGTGGATGTTAGAAAACGTATTGTTTATGAATATAATCATAAACCAGCGGCAGAAGTAATGGCAGATGCATTAAAAGTAACCGTGCAAGAACTGCCAAAGTATTTGGATAGTTATCCAGTAGGGCGAATCATTGGAAATGAAATGTATATTATAGCAAATGAGAAGGTTATTAAAGGGAAAGCGATGGCATATCATGCAAGAATTTATAACAACTCTCAAATGGTATTATTAGAACCAGATGATTATAAAGCAGTAATAGGAAAAACATTAGAACAAGTGAAGAGCGAATGTGGAAAGCCAAGATTAACACTTATGGTCAATTGCCTAGCTAGATCCATATTATTTGAAGGTGATGGTTATTTGAATGAATTCGCAACGCAGGTAGGTCGCTCTTTAGGTGACTATGTGGGGTTTGCTGGATATGGAGAACAGTTAAATGAGCAACATTTCAATCAAACAATGGTACTGGCCGTATTTGAATAGGAGGATTAGACGTGAGTTGGTTTAAAACAAAGAAGACAGAAGAGATAGTAATTAAGGATACAAAAGAAGAAGTTGTAAATTATACTATAAATGAAAAAAGAGTAGAAAAGAGTATACAATTTGGTGTTTTACATATAGAAGAGAAGATAGAACAGTTAATGGAAGAAGAGGTCGAAGTTTCAGAGTATATGGATGATGTTACGAATACTTATTATGAAATAGCCAATATTAATACAATGATTACAAGTTTAAATAAAGACTTTAAAAACTTTAGTGAATATGCAAATAATATCAATGAAATAATAAATCGTTCAGATTCCGTTATTGCAGAAACAGACCGTAATGTGGAAGTTTTGGTTGAAAATATTCATGGTACCAATGATCAGCTAGATTCTATTGTTGAGGTTTTTAAAACACTAGAAAAAGATTTTGTAAATATTAAAGAAATGTCAAATGGAATCACAGGAATTGCCACTAGAACCAATTTACTTGCTTTAAATGCATCCATTGAGGCAGCCAGAGCAGGAGAGGCGGGTAGAGGTTTTTCAGTAGTAGCAGATCAAATCCGTGAACTATCTAGTTCCACAAAGAAGTTGGTAGATGGTATTGAAACGAGTATTAAAGCATTGTTTGAAAGCATTAATAATGTAAATGTGGAAATTCAAGCGACTAAAACCACCAGTACGGCGAATTTAGAAAAAGTAAAAGATGTTCACGATAATATCAAACAAGTCAATGAATGTACAGAAGAAGTAAAAGATTTTAGCAAGCAAATTATTGAAGGGATTGATAGTACAAGTGCTGAAATCAGTGGTGCAGCACAAGGCGTTAATGCGATTGCGGATGTTGTTGATTCTTTTGGAGAAAAAATAGAAAAATTAAATGATAAGATAAGTAAGAAATCAAGCATAATATGTAGTGTAATTGATTTCTTACAACAAATGGAGAATATGCTCGCTGAGTTAGTAAAATAAGATAGTATACATACTGTTAATAATATTCTAATTATGCTGATATTGTCATTATTTCCGGTAAAGAAATTAGGGTTGTATTTTTCTGATTTTAATGTTAAAATGTAAAAATATTACATAAGCATTAAGAGCAGGGGAGGCTTTTATGAAAAGGGCATATCAAAAGTTGGTAATATTATTTATTATTTTTTTTGCACTGCTAATTTTAATATTACCTGTGTATTTTAAATTAGAAACTACTAACGATATTAGTAACTTGCAGATATTATCAAATATTTCAGTAATTGTATCGAATATCTTTGTCATATTTGGTGTAATTATAGCAATTCGTCAATACCTATTATCAGCAAAGCAATTAATTGAAAATAATAAAGAACAGCTAGAATTACATAAAAAAGAAGTATATGAGAGGGAAAAGGATCGAGTTCAAAAGGCAATTGATTTAGCCGGTTATTATAAAGATAATATATTGCCCAATATTTTAATTATTCAAGAAATTTATGAAAAAACAGGCATATTAGATATTATAGATAATATAAGTATAGATAAAATGAATAATTTTGATATATTAGAAGTAACAAATAATTTATCAAAAAAACAGATACAAAAAATAGAGTACATAGTAAAGTCAAAATTGTTTTCAGATATACTTGTTCAATCAAGTATAAATTATTATTTAGGTAGCAATTATATAAGTGAGACATCTGCTGATATGGATGGAAAAGAAGTAAGAAATATAAAAGTAGATGAGAAAAATTTAAAACTGGAATATGCACGGATGCTTTTACAAACTACAAATAATTTAGAATTTTTTGCAATGCATTTTATGCATAATACAGCAGATGAAACAGTAGTTTATCAATCCTTACATTCCACATATATTGAATTAATAAGAGTTTTATACTATGATTTATCATCTAATAATAAAAATGGCGAAGAGAAAATGTTCACTAATATTATTTGGTTATTTAATATATGGAAAGAAAGAGCGATTCAACAAAAACAAAAGGAAGCAGAAGCTTCAAGAAACAATATTGTAAGAGGTACCCAATTATAAAACACTATATTTATCAAAATAAATGACCAGTTTACACTTTAGCGAATATAATTACAATAACATTACTTAATCAAGGAGGGATAAAGTGATTCTAAATATGATCTCACTTTTTAATATGATAGAAAAAAAGAATAAGGAAGAGCAAAGTAATAAAGAAGAACAAAGTAAAGACAGAAAAGATAATAATCAGAAATCACAACCAAAAAGTTAAATACTTTGATGCAAAAATATAATTTTTTAAGATAGCCCTTACTTGCAACTAGGTAGGGGCTATTATTCATATATTTTGTACTTGACAATTAAATAGTAATGAGGTAACATGAATTATACTTCGAGTGACGAAGTAATTTTGGAGCTGATAATATGGATATAAAAGACATGTCTTTGGAAGAATATCTCTTTCAATTTATAGACCAATGTAAGTTGCTGTTTTTTCCAGAACAGTGGAATCATACTTTTATGGATTATTCTAAGAATGAGGCCTTTACCCTTTTTTTAATCTATCGTAAAGGGCAGGTTAACATGACTGAGATTGCAGATTACCTTGGTGTTCCTCTTAATACGGTAACTGGGATTGTAAGCCGTTTAGAAAAGCGTGATGTTGTTAAGAGGGAAAGAGATAAAGAGGATAAGAGAATTGTTGTTGTAAATGTGAGTACTTCTGGAAGGGAGCTTGTAAAGCAGCAGATGAAAGAGATAGAATATTATTTCGAACTTGTTGTGTCAAAGCTTACTGCCGAAGAAATGGATATTGCAATAAAAATAGTAAGTAAGGTCTTCGATATTTTTAAGAATAGTAACCCTACAAATGATAGTAATAATAATACTACCAAAAAAATAAAACGAATTCCAATTGAATGAGAAAGAGAAATGCATATATTGTGTTTCTCTAACTTTTCACTAAATAGTTCGATGGAAGAAGTATTCGAGTAAAGAACTATAATTGAATAATAAAAAGGTGGGTAAAAAAAATGAACAGAATTATTATATTCACAGGAAAAGGCGGAGTTGGGAAAACAAGTGTTGCAGCAGCACATGCACGAAAAGCATCACTTATGGGTAAAGAAACCTTAATTGTTAGTGCAGATATGGCACACAATTTAAGTGATTTGTTCGAAATGCCAATAGGAAAAGAAGTGACGAAGATTGCAGAAAAGTTGTTTGCATTAGAAATTGATCCAAACTATGAGATGGAGCATGATTTCCGGTCCATGATGAATGCATTTGATAAATTGCTTCCAAATATGCAGTTAGAAAATGGAGATGGGGATTTAGGTGATTTGTCCATGTTTCCGGGAATGGAAGAACTATTTTCCTTACTAAAGATACAAGAATTATATGAAAGCAAGAGATATGAGGTCATCATCGTGGACTGTGCACCAACAGGAGAAACGTTGTCTTTACTTAAGTTCCCTGAATTGTTTTCCTGGTATATGGAGAAATTTTTTCCGATTGGAAAGGTTGCGATGAAGGTGCTTCGCCCTATAGGAAAGAAATTCTTTAAAATTGAGCTTCCGGATGGCAAGGCAATGAATGATATTGAAAAGCTTTATGTAAAACTGGTAGGACTACAGGCGCTTTTTAAAGATAGGGAAGTAACCAGCATTCGCTTGGTCGCCATGCCAGAGAAAATGGTTGTCGAAGAGACAAAACGTAACTATATGTATCTTAACTTATATAATTTCAACGTGGATGGACTATTCATTAATCGAATACTGCCAGAGAAAATTGATACTTCCTTCTTTAAGGAATGGGTGGAGATACAGGCTGTTTACGTAGAGGAGCTTGAAAATGTCTTTGGCAATATTCCAATAGGATATATCAAGTGGTATGAGATTGATATCAATGGTATGAAGGCACTGGACCGTTTGGTTAAGGATGTGATGACAGAAGATAATCTTTTTGAGGTTAGAAATGAAAAACCAAACGAAGTATTTGAAAAGAATACAGAAGGGTATCTGCTCACAGTGAATTTACCTTGTGCGAATAAGGAAGACATTAAGATGCATGAAGCAGGAAAGGAAATTATCATTCGGATTGGTAATTTTAAACGAAATATTCCGATACCGGATACTTTAAGAAATTATGTTGTGTCATCTGCAAAAATGAAAGAAGATGCTCTTACTATTCAATTTATTTTACAGGAAGGAGATACCACCTATGAATCGTGAATTTGTAAAAAAAATGATACAGGCTAAAAAACTTGAATATGAGGCACTAAAAGAAATCATGCCAGAAAAGTTGGAAAATCGGATAAGTGGATTGGAACATGATATGATGGATATCATGAAAGAATGTGTAATAAGTGGATTCACAGGTTATGAGAACAATAAGAATAAATCAGATGAACCAACTGAAAAGAAAATAAAAAAAGTAAATATAGAATCATAAAAGTATCATAGAATCGAAAAGGTAGGAGGAAAAGTAAATGCGTATTATATTATATACAGGAAAAGGTGGAGTCGGAAAGACCAGCGTGGCAGCGGCAACCGCCTGCAAAATCGCCCGAATGGGTAAAAGGGTATTAGTTATGAGTACCGACCAAGCTCATAGCCTGGGAGATTCTCTAGACCAAAAGCTAACTTATGAACCGATGGAAATAGCAGAAAATCTATTTGCCATGGAAATTGATGCCATAGAAGAGTGTGAACGTGCTTGGGGTGGACTAAAAGAGTATATTAAGAAACTATTGACTTCCAGAAGTGGGGAGAGCATCGAAACGGAAGAATTGCTTGTTTTTCCTGGTTTTGAAGAATTAACTTCACTATTTAAAATAAAAGATATCTTTGACCAGAACTTCTATGATGTCTTGGTTGTGGATTGTGCACCAACGGGTGAGACCTTATCGCTGCTAAAGTATCCTGAAATGTTTGGTGAGTGGATGAATAAGCTGATACCGATAAAACGAAAGGCAGTAAAAGTGGCAGGACCTACAGTTGAAAAAATGATGAAAGTTCCTATGCCTAAAGATGAAATATTTGATGAGATAGAAGCCTTATGCGAAAAACTAAAGAACCTGAAAGAACTAATGGAAAATAAAGAAGTGCTTAGTATTCGCATTGTTACCACTCCGGAAAAAATCGTGGTGAAGGAAGCAAAACGTAATTTTTCCTATCTTCATTTATATGATTATAATGTAGATGCAATCATTGTTAACAAGGTATATCCTGCGGAATCACTTTCGGGTTATTTTCAAAAGTGGATACAAAATCAAGAAGAATCGCTTAAGGATATTAACGAAAGTTTTTCAGGAATTCCAATATTTCATTTGGAACTTTTAAAAAATGAGTTACGAACGTTGGAACGGTTACAAAGCGTTGCTGAAAAGCTCTATGGAAATACAAGACCAGAAGATATTCTGTTCAAAGATATCATTTTCTCAGTGAAGAAAATAGGAGAGGATGAGTGTTTCTCGATAGCCATTCCTTTCTTTGAGATAAATGATATGGAAATATTACAAAAAGGTGATGAACTTACATTAATTATCAAAAATGAGCGGAGGAAATTTATCTTGCCCAATAAATTAAAGAATAAGGAAATAAAGAGAGCCAAATATGAAGAAGGAAAACTAAATATAGTATTCTAACAAAAATGAAAAAGGGGAAACCTAATCGGTTTCCTCTGAATCATCTGAATCGTTATAGTTGTTGCCAGGTTTATCAATATCAGGAATATCTCCATCACCGTATTCGGTGTTGAAATCATAATCTAGATTAATCCTGTCTTTTGCGCCTGTTCTTTTGGTTGGGGTACCTTTATTATTATTAAAATTCTCCATAATATAAAAACTCCTTTCACTAGTAGTATTTATATTGTTTGTAGAAAAGAAAAATTTATTCTAATGACAATTTATATTATCATTACAATGAAAGCCGATCACAATTTTGATAAAAAAAGGAGTAGCCAATAGATTTCTCTATTGGCTTTTATGAAAAAGATTTATGTTAACAAGATGGGGAATCTTGTTTTTTGCTATAAATTAATTATACTGTTCATATGTGAATATAGTTTGATGTAATTGTTAAGTTACTGTGAACATTAAAGGAGTGATGACATTATAACATCTTCTGGTTTTACATCATCTCTTATGCCTTTAAAGACTGGTTGCCTAAGAAGATCCTTTTCATTTGGCATATACTGAACAACACAAACAAGTTTTGGTTCTAGCCATATGGCATCTTCATTACCTGAGGGCATTAGTCGAAATGGTGAATAGTCAATTCTTTTACAATTGTATTCTGCTATTAAATTAGAATTAACTCCTAGTGTAACATGGCCTTTATATAACAATTCATTTTCACGATATTGTCCTAATACTAGGCTTGTTATTCCTTTTTCTTTTTGGATATACCCACAGATAATAAAATCTTTGTCCGCCAGGAATTTGAATTTTATCCAGTCTTTCGTCCTCTTATCAAAATAGTATTTACTGCTTTTTACTTTTGCAACTACACCTTCTAAATTCTGCTGCTTAGCAAGGTTATAAAGTTCAATACCATGTTCTTCGATATACCTTGATATAGCTAATTGTTTATCCTCTCGAATCACTTCTTCCAATAAACCTTTACGCTTTATAAGTGGTAAATCAGTTGTCTGACGATTATCTAAATAAAGAATGTCATAAGCTACAAAAGAGGCTGGGAGTTTTTTATAGGCTAATTCTATTTTAAATAAATCAGACATCATGGTTCGTCTTTGAATCTCATAAAAATCCGGAACACCGTTCTTCAAAATAACTAATTCCCCATCAAGAATACACTTTGCATTCACATTTAAATTCATATTTTTTAATTCTGGAAATCTAGGTAATAGTTTCATATTCCGTTTATTCCTTAAATCAGTTTCATTATTATCTAAATATGCAATACAACGAAGACCATCAAGTTTAAGTTCATAGATATAGTCAGTAGAATTAAACGGTTTCGTCATTTCACTTATCAACATTGGTTTAATTGTTTTTTCCTCAAATAAGTCCATTATGCTGTACCAGATAATTTTTTGCTTTCACCTTTTGACTTAGACTTATTTTGAGTTTGATCAATGCTTCTCTTTAATGCTTCCATTAAGTCGATAACGTTATTTTGTTCGCCTGTGTCTGTTGTAACAATTTCTTTCCCTTGGATTTTTGTCATAATAGCTGCTCTTAGTCTTTCTTGATATTCGTCATTAAAAGCAGTTGGCTCGAATTCTTTCGTCATATTTTCAATCAGTAATTTAGCCATATCCATTTCATTTTTGTCTAATTGCATTTTGGGTACTTTTTTTGGTATCTCAACAATTTCATCTATATAAAACAATGTTTTTACAATCATTCCATCTTTAGTTGGATAAAGTACGATTAAATTTTCTCGAGTACCTATTACAGTCTTAGCTATCGCAACCTTTTTTTGAGATAACATGGATTGTCTTAATAATTCAAATGCTTTCTCAGCTCCTGTATCGGGGATACCATAATAATCTTTTTCATAAAAGATAGGGTCAATTTCACTCATTTTTGCAAATTGTATAATATGAATCGTTTTATCTCTTTTGGTCTTGATCTTTTCTAGGTCATCATCCGTCATGATTACATACTTATCCTTTTCATATTCATAACCTTTAATTATGTCATCACTAGTTACTTCCTTGTTACAATGACTACAATATTTTTTATATTTGATTCTTGCTTTGCTTTCTTTTTCTAGTTGGTTAAAATGGATATCATTATCTGTCGTAGTTCTATATAATCCAATTGGAATTAATACAAGTCCCATACTAATACTTCCTTTGTGTGCAACTGCCATAATATCACCTCTGTTTTTTTTATTAGTATGTACTTTTTTTAAAAGATTATTATTTGTAATGAAGATTGCAAAAACCACCCATTAAATGGTATTATTAGGAGGACGACCCAAAGTATGATATTATAATTTGAGTTAATGGAATTACACTTGTATTTTGAAAGGAGAATAATAGATGAAAAAGAAATCTTTCATGTTACGTATTTTTGTTTGTACAGTTGTATTGTGCATCTTTGGTTTGTTGTTTAGTATTATAACAAGTATGGTTGGAAACCCTATTTCGGCGTCTATCGCTACGAAAAAAATCAGTGCTTATGTGGAGGAAACTTACCCAGAGGAAAACTTTACGATTCCAAAGGCCAGGTATAATTTTAAAGATGGAAGTTATGGTTCTTTCGTTCAATCCCAATCCAGTGAGGATACAAAATTCGGTGTGTCGGTACGGGAAGGAAATATCGAAGACAGTTATGTTTATGAAGTTGCAAATAAATTTACGACCTACCGTCGTTTAGAAGATGCATTGGATGACGCGGTTGAAGTTATGGTTGCAAAAGGTTTTCCATATGAAACACGTTTAGTTTCAGCTTCCATGAAAGAAAGTGAGAAGGATGCTGCACAAGTTTTAACTTTAGATATGCCTTTTGATCTCCATAATATTCCCTTACCAATTGAATTAACGGTGTGGACCAGTTCGGAGATAATCAATTATGATATCATTGCACAACGTATGTTGGAGTTAAAAGCATTAATGGAGCAACAGGATATTGCAATTGACCGTTATTCTCTCACTCTGGAACATCTCTATCACGAGGAAAATGGCGAACTTATACCGGAAATATTCGATAGTATGGGTGTACATGAATTTCCAGCCGAGCAGCTTGTGGATAGTCCGGATCTACCGCGTATACTTGAAGAATACGAAAAGGACCGAGAGTTGGAAGGAAATAAGGAAAAAGAAGCAGAAATACAGAGCATTACGAGTCCATAAGTGTCGTGCTTTATGAGACTATCTAATTAATAAAGTTAAATAATAGTGGATTTTTATTCATAAAAATAATATAATGGATACATTGATGGACTATCCTATAGTGTCAAAGTGAAAAGGGATGTGTTTATAAAAAATCTAATATGTTATTGGGAGGATAGTTATGGACATTGGAACACTTAAAATATTGCTGACCATGAGTTGTTACATGGCTTTGGTTATTGGAATTGGTTTATTTTTTGCAAAACGTGCAAATGAGAATTCTGAGAATTACTTTATTGGAGGAAGATCTCTTGGTCCATGGGTTGCAGCAATGAGCGCAGAAGCATCAGATATGAGTGGTTGGTTACTCATGGGATTGCCGGGTGTTGCTTATTGGTTTGGTTTTAGCGATGCGGCATGGACTGCAATCGGTCTACTTGTTGGTACATATTTGAATTGGTTGTTTGTAGCTAAAAGATTACATGGATATTCCATAATAGCTGGCAATTCAATTACGGTTCCTGACTTTTTTAGTAATCGTTATAAAGAAAAAAATAAGGTTATTATGACAATTGCAGCGATATTCATATTAGTATTCTTTACCGTTTATGCTGCAAGCTGTTTCGTTACGGTTGGCAAACTTTTTAGTACACTATTTGGATTTTCCTATTTATCAATGATGATTGCAGGAGCATTATTTGTTGTTATTTATACATTTTTAGGTGGATTTTTAGCAGAAAGTGTATCTGATTTTATGCAAGGAATAGTAATGATTTTCGCCCTTACGGTTATTCTTGGCACTTCAACTGCATTTGCTGGTGGTCCTTCTGCGGTAATCGATAATATTAAAAATATTCCCGGTTTCCTTACCTTTTTTGGAATTGCTAATCCCGAAGTGGTAGATGGAGTTCAGCAGATATCAGGAAGTGGTACTCCGCTATTTGGAAATGCAAGTAAGTATGGATTTTTAACAATTATATCAACTTTATCTTGGGGGCTCGGTTATTTTGGAGTTCCACAGGTACTTTTAAGATTTATGGCAATAAGAAAACATTCAGAACTTGGAAAATCAAGAAGAATCGCTACGGTTTGGTGTAGTATCTCTTTATTTTCAGCAGTTATGGTTGGTTTAATTGGTAGAGCGATTTATCCAGTTGCGCTTTTAACGAAAAGCGAAGCTGAAAATATATTTATTACAATGTCGACCAATTTATTACCACCAGTGTTAGCAGGTCTTGTAATGGCTGGTATTTTAGCAGCTACAATAAGTTCATCTGATTCCTATTTATTAATTGCCGCTTCTGCTTTTTCAAAAAATATTTTTCAAGGTTTATTAAAAAAGAATGCAACAGATAAACAGGTTATGATGACTACTCGCATTATTTTAGTATTGATTGCTCTAGTTGGCATGATTATAGCCATGGATAAAAACAGTGTAATATTCACAATAGTCTCGTTTGCATGGGCTGGATTTGGTGCTACTTTTGGACCAATTATGTTATTCTCTCTCTTCTGGAAGAGAACCACAAGAGAAGGAGCAATCGCTGGTATGTTATCAGGTGGGATCATGGTATTTATCTGGAAACTTATTCTAAAACCTATGGGCGGAGTATTTGGTATCTATGAATTATTGCCTGCATTTATAGTATCCTGTCTAGTGATTGTGATAGTTTCTCTCATGACGAAAGAACCATCGGAAGAGATTAAGAAAGAATTTGAAATGGCTAGAATTTATCAGGATTAAGAGGATATGAATTTATCACCGTTTTGAAAGAAGTGTTTTTTATATTCAGACTATAGAAATAACTATAGTCTGAATTTTTTAAAAAAGGAGAAAAGTTTAAGATGACTGAGTTTGGGTTCAATTCTAAATATATAACAAAAGATAATAAGCCTTGGTTTCCAATTATGGGTGAGATGCATTATTCCAGATACCCAAAACAATATTGGAAAGAGTCATTATATAAAATCAAATCGGGTGGAGTGGAAGTTGTTTCTACTTATAACATATGGATTCACCACGAGGAAATAGAGGGTGAGTTTGATTTTGAAGGGGATAGAGACTTAAGAAAGTTTGTCTTGACCTGTAAGGAATGTGGATTATATATGATGCTTCGTATAGGACCATGGAGTCATGGAGAGGTAAGAAATGGTGGTTTTCCGGACTGGTTGCTAAAGAAAGATTTTGAGCCAAGAACCAATGACCTAAGATATTTTGAGAAAGTAAGAATATTCTACACAGCTATTTATGATCAGGTATATGACCTAATGTTAAAAGATGGTGGTCCTATTATTGGAATTCAAATTGAGAATGAATATGGACATTGCGGTGGACTTAACGGAGAAGCCGGTGAGCAGCATATGCAAACCCTATACCAGATGACCAGGGAGATTGGATTTAATGTTCCACTTTATACAGCAACTGGTTGGGGTGGCGCGGTAACGGGTGGCTTGCTCCCTGTAATGGGAGGTTATTGTGAAGCACCCTGGGACCAGAGATTAACTGATATTGAGCCAAGTGGTAATTATATTTTTACTCAAGAACGAAATGATCACAATATTGGAAGTGATTATGGATTTGGTACAGGAATTACTTTTGACTTGGATAAATATCCATATTTGACTGCTGAACTTGGTGGAGGGCTACAAGTAACTCACCATAGAAGGCCGGTTGCTAAAGCAGAAGATATCGGTGCAATGTCTATGGTAAAATTAGGTAGTGGAGTAAATTTACTTGGTTATTATATGTATCATGGAGGGACTAACCCAAAGGGAAAGCTTACCAGTTTGCAAGAGTCAAGGGAAACAGGTTATCCAAACGATGTACCGGAATTATCCTATGATTTTAGAGCACCAATTAGAGAGTATGGTCAAATCTCTGAAACCTATAAAGAAATTAAATTACTTGCCATGTTTCTAAAAGATTTTGGTGGTGAACTATGTGAAATGCCAGCTTTTATTCCGGATACTAATCCTCTTAAGCCAACTAATCAGACTGATTTAAGAACTTCTTATCGACATAATGGAAAAAGTGGATATGTTTTTGTTAATAATTATCAAAGAAGATATCCATTGAATTCTCATAATAATATTGTTTTAAAGGTATTATTAGAGGAGGAAGCTATAACTTTTCCTTCTATTAATGTTGAAGAAAGGAATTACTTTTTCTTCCCTTTTAATATGCAAATCGGTAATGCTATATTAAAAACATGTCTGGCAACTCCTTTATGCAAGCTGGAAGATCAAGGTAAGACATATATTTTTTATAGTGATAGAACCCCTCACTATGATATCAAGGGAGATCTGGAAGATAATAATATTATTACCTTAAGCCGAGAAGAAGCAAAAAATGCATGGAAGGTCACTCTTGATAAAGAACATTTAATTATTAGTAGTTCCACTGTGCTGCAAACGGAGCAAGGAATCGAATTCAGTGGAAAAGAGCCGTTAGTGATAAAGGTATATCCTGATTTTACTTCAGTACCAGAAGGTCTTATTCGTTGTGAGAATGAGGCTGAGTTTGCGGTATATAGAGAAAAAAGACAGCAGGTTACTGTAAATTGTTCCTATCAACTAATTACTGAATCACAAGAAAAAAAAATCTATGACCTTATCATTGAATTCCCAAAGGAACCAATAGAAGATTGCTTCTTGAACGTGACTTATCAAGGAGATAGTGCAAAACTATATTGGAATGGAGAATTTATTGCAGATAATTTCTATACAGGAAAGAGATGGGAGATTGGTTTGAAACGATTTGAGTTCCCGGAGAAATTAAGAATAGAAATTTTTGCCTTAAAAGAAAATGCTCCGGTTTTCTTGGAACAATGGCCTATTATGCAACAAGGTGTTGCCTGCGAAATATCAAATATAAAAGCTGATGTAGAATATAAAACGATTATAAAATAATAATTCAAGAAGGTAAAGGGTTTCTGTAAATTAACAATTTCAGAGATCCTTTATTCATAGTTATAATATAGGATTAATTAAATGCATATTTACTCTTTTTTTTTTTATGATTTCTTGTTATGATATAAAAATAAAGAATTACATCAGCAGATAAGTAGGAGATACTATGAAAATACAGGATTATTTAAAACAACACAAATTAATATTTGATGGTGCTATGGGTACCTATTATTCAAAAATAGAGAATAATGATAATGCTATCTCAGAGATTGCCAATCTTTATGCACCAGAAATCATTTTACAAATTCATAAAAGTTACATTGATGCCGGCGCTGTGATGATTCGTACCAATTCATTTGCAGCCAATCGACAAGTACTTCAAATTAGCAAAGAAGAGCAAGTGAAATTAATTACCGCTTCCTATGACATTGCAAAACTTGCTGTAGCAGGAGCGAAAGAACAGGTTTTTATTGCTTGTGATATCGGGCCAATCGCTGAGAATGGAGGTCGAACAGAAGAAGAAATATTAGAAGAATATCAATTGATATGTGATACATTTTTAAAGCTACAACCGGAAATAATTCTGTTTGAAACTTTTTCTGACTTTCGATATATAAAACAACTGATACCTTATATCAAAGAAAAATCACCTGAGGTATTTATTATTACAAATTTCTGTCTAAATAAGAACGGATATACCAGAAGTGGCATAAGTGCAGCAACCCTGCTAGAGGAAATAGCTGAATCAGAAGGAATTGATGCAGGTGGTTTTAACTGTGGAATTGGTTCCGGACATATGTATCAGATTCTTAAAAAATTGAGTTTCCCATTGAACAAATATATAGTAATGGCACCAAATGCTGGTTATCCGGAACAATTTCAAAACCGCATGGTATTTATGGACAATGAAGGATATTTTGGGAGTAACTTAAAACGAATTGCAGAACTTGGTGTGGATATTTTGGGAGGTTGCTGTGGTACAACTCCAAATTACATTAAGAATATCATAACGAATATTGATATAAATAATAAAAATCGCGGTAATCGAATCAATCTGATACAGGGACAAACAGAGCAAAAAGAAATTGTGAAGAATGAATTCTATGAATTATTACTGTCTGGTAAGAAGGTGGTAGCCGTAGAATTAGACCCCCCTTTTGATGCAAAGGATGAAAAGGTTATATCCTGTGCTCACAAACTGAAAGCTTTAGGCGTTGACATTATTACACTTGCTGATTCACCTATGGGACGAAGCCGGGTAGATTCTATTTTAATGAGTGTAAAGTTAACCAGAGAGACCGGCATGCCGGTTATGCCTCATGTATGTTGCCGCGATAAGAATATGATAGCAATGCGTTCCGGTTTGTTAGGTGCATACGCCAATGAGATCAGAAACATCTTAATTGTAACAGGAGATCCCATTCCAAGTGAAAACAGGCAATCAACAACGGGAGTATTTGATTATAATTCCATACAACTAATGCAATATGTAAAAGAGATGAACCGTGAACATTTTAGTGAAGAACCCATTTACTACGGCGGTGCTTTGAATTATGGCAGAGGGGATATTGATATAGTAATTGAGAGAATGAAAAAGAAGATAGCAATGGGCGCCAAATATTTTCTAACGCAGCCAATATTTAGTGACGAAGATGTAAACCGAATTAAGGAGATTAAGGGTAAAATAGATGCAAAGATATTATGTGGTATTATGCCCTTGGTTAGCCATCGTAATGCTAATTTTATTAAAAACGAAATAACCGGTATCCATGTACCGGATTCCATCGTTGATCGCTATAATCCAGGAATGTCTAAGGAAGAAGCCGAATGTGTCGGGGCAGAAATTGCCAGTGAGATAATTGCGAAATTAGGCTCTTGCGCAGATGGATATTATTTTATGCTACCATTTAACCGAGTTAGTTTAATGGAGAAGATAAAAATAGTGTAAACAGTTAGGAGATTATAATGTTTGCTAAGGTAAATACAATTCAAATAGATGAAAATAAGCGTATCGTATTAATAAGTGATATTCACGGAGATCTAAATGGACTGATACAGTTGCTGAAGAAAGTAAACCTTACATCGGAGGATGTACTATTTCTTTTAGGGGATATGGTAGAAAAGGGTCCAAGAAGTCTAGATACTCTCAATTATATTATGGATTTAGAAAAGACTTTTACTGTTTATGCGGTATGTGGAAACTGTGATGCGATCGCAAATGAGATTTATTGTGAGAAAGAAAATAAAGAATTGTTAACCTATCTAATATGGAGAAAGAACAGTTTGATTAATGAAATGTGTGAATCTCTTTCCATAAAATTAACTGAAAAATCTGATATGAAGCTGGTAAAAGAGATTCTTATAAAAAACTTCGCCAAAGAGCTGGAGTGGATTAAGAATCTTCCGGATATTATTGAAACTCAGAAATTTATATTTGTTCATGCAGCTTTGTCAACGCAACCTCTTGATAAGCAAAATGCGGCGCAGGTACGCAGAACAGATGCCTTTCTTTATCAAGGACTATCTTTTGATAAATTTTGTGTGGTTGGTCATTGGCCGGTTGTTCTATATTGCAAGTTGATTCCTAATTGTAATCCAATTATAGATGAAGGTCATAAAATTATTAGTATTGATGGTGGTAATGTACTCAAAAGAGATGGACAATTAAATGCGTTCATCATTCCCAATATGAACTCAGAAGATTTTAACTTTTTATCACAAGATAACTTAGAAGATAGAGTCGCCTTAGATTCACAAGCAGCAAATGAGAATTCCATGTGTATACCTTGGATTGATAATAAGATAACTATATTAAAAAAAGATGAGGAATTCTCTTATTGTGAACATATATCTTCAAAATATAAGATGTGGATTTTAAATAAGTATATTTTTAGGGAGAAAGAAGATTTCTATTGTGAAGATTCAACAGACTACCAACTTCAGATAGAAGCAGGTGATGTAGTTAAGCTGGTAGAATCGACAAAAAAGGGATATCTTATAAAAAAGGATGGAATAAGCGGCTGGTATTTTGGACGGCTTAAAATTGATAAATAGAATAAAAACATAAATTATGATTGACGTAACTGATGACAAGTCCAATATGAGGAGAGAGGTAAAAATATGACAAATAAAGAATTTATAGATCTAGTTAATAGTAAAATTGTATTATTAGATGGTGCTACGGGAAGCAATCTTCAGAAGAAAGGGTTGCCGGTCGGAGTGTGTCCTGAAAAATGGATTTTGGATAACAGTGATGTCATGGTTGATTTGCAAAAAGGTTATATTGCAGCAGGCACAGATATTTTATATGCGCCGACTTTCACAAGTAATCGTGTCAAATTGAAAGAATATGGATTAGAAGAAGATATTGAGTATATTAACCGTGAGTTAGTGAAACTGTCTAAGAAAGCTATTAGGGATTCGAAGCTAGATGCCTCTCGCAAAGTGTATATTGCAGGTGACATCACTATGACCGGAGAGCAATTATATCCAAATGGTACCTTAATGTTTGAAGAATTGGTGGATATATATAAGGAGCAAATAGCTTATATGTTGATGGAAGGGGTAGACTTATTCGTCATTGAGACTATGATGAGTCTCCAAGAGTGCAGAGCAGCCGTTCTTGCTGTAAAAGAAACCTGTGATCTGCCTGTTATGGTGACCTTGACATTTGATGAGAATATGAGAACCCTATACGGAACAGATCCTGCAACTGCTATTATTGTGCTGCAAAATCTTGGCGCGGATGCAGTTGGTGTTAATTGTTCCACCGGTCCGGAGAAAATGTGCCAGGTAGTAAGTATTATGAAGCAATACGCAACTGTTCCAATCGTAGCGAAACCAAATGCGGGACTTCCCAAATTAGTAAACGATGAAACTATATTTGATATGGAACCTAAAGAATTTTCAGTAGAAACTAAGAAGTTAGTTGATGCAGGAGCAAGTATTATTGGAGGATGCTGTGGAACTACACCGGAACACATTGGTCTGCTGGCAGAGGCTGTTAAAACCACAAAACCAATAGTAATAAATCAAATAAAGAAAAGGACATTAACAACGGATAGAAAGACTCTGGATATTGATATAGACGGTTCTTTCATGATAGTGGGTGAACGCATTAATCCAACTGGCAAGAAAGCCTTACAAGCAGAATTAAAGACAGGTTTACTTGATACAATTGTAAATATGGTGGAAGAACAGATAGAAAATGGAGCTAATATTCTTGATATTAATCTGGGAATGAATGGAATAGATGAGAAAGAAATGATGATAAGAGTGGTACAAGAGATTAGTAATCTTTCAGAAGTTCCGCTAAGCATCGACTCCAGTCATGTTAGTGTGATAGAGGCAGCACTTCGTATTTATCCTGGTCGTGCCTTGATTAACTCAATTTCACTGGAGAAAGAGAAATTCGAAAAGCTTCTCCCCATTGCAAAGAAATATGGAGCCATGTTCATTCTTCTTCCCTTATCGGATAAAGGATTACCAAAAGATATCGAAGAGAAGAAAGAAATTATTCATACTATATTAGCAGCAGCTAAGGTTCAAGGAATGGAAAAGGAAGATATCATAGTTGACGGATTGGTAAATACAGTTGGGGCTAATAAGAATGCAGCAATTCAGACGCTGGAAACCATTCGTTATTGCAAGGAAGAATTGGGTCTCGCTACCATTGTTGGTTTATCAAACATATCTTTTGGACTCCCGGAAAGACAGTTTGTTAATAGTACGTTTTTAGCATTTGCAATTCAAGCAGGACTAACTATGGCTATTGCAAATCCATCACAGGACCTATTGGTAAATACCGCTTTTGCAGCTGATTTACTTCGCGGGAAAGAGGATTCAGATATAAGATATATCAACAGAGTGACCTTAAAACCAGTAACTATAACCGGTAATAAAGCAGACACAGGAAATAACAAAGATGCTATCAAGAATGGAACAGTTGATTCCGAAAAAAATCCTATACAGAATGATATCGATAATACGGAAACGAATCAGATAAATAAGAAAGTTTTTGAAGCTGTCATAAAAGGAAATAGAAGAAACATTATTGAACTTGTGAATAAGGCATTGGACGAAGGAAATGAAGCATCTGTAATACTTGATAACATGCTTATTCCGGCTATCAATGAAGTAGGACAGTTATTTGACAAACAGATTTATTTCTTACCTCAGTTGATTTCTTCTGCAGAAACAATGAAGCTTGCAATTGACTATCTTGAGCCAAAACTAAAGAAAGACGCAAATGAAAAGAAGCTTGGAACAATCATTATAGCCACAGTTGCGGGGGATATACACGATATTGGTAAGAACTTAGTTGCTCTTATGCTTAAAAATTATGGATTTAACGTTATTGATCTTGGCAAAGATGTATCAACTGAGAAAATTATTAAAACGGCAATCGAAGAAGACGCTGATTTTATTGCATTATCGGCACTGATGACCACCACAATGCTTGAGATGAAGCAAGTAATAAAGAAAAAAACAGAATTGGGGTTAAGGGCTAAAGTAATAATAGGCGGAGCAGTAATTACCCAAAGTTATGCGGATGAAATTGGGGCAGATGGTTATGCTAAGGATGCAGGAGAGACAGTAAGGTTAGTGAAACGATTACAGGAACAAAAATAGAGCAATGAAAAATTGTACTTAAATAGGAAAAACACATCAATTACACATTACAAATTGATGTGTTTTTTTGGATTTTATAATTGGTTCGGGTGTCATAAGCCCTTCATAGCAGAAATAATGAATAGCGGTGCATATATATTCGTTTTGTCGTAGACCGGCTGACAAGGCTGTCTATGTCCGACTAGAGACTCAGTGAAAAACAGAGCTACTGCGATGTTTTTCATATCTTTGAGGCTCTATAAAGGACATGCCGCAGGAAGGTAAGGTAGACAAAACGAATATATATGCGGCGATATTCATTACACAGCCTAAAGTGGGCTTATGACACCCGAACCATAATTATATTTATTAAATGTTTATAAACAGAATCTTACGATTAACTTAAATAGTTATTTATTACTTGACATTACAAAAAATAAATTTATAATAATGGTTAACCTACTCAACTGTTAAGATGTTGAACTAAAATGAACAAAAAGAAGGGAGTAATAATGAACAATTCTATAGGTCATGAGTTTCTAATGATATTAAATAACATTCGTAAATTGTCGATGTCACATCATCCTAAGATTAAGATACATATGGGTGAATTAATGATGTTAGGTACAATTCATGGCTGTTGGAAGCAAAGATGTAAGGATCACACAGATGAACCCGGGGTTAAAGTAGGCGAGTTAAGTGAATTAATTCATTCTACTAAGCCCGCAACTTCTAAAATGCTGAGAGCGATAGAAGCGAAGGGTTATATAGAGCGAGTAACGGATACGAAGGATCGAAGAGTGGTATATATTCGATTAACCGAGGTCGGTGAAACTATTATTAAAGATTCGCTAAAAATGATGGATGATTTTACTGTTCGAACTGTAGAAAGGATGGGGGAGGAGGACATAATAGAATTAATAAGACTATTGAAAAAGTTCTATCAAGCTATGTCAGAAGAGTTGAAGGATAAATCCATAAATAATGAATGAACTTAAGGATAAATGATTAGAATTAACTATAGGTTTCATTAAAGTGAATACTAACCCAAATAGAACCTTCGGGGTGACATTATAAATTAGTATTGAAAGAAAGGAGTTATTTCATGTTAAAAATTTTAAAATTTCTTAAGAAATCTACCGCACCAATTATTATAATTATAGCGTTATTAGTACTGCAGGCATATTGCGATTTATCGTTGCCTTCCTATACTTCAGATATTGTCGATGTTGGTATTCAACAAGGAGGTGTTGAAAATTCAACACCAATTGCCATTCGAGAAAGTCAGATGAAAAAACTTGAATTATTAATGGATGAGGATAGCAGAGAAATAGTATTGAATTCATATATATTATTGTCAAAGGAAAGTTTATCTGAGGAAAATTACCAAATCTATCAAAAGAAGTATCCTATATTATCCGAAGAAAACGTATTTATACTAGATGTAAAAGAGGATGAAAATGTAGATGCACTAAGTGATATTATGGGCAAGGCGCAACTATTAATCAGCACCTTAAACAGTGATACGGAACAAACTGCGGCCATGAAAGAACAGTTGTTAGCGCAGTTACCGAAGGATATGGCTAACTATAGCTTGTTTGATATCATTACTCAGATGCCAGTAGAACAATCCGGACCTATATTAGCTTCGGTAGAGGAAAAATTATCTGTAATGCCGACTTCTATCATGGAGCAGAGTGCTGTTGTCGCAGTGAAGGCAGAATATGAAGCGATTGGTATTGATATAGGCAAACTGCAGAGTAATTATATTGTGAAGGCTGGAGGAAAGATGCTTGCGTTAGCACTACTTGCTATGCTTGCTACTATATTAGTAGGCTTTTTATCTGCAAGAGTTGCAGCTACATTAGGAAAAGATTTAAGAGGAAAAGTATTTAAAAAAGTAGTTGCATTCTCTAACACTGAATTTGATAAATTTTCAACAGCTTCCTTAATAACAAGAAGCACAAATGATATTCAGCAGGTACAGATGACAATGGTCATGCTGCTTCGAATCGTATTCTATTCACCTATTTTAGCAATTGGAGGTATTGTTAAAGTATTAAATACTAACACCTCAATGGCTTGGATTATTGCTCTGGCAGTTGTCCTGATTATGGGATTAGTAGGAGTGTTGTTAGTTGTTTCTATGCCAAAATTTAAACTAATGCAAAAGTTAGTAGATAGACTAAATCTGGTTACTCGAGAAATTTTAACCGGACTTCCCGTCATTCGTGCTTTCAACAAGGAAAAACAAGAAGAAAAAAGATTTGATTTAGCGAATCAGGATTTGACTAGTACCAATTTATTTGTTAATCGTGCAATGACTTTTATGATGCCAGTTATGACTCTAGTTATGAATGGAATTACAGTACTTATTATATGGAAGGGTGCAGAGGGCATTGACCTTGGTAATATGCAGGTTGGTGATTTAATGGCATTTATACAGTATACCATGCAGATTATCATATCCTTCCTGATGCTTTCCATGATTTCTATTATGTTACCAAGGGCCTCCGTTTCAGCTTCACGTATTGCAGAAGTAATTGATACAGAATTAACCATTCATAATCCTGAGAAAGAAGAATCTTTTGTAGAAAGTAAAAAAGGTTATGTGGAATTTGAAAATGTTTCCTTCCGCTATCCAAAAGCTGAGGACAATGTTCTTTCTAACATATCCTTTACCGCAAAACCAGGAGAAACCACCGCAATTATTGGAAGTACTGGTAGTGGTAAGTCCACATTAATTAATCTGATTCCAAGATTTTTCGATGTAACAGAAGGCAGAGTAAAAGTGGATGGTGCCGATGTTAGAAAAGTGAAGCAGGGTGATTTGCGTAGTAAATTAGGATTTGTTCCTCAAAAAGGTGTGTTGTTCTCAGGAACCATTGATTCTAATATAAGATATGGTAAGCAGAAAGCAACGACAGAAGATATTGTTCGAGCAGCAAAAATTGCACAGGCAAATGATTTTATAGAAGAGAAGGAAGAAAAATTCCAATCCGCTATAGCTCAGGGCGGTAACAATGTATCCGGTGGTCAAAAGCAGAGGTTATCTATTGCCAGAGCGATTGCGAAAGACCCTGAAATCTATATCTTTGATGATAGTTTCTCAGCACTGGATTATAAAACGGATGTTACACTTAGAAAAGCATTAAAGACAGAGATAGCAGAAAGTACCGTTATTATAGTAGCACAAAGAATCAGTACCATACTTCATGCAGATCAAATATTAGTATTAGATGAGGGTAAGATAGTTGGGAAGGGAACTCATAAAGACCTTCTTAAAAACTGTGAAGTTTATGAACAAATTGCATTATCACAACTTTCAAAGGAGGAATTAGCAGATGAGCAATGAAGATAAAAATGTGCGTCCTACGAGAGGAAGAGGACCCATGGGAGGACCTATGGGTGCAATGGGTGGCGGAGAGAAGGCAAAGGATTTTAAAGGATCTATTTCGAAATTAGCTAAATATATAGCAAAGTATAAAATTAAAATCCTGTTAGTTGTAATATTTGCAATCGGAAGTACAATCTTCTCCATCGCTGGTCCTAAAATATTAGGTAATGTTACTACCAAGTTATTCAAAGGATTAGTTGAGAAAATCTCCGGCACTGGAGGAATTGATTTTGATAGTATAGCTAAGATATTATTATTACTACTAGGATTATATGTAGTCAGTTCAGTATTTTCCTTAATTCAAGGGTTTATTATGACTAGTATCTCTCAAAAGGTTACTTATCAACTTAGAAAAGAGATCTCTGAGAAGATAAATAGAATGCCCATGAATTATTTCGATACCAAGACTCATGGAGAGGTGTTATCAAGAGTTACAAATGATGTTGATACTTTAAGTCAAAGTTTAAATCAAAGTATCTCACAAATTATTACTTCGGTAACTATGGTAATTGGTATTTTAATAATGATGTTATCCATTAGTGGTAACATGACCTTGGTTGCTGTATTGACGTTACCGCTTTCTATGGGATTAATTACTTTTATCATAAAAAAATCTCAGAAATACTTTAAATCACAACAAGAATATCTTGGTCATGTAAATGGTCAGGTAGAAGAAGTATATGGTGGTCATAATATTGTTAAGGTATTTAACGGAGAAGAAAAGGTAATAGAAGATTTTGATAAGGCTAATGATAAACTCTATGATTCAGCTTGGAAATCACAATTCTTATCCGGTATGATGATGCCAATTATGACCTTTGTTGGAAATATTGGATATGTAGCAGTGGCAATTCTCGGTGGTTACTTGGCAATTAAAAACCGTATTGAAGTTGGTGACATTCAATCTTTCATTCAATATGTCAGAAACTTTAACCAACCGATATCTCAGTTAGCACAGGTATCAAACCAGTTACAACAGACAGCAGCAGCTGCTGAAAGAGTATTTGAGTTCTTAGAAGAGGAAGAGGAAGATCAGACAGTCAAGAATCCGGTATCGACATTAGGTCTAAAAAGCAGTGTCGAATTTAAACATGTTAAGTTTGGCTACTCATCGGATAAAACGATTATTAATGATTTCTCTGCTCAGATAATGCCGGGACAAAAGGTCGCAATTGTAGGTCCTACCGGTGCAGGTAAAACCACTATGGTTAAGCTGTTAATGCGTTTTTATGATGTGAATGCAGGTGCAATCTTAGTTGATGGACACGACATCAAAGACTTTAATCGAGGCGAATTACGACAATTATTCGGTATGGTTTTACAAGATACCTGGCTTTTCAATGGATCTATCATGGAGAATATTCGTTATGGTAAAGAAAATTCTACAGACGAAGAGGTAATTGCAGCAGCAAAAGCAGCACATGCACATCATTTTGTTTCTACTTTACCAGACGGATATAACATGGAATTAAATGAAGAAGCTAGTAATGTTTCACAAGGGCAAAAGCAGTTATTAACTATCGCCAGAGCTATCCTTGCTGATCCAAAGATACTAATTCTAGACGAGGCAACCAGTTCTGTTGATACCAGAACAGAAATTAGAATTCAAAAGGCTATGGATAACTTGATGAAGGGAAGAACTAGCTTTATCATTGCACATAGACTTTCTACCATTCGAGATGCAGATTTAATTCTTGTTATGCAGGATGGAGATATTGTAGAACAGGGCAATCATGAAGAGCTGATTGCAAAACAAGGCTTTTATGCAAACTTGTATAATTCACAGTTTGAACGGACAGCATAAAATAATATTGGAAGCTAACAGGGATTATGCTGTTAGCTTCTTTTATTGGGTAGGGTGTCAAAAGCCCAATTTTGACTATAGAATGAATAGCGGTGCATGGTTAGGGTGTGAAAAGTCCAATTTAGGCTGTGGAATGAATATCGCCGCATATATATTTATTTTGTCTACCTTGCCTTCCTGCGGCATGTCCTTTATAGAGCCTCAAAGATATGAAAAACATCGCAGTAGCTCTGTTTTTCACTGAGTCCCTAGTCGGATATAAACAGCCTTGTCAGCCGGCCTACGACAAAACGAATATATATGCATCGCTATTCATAATTTCAGTTATGAAAGACTTTTAACACCCTAACCATGCACCGCTATTCATAATTTTTGTTATGAAGGGCTTTTGACACCTCTTAACCATTATTTGAATTAATCTTAAAAGGTTTGTATATTATTAGAATTATGTATGATATAATAGCTGAAACGAAATTGTTAGCGATTTGTAATCTTTATAAT
Source organism: uncultured Lachnospiraceae bacterium (assembly GCA_963517115.1). Lineage (GTDB taxonomy): Bacteria > Bacillota > Clostridia > Lachnospirales > Lachnospiraceae > Anaerocolumna. Next base: position 18,347 of record CAUQEW010000031.1, on the reverse strand, counting down.
GATGAATACGTAATTATACATAGGGGGGTAGATAGAGTATGAAGATAACATATCCAGATTATAATAAAAGCATTCTAAACTTAAGCAATTCTATATTAAAGTATTATGGAGTAGAACATAATCATAGTTCATTAGAGGTTCTTGACGATGTCTTAAATAAACATTATAAGAATGTTGTAGTTATGATTTTTGATGCCATGGGTAGCAAAAATCTGGAAAGTATATTGCCAGAGGATAGTTTTTTAAGAAGTCATATGCTTGAAGAAATTACATCTGTATTTCCACCTACAACAACTGCGGCTACTACTACGCTAGAAAGTGGATTAGCTCCAATGGAACATGCATGGCTAGGATGGAGTCTGCACTTTGATGAGGTAAAAGATAACGTGAACATTTTTATTAATACCAATGATATAGGCCAAAGTGTTGCAGATTACCATGTGGCAACGCGATATATTCCTTATAATAATATCGTTGATAAAATTAATGAAACAGGTAAAACGAAGGCATACTCAGTTTCTCCTTTTGGAACTTATAAAATTGAAACTTTTGAGGAATTGATTGCCGGTGTTGAAACACTATGTAATAATGAAGATAGAAATTATCTATATACCTATTGGCCAGAGCCAGATAGTTCCATGCACGTGAAAGGAGTAAACAGTAAAGATGTAATTCAGTGGATGAATAAGATTAATGATACAATCACTATGTTAAGTGAGAATCTGAAAGATACACTTCTTATTGTTACGGCAGACCATGGGCATATAGATGGCATAAATGAATTATTAGATAATTATAAGGAATTAGAAAGCACTTTGAAGTGGCTTCCATCTATAGAACCCAGAGCATTAGCCTGTTATGTAAAAGAAGGTATGAAAGAGAGTTTCAAAGAAGAGTTTATCAGAAATTTTGGTCAGGATTTCATGCTCCTCTCGAAACAAGAGGTAATTGATAGTAAGTTGTTTGGAGATGGAATAGAACATCCTAGATTTAAGGAATTCATAGGGGATTACTTAGCTGTTGCAACAGGAACAAAATCTATTTTTAATACGAAGGAAGAATATGAAAAATTTATTGGTGTTCATGCAGGATTAACAGAAGTCGAGATGATGGTACCATTGATTATTGTGGAGTGCCAATAGGTACTTCAATACAAGAATGAAAATTCTGCAAGGAATAAATATGGCAATATTTTAAGAAATGCCAATAATAATTGACCTACTAGAGTCACTTATTATCGGCATTTCCTTATTTTTAAACTTATTAAAACTTGTTCCCGACATAGATTAAGATAGCATCTCTTAAGAATTTTGCAGTACCGGGTTGGTCTTTATCATAGTAAGCTGTAAATCTTTCATCATCAACATACATCTGTCCAAGGCCAACATGAGCTTCTTTGGAATAACTGCTCCAGTAATAGCTCAACCATTGGCGATGTAAGTCGACTGCTTCTTGTGCCAGTTCACTTGCCGGATCACCTGTTTCAAAAGCATTTTTTAACGTATTTGCTAATTTATCGGCTAGATTAGTTACTTCTTTATATTGTTCTTCTGTCATATTTTTTAGCTTTTGATTGGACTTTTCTACGGTATCTTCTCCGTATTTTTCTCGGATTTCTTTACCATACTCGTGTTCATTATCATCAATAATCTTTTGTTTAAAGCCTTCAAACTTTTCTTTATCGGTCATAATTATTCTCCCTTCGGTCATTGCTATTGTTTTTTCCACATTAGCAATTAATTGATTTAATTGTTCTTTTTTTTCGAGAAGTTTCTCATAATGTTCTTTCAATGCGTTGGCACCATTAAAGGTTGGTGCAGTTACGATATTACTGATACTTTCTAAACTAACTCCTAACTCACGATAAAACAGAATTTGTTGAAGCCGATCAACTTCTGATTTTCCATAGATACGATAACCGGAAGAATTGATTCTTGCAGGTTTGAGTAGTCCGATTTCGTCATAATATCGCAGTGTTCTGGTACTGATACCTGCCATTTTACCTAATTTCTGTACTGTGTATTCCATTCAGTTTCCTCCTCTGAGATTATCATAAACTATTACGCAGCGTTAATGTCAAGCGATTTTTCATTTAACATTTATTTAACCTTTATATACCCTTTCTATACCCTTTTATTTACCCTTGCAAAATTTATTTATTTTAGACAGTTATCAAAAGCCTTTATAACTGACATTATGAATATATATGTGGCGATATTCATTCTACAGTTTAATTGGGCTCTTGACACCTAACCTATTATAATTGTAATTTAAACAAATCTATTAATGTATCTTCAACCATACTGCAATGATAAGTGTAACGAGATTTGATATCATCAACGGCATTCTCCATAACATAACCATACTTTACCAAGGACAACATCTCAAGATCGTTGTAGTTATCTCCAAAAGCCATTGCTTCTGATGACGTTAAAGAGAGTTTGTCTAGAAGTGATTTTAAAGCATTGCCTTTATTCACAGGAGGAGCTGTAAAATCTAGCCAACCATGTCCGGATATGGTACATTTAAATTTATCTTGCCACTTATTTGTGAAATAACTGGCGGAATGTTCAACAATTCCAGCTTCCTCATAAACTGATATCTTTAGAAAATCTTCTGTAACAGAAGCTGGGTCTTCTATGATTGTTACATTATTTTTTACGATATGTTTCATTCGATATTCAAAATCTTCTGATTTTGGTATCAGATAGGAAGTGTTTTGACCGGAAAGTTGTACTTCACAACCCTCTCGGTTCCTTATATCTTTCATAAGTTCCAATCCTAAAATTCTGTCCATTGGGGAGGCCGATACAACTTGATCTTGATACATAACTAGTCCTCCATTTTCGCAGATAAAAGCCATATGTTGGCTTACTGGCTGGAAAAGTCTATATAGATTCGGATATTGCCTGCCACTGGCGGCGATAAACAAGATGCCCTTTTGATGTAATTCTTCTACGATAGCAATCATTCTAGAACTGATATGTTGACTGTTATTGTGCAATAAAGTACCATCTAAATCACTGGCTATTAGTTTAATCATTTATTTTAACCTACACTTTCTGTTTGTCATTTCATATTTTTCAATTTCTTAACCCAAAACCGATACCTTAAGTATTATAACAGCGATTACTTTACATAGCAAACAATGAACTATTAGTAAACTTATTGGAATATAAATATATTGGTATATTGAGATTAAATTTAAAAAATATTTATTCTGTATACATTATGTAGACATATACTATGAATTATTAATATTTTTAGTAAAATGCTATCTTGATATTTGACATCAAAAGGTGCATAATAAAATTTACGCATTTAAAAAAAAGCAATGTTTGATGTACCATAAGTTGCTAAGGCCACTAAGGAGATAAGAATGTTTTCAAAAGAACAATTATACAAATTAATTATTCCTCTTATTATTGAACAAATTTTGGCAGTTGCTGTAGGTATGACTGATATTGTTATGGTTGCCAGAGTTGGAGCGGCATCTGTTTCAGGTATATCCTTAGTAGATACACTTAATATTTTATTGATTAATGTATTTTCTGCACTGGCAACAGGAGGGGCGGTAGTTGCAGCTCAGTATCTTGGACATAAAGAACACACTAAGGCTTCAATTGCAGCCAATCAATTATTACTATCCACTGGTTTGGTGTCTTTAGTAATTCTGGTAATTTCATTAGTCGGTAATGGGATGATATTAAAATTAATTTATGGTAGTATTGATACAGATGTTATGAGCAATGCTAGAATCTATTTCTACATATCTGCATTATCTTATCCTTTTCTAGCAGTGTATAATTCATGTGCAGCACTTTTTCGCGCGATGGGCAATTCAAAGGTTTCAATGGTAGTTTCTTTTATTATGAATATAATCCATATAATGGGTAATGCGATCTTTCTTTATGTATTACACATGGGTGTTGCAGGTGTAGCAATTTCTACTTTACTATCCAGAGCAGTGGCAGCGATCATTATGCTCCTATTAATTAAAAATAAAAATAATTTAATCCATATAGATAGCATTTTCCATCTGGGCTATGATGGAACTATGATTAAACGAATTCTTCATATTGGAGTTCCTAATGGTTTGGAAAACAGTATGTTTCAATTTGGTAAGATATTAGTTCAAGGTTTAATCGCAAGCTTTGGTACCGCAGCTATCACAGCAAATGCAGTTGCTAATACTGTAGCAAGTTTAGAAGTTATTCCAGGATCCGCAATCGGGTTAGCTATGATTACTGTCGTAGGTCAATGTGTTGGAGCTAACGATTATAAACAAGCTAAAAAGTACGCTTTGAAATTATTGAAGTTAGCCTACTTGGCTATGTTCTTGTTAAATATAATAGTGATTCTGTTTTCCAATCAAATTATAGGAATCTATCAGCTGTCGGATGATATAAAGGCGATAGCATTTTCTGTAATAATCTACCATAGCATATGTTGTATCATAATATGGCCAAGCTCCTTTACTTTACCAAATGCGTTGCGTGCAGCAAATGACGTGAAGTTTACCATGGTTATATCAATTATCTCTATGTGGTTATGGAGAATCATGCTCAGCTATGTTTTAGGAAAATACCTAGGACTTGGAGTATTAGGTGTATGGATTGCCATGACCTTTGATTGGTTGTTCCGATCTATCTGCTTTATTATTCGGTTTGTTAAAGGAAAATGGAAGTTGCATGCTTTTGTTGAATAGGTGGTGCGAGAAAATTCTTAATTTAGTTGTGGAGATTTGGCCGGTGTAGGGCAGCATAAGGAATTTGTTTTTGCACCTCAAAATACGAATGCCGAGCTTCGAAAAGCTCGGCAAAAGGTGTATAATAAGTCTATGCAAATATACGAATTAACAAATAAGACTATACCATGAATGGCTTCGGCTATCAATTAAAACTACCTTATAATATCGATTGCATCATTACTGAAGATGATTCTGTGAGGTTGCTGAGTCAAAGTATGGAGGAGATGGATTTAACAGAGCTTTATATGACTTATTCCCGAGTTAAAGAAAATCGGCCAACCCCAAGACAGATGCTCATGATTATGATGTATGCTACATGAATCAAATGTATTCTTCACGTCCAATTGAACGTGACTATAAGCGTGATATTAACTTTATGTTCCTTTTGGAAGCAAAACAAGCACCGGATCATGCGATCATCGCTCGATTTCGCTCACTTCGGTTTGCACCCTTGCTTTTCCAGTTCTTCCGGGGATTGGCTCAGTATGATCGTTTCATACAGCCCATTTCGGAAAGCATCTTATGTAGAAAAAAGGAAAAAATAAAACCCGGCAAAACTATATCAAGGCATCTTTTCCTCCAAAATTTCACCTGTTGGCATCAAAAAGGGGAGTTGGAATTACGACACCCATGTTGTATATAATTTCAGCTATTTCTCTGGCTGATTGGCTTAACTCATTTTTCAACCAGTGCTGTATGAGACCGACGCTTCCGTTTACTACGAATATAAAGTACGACTCTTTTGTGGTCGTATCCCCGTTATGACCGACTGAGGGATTTATCCCACATAACTGGTATATCAGTGTAAATAACTGTTTTTGAAAATCTATATCGCCTTGTTCGCTCATCAGAACTTGAAGATGTTTACTGTTTTTCACAAAGTATTGACAAATTTCCTCGAGGGCATTTATGGTTTCACGCTCATCCGCCGTTTTAACAATGAGCGTGTTAAAGGCTTCTTTTGCCCATGAGAGGGTCTCATCCTCGATTTTACGAAGAAGGTCATATTGATCGGTATAATGGGTATAGAAGGTTGTCCGGTTGATATCCGCCTTTTCACACAACTCTTTTATCGTTATTTTTGAGATCGGCTTTTCATTCATCAACTCGATTAGACTATCCTGCAACACCATCCGGGTATACCGTGTTTTCCTATCCAATTTCAATTCTTTCATAAAGATCCTCCCATAAACAAGTTTCGCAACTTCTGTCTTGAAACCAACATTTACAAGGTGTTGTGTTGTTAACCTAACTTTTAATAATCATCTGACGGTTGCCAAAACAACACTGTGTCTTTATAATAGTTATTCAGTAGTCAAAAGTCAATGGGCTGTAGCGATAAAGTCGTAAAGACTGTGCAAAATGAACAGCCTAATTCTATAGAGGTAAAAAAATGATTCCAGAGTTCTTTACGGGTTTTGCTGTATTAATAGGGTATTTTGTGTTGTGCGCATCGTGCGCAATGTTGATTCGCAGGTTTTTTAAAGTGCCGAAGGAGATGTTTCGCAAAACATTACATATGATTTTACTTTTTTCATTGTTAGTATGGGTTTATGTGTTTACAACATGGTGGGTATCTGCGCTTGCAGCGGTTGCGTTTATTATTATGGTATTCCCGATACTGTCAATAGGAGAGCGGTTCAAGAATTATTCGGAACTTCTCACGGAGCGTAAAAATGGCGAGATAAAGTACAGCCTGATCCTCGTATTTGGGATGTTTGTCTTCATAATTTGTATCTGTTGGGGTTGGCTCGGCGATAAGATGATCGCCCTCGCATGCATATATGCGTGGGGTTTTGGTGACGCAGCGGCAGCATTGGTCGGCAAGCGTTTCGGTCGGCATTTTCTGGAGGGCAGGTTGATTGAAGGGCGCAAGAGTATTGAGGGCACTCTTGCAATGTTCATTGTGTCGTTTTTATCTGTTATCATCATACTGCTGATCCGTGGCGGTCTGCCATGGCACGGATACATACCAATTGCTGTTATTACAGCGGCGGTCTGCGCGTTTGTGGAACTCTACACGCTCAATGGGTATGATACGGTAACCTGTCCGTTTGCGGCAGCAGCCGTCATGATTCCGCTTGTGTGGTTGTGGGGAGGTGCGATCATATGAAATCAATATCAGGTGAACGTACTCTGCTAGCATCTGTTGTAATGAGCTCTCCCGGACCTATTGTTGTTGGCGCGGGGCTATTGATCGGGAGATCGTCCACACAACTAGCGGATTTGATACGCCGTACAGCGGAACTTATTGCGATTATTGTTTCTTGGCTCATGTTTCGCATTATAAACAAGGACGGAGCGGAAGACGCAATCAGGAAAGCGAAACTTGAAAGAATTGCAAACCTTTGTGTTGGCTTTGCGATGTGTTTAAGTGGAGCCGCTATGGTATTAATTGCTTTTATATCGGACAATACGGATAAAGGCAATGTGATACCGGGACTTGTAATAGCAATCCTCGGTGTCATTACAAATACGTGGTTTTGGCTCCGATACCGGAAGCTCGACAGAGCTAAACCAAATGCGATTCTTGCTGTGCAAAGCAAGCTCTATCGTGCAAAATCGCTCGTGGACACCTGCGTGACCATAGCACTTGCTACTGTCACAATTTCCCCCGCTTCCGTAGCTGCATATTATATGGACCTCGCAGGTTCAGTGGTTGTTGCAGTGTATTTGATAGTCAATGGTGTGATTACGATATTCGGCAGAAATGCGGAGACACCATCCAGTGGGGGGAATCGGCAAGGTGGTGAATTCTCAAGTGAATAAAAAATTGTATTTGCTTACCGGGGCTTCGGGCCTTTTGGGTGGGAATATATTAAGGAATTTGATTGCAAGGGGAGAAAATGTTCGTGTACTTGTTCGTGATCCTGCAAAGAAACACATACCGCATGAGGTTGACATCGTTACCGGCAATTTATTAGATAAAGAAGCTCTTTATAAATTCTTTGCGGCACCCGAGGACACGGATATTATAGTCATTCATGCAGCCGGTATTGTTACTATGAACCCCAAACCTGATAAAGAAGTTCATATGGTGAATGTAGTCGGCACTACGAACATCATTGAAAAATGTCTGGAACGGAAAGTTAAAAAGCTGGTTTATATCAGTTCTACAAATGCAATTCCTGAACGCCCAAAAGGAGAGCAAATCCGTGAAGTGCCTTTTCATGATGTAGAAAAAGTTATAGGCTATTACAGTAAAACCAAAGCTGAAGCTACAGAACTTGTTTTGAAAGCTGTTCGTGAGCAAAATTTGGATGCATCAATAATATGTCCGAGTGGGATTTTTGGGCCTAACGATTACGGCTTTGGCTTAATAACCAGTAGTATGAAAATGTTTGCAAGTGGTAAACTGCGTATTGCAATAGGCGGATCATTCAGTTCCGTAGATGTACGGGACTTGGCGAAAGGGGTAATCACATGCGCGGAAAAAGGGTGCAAAGGCGAAACATACATAATGGCGGATGCAGGCCATACTTTTAAAGAATTGCTTGATACAACATGCCAGGTAGCGGGTGTCAAAAACCCGTTGTTGACTATCCCGCTTTGGCTTCTGCGTCCTTTCACATGGGTAGGCGTATTGCACGGTAAGCTCAATAAGCAGCCGCCTTGGTTCAGCAAATATACGATTTACAATTTGGAAAGAAACAATAATTATTCAACCAAAAAAGCTGAAAAGGAACTTGGTTTTTCTTGTCGTCCCCTTCATGAGACTATAAAAGATACTATAGAATGGTTAAGGCGCGAAGGTGAAATCAACTAAGCGTAAACCGTAATCCTGTAAATGGGGCTGTGCACTAAGTAATTAGTGCACAGACAAAAGAAAGACAAAAGAAAGAACTCCAACGCTTACTGATTAGGTAAGGCGGTGGAGTTCTCTTAATTATATGTGATTTTTGATTTTGTTTATTACTTCTTGATATTTTTCTTCGGAGAGGTAGGTTTGGTCGGGGTTCATGGCGAAGACACCACCCCATTCGGCTCCATCTTTATATTTTGGGACTAAGTGGAAGTGTAAGTGGTGGCCGGTGTCACCGTAAGCACCATAGTTGACTTTGTCAGGGTGGAAAGCTGTCTGTAAGGCTTTGGATACTTTTGCTATATCTGCAAAATAAGCGTTTCTGTCTGATTCTGATAATTCGGTCATGTCACCAATGTGAGTTTTATGAGCAACGACTACTCGGCCTTCATGACTCTGTTCTTTGAATAAATATAGTTTAGAGGTTTCTAATTCACATATCTTTATTCCAAATTTAGCTACTAATTCGCCTTCCATACAATAAGCACAATTATTATCTTTTTCCATGTTTAGTTCCTTCTTTCTTTTCTTAAGTTCGCAAATTTTTTTTGCCTTTGTTGTTGTCTTTGGTTCTTTTATTATAATTCCCTGAATGAATTTTTACAATGATATTATTTACTTAATTTTATAAACATATCGATTGAATCGGCAACTGTTTGTAGACTCTGTCTCCAGAAATCAGGTGAAGTTAAATCGATATCTGCCATTAAGGCCACATCCTCTACTGATTTTACTGTTGTAGCATTTAGCAGGGCACGGTATTTTGGAATAAAGGCTTTACCTTCCGCTTGATACTGAGAATATAGACCTCTTGCGAATAAGCCTCCAAAGGCATAAGGGAAGTTATAGAAACTAATTGCTTCAGAATAATAGTGACCCTTACATACCCACATATATGGATGTAGTTGAGTGTGGTCAAGGCCATCACCATAAGCCTCCTTCTGGGCTGCTAGCATCATTTCTTCTAATTCCTGAGGAAACATAAAGCTGTCCTTACGTTTCTCAAATACGGCACTTTCAAATAAATACCGGGAATAAATATCGCAGATTATTTGTGTTGTATCCTGTAACTGACTTTCTATGAGAGCCATCTTTTCATCATCCTCTGCCTCAGCAATTGCAGCATTCATGATAACGGTTTCATTAAAGGTAGAGGCAGTTTCAGCAACCGGCATAGAATAGTCGGTATTTAACGGTAGATGTTCCTGTATATTCAAACCATGATATGCGTGACCAAGCTCATGAGCGAGTGTTACTATAGAACTGAGGGAACCATCGAAGTTAGTTAATATACGGCTTTGTTTTACAAAGGGAAGATTCTCACAAAAAGCACCGCCTACTTTCCCGGCATGTGGGAAGAAATCAATCCAATTATCTTTAAAAGCTTCTTCAATCATATCAGCCAAGTCATCTGAAAAACCACGAAAATGTCTTACTAAATAATCCTTTGCTTCTTCAGTAGTAAAAGTACGATTTGTTTTACCAAGAGGAGCAAACAATTCATACCAAGGTAAACCATTTTTGTAACCTAGAATCTCTGCTTTCCTTTTAAGATACGTATGAAATTTTGGCATATATTCTTTCATAACGGTTAACATAGCGTCTAGGGTTTCCTGTTTCATTCTTGCATTATATAATGTCATGGCTAGTGGTGAGTCATAACCTCGTAATTCTGCAATGATATTTACTTGAGATTTAATATTATTTAAGGAAAACGCTACAGCGTCTTTTATCTTGTCATAAGAAGCTAACTCTGCTTCATAGGCAGCTTTTCTAACCTTGGAGTCGCTATTGTTGGCAAGGTTACGGATACCGGAGAGAGTGGTTTTCTCACCATTATAATCAACCTCTACGACAGAAGTTAGATACTGCTGCATCATAGACCAAGCAGAACCGGCGGATAGATTTAATTTTGCTATGACTTCTTCCACATCATCACTTAGGATATATTCAGCATCTTCTTTGATTTTGTGCAGAAGGTAATCATATCCTTGTAATTTTTCATTCTCTGCTATTAATTGATCTAAATTTTCTACTTTGGCAATATATTTGTCCATGATTGCATTTTCTTTAGATAAAGTGCTATCTAACTCTTCTAATTTACCTAAAAGTGCAGTCGTCTCACTATCAGTAGTGTTGGTGGATTGACGAAGAGTAATGTAGCCTCCTAATTTAGCACCAAGTAATTCAAACTCTTCTTGGTAAGCAATGATTGTTGGAACTGCTTCAACCGGATTATAGTTGCTGAGTTCTGCTACATATTTTTTAATAGTTATAATTAAATCACTTAGTTTTTTTAAATCCTTTAAGAAGGCTTCATCTTGATAACCTTTATAAAGTACATCCAATGACCATTCTGTATTCATAAAAACCTCTTTCTAAGGTGTTCCTGTTTTCTGACTTATAAATCAGATTGAATGGAATTCCCTTGCATTATATTTTGTTTATATTTCCAAGGATGTTAATATATTCATAATGAATATTACAATTATAACATATTTTATGGTGAAGGAAAGGTTGAGTTTTGATTTTTTTTAGTACAAATAATCGTTTAAATTATATCCTATGAAATGTAATATGAAGAATAATTAAATCATAGAATAATATTACAGTTCAGTGTGAGGTGCTTATGATTAAAAAGATAAATATTAAACATTCAATAATATGTGAGCTTATTCTAGTATTAGTTTTATCTTCATTTCTTATTTATCAAAACCTGTCAGGGGAATCCATAGATGCTTTTTTACCAAATGCAGAGACAAATTATATTAAATGGGTAGATTTTGATATTTGTTCTTCCGCTCTTGAAAAAGCATATCTATATGATGTTGCATCTAGGTCTGAAGAAGTGCAACTTAATTGGATAGAACTGCTGGCATATTTAGGAGCAAAGTATGGCGGAGGTTTTTCAAAATACAAAGAAAAGGATTTAACACAACTTGTTAATAAACTTCAAAGTCAGGAAGAAAACATAGGAACACTTACAGAGGATATGAAATACTATAATTATTATTATGAAGCATATACCGCTGTTCTTGGTGGATTTGTTGGTGAGTATGAAATTGAGGTTGCGAAGGAAGATAAACCGGAAGAAAAAGAATGGATAAAAAAATATGGGTTAAAGTCATTCTTACCAATTGCAAAATTCTTCCCTTATAGTGATTATGATGATTTTGGTGTTTCCAGAAGTTATGGATACAAAAGACAACATTTAGGCCATGATATGATGGGTCAGGTTGGTACTCCTGTCATTGCAGTAGAATCTGGATATGTGGAAGCATTAGGATGGAATCAATACGGAGGCTGGCGTTTGGGTGTTCGAAGTTTTGATAAAAAACGCTATTATTATTATGCCCACTTGCGAAAGAATTTTCCCTATAATAAATCTTTAGTTGTAGGAAGTGTGGTTCAGGCTGGAGATGTTATAGGGTATCTTGGCAGAACCGGTTATAGTACGAAAGAAAATACCAATAATATTGATACTTCCCACTTGCATTTTGGAATGCAGCTAATTTTTGATGAATCTCAAAAAGAGGGTGTTAATGAAATATGGATTGACTGTTATGACATCATTAAATTCTTATATCGAAATCGGTCTGAGACTGTTAAAAATATGGAGACGAAAGAATGGCATCGGGTATATGAATTTAAGGATCCGGTAGTGGAAGCATATTTAAATAATAAGGATGATAAATCGAATACAATACCACCAATTGAGTAATACATAATAAAAAATGGAATATATTCTACTAATCTATGCAAAATTAATACAGGATATAAAATAGTACATTATATAAATTTCTTAATGTAACGTTTTATATCCTTTTGTCGTCTATATTTATGTAGGCGTGTTAATACGCTTAGGAAGGGAGGAAGGAAATAAATGCACAAGAAAGACAAGAAGAATAATTCAACGAAAAATGATTCTAAATTTATTGAGGAAATATGTACTGCTACTTGGAAAGAATTATATCGGTTCATATATTATAAAGTTCAAAACCGAGAAGAAGCCGAAGATATCACGCAGGAAACGTATGTTAAGGCATTAGATTATATTCGGAGAGAGAATATTACAGTTGATAGATATAGTAGTTTTCTGAAGACAATATCACTAAATATTATACGGGATAATTGGCGTAGAAATAAACGTAGAGGTTATAGTATGAATATAGATGAAGTAGATCCGGAAGTAATGATGACAGAGGATTTTTCCGATTCCACTGCAAACCGTACATTGATCGAACATGCCCTGGAAAGTCTTAACATAGATCAGAGGAGGGTTATAGAATTAAGAATTTTAAAAGGTTATTCGGCATCTGAAACGGCAAAAATCTTGAAAAGAAAAGAAGGTTCTATACGTGTACTGCAATACCGGGCACTACAAACTCTTTCAGAGATTTTAAAGAACAGTGAAATGTAAAAGGAGGGTAAAGTGTGAAAGAAATACACTTTCACACCCATTGATTTGTACGCGTGCTAAAGCACACAGACGGGAGGCAAATATGAAACAAAACGAAACGAAATTATCAAATTATATAGATAAATTAAATTCTGAAAAAAAACCAGTGGAACATAATAAAGCAACAGATTCATTCGAATATGAGGAACTTATGGATACCGTTCGTTTAGTACGCAGTTTAAAGGAACCGGATTTTCCAGATTCAGAATATCCAAAGAGGTTAACTGCAAATTTAAGTCAGAATACCTATCAAAAGAACAAAGTTAAAAAACCAGCAAGAGTATGGTTCCCTGTTATGGGAGCAATTGCAGCAGTGGTTATAATTGTATTTATTTTTAATATAATAATTCCTTCCAGTGGTCCTAATATTGCCCATGCGATGGATATAGCCTTTCAACAAGTTAAAGCCTACCATGGAATAATTGAAATTGTTGAAACGAATGCCCTTGGGGACAAAATAACACAGGTTACCCGAGAGGTATGGGTTGATAGTAAAGGCAACTATTATATAGAAGAATTAGAAGGCACGGGAAAAGGTTTAATCACGGTAAACAACGGACAGAAGAAGTGGCAGATTAGGCCGGAAGAGAAAAATGTATATCTGTTTCCTGCATTTCCTGATTCTTATCGTTTTACATTTGAATTAGGGAAGGAAATAGAGAATGTAAAGAACGCTCTAGAAGTAAAGACGATTGGAGAAGAAAGTATCTCGGGAAGACGGGCATCAATACTTGAGGTAACACCTGACGGAGGAGATGTTTATCACTTATGGATTGACAAAGATACCAAGCTACCATTACAAAGACAATCCAGTATGCAAAATGCACTGCAATACCTTATCACTTATACAGAACTTAATTATAGCGATAGGATACCGGAAGAATTGATGGCCTATAATATACCGGAAGGCTATAAAGTAATCAACACTAATCCAGAGCAAGTTGTTAATAACATGGATGAAGCAGAGGATATTGCAGGATTTATTCCAAAACTCATGAATAACATTCCGGAGGGATATCTCTTAAAAACCATATCGGTTGGAACAGAAACTAAAAAAATCAAATTATATTATACTTCAAGCAACAACCAGAAGACTGTTGCTATTTTACAAGAAAAAACCAGTGAGCAATTCGTTCCGGATTCTTCCGCAATTATAGGTATTGTAAATAACAGTACTGCTGAAATAATGGCACCTATTAAAAACAGTGAGGGAACTATGATAAACGGTGGCAGTTATGGCGGTATGACTGATATTAGCTCAATTAGATGGCAAGAGAATGGTTTTGAATACACAGTTATTGGAAATGTGTCCTTTGATGAATTATCTTTATTTGCCAAAAGCTTGTCCGAGGGAGTTGTTCTAATTCCTATGGATGAAAATGAAACATCTAATAAACCAGAAATCGAAGTTCCATTTGACCTGGAAGTGGAAGAAAATTCTCAAATAAGTGTAGATGCCGGACATTCGCCGTGGAGACTAGATCCCGCCTTTGTTACTCAGGTATTTGTCAGTTTGTTGATTTCACCGGAAGGGATACAAGGAGATTATCCAATTCAATATGAAGATATTACAATAATACAAAATAACGGAGATGCTGCAATCGCTCAGATAAGCGGAGAAACTACACCTGCAAGTAAAGTATACCTAAAGCGTTTGATAAGGCAAGATTCCACCGGAATATGGACTGTAGTAGGGTATGATCCTGTGAAAAAATAATGAATTAGAAGATAAATATAAGAGTAAGGGGCTCCTGTAATAATATTCGTAGCAAATATTATTGCAGGAGCTCCTTACTTTTAATTTGTCTATTTAACCTTATAAGTAAGTAGCGAAGCGGATTGCGAATATCCGCTTTGACTCAGATTTCTAATTCTGGATTTAAGCTTCTCATAGCTAGAATGGTTTTTTGGATTAAATCAGACAATTCCATGCCTAACATATCAGCACCTTTATTAATAACCTCTCTAGAACAGCCTGCTGCAAAATTGGTGGTTTTGAATTTTTTCATAACAGATTTCACTTCTAAGTCAGAAACACTTTTAGATGGACGCATAAGTGCAACAGCACCAATGAGACCGGTTAACTCGTCAACTGCATACAGAACCTTTTCCATAAATAATTCTGGTTTTATATCTACGGTAATTCCATAACCGTGACTTGCAGTTGCTCGTATAATACCTTCATCTAACTCTAATTCTTTCATTAGCTCCTGACTTTTTATACAATGCTCTTCCGGATATAATTCAAAATCTAAATCATGTAACATGCCTACAACTTTCCAATACTCCACATTCTCCGGATCATATTCTGTTGCATAATAGCCTAAAACACCAGAAACAATCGTTCCATGCTTTAAATGAAATTCATCCTTATTATATTTTTTTAATAATTCATATGACTCTTTTACGGTTGGTATATAACTCATCGTTCTTCCTCCTGTATTCTAATTTGATTCATGTTAGTGACGATCTACATTGCATAAAATCATATAACTTACTGTCTGAGTTGTCAACCTTATAGAAAAAATTTACCTTTTTGAGAGGGCGCATTGATTGATAAGTACTATTAGGTATGATATACTAACGTTAATGATTTGAGTATCTAAATTCCTATAAACGCTGAATAATATACATATTGGGTGATTGTATGATTGATAAGATGACCAACAAGTTACACATCATAATTAGTAAGTTGAAAAATTATTTTATGTCACATATTTGGTGTTTTTTTATAATGCTCATAGTTCTCGGAATAATTGTTGTAGTACCAATGCAGAGATATCTGAAACGTGAATATGTTAGTTATCTCTGGAATGAAACCTATGCAACAGAACAAACTCTACTAAATTCTGCACAACAGAATCTCGTTGTTTTGCTCGATGACTGTATCACGATAGGATGTGAAATTGCAATCAATGAAAACTTATACAAAAGTGCGAATGCCTACACAGCAGCATCTATGGTGGATAAGGCGTCGAAGGAACAGTTTATTAAAAACTGTTTGAGTTTAAGTGCGCATTATTCTAGATGGATAGTTAATATTAGTATTGCATCGGAAGATGGAATGATTTATCAATATGATAGATATGCCATAACCAATGCAAAATTGTGGGATGAAGATAATTCCTATATTCTATCAGAAATGGCCCATGAGATTTTTGTAAATACTTCAAACCGAACAATTCCAAAATACTCAGTTCGTACGGAACCAGCTAACCATCCCAATATGAAAAGTTTAAATATGTTTCATATGGGTTTTCCGTTAATGGGCGATAAGTCTTTTGATGATGTCAAGTATGCTGTAATAATTTCCTTTGATGCAGAAGCATTATATGAATTTCTGTCCTCCGTTTCCCAAAACAAAGATGGGTATTCCTATGGTTACATAACAGATAAAGCTGGTAATATTGTATTTAGTGTGGATAAAGATGTAATTGGGTTGTCCCAACAATTTTATATAAAAGAAGAAAAATTGTTTAATATTAGTGAGCCGGTTGGTAAATTAGATTGGGCTTTTAACATAGCAATCGATGAAAGAAAGCTACTTGATCAAATTAATGACATTTATTATAAAGAGAATGTATCTTATTTTATAGCACTTGGGGTTGTATTCTTTTTATTATGTGCGATTATCAATAGTATATTGAAACCAGTGAAAGAAATTAACAAATCCATATCCTTGGCAGTGAAAGGAAATCTCAACAGAAGAATTAAAGTCAAAGGAGAACATGAAATATGGCAAATGGCAGAAAATTTTAATTCTATGATGTATTCCTTAAAAGAGATGAATCTAAGAATAGATGAAAATCATAAAGATATTATTATTTCCATGAACAAAAGGCAACGTGCGGAAAGAGATGCTTTAGAATCTCAAATCAATGCACATTTTATATTTAATACGCTTAATGTGATTAATTATGAAGCCCTTGAGGCTAAAAATTTTAAAGTATCAATATTAATAAAAAAGCTTTCCAATATTTTAAGATATTCGTTTACGCAGAAGAATCAAAATGTTTACATGATCCAGGAAATCGCTTGGATAGAGCAATATTTATACCTTCAAAAGTCAAGACTTGAAGATGTCTTTGATTATGAAATAGATTTTCCGGAAACATTAGGTGATTGGCCATGTCGTAAACTTATGCTTCAACCGTTTGTGGAGAATTCCATTTTACATGGATTTGAAGGAATGCAGAAGAATGGACAGATTAGAATAAAAGCTTCTCTAGAAAAGGACAGACTAAAACTTTTAATCTCCGACAACGGAAAAGGTATGAATCAAGATACCGTGAAGGTTCTGAAAGAGATATTAATAGACCCAGTTAAGCCACCAAGCGATACAATTGGAATAGGTATTTCAAATGTTATTACTAGAATGAAGATGTATTATAAGGATGATCTTGAGGTAGAACTTAATTCTGAACTTGGGAAAGGCACCTTGTTTACATTCTTAATCCCTATGCCGAAATAATATGGAAGGTGACAGGTGATTGATATGCGAATTATGATAGTGGAAGATGAGCAAAGAGCAAGGAGAGGGTTATATAATTTAATCACGTCAATAGGCGAAGAATATGAGATAGTAGCACAAGCAGCAGATGGGAAGTCTGCACTGGATATCATTCAAGTAGTGAAACCGGATGTTGTATTTACGGATATTAAAATGCCTTATATGGATGGTATGGCATTGATAAAAACACTATACACGATGCAGCTTGAGATTAAGTTTGTAATCATCAGTGCGTATGAAGAATTTGAAACCGCTAGGCAAGCAATTTCATTGGGCGTAAAAGAATATTTAGTAAAACCAATCACCTATGATGAAGTAAAAACTGTATTAGAACGATTAGAATTAGATAATGGCAGTACAGCAGTTACACTTAGTAAATTGCAGGATCGATACCCTAATACACACCCGCTTATTTTGAAAACTCTCGCTATTATAGAGCAAAGTTATGCTTCGAAAATAGGTCAAGAATTTTTAGCGAGTACTTTAGGTATCACACCTGAATACTTTAGTTATTTATTTCATAAAGATATAGGACAAACCTTTTCAAAATTTTTAAAGAAATATCGTATTGAAGTTGCAGTGACTTTATTATTGAACAATGCAGTAACCAGAGAAGAAGTTTATAGTTATGTAGGTTTTTCCGATCCGAAATACTTTAACAAGGTGTTTCTGGAAGTAATGGGTGAAACAGTTGTGCAATATTTAAAAAAGATGAAACGTTAATAATGGTTAGGGTGTCAAAGCCCAATTTAGGCTGTGTAATGAATATCGCGCATATATATTCATTTTGTCTACCTTGCCTTCCTGCGGCATGTCCTTTATAGAG